>JAFPWH010000032.1 GCA_017395065.1 Clostridia bacterium | reverse complement strand
TGAATAAAATCGCCTGTATTGAGAAGCGTACTGTTTACTTCTTGCACGGATACCGAACATTCCGACATCAGAGGGATCATTTAGAATCGTGTCGCAAACTGCGGCAATCAAGACGCTATCATCTGTGAAATGGCTTTCATTTTCCAGATGAAAATCATAACTTTTGGTGCAGTGGCTTTCATAAAATGAGCCAATTATGTCCCCGTAGATTGCGCCGAACATCTCATCATCACCACAAGACAGATTCTTTAATATCTTATAGTATTATAACATTTCCCACCCGTTTTAGCAATCCAGAACGCAAAACTCCGGGCAAACGCCCGGAGCCGCCATAATCCCAGCCTGTCAGCCCTTCTCCCTGCTCCCGAACACTTCGCCCATGTTGACCGTCGCCTTCTTCAGCATCTCGTCCCTAACGTGAGTGTAGATGCTCGCTGCGGTGTTCCGGGCCGTGTGGACTGCGTGGTTCATTGTCATCGGCGGGTTGACCTGAGAGCGGCGTAGATGCCCCTCAGGTTCGGGCTTGTAATCGTCCACGCGGCAGCTCATTGTAAAGCTGATGTCCTTGCGCCGGAGGTCAGGCGATATCGGGGACGGTTTGCGCGAAAAACAGCAGAGCGCAAACCGTCCCCTATGTTGATGGCCCTGACTATTTACAAAGGCTCAGTGCGCGCTCAAGGCACATGCGGGCGCCCAGTTCGCTGATCAGTGCAGTGTCTGACGAATAATATGCCTCATACAGGCTCATGCGGGCGGAGACGGCTGCGATATATGCGTCGCGCTCTACAGTGAGGCAGTACCCGAGCTCCGGCCGGGCTTTGATCATCTGTTCGTACTGGCCGTTCAGCTCCGCGAGCCAGTACGCCTTCTCCTTATCCCAGGCGACGGCCTTCATCCGTTCGTCCTCGCCCGCAGCGGCAAAGAGCCGGCTGACGGCTTTGAGCAGAGGCGTATGTCTGTTGCAGACGTTCAGGCTCTTGGTGAAATAGGCGACATGGCTGCGGTCGAGCGTGCAGGTGCACTCGTTTGCGCTCTGGCGCTCGATCGTCCGTATGCCTGCGCTTTGCACGTCCTTTCGCGCCTGAGGCGCGGTGCCGGCGGTGCAGCACAGTTCGCACACCCTGTCGCACAGTGTGTCGATCAGCAGCCGGTTCACGCTGTCTGCCTCCAGCCCCTCCGCCTGAAGCCGAGCCCGGTACGCCTCTGTATAGGCGTCGAACACTCTCCGGTCGTTTTCGAGCGCGGTTTTGAGATCTCCTTCGGCCGCATCGATCAGGCGCCGGTACTGGCTGTCCAGCGAGCGCTGCCAGAGGCCCACGGCGGTCTCAAGGGCCACGCTCGTCTCCTCGGGCGAAGAAGCGCTTCCAAGCAGCTTTTCCGTCGCCGCGTGTACACCGGCGTGCTCAGCGCAATAGACGTTCATGTATTCATACGCGCCTTCGCCGCTTGCCAGCAGCTGATAATCGCAGACCGTCGCGCGCTTTTCCGGCGGGTCGATGATGCCGTCGGTGGGCACGGTGACGTCGTTGGAGTAGACGGTAAATTCATTTTCATATGTGTCGTCGTACATGGTGACCCAGGCGATGTTGTAGATGCTCCCCATGATTACGTCAGCGCCTGTCACAGTGTAGTAAATGTGGAACTTGGCCGGAGTCGCGTCAAGCGTGGGCATCGAGCCGAAATAGAAGCCCGGAGTGTCGAGCAGTATGTCGTAGCCGCGGATGTCGGAGAAATCGCGGCCCGTGTAGTTGTAGACCCAAACGTCGTACTCCACGACCTCGTTCTCTGTGTAATAGCTCCAGTTGGCCGGATGGCTGGTTTCATACTTGATCACAACCGGATAGTCCGGCTCCTCGGGCGGCTCCGGGCCTTCCTTACAGAGAACCTCCGCACTGTCCATAGCCGTGAAGTATTCGATATGATCGTCCGCCTTCTGCGTAAAGAAGTCCATCACGACCACGTTGGTCAGCAGGCCGTTGTCCACGTCCTCTTGGGTCACCTGGTGGGTATAGCCGAAGGATACAGAATCGTGCGGGTTCACCGTGCCGGTGCCGAGATCGCCCTCCCAGATCAGCCCGGCGTTCCACAGCTGGTCCCATGTCTGGTCGATAAAGAGCGGAAGGTCTGAATTGTTGACGAGAGTGATAAGGTAGGCTACGGTTTCACCCTTTACATAGTAGCCGGCATTGGCGGAGGTGGAGACCACCGTTTTGTGCAATTCAAAGTCCACCGGCTCGTCCTCGGGTTCGGGGAAACCGGTCAGGACAATCACAACATTTGAGGTGATCATTTCGCCTTCATCCGAAGCATCACCTTCGGGACGGTACATGGCGGCCGCCTGGTTTGTGATATGTCCAAGGATAGCCTCTTCGGCGGTAACCTCGTGCTCAAAGTAGAAGGTCGAGGAGGTTTCGCCGGCTTTGACTGTACCGGGGACGCCAAGGTAAGCGCTCCAGTCCGGGTTGAACATGTCGTCGTGGAGGCGCACGTCGTATACGTCCCCGTCTCCGTCGTTTACGAAGTACACGCCGTAGCGCACGGTTTCGCCTTCAACATAGTATAGGCCGTTTGCGGGAGTGCTGTCCTCAAACTTGGCCAGATATACGTGCACCCGTTCAGGCGGCACGATATGCATAACGGGCACGGTGACGATATTGGAGTTCCCAGTGTGCTGCTCCCGCGTCCTGCCGTCGGTCCAGATGGCGGTGGCCTGGTTAAGCACATAGCCCGCCTCGGCGTCTTCCGCGGTTACGGTGTAAACGTAGATGTAGGAATAGCTTTCGTGCATGTGCAGCGTATCGATATGCCCGATCACGCTGTTCTCGCCTGAGCCCTTAAGCGGATCGCTGATCTCCACATCCTGAGCGATGGTATGATAGTTGTTGGTGATTACCACCTCGTAGATTATTTGTTCGGCAACTTCATAGGCATAGCCATTTGCCGGAACGGAGAGCACGCGCTTTTCGAGGGTGACCTCATCGCGCGGTTCTTCTCCCTTTCCGGTGGGTACGGTGACGGTATTCGACAAGGCGGTGAAGGTATTGCCCTCCTCGTCCTGCCAAACGATGCTGGCCGCGTTGCTCTTGGTACCCACCAGCACGTCAAGGTCGTTGATTGTGTAGGAGTACTCCGCGGAATTGACCTCGTCCGGATACAGCTCTCCCCAACTGTAGGGGTCGCCGAAGAAGTCGCCGATCGGGGAAAGCGTGTCCGTAAAGTCGCTGACGAACACGTGGCCGTCGGTATTGTTTTGAATGACCACATAGTAGCGTACGCTCTCGCCCTCCACGTAATACTCGCCGTTTGCGGGGGTTGATTTTTCGTACTTGCTGAGGCGAACACCGGCTTTGGGTTTGCCGCAGGGGCACTCTACCACGTTGCTCTTCTCTTCGCGCTTCGGGCTTGCAGTGACATCTGCGCCTGTGGGATCGCCCGAGTACCAGAAGGCTGTGGCGCTGTTGGGGTAAGGTGAATTCGCGATATCATCCACATCCACCGCGTGCTCGTAGTTGTATTTCAAATGCCCGTGCGCGCCAAACACGGGAACGCTGCCAAGCAGGGATCGGGCATATTCATTGTCGTTACGGTTATCGTAGACCTCCAGATCGTACAGCGGATAATCCGTCAGGTTCCATACCTCGATCACATAGGTGATGGTCTCACCGTCGACATAGTATTCGCCGTTGGCCGGCGCAGAGGTCACGGCCTTTGTTATGAGCAATTCACTGACCCGGCCGCAAGGAGATGTCACGAAACTGCTCTCAGTGTGCCTTGAACCGGTCGGGTGATCCTGATC
This sequence comes from Clostridia bacterium, assembly GCA_017395065.1. GTDB lineage: Bacteria > Bacillota > Clostridia > Christensenellales > Aristaeellaceae > RUG14130. Next base: position 90,177 of record JAFPWH010000032.1, on the reverse strand, counting down.
CTCCCAGGATACGGACGCCTGGTTGCGCATAAAGCCCATGTCGCAATCCCCGGCGATAACGGTATAGTGGTAAACGTATTGACGCTGCTCGCCCGGAGCAAGCGTGATCCCGCTGTCCAGCGCGTAGCCGATTTCCCAATTTTCGGGGACATCGTACACCCATACGTCGTTCAGGTCAGCTTTGCTTAAGTTGCTTACGGTGATTACGTAATCTATCGTCTCGCCCTCTGTGTAGAAGGCGCCGTTTGCGGGAGTACTGATCTCCTCCTTTTCAACCTTCACTTTGTCGACACCGCATGGACTGCTGACCTCGGCAGTCGTGCCGTTGGTATCTTCGCCCTGCGCGTAAGCGAGGTTGAGGTGATAGCCTCGTGCGCAGTCCTCTTCGGTAACGGTGTACAACGTTTCAAAAGACCTCGAAGCATAGGGCGGCAGTTCCTCGATAACGCCAAGCGTGTAAATGCTTGCGGTCAGGCCGTCGGGAATGTCCTCCACCGTGACATTGTGCAGCGTCCTGTCGAACCGGTTGGTCACGACGATCTTATAGGTTATCGTTTCCGCTGCTGTATAGTATAAGCCGTTCTCGGGCTTAAAGCGTTCGGTTTTCTCCACGATGAGTTCATAGTCCATGAAATCGTCGAGGTTTATGACGGCGGGCACAAAATTGCTGACGACGTATTTTTCTGTGTCCAGCTTATCGGTCTCCAGGCCGCGGGCAAACAGCGTTGCGCTGACATAGCGCCTGTCTTCGTCCTCCTGCGTGCAGGTATACGTTACCGTGGTAATAAGGCTTTCCCCCGGCCCAAGCGTTTTATCCTCATGAGGAGAGGATTCGAGCATATCATCGTCATTCTGAAACTCCATGTAAACGGCTTCGATCCACAGCGGCACATTTCCGTTGTTCATGACTGTGCAATGAAATGTTACGGTTTCGTCCGCCTTATATGTCCTGTCTTTGTCAAAACTCACGCTGAGAGAAAGCGACGCACTGTCGGCGTAGTCCTCCAAAGTCAGCGGCCTTTGCTCCGTTATGCCGCAGCGGGAGCACTCGCGCTGCTCTATGCCGTCCTCTTCGGCGGTGGGTGTCTTTATCACGTGCCATTCGCCCCAGTCGTGGCCAAGCGCCGGGATCTCCCGCCACCACTCGTAGCCGCAGGGAACGCCGCGGTTTACACGCACACAGGTGTTCATTTTGTGACCGACCTCGGTGCAGGTAGGCTCGCTGATGGTCGTCCAGGGGTTGGGAAAGTAGTGCCCCCGCGCGGCGATCTCCTGCGTCTCTACCTTTTGGCAGCGCTTGCAGGTGCGCGTGCGGGAACCCTTTTCCGTGCAGGATGGCTCCTTGGTCGTAGTCCACTCGCCCCAGTTGTGCCCCAGCGCGGGCGTATCCTCCTCAAAAATCGTTTTGCCGCAATAGCTGCATTGCCAGACCACGCCGCCCGCGTAGTCGCACCAGGCGTCTCTGGGTCTTCCGCCCCACGCGTGCCGGCCTGTCGGCGATTTGGCGCATCCCGCCTCAGACGGCTTGGCCTGCGCCGCGGGCAAAAGCTCCGGCAGCACCGTCAGCAGCATCAGTAGCGACAGCATCAGCGCCGCAAATCGTTTGAACGTCATTTATTGAATCCTCCTTGTCAGAATCTTTCGTCAGGTCATCGCGAACAAAAAAGCGCGGCAATGCAGCCGCGTCCCGTCAACCCCTCTGGCAGCAGCCGGGGCAGACTTCTCCCGGGACGTCCATCGGTTCTCAGCGGAACGCTCCCGGCCATCTTTGTCAACTCCTTTTATAATCTGCTGTTCAGAGGGAACACATATACATTTAACATTATAGCATATAAGTGCTGATTTGGCAAGGGCTGACAGTCGGTTTATGATACTTTTGAAAGCACAAAAGGAGGATGATTTCTCATCCTTCCCCCCTCTGCCCCGAACACTTCCGCCATGTTCACCGGTAGTAGCGCAAGTGCTTTGGCTCTTTCCTGGCGGCATAAATCACCCCATTTGTTAATTCAAGTAAAACGTGACTTGTCTAACAAATGGGGTGCAGTTTATTCAGGGTTAGATAGTATACCGCAATGCTCGCCTTGGTTCTCAGCCTTCCCTGAGCACCGCCCTGCAATAAGGACAATAATTGAAGTTGTTGCCCTCGGGCAGTGCGCAGTCACAAGCAGGGCAGCGAGTCACGCTTACGAAAAGCAAAGCCCTGCAATAGGGACAATAGTTGAAACCGTTATCTTCGGGCAGCACATGACCGCAATCGGGGCAGTGGACTTGAGATGGGGCCGGCGTGGGTCTGAGCCAGTCGGGCAGTTCGTCATCGGCATCCGGCGTTTCGTCATATGCCGTCTCTGTTTCTTCGGTTTCCTGTACCGCTTCCTCAGCGCCCCTTGCAAGCTCTTCCGCAAGGGCCCTTTCTGTTTCCTCGGCGAGCGCTTTTTCCGCCTCTTCCGCGAGTGCTTTTACTGCGTCTTCTGCAATTATGTCCTCTGCCACGTCGTCGCCGGATTGCTTTGCCTCGTATCGGAGGATCCCGTCTTTGGTTTCGACAAAGAGCGTGTCACCGTCCCACGACATGCAGGGCTCATATTCGCTCGCAACGCCCGGCGAAAGGATCGTTTCAGCGTCTATGCCGCTCACTGCCTGTATGCTCATATCCCTTAAATCCAACATCAGCAGCGCTTTTCTGCCCTGCAAAGAGCCTTCCGGATAATAAGCAGCGAGGATCAGGACGCAGTTTCCGTCGGGCGACTGCTCCGCATCAAGGATAACGGCGCAGCGGTTCAATGTGCTCATTGTCTGCGGTTCGCTAAACAACGTCTCGATTTCACTGCCCGTGAAGCGGACGGTACACTGGTTTTCACAGTCGATGGCCCACAGCTCGTCGATGCCGCTGAAACCTTCGTCGCAGTCAAAACGGCAAAGGAAGCCGGGAAGAATGATGGGCGCCTGAGAGCTTGACGTCATCGTGGCAGAGCCCTCACTGACGACGAAGGCTTTGTTCGAAACCGCCGAATACCGAAGCAGCTCCGTTCTGGTATAACGAATCGACGCGGGCAGATCATGGGGTTGAACGCGATAATCGATCCCGTCAGAGCTGCTGACCCGTGTTATACTTTGAGGTCTTCTGGTGTCATTTGTATCGCTCAGGAAAAGGAAGCTGCCGTCCCTCAACCGGCACAGATTCGGATAGCACCATGAAGCACCGAAGATCGTGTTGATGAGTCCCTCCGGGGTTTTAACGATCAGCCGATCTTCCAAAGATTCAATGTCGATCCGCCTCAGCTCGTAATATCCCAACCGTCTCACTGCGCAATACAGGCCGGCACTGTCGCTCGTAAAGCTTACGGATACGGTGTTTCCAAAGTCTTCATCCCGCATACTGCTGCCGTAAGCCGATAGAATAATCGCTTCGCCCGAGTACAGATCAATGAGGATGGGATCGATATGCCTGTTTTGCACGGTGACTTGCCTGTTGTTGAGTACTGCTGCATACCTGCCATCGGCAGAATAACAAACACCTTCGCTGCCTATGCTCCGGATTCCTTTGCCGTAAAAGTCCATGAGCATGGAACCGTTGACGTCGTCACAGCCGCGCTCTGCGCTTGGATAGACTACGCGGTACTGCCCGTCGCAGTAGGCAAGCGGAATGTCGTTAAGAAAAGCAATGCCCGTTTTTCCGGCTGGGCTGAGCGAGATAAGCCGGATGTCTTCGGTCGGTATTCCATTCGTCTTTACAGCGGTCATGAATCCCGAAACATCCATGCCGATGCGTTCAAAGCCCTCTAAGGGAACGTCGATGATGATATCGCTGTCCGACGGCGTCGCTACAGCACTTTCATCGAAGCTGTAGATGCGTTTTGCGGATGAACCCGATATGCTCGCCGCGTCCGGCGCTCTTTCGCCAGACTCGTTTCCCATGGATGCTTCACGGAAATACAGCCGCATATACAATTCTTTATCGCTCCACAGCTCAAAGACCATAACGCCGTTGAGCTCACAGGGTCTGATCAATATGTCGGTACAGTCATCGAGCAGTGAAGAACCCGTGTCTCCGCCCAGCTTGGCGCGCAGCGTGCCATCCTCAAAGCGGACAGGAAGATAAAGTCCAAAGAAATCCACGCTGTCCTGCGCGACCGTAACAGTGAGTCCGTCGTTTTCAATGTCCGCGATCTTGCCGCCAAGCTGCATATATGCACCGACATAATTTCCGGCGAGTGCGTCCGCATTTTCAGCATCGCAAGGCATGGGCAGCAGGTGATAGCTCAGTGTCCGGCCAAACACGAAATCGTACTTCATATCGCCGGCATCGTTCGGGTCTTCGAGTCCCGAAACATAGATCCTGTCGCCGACAAAGACCAGTGGATATGACGATTCGCCGACAGTCAAGGATGTGTCTGAATAACGGCACTCTTCAGTGATATTGCCGCGAACGATCGTGCCGCTCCCATCATCGTTGAGGATCATACCGAAAATGCCGGGCTCTCCATCATATGGGAAAAGCGGTTCAAAGGTATAAGCCGGAACCGACATGCTTTCCGCAAACCACGTCCCTGTAAAGCTCTCGGGTGCTTCGGCAAAGGCCGGCAGGGCAAATACCAGAAGGAGCAGTACAGTAAGTATTCTCTTCATAAGTGCTACCTCTTTTCACATGCATTTTATAACGGAGGAGAATCAACGTGCGTGCCGGGCAGAATTAAAAGAGAGACGCCCCGTCACTTTTATGGCGCACGGGGCGCAGTTCACTATACCGTTTTCGCTCAGTTTCCCCTGAGCTCGGCGCCGCACATTGGACAGTAGTTGTAGTCACACGCTTCAGGCAGCGTGTAGTTGCATTCGGGGCAATGGGTCGGGAAGGTTTCCTCGGCAGCTTTGAGCCAGTCAGGGATGTTTGCCGAGAGGTCTGCTTCGCCTTCGCTCACATAACTCCAGCCGTATTTTATACAGAGTGCTTCTGCGTTGCTGTTGTGTTCTACGGAGAAAACGATATCGTCCACCCCACTGAATGCGCCGGAAGAGATATCGGTTATGCTTACGGGGAGGTAGAGTTCTTTCAGTGATTTACAATCCCTGAAGGCATTAACCTCGATACTCTTCAGCTCCGCCGGCAGCTCGATATGTGACAGACTCTCGCAAAGGTAGAATGCGTTCAGTTCAATAGTTTGCAAGCTATCGGGCAAGCTCACCTTTTCAAGGCTTCTGCAGCGATAGAATATAGCCGGCAAACTCTCTAACGGGCATAATAGCACAGCCTCTTTAAGGTTCTCATTATACGCAAAACAAAATGTCCCGATTTCTGAGATCGAGGACGGTATTGTTATCGTCTCGATGGAACTAGTGCTAAAGCACTGTATTCCGATGGTTGCCGCGCACCCTTCCGGGATTATTACGTCAGTCAACAGAGAATTTGCGGCAAAGGCACGTTCACCGATTTCCGTAAGTGAAGTCGGGAGTGTAACCTCCACGATTTTTGTGCTGAAGAAGGCTTCATAACCAATATGTTCCAGGCCTTCGTTAAACTGGATCTCTTCCAGAGAGGATTGATAGAATGCGTCTTTTCCAATACTTCTGAGAGTTGAGGGAAGATGCAGTGTTTTTATTACTTTATTATAGTTAAATGCGTAATCCTCAATCCTCTCAATGCCTTCAGGTATGGAAAATACGGGCACGATATCTGTCAGCACTGTTATCAAGGCTCTCTCTCGCTTGTCATAAAGCACTCCGGCTTCAACTGCCAGAACAGGGTTGGAAGCGGATATGTTAAAAGTCTTTATGCCACTGTTGAAGAACGCATTGTGACCGACACTCATCAAGCTGTCCGGGATGGTAAGCACTGACAGTTTTGAATAACCGCTGAACGCATAAGGAGCAATTGCTGCAACGCCTTCCGGGATCGTATATCCAGCTGCCTCCTTTTTCATTGGATAGCGGATCAGAGATCTCTCTGTTTTATTGAATAGTACCCCGTCGATTACCGCCATGGTCGGATGTGTATCAGAAACGCGGAATTCATAAGCGAAAGCGATATTCTGCAAGCCTTCCTCCGCAGAAACCGTCACACTGTCGGGAATGCAAATGACAGCAGCATCGACGAACAAATCTGCCGCCAATCTCGTAACCGTATAAGTCGTACCTTCGCTGTCGGTGACAGTTTCCGGCAGTTCGAGGATTTCAATGCCATTTGCAGAACAAGAAGTCAGCATCGCCGTGCCGTCCTCAAGAACGGTGAATTTGTACTTCACCTGCCCTGCGTCCGCGGCGTCGCCTTCAGCCATTGCTGCCGTCACCAGGGTAACCAGCAGGAGTGCAATAAGAATAAGCATCAAACGTTTCATACAGATACCTCCCAGTCTATGGACTATCTGACAGAATTATACCACACTTCAACTTGCTCTGCAACGTTCAAAAGCGAAGAAATCCGGGCATCCGCCCGGATTTCTCTCAACTCTGCCCCTTCCCGCTGCTTCCAAACACCTCCGCCATGTTCACCGTCGCCTTCTTCGGCATCTCGTCCCTAACGTGCGTGTAGATGTTCGCGGTGGTCTTGCAGTCCGTGTGGCCTGCGGATCTTCATCGCGATCAGCGGGTCGACACCCGCTTCGTAGAGGAGGGTCACGTAATTATGGCGCAGAAAGTGCGGAGTCAGCGTGGGCTTGACCTGTTTCAGGATGTCCCAATTCTTCTCTTCGTGCGGGTCGTAGTCCCGCACCGTCGCGCAGCGGGCGTCCGCCATCAGCCGGCACCACATCCGCTTGAACGTCGCCTGGGACAGCGGGTTGCCCTGGGGATCGTGGAAAACGTATTTTTCAGGCTCGCCCTCTTTCCTAAGCAGCGCGCCTTGCACCCGAAAAACGCCGCAGCGTTTTTGGCAAAAGGCGCAAAACCCAATAATAAGCGAAAGGGGCTGTCGCACAGCCCCTTTCGCTTAAGGAGTTTATCCCTCGATCATGATGGTCTTCTTTTCGGGGAGCTTCTTAGCCTCTGCCTTGGGCAGGCTCAGGCTCAATACGCCGTTCTCCAGTTTGGCCTTGATATCCGCTTCCGTCAGGCCGTCGCCCACGTAGAAGCTGCGCTGCAGCGTGCCCGCGTACCTTTCGCGGCGGATGACGGTGCCTTTCTTCGTGGTCTCGTCCTTGTCAAGACCCTTGGCGGCGGTCACGGTCAGATAGCCGTTTTCGAGCTCGAGCGTGATATCGTCCTTCGTAAAGCCGGGCAGATCGATGTCTACCTCATAGTGGTCTTCGTGCTCGCGCACGTCGGTTTTCATTTCGCGGGCGGCGTTTTTGCCGTAGAGCCTGCGATCCATGTGCCGCATCTCGCGGTCCAGGTCGCCGAAGAATTCATCGAACAGGTTTTCACCGAACAGACTGGGCATCAACATAACTCTTACCTCCTTTGACTCAAGCGCTGTACAGCGCACCTGCTGTGGACTTGCCTTCGCAGGGGGGTGTGTGTCGGCGTAGGTCGTGTATGTTGATCACTCCGGGAATCCTTTCCCTTTGTTCGACTATTATTATACTCAAATTATCAGCACTGTCAATGGGTGAGTGCTATTTTTCTGGTTAATCTTAAATTAACAAACTGCATAAATAGATGCAGCTTTTCTGCATTGAAAAATGCAGTTTGGAAGGGGATCGTCGCCTGAGAGACGCAACGTAGCCCGGGGTTTTTGAAATGTAAACAGATGCTTGAATGAAGACTGAAGAAAAAATATTGAAGAATACACGAAAGCGCCTGCCGTTTTCCGGCAGCGCGCTTTCGTGAATGGAGGCGAGGGGGGTCGAACCCCTGTCCGAAAACCTGAAAACAAAAGCTTCTCCGAGCGCAGTCTGCGTTTTAGATTTCCCCGCACAAAGCTCCCGCAGACGGGATCGGTGCTTGGGTAGCTTCATAAATGCCGACGCAGCTCAAAGCTTTGCCGCGTCCGTTCCCTGCCTTTATGACGCCGGTGGCCTGCGCCGCAGGAGGCTCAGGGTCGACGGCAGCCGCATCAGGCGGCTACAGCGTAACTGTTATTGTTCGCAGTTATTGTTTTTCCCGATTTTAGGGCAGTTCGGGGCTGCCGCTCGCTTCTTCTGTCCCCATGATCCCCGTCGAAACCAAATACGCCCCCGTGAGCATGAGCAACAGTTACGTTGGTAAGACGCGCTTTTGGGCGGTCTTGTTCCTTAGTTCCCCTTGGCGCTTCTTCGCAGGGAGCGCGTGATCTCCCTGTCCGCGTCTCTTTTGGCGATGTCGTCGCGCTTGTCGTAGTTGTGTTTGCCCTTGCAAAGCGCAAGCAGCAACTTTACGCGGCCCTGCTTCAGGTACAGCTCCAGCGGAACGAGCGTAAGGCCTTTGAGCGAAACCGCCTGATCCAGACGCCGTATCTCCTGCTTGTGCATCAGAAGCCTTTTCACGCGCAGGGGGTCGGTGTTGAAGATGTTGCCCTTTTCGTAGGGGCTTATGTGCATGCCGTAGACCAGCATTTCGCCGCCCACGACCTGCGCGTAGCTGTCCTTCAGGTTGCACTTGCCAAGCCTGATCGACTTGACCTCCGTGCCCTTGAGCTCCAGCCCCGTTTCAAACGTCTCCTCGATGAAATAATCGTGCCGTGCCTTGCGGTTCTGCGCCAGTATCTTGAAAGCCTCCGCCACGATCATCCCTCCTTGCGTGAATGACAGAATTATACCACGCCGGCGCGCTTTTGTAAAGACGAAAATTTGCCCGGGAGCATGTAAAGATAAGGCACGATTTCTCTTTCTTCGCTCTTGCATAAAAACGGCGATTCCGATATAATACTCTTGCCTGCCATCATTGAAACACATAAACGGAGGACGGCCATGGACGGACGCGAGCGCTTAAAGGACATACTGGCCTACAGGAGCGGCCACTGCGGCTTCTGGCACGGAAACCCCAACCATCTGTACCGCGACGAGCTGTTTGCCAAAATGGGCGTGAAGGACGATTTCGAAATGGGCTTAAAGCTCGGCGACACTTGCCGCTGGGTGATGCCCGAAGGGAACGGCATGTGGAACCACCCCGAGGGGAAGCCCATGTTCGACGTGCTGGGCGGAAAGGCGCGAAAGAGCCTGAGCCAGCCCGGCGTGTTCGGCGACTGCGAGGACGTCGCCGAGGTCGAGGCTTACGATTGGCCGGACGAGAAATACGTCAGCTTCGAAGGGACCCTGCAGGCCATAAAAGAGACCCACGCGAAGGGGCAGGCGGTGCTCTCCGGCTCGTGGAGCTGCTTTTTTCACAATGTCTGTGACTTCTTCGGCATGGAAAACTATTTCGTGAAGATGTACACCGATCCGGACGTGGTCGAGGCGGTGACGGAGCACGTGGCGGACTTCTATTACCGGATCAACGAGCGTCTGTTTTCGCAGGCGGCGGATCAGATCGACATGTTCTTTTTCGGAAACGATTTCGGCAGCCAGCGCGACATGCTCATATCCCCGGAGCTTTTCGACCGCTTCGTGATGCCATATTTCGTGCGCTTCACCGACCAGGCCCACCGCTATGGCATGAAGGTGCTTTTGCATTCCTGCGGCTCCATAGAGCGCATCATTCCCCGGCTCATCGACGCGGGCGTGGACGCGCTGCATCCGATCCAGGCGCTGGCCGCCAACATGGACGCGGAGACCCTGTCCCGCAAGTACAACGGCAGGATCGTCTTCGTGGGCGGCGTCGACACCCAGCGCCTTCTGCCCTTCGGCACCCCGCAGCAGGTGAGGGACGAAGTGCGCAGGCTGCGAGACCTCTTCGGGGAAAACTACGTCGTCTCGCCCAGCCACGAATCGATTCTTCCCGGCGTACCGCCGGAGAACCTTATCGCCATGGCGGAAGCCGCGGCGGAATAAAGCGCCCGTCTGAACCGCGCTCGGGAGGAAACGCCATAAATGAAACGCTGTGTGATCGTCGGCGCCGCCGACATAAACGACTATTCCCGCGTGAAGAACCGCCTTCGCGGGGACGACTTTGCGATCTACTGCGACGGGGGACTTAAGCATCTTAACGCGCTGGGGCTCAGACCGGGCCTGATCGTCGGAGATTTCGATTCGTACGAAAAACCGGACCTCGGCGCGGAAACGATCGTACTGCCCACGGAAAAGGACGATACCGACAGCGTATATGCCGTGAAGGAAGCGCTGAAGCGGGGATATGAGGAATTCCTGCTTACAGGCGTCGTGGGCGCGCGGCTGGACCACACCATCGGAAACGTGTCGATACTGCTTTACCTGGACGCGCTGGGGAAAAAAGCCGAGATCGTCGACGACTATTCCGTGATGGAAATCGTCTCCGCAAAGCCCGCTTTCGTGGACGATTCCTTCGCTTATTTCTCCCTGCTGAACATTTCCGGCCTCGCCCGGAGGATCTGCATAAAAAACGCAAAATACCCGCTGACGGACGGTGAGATCAAAAGCGAATACCAATACGGCATAAGCAACGAAGTCCTGCCCGGCCGGACGGCCGTCGTCACGGTCGGGGAAGGCCGGCTGCTGCTGGTCAAGGTGTTCGCCTGAACAAAACGCGCTTTCCGGCCCGGGACGAATCTGCGCTTTTTTCATACACGACAAACAAAATCGGATGCGCTTTGCCAAAGGAGGAAACACTATGCTGAGAGGCTACACGATCCCTTTGCTCGACTTGTCCAACGATACCTTCCGCCAGAGCGTCGTCGACCGCGAGGAAGGGCAGTATCTCGGACATCCCACGACCGTGCTTTTGGACGACGACCGCACGGTGATCTGCGTCTATCCCAAAAGCCACGGGCGCGGCCCCATCGCGCTCAAAAAAAGCTTTGATGGCGGCGTCACCTGGACGCAGCGCCTGCCTGTTCCCGCGTCCTGGCATACGTCCCTGGAGGTGCCAACGCTCTACCGCACCGTTGGGCCGGACGGGCAGAAACACCTCATCATGTTCAGCGGCCTGTACCCGATCCGCATGGCCCACTCGGAGGACGAGGGGATGAGCTTCAGCGAGCTTGAACCCATCGGAGACTTCGGCGGCATCGTGGCCGTCGCGGACATAACGCAGGTCGGCAAAGGGGAGTACCTCGCCTTCTTTCACGACGACGGGCGCTTTATAAATCCCGCAGGCGCGAACCTGACCGAGGTCTACGTGAGCGGGGAAGGGGACGACGTCGCTTCGCGCATCGTCTATTCATCCTCGGACGGGAAGGGCGGCTGGGTGCCCTGCAGCGTGTGGAATTCGACAGCACGGGTCGACAATCTGCCCGGGACGCAGTGGCAAAAGCGCTTCGAGACCCGCTTTGACGCCGATTCCACGGCGCAGCGGAGGGGGCGCTTTACGGTCTACAGCATAAGGAGCAAAGACGGCGGCCTGAGCTGGGGCGATCTCAGGCCCGTCTGCACGCACGAGAGCGCGAGCCTGTGCGAGCCCGGCGTCGTCCGGTCTCCGGACGGAAAACAGCTGGCAATGCTGCTGAGGGAAAACTCCAGAAAGTACAATTCCTTCGTGTGCTTCTCCGACGACGACGGCGAAAGCTGGTCCGAACCCCGCGAGCTGCCCGGCGCGCTGACCGGCGACAGGCACACGATCCGCTATTTGCCGGACGGCAGGCTGTTCGTTTCTTTCCGGGACATGTGCCACGAATCGCCCACGCGCGGCGACTGGTGCGGCTGGGTCGGTACCTATGACGACATCGTACAGGGTAGAGAAGGCCAGTACCGCGTGCGCCTGATGAAGAACTACGACGGCTGCGACTGCGCCTACCCCGGCGTGCTCGTGCAAAAGGACGGCACCGTGATCGCCACGACTTACGGCGCCTGGACGAAGGGAGAAAAACAGTACGTTGTCACCGTGCGTTTTAAGCCGCCGGTCCTGTACTGAGAAACGGAGAAAAAACATGAAAAACGAACTGCAAATCCTGCCCGGAAAACCGTACTTCGCAATGGACGGCAAGCCCTTTTTCTGGCTGGGCGACACCGCGTGGCTGCTCTTTTCGGCGATTTCCCGGGAGGAAGCCTTCGAGTATCTCCGAAATCGCGCGGAGAAGGGCTTTAACGTCATCCAGGCCACGCTCGTTCATTTCCTGCCCGACAAGACCCGCGGAAACGGCCTCACGGCAAACGGCTACGACATCCAGAGCGAAAAATACTGGCGCCACATCGACAGCATCGTCGACAAGGCCGCGGAACTGGGCCTTATCATGGCGCTTCTGCCCTCGTGGGGCAGCATCGTGAAATCGGGTGTACTGAACCTTGAAAACGTCGAAAAATATGGGCGCTTCCTCGCGGACAGATACAAGGACAGAACGAACGTGATCTGGTTGCTCGGTGGGGACATCAAGGCCGAAGGCTACGTGGAATACTACAACAAACTCGGCCGTTTGCTCAAGCAGGCCTCGCCCGAACGGCTCATCGGCTACCATCCCTTCGGGCGCTGCTCCTCCAGCCTCTGGCTCAACGACGCCGACTGGCTGGACTTCCACATGTTCCAGTCCGGCCACAGAAGATACGATCAGTGCAGCATGGGCGCGTGGGACGACACGGCCAACAGCATGTCGCTCTACGGCGAGGACAACTGGCGCTACGTGCTTCACGACCGCGCGGCGAGCGCGCGGCCCGTGCTGGACGGCGAACCGAGCTACGAGGACATCCCGCAGGGCCTGCACGACGACACGCAGCCGCGCTGGACGGCGAAGGACGTGCGCAGGTACGCCTATTGGTCGGTTTTCGCCGGGGCGGCCGGTCACACCTACGGCAACAATTCCGTGATGCAGTTCTTTGATCCCGCAAGTGGCAAAAAGGGCTCCTACGGCGCGCAGGAATACTGGAAAGACGCCCTGAACCGTCCGGGCGCGGGGCAGATGCGCTATCTCAAGGAATTGATGGCGTCTGTGGATTATCCGACCGGGCATATTGCCGACGAGCTGCTGATCGGCGGCCAGAGGGAAAGGCACGAGCGCGTCGCCGTCTTCGCGTCGGACGATTTCGTTTTCGCCTACAGCTTTTCGGGAAAGCCGTTTGCCCTCGACGTAAGCAAATACGCGGGCAAACAGATTTACCTGCACGATCCCGCGACGGGAAAGAGCGTCTGCTCGGGAACGATCGACCGGGATACCCTCGCCGTCGATCCCGCCTCCGCGGGCGTGACGGATTCGGATTTCGTTCTTTCCATACGCTGAACCCGCGCATAAAAAAGGCTGCCGCAAGACATTCCGTCTGCGGCAGCTCGCTTTTACGGTGCGAACCGTAACGTCAGCGTGCTTTATGCGGCTGCGTCGGCTGCGGCCTCAAGGATCTGGGTCTGGCTGCCTCTGGGCTCCGCGTAGTCCTCGCCGATGACGCCGCCCAGCACCTCTTCGATGTACTCCATGACGGCCTCGTCCATGGGAACGCCGGTGTCGAAGCCGCTGCCCTCTTCGTAGGCGCGGTTGAAGACAGCGTAGGTGTCTCCGCCGGCCGCGCAGAAGTTGTTGGTCACGACCGCGTAGGTGGCGTTTATGTCAAAGGGCAGGCCGTTGACGGACTCGATGCTCACGCGCTTGATGGAAGCGGGGGCGTAGTAGGTGGTCTCCTTGCCGCCCACGATGTACAGATCGCCCTGATCGTAGGGCACGGTGGTGTCGAGCGTCCAGACGATGCCGCTGGTCTGGGGATAGGCGCCGATGGCGTCGGGCGTGCAGAACGTGGAAGCTTCGAGCGCCTCGAGCAGTTCCGTGCCGGTCACGTAGATGACCGCGACGGTGTTGCCGAAGGGCAGTACGGTGTGGATGTCGTTCATCGTCACGTCGCCGATGCCGATGGGCGCGCGGATGCCGCCGCCGTTGGTGATGCCCACGACCTGATTGATCTCAAACTGTTCGTCTCCGCCCTCTTTGAGGACCTTCCATACCAGTGCGTCGACGATCAGATCGCCCAGGTTCGTCTCCTGCGTGCGGTTGCCGGGCGCTTTGTCGCCGCACAGCTCAACTTCGCTGGTTGCGAACACCGCGCCGTAGGCGGCGTCCACTTCGCTGATCAGCGCGCTTGCCGCGGCCTCGACTTCTGCGTCAAAGCCCATGTCGGCGGTGGAGAGCAGATAGTTTTCTTCGATGGTCTTGGTCGCGTCGTCGATTACGACTACGCCGACGTAGGCAAACGCCGTGCCGGTCGAGGCGATGGGCTCGCCGTTTTCGCCCTTGTCCATGACGGTGTGGCTGTGGCCGTCGATGAGCATGTCGACGCCGGTCACGTTGGCGTACAGATCCACGGAACGGTAGCCGTTCACGGCGGATTCTTCGTCGATGCCCAGGTGCACAAGGCCGATGACCAGGTCACTGCCGCCTTCCTTGAGGCTGTCGATGGCGTCCTGCGCACTGCTGTACAGATCGCCGAAGGTCGCAAAGCTGATCTCCTTGATCAGGCCGGGGTTGACTTTGGTAGCGGTTTCGGGGGTCTCCATGCCGAAGAAGCCGATCTCGACGCCGCTGGCCGTCGTGTAGATGCAGCCCGCGGGCACGATGGTGTCGCCGGTCTCGTCCAGATAGACGTCGGCGCAGATGGCGACAAAGTTGGCCTTTTCGAGGTTGGCCATCAACTGAGCGTAGCCGTAATCGAACTCATGGTTGCCCAGGGTCACGATGTCGTAGCCCGCCGCGTTCATCATGGTGACGGCGGCTTCGCCCTTGGAGCTGCTTACGTAGGGGGAGCCCTGGCTGAAGTCACCGGCGTCGACCAGCAGGACCTCGGCGCCCTTGGCCTCGAAATCCTTCTTCAGGAAGCTCACCTGCGCGTAGCCCGTGACAGCGCCGTGCACGTCGTTGGTGTGCAGTATGACGGTCTTGCCCGTGTAGTCCTCTTCGGGTGCGCCCACGTAGGTGTCATCGGCGGCGTCGGCTGCAGCGTCTTCACCGAAAGATACGGCACCGAAGCTCAGCGTCATCATGACGGCCAGCAAAAGCGCGAGAAGTTTGCGAGTATTCATGATCTGTCGTTCCTCCCAATCATATTTGGAGTCGTCTCCATAAAAAGCATACTCCTCTTTCCTTCCAAAAGCAAGAAACAAACTATTAAAATCATAAAGCAATAGTTTCTGTTTTTTGAAGAAAATCCACTTGCGCTTGCAAGCGGATGCGTTTTGTGGTAAAGTATAAAAAAACGGGGCGCTTTCGTCCCCGCAAACCGAATCACAGGAAAGAATGAAGCCGAAATGATCACGACCGTCCATCTGAACACGATCGGCGACGTCATGGAAATGATCGCCGACCAGACCCGCGACGAAAAGATCAACCGCCTGCGCAGCGACTACTATTACCGCGGACAGAGAAACGTCGCCTACAAGATGCGCACCAGCCTCTACCGCAACTGCGGCGCCAAGCAAAAGGAGCTCGAAAGGCCGATACTGCAGTATTTCACGAAGTACGCTTCCATAGAAGACCCAACGCTCAACGAATCCGTATGGAAGCAGATGATCATGGGGCAGCACTACGGCCTGCCGACCCGCCTGCTCGACTGGACGAGGTCGCCGCTCGTCGCGCTCCACTTCGCGATGGACGAGACCACCTTCAACAAAATGGACAAGCGCGACTGCGTGGTCTGGCGCATGAACATAAAGGACCTGAACCGGAATCTGCCGGACAGGTACAAGCAGGCGCTCAGTCAAAGGCACACGTCCACCTTCTCCGTGGAGCTTCTGCACTCGGTGGTGGATTCTCTGGAGCAGTACGACAGGGACATGGGCACCTGTACGATGGCGTCGCTGGAGCCGCCGTCGATCTCGCAGCGCATCATCAATCAATATTCTTTTTTCTCGGTGATCCCCTCGGGCATCACCGACATAGAGGCGTTTTTCGACGAGCACACCGAGGAGACCGTGCGCTTTGTCATCAGCAAGGACATCCGCTGGGACCTGCGCGACCTGCTCGACCAGTACAACGTCAACGAGCGCATCGTCTACCCGGGGCTGGACGGCCTGAGCAAATGGATCACCCGCCACTACTACGTGCGGGAAGACATAAACGGTCCCATCCAAACGACAAACACGAAAGGACAGCAAGAAACATGAAATTCGGATTTATCGGCGCCGGCAACATGGGCGGCGCGCTGGCCCGTGCCCTCAAGGGAAAGGGCGAGCTCTACATCAGCGATTTTATTCCGGAAAAGGCGGCTTCTCTTGCCAAAGAGCTGGGCGGCACGGCCTGCGACAACAGGGAAGCGGCCCAAAAGGCCGACTATCTGTTCCTCGGCGTAAAGCCCTACATGGCAAAGGAAGTGCTGGGCGGCATAAAAGACGAACTGGCGAACCGGGCCGCGCCGCCCGTGCTGGTCAGCATGCTGGCGGGCACGGCTATAAGCGCACTCGAACAAATACTGGGTTTCGAAATGCCGATCATCCGCATCATGCCCAACATCCCCGCATCCAGCGGAAACGGCATGATCATGTACGCGGCCAATGAAAAGGCGACGTCCGAGCAGGTCCGGTCTTTCGTCGCCGCCATGGACAAAAGCGGTCAGCTTTTGCCCATGCAGGAAAAGCTGATCGATGCGGGCAGCGCGGTCTCCGGCTGCGGTCCGGCGTTCGTGGCGCTGTTCATCGAAGCGCTCGCGGACGGGGGCGTGGCCTGCGGGCTGACGCGCGCGGACGCGCTCAAGCTTGCCGAGGCGACCGTCTGCGGGACCGCCGCGCACATGCTTTCCTGCGGCATTCAGCCCGGCCCCATGAAGGACGCGGTCTGCTCGCCCGGAGGGACCACCATACAGGGCGTGCGCGCACTGGAGGAGATGGGCTTTCGCGCCGCTGCGATGAACGCGGTCATCAAAGCCTACGAAAAGACCGTAAAATGACGGGCGACGTGCGTTTGAGGCGCGTGCGCCCCGAAGAGAAGACGCGCCTTTACAACCTGTTTCAGAAGTTCCTCTACGAAATGACCAACTTCTACGACGACGAACCGGACGAGCAGGGCAACCTGCACTACGGCCATTTCGAGTCGTATTTCGACGGCAGCGACCCGGAACGCGAGGCGTATTTCATACTGGAAGATCAGACTGTAGTCGGTTTTGCAATGCTGAACCGTTATTCGCATCTCGGCACGGAAATCGACAAAGCCATCGCGGAATTCACCGTGTTCCCGATGTACCGCAGGCGGCACGTCGCCCGAAGGGCCGCGGAACTGCTGCTCAGGCTTCGCCCCGGCAAATGGGAGGTAAAGTTCAACGAAAAGAACGCGCCGGCCAAAGCGCTCTGGACGGGGCTGACGTCGGAACGAAACCCGCGGTTTACACACTTAAACAGTGTGGAGACCGTCATATCCTTCAGCGCGGATGACGCGCGATAAAACGGAGGCAGCGCATGAACGCCACAAAAGAAATGATACGCGAAAAAGCGGAACTCGCCCAAAAGAGGCTCAGCGAATTTCACCTGCGCAGGATCGCCAACGTCGACGGAGACATACTGCTCATCTCCACCGCCTACCCCGGCGTATGGCTGGAGCACGCCTTCGACGGCTTGTGCTACGCTCGCCTGCACGCGGACGATCCCGAAAAGCGCCTGATCGCCGAAAACCAGATGCGACTCTTTCTGAACAATCAAAAGCCCGACGGGCACATACCCTACCGGGTATTGGATCTCAGCCTGAGCAACCGCAATTACGCCGGCGCGGAGGAGCTGGGCTTCAGGCAGCTTCAGGAGTGCGTGTCCCTTGGGCAGCTGTGCCTCGGAACCTACGAGCTCACCGGAAACGAGGCGTTTTTGAGGGACGCCTTCAAAGCAGTGAAGGGCTGGGTCAAATGGCAGAAGGAAAACCGCGAAACGCGCGGCCTCGGCCTGATCGAGACCTTCTGCGTCTACGACACGGGTCACGACAATTCGATGCGCCTTGCGGGCCTGCCAAACGCCTGCCCGGACGCGGAGGGCAAGGAGTACGAGCATAACGGCATACTTCCGCTCCTTTCGCCCGACGTGAACGCGGTCTATTACGGCAACCTCACCGCGCTGAAGATCATGGCCGAAAAGCTGAACGAGCCGGAGGCTGCCGCCCGATACGAAAAAGAGGCCGCACAGTTCAAAGAGCGCATGTTCGAACTGCTCTATGACGAAAAGGACGCTTTTTTCTACGACGTGGATGCAAACAACGAAAAGCGAAGGCTCAGGACCGTCTCCGTCACCAACGTGTTTTCGGAAAAGCTGCTCACGCAGGACGAATTCGACTTGATTTACGACAGGCACTTCAAAGATCCGGACGGCTTTATGGCGCCTTATCCCTTCCCGTCGATCGCTCTTGGCGATACGAGAGGAAAGCCGCACGCGGAAAAGAACTGCTGGGGCTACTATTCGCAGGCGCTCACGGCGCTTCGCGGACAACTGTGGATGGACCGTTACGGCAGATCGGCAGACTACGACGCGCTGCTCGAAAAATGGGTGGACGTGTACGCCTCGCAGGACGAGATCCTCTTCTCGCAGGAGATCGACCCCTATACCGGCCGGCCGACCGACTGCTCCAGATGGTATTCCAGCGCGATGCTGACTTACCTGTACGCGGTGAAACGGCTGGGATTACTGTAAATGACCGAAAGAATCGGACACAAAAAACGGCGCGCGGAGACGATCCGCGCGCCGCGTGCATTGCGGGGGTTATTCGGCTGCTTCGCCGTTTTGGGTCTGGGCAGTTTCCGCGGCGGCGGGCGCCTGGGTCATGTCGCTGCCGAAGTATTTTACGGACAGCGCGGCCAGCGTTCCGTCCTCGCGCAGCGCGGCGATGGCCTTGTTGATCTCGACGACCAGCGTCTCGGCCCTTTCGCCGCCGATCATCGCGATGACCACGGGATTGGCCTCGGTCGCCTGAGAAGCGATCTTCAGGGGCGCGTTCGGGTTTTCGTCCATGAAGGCGACAAAGGTGTCGCGGGAGTTGATCGTCGCGTTGATACGCCCGTCGATCAGAAGCTGGAAGGTGGCGTTCAGATCGTCCACGCCCTGGTTGGTCGCGCCGTAGCTCTCGGCCAGCGCTGCGTAGGTGCTGGAGACGGTGTTTGCGGTCTGCTTGCCCTTGAGGTCGGCAAAATCCTTGATTTCCTCTTCGTCACTGCGCACGATCAGCACCGGATAGCTGTACACGTAGGGCTCGGAGAGCGTAAAGCTCTTGGAACGCTCCTCAGTCCAGTCGATGCCGTTTACGGCGATGTCGTAGCGGCCGGATTCGATGCCGGCAAAGATGCTGTCCCACGGGCACTCCTGAAACTCGATGCCCACGCCCATTTTGGCGGCGATGGCCTTTGCGACCTCCACGTCATAGCCGACCAGTTCGCCGGTCGCGGCGTCGTGGTAGGTCCAGGGAAGCCAGGTGCCCTCCATCGCGACGACGATTTTTTTGTCGTCCCGGATCTTATCCAGGATCGGCTGATTGTTTTTGCGATAGATGATCGTAAAAACCAGTCCTCCGGCGATAAGGGCGATAACAAGGGCGGTGATAAGAATGTTTCTGGTCGAGGCCTTTTTGTTTGATCTCTTCTGTGTCATGAAGCTTCCTCCTGTCGGAAAATTTATGATAGCGTCGCTTCAGCGTCCGCGTATCGTCTGCAAAAACTGTCTTGCTCTTTCGGTGCGGGGAGAGGCGAAAAACGCCTCGGCGCTGCCTTCCTCGGCGATGACGCCCCCGTCCATGAACAGCACGCGCTTTGAAACGTTGCGCGCGAAGTTCATTTCGTGCGTCACGACGAGCATCGTCATTCCGTCCGCGGCCAGATCCTGCATGACCTTTAGCACCTCGCCGATCAATTCGGGGTCCAGCGCGCTCGTCGGTTCGTCGAAATACAGTATGTCGGGCTTGTAGACCAAAGCCCTCGCGATGGCGACGCGCTGCTGTTGGCCGCCGGAAAGCTGTATGGGGTAGTGGTCGCAGCGGTCGAGCAGGCCGACTTTGTCGAGCGCCTCGCGGCTAAGCTTCAGCGCGTCCGTCCTGTTCATCCCGCGCGCGGTGATCAGGCCCGAAGCCACGTTGTCCAGCGCCGTCATGTTGGAAAACAGATTGTATTCCTGAAACACGAAGCCCGTGCGCTTGCGTATGCGGCTTACGTCCTTGTCCGAAATCGAGGCAAGGTCGTAGCTTTCGCCCGCGAATTCCATCGTGCCCGTATCCGCGTATTCCAGAAAGTTCAGACACCTGAGCAGGGTCGTCTTTCCTGAACCCGAGGGGCCGATGATCGACACCACGTCGCCGTCCTCTACGGTGAGGCTGATGTTCCTGAGCACCTCGAGGCGATTCACCCTGGCCTTGCCGAACAGGTCCTTCAGCGTCCGGGGGATTTTCGATTCGAAGGACTTGCTCAGGTCCGTTACTTTGAGTAAGCTCAACTGCGTCTCCTTTTTATGCTAAATCGCTTCGCCGCGCAGAAGCTTGGCGGCTTTTTCGCCGTCTCCCTTTTCAAGCGCGTCTCTGATCAGTGTGGAAGATACTTTTTCGCCTGAAAATCCGTCTTTCGTATTCACCGTGACCGTGGGCACGATCAGCGTTTCGATGCCTCTTTGCGCGGCCAGGAAGCACAGCGTCTCGCTCGTGCCCCTGCCGCCCGCGCCGAAGGTGTAGTCCTCCCCGCACACGAAGGCGGCGGGGGAATACTTCCGGCAAAGGCAGTCCACGAATTCCTCGGGGCTCAGCAGGCTCAGCTCCCTCGTAAAGCGCTCGCAGATGACCGTCTGCATGCCCAGCATGAGCAGGCGTGCGATCTTCTCCTCCCAGGGCATGATCTCCAGCGGCTTTTGACCGAAGAGCGCTTTCGGGTTTTCCCTGAACGTGTACACCGCGGGGCAAAGGCCTGCCTCGGCCGCCTTCTGTGCGCAGGCGGCGATCACCGCCCTGTGGCCGGGGTGAAGCCCGTCGAAAGTGCCCAGCGCGAGCACCGGCCTCTTTTTGAACTCCATGGTTTCATTCATGCGTCCATTATAGACGCTCGTGTCGCATTTGTCAATTTAAGATATGGCTTTCAAGCTCGCGCACGGTTTCGGCAAAGCGGCTCGCGCCCGCTGCCTCAAGCTGCTGCCTCGTGCGAAAGCCCCAGCAGACGGCCACCATGGGCAGACCGGCGTTTCGGGCGGTCTGTATGTCCACACCGCTGTCGCCGACGTAGAGCGTGCTTTCCCTGTCACAGCCCAGCGTGTCCATGATCAGAAACGTGCCGGTGGGGTCGGGCTTTTTGGGCACGAGCTCGCTTTCGCCGACGGTCATATCGATTAAATCGCCGAAATGGATGTCGCTTAGCATTTTGGCGCCCGCGTCGTATTTGTTCGACGAGACGGCGGTTTTGATCCCCGTTTCTTTTAGCTTTTTCAAAAGCTCCGGTATGCCGTCGTAGGGCTTCGTGCGTATGTTCAGATGGTCGTTGTAGTAAGCCTTGAAGCTTTGAAAGACGCTGTCGATCAGCTTTTTGTCCGCGCTTTCGGGCAGCGCGCGCACCGCCATCATGTACAGCCCGTCGCCGACGAAGGAGCGCATCTCCTCCAGCGTGTGCGCCTTAAAGCCGTGCTCGGCCATCGCGTGGTTCATCGCGCCCAGCAGATCGCCCAGCGTGTCCAGCACGGTCCCGTCCATATCGAATATCACGCTCTTGTACTTCATAAAAAAACACCTCCCCTACAGTATAACGGATCAAGGTTAATTTGCGGTTTTTTTCAGAAAATATTTATCGCTTGCAGGAAAATTTGTTTCGGCGAAGAATAATAGAACAAGGGGTTAAGAATCCCACCTTTTACCCTTCATTTTTCCGGGAAAGGACGGTATCATAAAATGTTGATCAAAGAATACGCCAGATTCATGGAGGTCACCGACAGCCTGAGCAACTACACCGAGAAAAAGCTCGGCAAGCTCGATTGGTTCTTCGGAGACGACGCCGAGGCGCAGGTTAAATACACGCTCGAGCGCGGCGGAAAGAACATCGTCGAAATCACGATCAGCCAAAGGGGCATGCTGTTCAGGGCAGAGGAAAGCACCGGCGACATGTACGCCTCGGTCGATTCAGCGGTAGACAAGATTTCCGGGCAGATCCGCCGCCACCGCACCAAGCTTGACAAGAAATACCGCTCGCCCTCGCCCAGACCCGCCGAGCCCGAATACGTGCCCGAGCCCGCCGACGAGGAGGAGCACAAGGTCGTCAGGGTCAAGCGCTTCGCCGTAAAACCCATGAGCGTGGAAGACGCGATCCTTCAAATGGAGCAGCTCGGCCACAGCTTCTACCTCTTCGACAACGCCGACACCGGCAAGGTCTGCGTGCTGTATCAGAGGAAAGACGGCGATTACGGCCTGCTGGAGCCCGAAAACTGATTGGAAACGTCGCTCCCAAGCGAAATACCGCCCGCGTGGGCGGTATTTTCCGCTAAGGAGCCGAAGGGGGATGCTTTATGCTGATCAGGCAGGACGAAAACCACACGATACGGCTTTTCAACGCCGAAAACTGCGTGCGGGACAACGCCGCGCTTCTGTCTTCCCTCGGTAAGCGCTGCTTCATCGTCTGCGGAAAAACGGGCGCGCGAAAGAGCGGCGCGCTGGAGGACGCGCTCAGGGCGCTTGAAACCTTCGGCGCCGAAAGCGAACTCTTCGACGGGATCGAAGCAAACCCGAAGCTCAGCGACTGCATGCGGGCCGGGAAGCAGGCCCATGCCTTCCGGGCGGATTTCGTCCTCGGCATCGGCGGCGGCTCGGCGATGGACGCGGCCAAGGCCGTGTGCGTGCTTGCTGCAAATCCGCAACTCGACGAAAAGGCGTTTTACGAAAAAGCCTGGACATGCGGCGTTAAACCGCTTGCCCTGATCGTCACGGCCGCCGGCACGGGCAGCGAGGTGACGGACGTCTCGGTTCTGACCGACGGCGCAGGCAGAAAGCACAGCATCCACGACCCCGCGCTGTACGCCTCTTTGGCCTTTGACGACGTCCGATACACCGCTACGGTCGGCAAAACCGAAACGCTGTCAATGGGCGTGGACATCCTTGCGCACTGCGTCGAGAGCTATTTCAACAAAAACGCGACGGAGCAATCGAGGCTTCACGCCTGCGCGGGCGTGAAAACAGCCCTGCCCGCGCTGAAGAGGGTCGCTTCGGGAGAGGAACCGGTAAGGCACATCAGGCAGGCGCTGATCGACGCGTCGATCGAGGGCGGCCTTGCGATCAGCAAAACGGGCACCTGCTTTCCGCACAACGTGGGCTACTACCTCACGGAACGCTTTCACGTGCGCCACGGCTTCGCAAGCGCCGCCTTCCTGCCCGATCTGCTCGCGCTCGAGAAAAAGCAAAATCCGCAGGAATGCGCGTCGTTTGCGCGCCTTTTGGGCGTCGATCCGGACGAAATCGCCCGTCTTTCGCAAAGCCTCGCCGCGCTTGGTGAAGTCAGGCTCACGCCCGCGGAGATCGGGGAAGCGCTGCCGCGCTGGGAAAACAACAGATCGGTAAAGAACACCCTCGGCACGGTCACGACGGACGACATAAAAAACATGCTCTACAAATTTATCGGGAGGGAACGGCAATGATCAGAAGATTTAAAGAACAAATCACCGAGGACAAATGCATTCGCGGCGGCAACGGCCTGACCCACATGCGGAAGCTGTTAAACGGCGCGGACGAAATGTACGCAAAGGGCAGGATGTTCAACGTGATGACGCTCGCGCCCGGCAACTCGATCGGCGAGCACACCCACGAGGGCGACAACGAGATATTCTATTTCATCCGCGGCGAGGGCGAATACACCGACAACGGCAAAATCTGCAAAGTCGGCCCGGGAGACGCGGCCGTTTGCAACAGCGGAGACAGCCACGCCCTCAAAAACACGGGGACGGAGGACCTCGAATTCATCGCGCTGATTCTGTACGACTGAAAAGGGCAAAAACGCGCGCAAAGAGCCGGTCGGACGGCCTTTGCGAAAGTGCCTTTTCCGTAACGTATTCATAAAAATGCCTTATTTGCTTTACACAGGAACACCTTGAAAATAACATAAGAGAATGTAAAAGTTTGAGACAATTTACTTGAACGAATGATAACTAAATAGTATAATTCACTTTTGTTCAAACAAGTGAATAAATAAAAATTCAGATATTTCGGTAAATCAAGGAGACCTGGAAGCGAATGACCAAGCATTCAAGACGTGTCATGGACATACGCCGTATGAATGTTCCCTTTACAAATGAGGAGACACAAAGTGTCGTCGCCAAAGTGCTGGCGCGTTCTCAGGATGAAGCGCTGGCAAAAAGCCTGCAGTTCAGCCCGACGGTGATTTCCAACATTCGCAGACTGATCACCAATGGCGGCACCATCATAACCGATACCGAGATCCTTGCGCAGTCCATTGACGCTTCCCTGCTCGAGGGTTCCCCCGCAGAGCTGAAGTGCTTTATCGACGATCCGGAGGTGCTGCTCAGGGCGCAGGCCAAGGGGACCACCCGTGCGGAGGTCGCTTTGGACGTGGGCCTTACGCAGCCCGGCAACAAGCTGTTCGTCATCGGCTCGGCGCCCAGCGCGCTCAACCGCCTGATCGCGCACAGGCAGTGCGAGCCGCTGATCGACGTAAGCCTCCTGTGCACCATCAGCGGCTACGCCGCGGCAGTGCAGCTCAAGGAGCGCCTGCGCGAAAGCGACATGGCCTTCGCGGTGACCCGCGGCAAGAGCGGCGGCACCCAGGCTGCGCAGTTTTTGTTCGAAGCGATCCTCGAAACCATCCGCGAAAAGCAAACGACACTTTAAAACGCCTTCGGGCGTTTTTTTTGTACCGAAAAAACACGGGATTTGTCCAAAACAAGACGGAGGGATGATCATGAAGCTCAGCGTTCAAAGGCTGCTTAAGCCGGACAGCGAGTTTTCGCCGTTCCCGTTCTGGTTTCTGAACGGCGAGCTGGAGGAAAGCGAAATCGACAGGCAGCTCCAGGATTTTGCGGACAAGGGCATAAACGGCGTCGTGCTGCATCCGAGGATCGGCCTGAGCCGGGAAACGGGCTACATGACCCCGCGCTACCTTGAACTGATCCGCCACGCGGTCTTAAGCTGCCGCCGCCTCGGCATCCGCGTGATGCTCTACGACGAGGGCATGTATCCCTCCGGCAGCGCGCACGGCGAGGTGGTGAAGCTCGACCCCGCCTTCGCCGCGCGGGGCATACGGGCATTGGGACCAAACGAAAAGCCGCTTGACGACGAAAGCCTTTATAAGATTTTTGCAGTAAAGCGCGGCCCGGACGGCGTAATAAGTGAAGCAAGCGAGCTCAGCAGCCCGGACGACGGCGGCGATGGGGAAGTCATGCGCTTATGCACCGGCTTTACGCACGGCACGATCCGCGGCGTGCACGAGGGCGAGGACGACGGCGAACCCGGCGCGCCCAAAGCGGCGGATCTTTTGAACGCCGGGGCGATGCGCGCCTTTATCGCCCTGACGCACGAAAAGTACTATGAAGCCGTGGGCGACGAATTCGGCAGCACCGTCATCGGCTTCTTCACCGACGAACCCAGCCCCGTCGGCAGGAACGTGAAAAAAGGCGTATTGCCCTGGAGCGACGGCTTCGAAGACGACCTCAAGCGAAGCGGCTTCGAAAACGGCATGCTGCCCTACCTTTTCGACGAGGCCTCCGCGGGCACCCCTCAGGCTGCTTCGGCAAAACAGATCTTCAGCCGCGCGCTGTGCGCAAGGCTCAAAAAAACCTACTACGGCCCCATTTCCGCCTGGTGTGCTTCGCACGGCGTCGCCCTTTGCGGCCATCCGCACAGCCCCATGGTTTCGGCGGTGCTCAGCGAATTCGGCATCCCCGGGCAGGACATCGTCTGGCGCTGGGTCGCGCCGGAAAACGGGCTTTCGCTTTCGGGCGACGAGAGCGCGCAGGCCAAGTGCGCAAGCGACGCGGCGCGCCACAGCCTGAAGCGCAGAAACCTCAACGAATGCTTCGGCTGCTGCGGTCCGGACGGGCACATGTGGGCGTTCAACGTGGACGACATGAAATGGTACATCGACTGGCTGTGCGTTCGCGGCTGCAACCTCCTCGTTCCGCACGCGTTTTACTACAGCACGGATGCGCCGCACAAGCTCGACCGCCCGCCGGACAACGGCCCGAACAACATCTGGTGGGACGAATACTCGGTGATCTCCGCCTACATAAAGCGCCTGTGCATGCTCAACACGGACTGCGTAAACCGTGCAAAGATCGCGGTGCTTGGCACCTGTGACCGCCTGCCCGTAGGCACCGTAAAACCCCTGTACGAAAACCAGATCGAATTCAACTACCTGACCGAGGACGACCTGCTTGCGTGTTCGCATATGGACAAGGGCAGACTGTGCGTCGGCAAAAACGTCTACGAAGCGCTCATGATCGATCCCGGCATCAGCTACAGCGTCGAAGCGCTCGAAAAAGCGAAGCGCTGCGAAAAAGAAGGGCTTACGCTGCTTTCGCCCGGGCAGGCGACGGACGATACGTACAAAACGGCGCGCTTTTCCGGCGACGCAAGAAACATAAGAGTGACCCACACCGTCCACGAAAACGCCGAGGCGCTTCTGGTCGTAAACGAAGGGGACAAGGGATATACCGGAATGCTTTGGCCGCCGTTCGAGGGGAAACTTACGCTGTTTGACGCGTGGAACGGAAAATTCTTTTCGGTGCGCACCGAAGACGGGGCGTTCTGCTTCCGTCTCGGCCCGCGGGAGAGCCTGCTCGTCCTGAAGGGGATAGACGGCAGCGGCTTTGAGGCATACGAGGAGACACTGAAGACCGTGCGGCGCAGCATGCGTCTCGATGCGCTTTGGAAGCTTACCCTGCCGGACGGGGAAACCGTCTCGGGCGTGGGTTCGTGGACCGACATGGAAAAGCTAAAGCTCTTCAGCGGCACGCTGGACTATGAATGCTGCGTGGAACTTGACGAAAAGCCCGAATGCCTCGAGCTTCACCTGGGCTCGGTCAGGGACAAGGCGGCCGTCTTCGTAAACGGAAAGCACGCTTCCACGCTCCTCAGACCTCCTTACAGCGTCGACGTCACGGATTTTGTGACACCGGGGAAAAACCGCTTCACCGTCCGCGTCACGAACGCGCTCGAGCCGCATTACGCCAAAAAGCCCTGGATCAGCGGCCTGCTCGGCCCGAGCATGCTGGCGCTCTGTGAAAAAACACAGACAAAAACCCACATAAAACCACAAAACAACAAAACTTAACACGTTTTATCTGTTGGAGTTATGGCTTTTTGCTTCCGTTTATGTTAGAATACCCATAAGCGGAGGTGGGTGCGATGTTGGCCGAAGAGAGAAGGCAGCAGATTGCCGTGCTGCTGAAAGACGAAAAGCGCGTGAGCGTCAGTGAGCTCGCGCAGACCTACAGCGTATCCGAAGAAACCATCCGCCGCGACCTGGAGCGGCTTGAAAACAACGGCGTCGCCCGCCGGACCTACGGCGGCGCGTTGTACAACGAGGACGAGCGCAAGGAAACGCCCTACGATGTGCGCAAACGCTCCGATGTGAACGCCAAATACGCGATCGCGCGTCAGGCGGCCAAGCTCATATCGGACGGCGAATACATCATGCTGGACGAAAGCTCGACCTCGTTTTTTGTTGCCTGCCAGCTCAAGCACCTGCACGACCTCACGGTCATCACAAACTCCATGGAGATCATCTCCGAGATCAGCACGGTCCCCGGCTGGACGGTATTGTGTACGGGCGGCGTCAAGCGCTTAAACGCCCCGTCCTTTGCGGGCCATCAGGCCGAGAACATGGTGCGTTCCTACCACGTGGACAAGGCGATCATTTCCTGCAGCTGCCTGGACATCGCCGTGGGCTTTACCGACAGGCACGAGGACACGGCACTGCTCAAAAAGGCGATGATGGCCTCTTCCAAGCAGGTGATCCTGGCGGCGGACATAAGCAAGTTCGACAAGGTCGCCTTTGCCGGCATAGGAACGCTGCACGACATCAACTACATCGTCACCGACGAAATGCCAAACGAGCGCTGGCTGGAAGCGTTCGAGTTAAACGGCGTAAAGCTGCTGAGCGAGAACAGGAGGGAAGAGAATTGAACCTTTCGTCACTGATTTACTTTTCCAGGCTCTACGGAGCCAACACGGAGCTCGTGACCTGCGGAGGCGGCAACACCTCCATGAAGGAAAACGGCGTCATGTACGTCAAGGGCTCCGGCACCGCCCTGAAGGACGCGGTCACCGAGACCTTCGTGGCGATGGACTTACAGAAGCTGCTCGGCATCTTCGACGAGGAATATCCGCAGGACGACGCGGCCAGAGAGGCCAAATTCGTCGCGGACTGCGCCAAAGCCAAGCTCCCCGGCGAAGAGAACAAGCGCCCGAGCGTGGAAGCGCTTTTGCACGCGCTGTTTCCCCAGAAGTACGTTCTGCACCTGCATCCCGCGCTGGTAAACGGGCTGACCTGCTCTGTAAACGGCAGGGAAGAGTGCGAAAAGCTCTTCGGCGACAGCGTGCTCTGGGTGCCCGCGTGCCGCCCCGGCTACACCCTCGCCAAAATCATGAAGGACATCTTCGACAAGAGCGACAAGCCGATCAAGACCGTGCTGCTCGAAAACCACGGCGTGTTCTTCGGCGCCAACACCGTGGACGATCTGGGCATACACCTGAACGGCATGATGAACGTGCTCAACTCCAAAGTGATCGAGTATCCCCTCGTGGACAGCGACAAGCCCGAGCCCGGCTTTGCGGACAAGATCAGGCAGGTAAGCGGCAAACAGTACGTCGAATTCAACGCAAGCCCCACCGCGCTCAAATTCGCAAAGAGCCCTGAAAGCGCAAAGCCCCTCCTGAAGCCCTTCAATCCCGATCAGATCGTGTACTGCGGTCCGCGGGTCAAATTCGCAAACTGCGAGAACTGCTTAAACGAGATCGACGCCAACGTAATCATTATGAAGGGTAAGGGAATCTACGCAATAGGCGACAGCGCGAAGGCCGCTGCGAACTGCATGACACTGGTCAAGGACGCGATGAAGATTGCGACCTACGCCGAGGCCTTCGGCGGCGCAAAGCCCATGGACGAGGAGCTTGTCAGCTTCATCGTGGGCTGGGAAGTGGAAAGCTACAGAAAGAGCGTAAGCAAATAAGACGGAGGAATGAGCAATGACGCTTGAGGAAGCAAAACAAATCGCGCGTGAAAACGTGCACGTCCGCCCCCAAACGCAGGGGAGACTCGCCGGCAAGATCGCAATCGTCACCGGCGCCGCGCAGGGTTTCGGCTACGGCATCGCAAAGGAAATGCTGAAGCAGGGCGCGTCCATCATGGTTGCCGACTTGAACGACGAACTGGCAAAGCAGGTCGCCGAAGAATTCGGTTCTCACGCCTCCTACGTGAAGGTGGACGTGAGCGATCCCGCCTCGGTCGAGAACATGGTCGTAAGCACCGTGGAGAAGTTCGGCGGGCTGGACATCTTCGTGGCCAACGCCGGCGTCGCCATCGCGGGCGGCCTGGACGAAATGATCCCCGGCAAATTCGACTTCGTGACGAAGATCAACTACAACGGCTACTTCCTCTGCGCAAAGTACGCCTCCGCGATCATGAAGGCGCAGTTCGAGGCGGACAACAGCCTGTTTTTCGACATCGTACAGATCAACTCCAAATCCGGCCTCGAGGGCAGCAAGAACAACTTCGCCTACGCGGGCAGTAAGTTCGGCGGCATCGGCCTGACCCAGTCCTTCGCCCTTGAGCTTGCGCCGTACAACATCAAGGTCAACTCCATCTGCCCCGGCAACTACTACGACGGGCCGCTGTGGAGCGATCCGGTCAAGGGCCTGTTCGTCCAGTACCTGAACGCGGGCAAGGTGCCCGGCGCAAAGACCGTTGAAGACGTAAAGGCCTATTACCTGAGCAAGAGCCTGATCAAGCGCGGCTGCCTGCCCAGCGACGTGGCGCTTGCGCTGTGCTACTGCGTGGAGCAGAAGTACGAGACGGGTCAGGCCATCCCCGTGACCGGCGGACAGGTCATGCTGTCGTAAGAGGTGCGCATGACCAAATTAGAAATACTCGATCTTCTCAACGCAAAGAGCGCCGAAGAGCGGCTCGAAAATTTAAGGCGCCTGATCGCGTCCGAAACGAGCGCGCCCGAAGTAAAGAGCGAATACGCGAACAACCATATCCACACGAAGTATTCCTTCTCGCCCTATTCGCCGACGGCCGCTGTTTATTTCGCGCGCAGCGAGGGCCTCGGCACCTGCGGCATCATGGACCACGATTCCATCGCCGGCGCGCGTGAATTCCGCGAGGCGGGCAAGATCGCCCGTATGGGCACGACCTGCGGCTTCGAAGCGCGCGTTTCTCTCAAGGGCACGCCGTTTGAGAACAGGCGTACCAACCACCCGGATCAGAAGGGCGCAGCCTACATGGCGTTTCATTCGGTGCCCTGCGAAAGCTTCGACAAGGCGCAGAAAAAGCTGCACGGGCTCGCCGCGCTGAGAAACGTAAGAAACCGCAAAATGACCGATAAGGTCAACGAGATCATGCGCCCCTACGGCATAAGCATCGATTTCGAAAAGGACGTCCTGCCCCTTTCCTGGTACGAACAGGGCGGCAGCGTGACCGAAAGGCATCTGCTCTACGCGCTGAGCCTTAAGATCATTGACAGCGTCGGCCGCGAAAACGTGCTTGCCTTTTTGAAGGAAAAGCTCGGCATCACCCCCTCCGAAAAGATACAGGCGCGCTTAAACGACACGCAGTCGGAGCACTTCACCTACGACCTATTGGGCGTGATGAAGAGCGAACTGAACGAGCGCGTATACATCCCGGCGGACGAAGAAATGCTTACGCTCAAACAGGCCGTGGCCTTCGCCGGCGAGATCGGCGCTACGCTTTGCTACGCGTATCTGGGCGACATCGGCGACAGCGTGACCGGCGACAAGAAATCGCAGAAATTTGAGGACGATTTCCTGGAAGAATTGCTTGAGTACCTGCGCGCCGAGGGCGTAAAGGGCGTCACCTTCATGCCCAGTCGGAACACCGTCGCCCAGCTGGACAGGCTCATGGGCCTGTGCGACAAATACGGCTTTACGCAGATCTCCGGCGAGGACATCAATTCCTCGCGGCAGAGCTTCATCTGCAAGGAATTGGCCGATCCCCGGTTCCGTCACCTGGTTGACGCGGCGTGGCGGCTGGTAAAGAGCGAGATAAGGGAGGACTGAAAATGAAAACCAGAGCGGTGAGACTTTACGGAAAAGAAGACCTGAGACTGGAAACCTTCGATCTGCCCGAGATCGCCGACGGCGAGATCCTGGCCAAGGTCGTGTGCGACTCCATTTGCATGTCCACATACAAGTGTGCAGAGCAGGGCGCGGACCACAAGCGCGTGCCCAAGGACGTGGCCAACAACCCCACGATCATGGGCCACGAGTTCTGCGGAGAGATTCTGGAAGTCGGCAAGGAGTGGCAGGATCGGTACAAGCCCGGCATGCGCTTTGCCATCCAGCCCAACATCAACTACAAGGGCACCATGTGGGCGCCCGGCTACAGCTACCGCACCATCGGCGGCGACGCGACCTACATCGTCATCCCGCGCGAATTCATGGAGTGCGGCTGCCTTCTGCCCTACAACGGCGACAACTATTTCGGCGCGGCGCTTTCCGAGCCGCTCTCCTGCGTCGCCGGCACCTTCAAAGCGATGTACCACACGAAAAACGGCGTGTACGAGCACTTCATGGGCATCAAGGAAAAGGGCAAAATGGCGATGCTGGCCTCCGTCGGCCCCATGGGCATGGCGGCCATCGACTACATTCTGCACACCGACCGGCGGCCCTCGCTCCTGGTACTGACAGACATCGACCAGTCCCGTCTGGACCGCGCGGCCTCGATCCACACGGTCGAGGAAGCGGCAAGGCAGGGCGTGGAGCTTCACTACGTGAACACCGGCAAGCTCGAAGACCCGGTCGCAGAGCTCATCAAATACACCGGCGGCACGGGCTATGACGACGTCGTGTGCTTTGCGCCGGTCACCCCCGTCGTGGAGCAGGCGGACGCGATCTTGGGCACGGACGGCTGCCTCAACTTCTTCGCGGGCCCCGCGCGCAAGGACTTCTATGCGAAGGTCAACTTCTACAACGTCCACTACGCCTCCACCCACATCAGCGCGACCTCCGGCGGAAACACCGAGGACATGGCCGAGTGTCTGGACATGATGAGCAAGGGAAAGCTGACCCCCGCGGCGCTGATCACCCACATCGGCGGCATCGACGCGGTCATCGACACGACGCTGAACCTGCCCAAGATCCCCGGCGCCAAGAAGCTCATTTACACGCACATCGAAATGCCCCTGACCGCGATCAGCGATTTTGAAGAAAAGGGCAAGACCGACCCGATGTTTGCGCGTTTGTACGAGCTCACGCAGAAAACGAACGGGCTTTGGAACCGCGAAGCGGAAGAATATCTGTTGAAAACACTCTCAAAGGAGGAAGCATAAATGGCAAAAGCTGTCATCATGCCCAAGGCGGGCATAACCGTTGAAAGCTGCCTGATCGGCAAATGGCTCAAGAACGTGGGCGATCAGGTGAAGGTGGGCGACGTGCTCTACACCTACGAAACCGACAAGGCAAGCTTCGAGTGCGAAAGCACTGAGGAAGGCGAGATCCTTGCCATCTTCTTTAACGACGGCGACGAGGTACCCTGCTTTACCAACGTCTGCGCGATCGGCAAAAAGGGCGAAAGCTACGACGAGCTGATCCCCGGCGGCGCGAAGGCCGATTCTCCCAAGGCCGAGGAAGCCCCCAAGGCGGAAGAAGCCAAGCCCGAAGCGGCGCAGGCCGAAGTCACCCGCAACCAGGACGGCAGCGTAAAAATCTCTCCCCGCGCGCGCACGCTGGCTGAAAAGGCGGGCGTGGACGCGGCCTTTGCCCAGCCCACCGGCCCGGACGGCAGGATCATCGAGCGCGACGTAAGAAAGCTGATGGAGACCGGCATGCCCGCGCCCAAGGCCCCCGAAGCCGCCGCGCCCAAGGCCGCGGAAGCGCCCGCCGTGCCCGCCGCCGAATACGAGGACGTCAAGTTCTCCGGCATCCGCAAGGCCATCGCCAAATCCATGATGAACAGCCTGCACGGCATGGCGCAGCTGACCAACCACCACTCCTTCGACGCCGGCGCGATCCAGGCTTTCCGCAAGGAATGCAAGGCCGCGGGCGGAGACGTGGGCGGCATCACGCTGGGCGACATGGTGCTCTACGCCGTTTCCAGGATATTGCTCAACTACCCCGACCTCAACGCCAACATGATCGACGATACGACCATCCGCCGCTTCAAACACGTGAATCTCGGCGTCGCCGTCGATACGCCCAGAGGCCTCATGGTGCCCACGATCTTTAACGCCGATACGAAAAGCCTGCTGGAGATCAGCAAGGAAGTCAAGACGCTGGCCGAGGCCGCGCGCAGCGGCGCGATCAGCCCCGATCTGCTCTCGGGCGGTTCCTTTACCGTATCCAACCTGGGCTCCACGGGCGTCGAAATGTTCACCCCCGTCATCAATCCCCCGCAGACCGCCATCCTCGGCGTGTGCGGCATCACTCAGCGGGTCAGGGAAGAGAACGGCCAGATCAAGCTCTATCCCGCCATGGGCTTGAGCCTCACCTACGACCACAGGGCCGTGGACGGTTCGCCCGCCAGCAAATTCGTAAGCGAGCTGGGCAAGAGCCTTGAGAAGTTTACGCTCTTGCTCGCAAAATAAAGGAGAAAATGCGTATGGACAGCTTTGATCTTATCGTCATCGGCGGCGGCCCGGGCGGATATCTCGCCGCGGAACGCGCCTCTCAGGGCGGTTTGAAGGTTTGCCTGTTTGAAAAGAGGGCCCTTGGCGGCGTGTGCCTGAACGAGGGCTGCATCCCCACCAAGACGCTGCTCAATTCCGCGAAGCTCTACCGCCACGCGACCGAGAGTGAAAACTTCGGCGTTAAGAGCGAAAACGTGACCTTCGATCACGCGCAGGTCATAAAGCGCAAGGCCAAGGTCGTAAAGACGCTGGTCAGCGGCGTGGGCATGACGATGAGCGCCAACAAGGTCAGCGTCGTTACTTCCGCCGCGGTGATCGAAGGAAAGCAGGACGGCAAATTCAAGGTCGTCTCGGAGGGCAAGGAATACTTTGCCGACAGGCTGATCGTAGCCTGCGGCTCCGAAGCGGTCGTTCCGCCGATCCCCGGCGTAAAGGAAGGCGTGGAGAGCGGCTTCGTGATGACCAACCGCGAGATTCTGGACGAGACCCAACTGCCCAAGGAGCTCGCCGTCATCGGCGGCGGCGTCATCGGCCTTGAGATGGCCTGCTACTTCGCCTCCGTGGGCGTAAAGGTCACCGTGATCGAAATGATGAACAAGATTGCAGGCCCGACCGACAACGACATCTGCAAGGTACTGATGGACGCCTACGCAAAGCGCGGCATGGTCTTCAAGCTCTCCGCAAAAGTGCTTTCGGTCAAGAGCGGCGCGGTCGTCTACGAGGACAGCGAGGGCATGCACGAGTGCCCCTGCGACAAGGTGCTCCTGTCCGTTGGCCGCAGAGCTGCGACGAAGGGCGTAGGGCTCGAAAGCCTGAACATTGAAATGAACCGCGGCGCGATCGTGACCGACGATACGCTTGCTACCAGCGTACCCAACGTCTGGGCGGTCGGCGACTGCAACGGCAAGGTCATGCTGGCGCACACCGCCTACCGCGAGGCCGAGGTCGCCGTAAACAACATCCTCGGCAAGAAGGACAGGATCAACTACAATTCCATCCCGTCCGTCATCTACACCGACCCCGAGGTCGCAAGCGTCGGCTATACCAAAGAGGCTGCCGAAAAGGCGGGCCTCAAGGTCAAAGAGGTCAACGTGCCCATGATGTACGCGGGCAGGTACGTGGCTGAAGTCGACGGCGGCAAGGGCTTTTGCAAGATCGTGCTGGATCAGGACAAAAACAGGGCCGTGGGCGTGCACATCGTGGGCTCCTACGCCTCCGAGATGATCCTCTCTGCGGCCATGATGGTGGACACCGAACTGCCGCCCGAGCGCCTCAAGAAATTCGTGTTCCCGCATCCCACGGTCTGCGAGGTCATCCGCGAAGCCATTTTCAAACTGTAATACAATAAGGGGGAAAACGTCATGCCTAAATCGTTATACTACGGCCCGAACGAGATCAGAGCCAAGAGCATCATCCACTTTGAGGACATTCCGGTAAACGCCTATGACAAGACCGTCGCCGAGGAGCGCAAAAACTTCGCCGACGAGGACCTGATCCGCATCTACCGCGACATCACCATCCTGCGCGAGTTCGAAAGCATGCTCACGCAGATCAAGACCCAGAAGGTCTACAACGGCGTGGAGACCACCTATCCCGGCCCCGCGCATCTGTCCGTCGGCCAGGAAGCCGCCTGCGTCGGCCAGGCCTACCTGATGACGCCCGACGATTATCAGTTCGGTTCCCACAGGAGCCACTCCGAGATCCTCGCCAAGTCGCTGTCCTCCATTCAGAAGCTCAGCGACGAAGAACTCCTTAAGATCATGGAAGGCTTCCTTGGCGGCGCGACGCTCAGGGCCGTCGAAAAGATGGGCCCCACGCAAAGCGTGAAGGAGCTGGCCATCCGTTTCATCCTCTACGGAACACTGTCCGAGATTTTTGCCCGCAAGACCGGCTTCCACATGGGTCTTGGCGGCAGCATGCACGCGTTCTTCCTGCCCTTCGGCGTCTATCCCAACAACGCGATCGTCGGCGGCTCTGCCCCCATCGCGACGGGCGCGGCGCTGTACAAAAAGTGCAACGACAAGACGGGCTTCGTCGTATGCAACATCGGCGACGGCTCCCTTGGCTGCGGCCCCGTGCTGGAAGCGCTGAACTTCGCCTGCATGGATCAGTTCCACACCCTCTGGACGGACAACGGAAAGCCCGCGACCGGCCTTCCGATCCTGTTCAACATCTTCAACAACGGCTACGGCATGGGCGGCCAGACAAAGGGCGAGACCATGGCCTACGACATGCTGGCCAGAATAGGCGCCGGCTTTACGCCCAACCAAATGCACGCCGAGCGCATCGACGGCTTCAACCCCCTGGCCGTCATCGACGCCATGAAGCGCAAGCTCGAGATCCTCAAGGCCGGCGACGGCCCCGTGCTGCTGGACACCCTGACCTACCGCTTCTGCGGCCACAGCGTCTCCGACCAGAACGCCTACCGCGAGAAGGACGAGATCAACGACTGGATGGCCGTGGATCCCATCATCACCTACAGGGCGGGCCTCGTGGACGCCGGCGTCGCCGCGGACAGCAAGTTCGAGGAGATCCTCGCCGAGACCAAGGAGCGCATGACCAACATCTGCCGCCACGCGGCCGACAAGGAATTCAGCCCCTATGCCGACATGAAGGCCGATCCCATGCTCGTTGAGCGCCTGATGTTCTCCAACGGGAAGGTCCCCGCCTTCGGCACCGAAAAGAGCTGCGTGCTCGCGCCCAAGGAGGAGTGCCCCAGGGTTCAGCAGATCGCGGGCAAGACCCGCTTCGCCTTCGACGAGAACGGCAAGCCCGTCTCCAAGATGAAGGTCTTCAATATCCGCGACGCCATCTTCGAGCCCCTGATCGACAAGTTTTATGAAGACAGCTCGCTCGTCTCCTACGGCGAGGACGTGCGCGACTGGGGCGGCGCGTTCGCCGTCTACCGCGGCCTTCCCGACGTGCTCCCGCACAGCCGCCTGTTCAACGCGCCCATTTCCGAAGCCTGCATCGTGGGCAGCGCGGTGGGCTACGCCATGTGCGGCGGCAGAGCCGTCGTCGAACTGATGTACGCGGACTTTATCGGCCGCGCCGGCGACGAGATCTTCAACCAGATGAGCAAGTGGCAGGCCATGAGCGCCGGCATCCTCAAGATGCCCGTGATCCTGCGCGTTTCCGTCGGCTCCAAGTACGGCGCGCAGCACTCTCAGGACTGGACGAGCCTTTGCGCCCACATCCCGGGCCTCAAGGTTTGCTTCCCCGCGACGCCCTGGGAAGCCAAGGGTCTTATGCAGACCGCGCTCAACGGCACCGATCCCGTGGTGTTCTTCGAGAGCCAGCGCATCTACGACATGGGCGAACAGTTCCACGAGGGCGGCGTGCCCAAGGAGAGCTACGAGATCGAGATCGGCGACACGAACCTGATCCGCGAGGGCAAGGACGTGACCATCCTGACCGTAGGCGCGGCGCTGTACAGGGCCGTGACCGCCGCGGACGAGCTCAAGGAGAAGTACGGCATGGAGGCCGAGATCATCAACCTCCACTCGCTGGTGCCGCTCAATTACGAGAAGATCATCGCTTCCGTAAAGAAGACCGGCCGCGTGGTGCTGGTATCCGACGCCTGCCAGAGGGGCTCCTTCTTAAACGACGTCGCCGCGAACATCACCGAGCTTTGCTTCGATTACCTCGACGCGCCCTGCATCGTGATCGGCGCGCGCAACTGGATCACGCCTCCCTTCGAGTTCGACGAGTATTTCTTCCCGCAGCCCAAGTGGATCATCGACGCCATCCACACCCGCATCGTGCCCATCCCCGGCTACGTTGCCGAGACCGCAGCCAGCGACGTGGAGCTTGAGCGCCGCCTGAAGGCGGGCGCCTGATGCCGTATTTCCTGACCGCGCCGCGCGGGGACGCGTATGAAAATCTTGCCCGGGACGAGCTCGTATTGAACGAACTCGCCTCCGGCGAGATCGCGCTGTACCTGTATGTGAACGACCGCGCGGTCATCGTCGGCAGAAACCAGAATCCCTATATCGAATGTGACATGGACAAGCTGAACGCGGACGGCGTTCAGCTTGTTCGCCGCATATCCGGCGGCGGCGCCGTCTGGCACGATTCGGGCAACCTGAATTATTCGTTCATCGCTTCGGACGACGTATATGACGAAAAGCGGCAGCTGCGCGTGGTCCTTTCCGCGCTTTCCGGATTCGGGATTGCGGCTGAGATCAGCGGAAGGAACGACCTGTGCGTAAACGGCCTCAAGGTCTCCGGCACGGCTGTCTGCAAGCGGGGAAACAACCGCCTGCAGCACGGGACGCTGCTCATTGCTGCAGAGCTCGGCGCGCTTCCCAAATACCTTACGCCCTCGAAGCTGAAGCTGGAGGCCAAGGGCATCAAGAGCGTGCGCGCGCGGGTGTGCAATCTGAATGAGCTGTCGGCAGAGATAACGGTCGAAGGAATGAAGACCGCCCTTAAGGAGGCGTTTGAGAGGGAATACGGCAAAGCGGAAGCCTATCCCATGGACGGCGCTTTCGCTTCGAGGCTTGAAAAGCTCACGCGGGAGCGCATGTCGCGAGATTGGCGCATGGGGGAGAGCCCCCGCTACGACGTGGAATTCGAAACCCGCCTCTCCATCGGCTCCGTGCGCCTGTGCCTGAACGTCGCGGGCGGCCGCATCGCGATGTGCAGCGTCTACTCCGACTGCATGGACGACAGCCTGCCCAAAGCCGTCTCGGACGTACTTACAGGTGCGGCGTTTGACGTAAAATCGATGACCGAAGCGCTGAAACCGCTGAAAGGAGCGGCAGAGATCGCCGACTGGGTCGCAGGCCTGTCCATTTAACAGAAAAACGACAGTAAAAGCGCGGCAAAGGCTCACAAAAGCTTTTTTGCCGCGCTGTTTCGATGCTGTTTATCCCGTTTATTTCGCCTTTCCGATCAGAGAGACTGCCGTGGTCACCGCCGCGACGGAATCCTCTCTAAAACCTGCTGCGCTTTCCGTTGAGGAAGCCGTTCTTTCGGCAGCGGATGTAATAAAACGTGAACGCGACGCCGGTTATGACCCACGAGATCACGTAGACGATGCTTATGCCCACGACGTTGTTCCACGCGGGCACGACCGTATACATCCACACGACGCGGAAAATGCACGTGCCGATCAATACGATGATCATGGGAATGAACGTGTTGCCCGTGCCGCGCAGGGTGCCCGTCAGCACCTCCGAATAGCTCCAGGTGAAGTAAAACGGCACGATGCACCACATGATCTCTATGGCTTTGTCGATCGCCACGGGGCTCTTTACGAACAGGCTGTACGCCGGCCGCGCGATCAGCATAAGGAAGGTGGAAAGCAACGCCGTCACGCTCAGACTTATGGCCATGCAGGTGCGCATGGCCTGCTTCATGCGCTCGGTCTTGCCCGCGCCGTAGCACTGGCCCGCGAAAGAGGAGATCGCGATGCCGAAGGCGTTCGTGGTCACCCAGTAAAGCCCGTCCAGCCTCGCCGTCGCCGTCCAGGCGGACACGATGTTCGTATCGCCCAGTCCGTTGATCGCCGCCTGTATGATGATGTTGCTGAGCGAATACATGCTGCTTTGCAGCCCGGAGGGCAGACCTATGTGGATCATGCCGCCAAGCACGCTTCTGTCGATTTTGAGCTTTGCGAAGCTGAAGCGGTGCGGCTTGTCGGTGCGCAGAAAGTGCCCCATCGCCAGCGCCGTGCAAAGGCACATGCTCAGCACGCTGGCCAGCGCCGCACCCATTACGCGCCAGCCGAAGACGCCGATAAACAGCAGATCCAGCGCGATGTTCGTAAGGCAGCTGCAGATCAGGTACTTCAGCGGCCGCCCCGAATCGCCGACGGCCTGCAAAGTGCCCTGAAACAGGTTGTAAACCAGCAGCGGCACCGCGCCGCACAGGTAGATCCTGAGATACTGCGTCGAATCGTGCATCAGCACATTGTGGTTCTTTACGATCCTGAGCGCGCCTGGGGCGGCAAAGTACCCGCCCACTGTGATCGCAAGCCCCACGCCCACGCAGAACACGAAGCAGGTGTGCAGCGTCCGCGAAAGCCTGTCGTAGTCGCCCGCGCCGTAGCTTTGGGAAATCATGACCGTGGCGCCGCTCACGAGCCCTGCAAAAAAGCCGATGATCAGGTTCGTGATCACCGAAACGCTGCCGCCGACAGCCGCCAGCGCATTGTCGTCCAGAAAATAGCCGACGATGAACGCGTCCGCGGTGTTGTAAAGCTGCTGAAACAGCAACCCCGTCAGTATGGGAAACAAAAAGCGCAGCAGCTTTTTCCAAACCACGCCCTGAGTCAGATCGTTGACGTTTGTACGCTCATTCTGAATATCCATAAATAATCCGCCTGAAATACTGCTCAAGCGGATTATAGCGCTTTAGGGCCTTTGATTCAACGAAGATACTGTTATACGCTGCACAAAACAAGATTTTAGCATTCAAAATAGGTATGCTAAACCCAAAAAGTCTTCTCCTATAGAGAAACTGTCAGCCGAAGGTTGACTGATGAGGTCGGAAGATCGAAAAACATATCTCTGTTCTTCCAGATGCAGCATCAGCCCCAAATTACCTCCTCTGAGTATTTCTTTTTCTGTTGCCTAAAGCTTCATATACTCCGGAGAAGATATCGTTGTCTTCTAAATCTTTCCAAGAGTATTGCGTTATACGTGTGAAATCGTCTGACTTTTCTGATATCCAAATACCTTCTTTAGCTACTAAAACATATGCATAGGCACCGAGCAACTTTGCGTAAGAATGAGCTTGCCCACGATCATGGTCAACTTGCTTCTTGCTTGGTATAGAGAGTTTTGCTTCAAGCACGATGTCTCCGCGTTCATTATACTTCGTGTAAACGGGATTGATTACATAATCTGGGTATTTACTTGTTCCTCGTCCGACGCGTACGGGCATTTGGCGACACCAATCTTCAGGTTTCCATCCCAGCCGTAGCAACAAAGGTTCAAGTAACTGGATTTCTACGTCTCGCTCTAACTGAAGCTCACCATGCTCAATATCAGTATGCAGCTCAAACGTAGGTACATTGTCTGGAATTTCACCTTTTGCCCGAGCCATATCCAGCAAATGCATGTATTCGCTGGGAAGCATCGGAGCACCGTCCATGCGGAGCATGTTCGTCTTAACCAATGCAGTCTCTCGGAATATGGAGTCTGCCTTTAGATCTGCAAAAGTTATATGAGGTATTAGAATTGGACTGCCATAGCAAACATAGCGGTCATGAATACCAAGTGGATCATAGAACCCTGGGGAGACTGCCCTCCATATAGATGTGTAGCAACTATCTGGAGCCCAATGATATAGTAATCCAATATCGCCGAGCTGCATTTCAGGATTTCCCTGACATATCCACTTGCGATTCTCATCTAGTTCGGGGTAATCGGCTCCATAACCAAACACATATATGTTGTGAGGCTCAGGCGTGTCGTTTTGAGCCCAGCTTATCCCTCCGACACATGCGGGAGCATAATCATAAAGGAAGGCGAAAAGCTCTTCGGAACTCAAATCGTTTTCATTTGCAAAATCAATAAAAATATCGCATAAATGACCGTAGTACAAGAGCCTTTCCATGTACTGGGATTTACCGGGCAATTGTGGCAATTCAATGCTAAAAGTATCTGCAATCGCAGATAAAACTTTAAAGCAGCCTTGAAAAAAATAAGGAAAGAACAAAGCCGCGTCCTCATAACACCAAACTTGGGTTTCGTATAGCAACAATGAAATAAAACCTGCAAATTCTTTCCAATTTAGCTTCTTTATATTGAGGTTTTGGGAATAATCATTCCAAAAGTCCAGGATGGCAGCCTGAGCCGATAAGGGATTCTCACTGATTACTTCTTCCGAGTCATCCTGTAAGGAAGATGCGTCTTCAGGGAATAGCTCTTTAATTTCTTTTACGGCTAAACAAGCCTCTTCATATCTACGTTTGATAATGTCTGAATCTGGACAGAATCCAGATACAAGCTGCTTTACCAGATTGGGATAATCCTCCAACTGGCCTTCCAAGAAGTCATGAAATCGTTGTACAGTCTTCTGCCCTCCAGCCTTCAAATAAAGCTCCCACTGGTACTTGTTGAACTTCAATGCTTTCACTTCCTTTTTCCAAGATAACAACAATAAACTTTGGATACGCAACTTACTAATCAATATATGGGTGCAAAAGCTCATTCAGCTTTTGCTGAATGAGCATATCACCGAGCTGGTTTGGAGAATTACAGGTGCGCCGTCGTTCCCAGGTCTTCGCCGATCGCGGCGCGGTAGATGTTGTTCAGATCGTCCATCTTGAACACGCGGATCGCCGGTACCTTCCTGTCCATGCACAGCACGAACGCGCTGGTGTCCATGACGCCCAGGCGCTTGTCGATGGCTTCTTTATAGGTGATCTCTTTGTACATGACGGCGTCGGGATACTTGTTGGGGTCCTTGTCGAAGATGCCCTCCGCGCCGGTGCCCTTGAAAACGACGTCCGCCCTGAGCTCTGCGGCCCTGAGCGCCGCGCCGGTATCGGTCGTAAAGAAGGGGTTGCCCGTGCCGCCTGCGACGAACACGATGCAGCCGTCGCTGAGCGCCTCGTCCGCCCTGTCCGCGCGGTACAAATCGGCAAAGCGCGTCATTTCCTGCGCGGTAAAGACCTTGGCCTTGCCGCCCAAGCGGTTTACGGCCTCCGCGCAGCAAAGCGCGTTCAGGATCGTCGCGAGCATGCCCATGTTGTCGGCGACGGTCGCGTCCATTTGGTCGGTAAAGCGCCCGCGCCAAATGTTGCCGCCGCCCAGGATCACGCAAAGCTGCGCGCCGGTCGAGGCGACCTTGATCAGCATTTTTGCGGCTTCGTCCACCCTTTCGGCCGAGAATACGCCGGTTTCGCCGCTGCCCTTGAGGGGCGAAAGCGTTTCGCCGGAAAGCTTCAATACGATGCGCCTGTACATGTTTCCTCCTTATTTGTTCTCGTCATCTGTCCTCGCTGATCTCGTTGTGCCTTAGCTCCTGCTTGAGGCTCTTTATCCGCTTTCTGCCGATCTTTACGCAGCTGACGGCGTATTTGATCATCAGTACGAAGGCGGCCAGTATGCACAGCGACGTGACCACGAACGTGATCAGCACCCAAACCGGTATCTCTTCGTCCGTCTCGCCGTAGGGGGCTATGATCGCCATCAGCACGATCGTCAGGACCAGAAATACCGCGCTCCAGAGCAGGGCTTTCTTAAGGGACTTATGGTAATCTGCGGGCATCTGCCCAAACGGGTCGAGCATGTTTTTGCCTCCCAATCGACATAAAGAAACAGCGAGGAGAAACTCCCCGCTGTGAAAAACGTCTTACAGACCCATCTTCGCCTTCTGCTCGGCAACCTCGGCAGCCAGGTCGTTGACCTTCTTCTCGAGGCCGTCGCCCATGCGGTAACGGGTGAAGCGAACGATGTTGAGACCCTTGTTCTCTTTGTCGATCATCTTCTGCACGGTCAGGTCTCCGTCCTTGACGTAGAGCTGCTCGAGCAGGCAGACTTCCTGATAGAACTTGTTGATGCGGCCCATGACCATCTTCTCAATGATGTTCTCGGGCTTGCCCTCTTCTCTGGCCTGCGCGATCAGGATTTCCTTCTCGTGCTCCAGATGCTCGGCGCGGACCTCGCTGCGGCGCACGTATTCGGGCGCGACGGGGGAGGCGGCGGCAATCTGCAGGGCGATGTTGTGGATGACTTCGGGAGTCGCGTCGGTGATGGCGCCGTCGGCCTCTACCAGAACGCCGACCTTGCCGCCCATGTGGATGTAGCTGTCCACGATGCCGTTTGAGGCATAGCGGGCGAAGCGGCGCACGGAGATCTTCTCGCCGATCTCGGCGGTCGCGGCGGTGACCATGTCGCCGATGGTCTTGCTCTCGTCCTCAAAATACTTCTGGGCGAGCAGCGCGTCCACGTCGGCGGGATCGCACTTTACGATCTGCTTTGCGATGGCACTTACGAGGTCCTGGAATTTCGGGGTCTTGGCGACGAAGTCGGTCTCGCAGTTGACTTCGACCAGCGCGCCGGTCATGCACTTTTTGCACACGAAGGAACCTACGGCGCCCTCGGCGGCGATGCGGCTCTGCTTCTTGGCGGCGGAGGCTAAGCCCTTCTCGCGCAGGAAGTCGATGGCCTTGTCCATATCGCCTTCGCAGGCGACCAGGGCCTTTTTGCAATCCATCATGCCCGCGCCGGTACGGCCGCGCAGCTCGTTTACTAATTTAGCGGTAATTTCAGCCATTTTGATTTCCTCCGTATATTAAGCTTCGGCCTCTTCGGCGGGGGCGGCTGCTTCCGCCTCGGTGTCCTCGAGCTGTTCGCCCTGCTTGCCTTCGAGCACGGCGTCGGCCATCTTGCCGGCGATCAGCTTGACCGCGCGGATGGCGTCGTCGTTGCCGGGGATGACGTAATCGATCTCGTCGGGATCGCAGTTGGTGTCGACGATGCCCACGATCGGGATGCCCAGGATGCGGGCTTCGGCCACGGCGATGTGCTCCTTCTTGGGGTCGACCACGAACAGAGCGC
Organism: Clostridia bacterium; assembly: GCA_017395065.1. GTDB lineage: Bacteria > Bacillota > Clostridia > Christensenellales > Aristaeellaceae > RUG14130. The sequence continues at coordinate 46,048 of JAFPWH010000032.1, read as the reverse complement.
CGGGGAGCTTTTTCATTTCACGGATGCCGCCCAGGTTCTTTTCGAGCTTTTCTCTTTCGGCGAGGAGCTTGATGACTTCCTTCTTGGGGAGCAGTTCGAACTTGCCCTCTTTTTCCATCTTGTCGATCTCGTTGAGCTTGTCGATGCGGGTGCGGATGGTGCGGAAGTTGGTCAGTGTGCCGCCCAGCCAGCGGTTGTTCACGAAGTACATGCCGCATCTCTTGGACTCGGTCTCGATGGACTCCTGCGCCTGCTTCTTGGTGCCTACGAAGAGGATGTCTTTGCCGTCGAGGGCCACGTCGCGCACGAACATGTACGCTTCGTCGATCTTCTTTACGGTCTTCTGCAGGTCGATGATGTAGATGCCGTTGCGCTCGGTAAAGATATACTGAGCCATCTTGGGGTTCCAGCGGCGGGTCTGATGTCCGAAATGGACGCCGGCCTCGAGCAGCTGCTTCATGGAAATGACTGCCATTGGGTTTCCTCCTTAAATAAATGTTTTTTCCGCCCTGCGCGTCGCCTCTTGCACGGCACCCATCGGGCAACCGCCGCCAAAATCAGCGCAGGTGAGAAATCGCCTCTTTTCGGGCGCTAAAGGTTATTTTACCATAAGACGGAGCCCGGCGCAAGAGAAAAGCCCGCTTCAAATGAAAATTTTGCGTTAGATTCTGAAGTAAATGGCCTGTTTCGGGAGTTTATTCGCGTATGGGACGCACTGCAAATTGACATGCCGCGTCAAAAATGCTATAATCAGATAAAGTAAACTTGTGCAGGGGAAACGATGCAGGCAGCGCTGTTTGATTTGGACGGGACGCTTTTCGACAGTCTCGGCATCTGGGAGGACATCGACCGCAGATTTTTTCAGGAACGCGGCCTCGAGTTGCCCGCAGACTATGCGGGCAGCATAAGCGGCTTAAGCTTCCGCCAGACCGCCGAATACACGAAGGAGCGCTTTGACCTTAAAATGAGCGTCGACGGGATCGTGTCCGTCTGGCATGATATGTGCCTTGACGAGTACGTGCACCGCGTGGAGCTGAAGCCGGGCGCGGGAGCGTATCTGAAAAAGCTCAAACGCGCGGGCAGAAAGCTGGCCGTGGTCACGACCCTCACGAAGGAACTGTACGAGCCCGCGCTCAAGAGAAACGGCGTGTACGACCTGTTCGACGTCTTCGCCACGACCGACGAAAGCTCCGCACACAAGAAGACCGGCAAGGTGTACCTGCTGGCCGCCTCCCGCCTTCAAACGCCGCCGAATGAATGCGCCGTGTTCGAGGACATCGCAGAGGGGATCGAGGGCGCAAAAGCCGCGCACATGACCGCCTGCCTCGTCTACGACAGGCACAACGCGGACAGACTCGACTGCGCAAGACGCAGCGCAGATCATTACATAGAAAGCTACGAGGGACTTGAATTATGGACTTAGACATCCTTTACTGGCTGCAAACGAACAGACCGGAATTCGTGGGAAAGCTGATGAGCGTTTTCACGTTCTTCGGCAACGAAATAATCGCAATCGGCATCGCCTGCCTCGTGTACTGGTGCTTAAGCCGCAAGACCGGAACGCGCCTTTTGCTTTCGATGCTCTTCGGCCTTACGATCAATCAGCTGCTCAAGATCAGCTTCGCCGCGCGCAGGCCCTGGGTCAGGAGCGCCGGCACCGACAAAGAGATCGTGCCCTACGCAAACGCGATCGACGACGCGACTGCCTACTCCTTCCCCAGCGGCCACACGGCCAACGCCGCGGCGGCCTACGGCGCGCTCGTCTACGGAAAGGGCGTAAAGCGCGTCTTCAAGATCCTCGCGTGGATACTGGTCGTACTGGTCGGCGTAAGCCGCCTGTATCTGGGCGTGCATACCCCGCAGGACGTGCTCGCAAGCCTGGTGCTCGGCGTCATACTGGTATTCCTGATGGGGCGCCTCAGCGAAAAGCTGGAGGAGAACCCGAAGCTCGATCTGCCCATCGCCCTTTCCGCCTTTGCGCTTGCCGCCGCGGCGCTCATTGTCGCGCTCACGCGCAAGCTGCCGGGCGACGAGGAAGAGATCGCCCGCAACACCATGGACGTATTCAAGACGGTCGGCGCGGTCTGCGGAATGATGCTGGGCTGGATGCTGGAGCGCAGGTTCGTACGCTTCGACAAGCCCGCGACGATCCTGAGCGCCGCGCTGCGCCTCGTAATCGGCATGGCGCTGGTCTTTGCGCTGCTAAACGCCACCAAGCCCCTGTTCATCTCTTTGCTCGGGGAGAGCGCGGGCGGCGCGGTAAGATACTTCATTACCTGCTTTGTCGCCATATTCGTTTGGCCGCTGCTGTTCAAGCGCCTTGAAAAAAGGCTTCCGGCCAAGAAGGAAAACAAAGGATAAAAACAATGCCGCAGGAAAAATGGACGGTCGAGATCGCCCCGCGAAGAAAGAGCCTCCTGCCCGATCTTCGTGAGCTTTGGCGCTACAGAGACCTTACGTATCTGCTTGCCCGCCGCAGCTTCGTGGCCATGTACAAGCAGACCATTCTGGGTCCCGCCTGGGCGATCATCCAGCCGCTGCTTACGGGCGGCATACTGACGCTCGTGTTCGGAATGCTGGTCGGCTTAAAGACCGAGGGACCCAGCATGTTCCTGTTCTACATGTGCGGCAGCGTCGCCTGGAATTTCTTTTCGCGCTGCCTCGAAAAGACCGCCCAGACCTTCGCGGACAACGAAAAGCTCTACGGAAAGGTGTACTTTCCGCGCCTGTGCGCGCCCGTGGCCACGGTGCTGGTCACGTTCGTGAGCTTTTTGATACAGTTCGCGTTTTTCCTCATCATATTGATCGTAGCAAACCTCATAAACGGCTACGGCATCGCCGTAAACTGGGGGCTCATCGCCCTTACGCCCGTGGTCGTGCTCGAAATGGGGCTGTTCGGCATGGGCGTCGGCATAGGTTTGAGCGCCCTGACCGTAAGGTATAAGGACCTTACCCTGCTCATCGGCGTCGGCGTGTCGCTGTGGATGTACATTTCCCCGGTCGCGTATCCGGCCTCGGTGCTCTCGGACAAGTATCCCGCGCTCAGGACGCTTTTCATGCTCAATCCCATGACGCCGATCATCGAGTTTTTCAGGAGCGCGTATCTCGGCACGGGTTCGCTTGACTGGCTGTATCTTGGCATAAGCTTCGGCGTCACGGCGCTAATGCTGATCCTGGGCGTAATGCTGTTTCAGAAGGTCGAAAGGACCTTTGCGGACGTCATCTGAGGAGGCGGCATGGGCGAGATCGTTTTGCAGGCGCGCGGCGTTTCCAAACAGTACATACTGGGGCAGATCGGCTCCGGTACGCTGAGAGACGACCTTGACAGATTTTTTGCGCGCTTTAAGCATGACAAGCGCGAAGAGGAATTCAGGGGCAAAAGCGGAGACAGGTTCTGGGCCCTCAAGGACGTTTCTTTCGATATCGCCGCCGGCAGCGCCGTCGCCCTCATCGGCAGAAACGGCGCGGGCAAGAGCACGCTGCTCAAGATCATCTCCCGCATCACTGCGCCCACGGAGGGCACAGTGCGCTACAAGGGGCGGGTGGCGAGCCTGCTGGAGGTGGGCACCGGCTTTAACCAGCACCTGACCGGACGTGAAAACATCTACTTAAATGGTGCCGTCATGGGCTTAAGCCGCGCGGATATAGACAAACGCCTGGACGAGATCATCGAGTTTTCCGAGGTGGGACCGTTCATCGACACGCCGGTCAAACGCTATTCGAGCGGCATGTACGTAAAGCTCGGCTTTGCCGTGGCCGCGCATCTGGACCCGGATATACTGATCTGCGACGAAGTGCTCGCGGTGGGGGACAGCCGCTTTCAGGAAAAGTGCATCGGCAAAATGAGCGAGCTCGCCGCCGGCCACACGGTCATCTACGTTAGTCACAATATGCATACGCTCAGGCAGCTGTGCACGACCGCGCTGTACCTCGAAAACGGCCGCCTGACCTACAGCGGCGAACTGGAGCACGCGATCGGCCTGTACGCGGGCTCTTCGCACCTGGCTGAAACACACGTGGACCTCAGCACCCTTCAGCACAGCGGCAACATGGGCAAGCTCGCCTCGCTCGAAACGCTGGACATACGAGACGTCCTGTCCGCCGAATACCCGATGGACGGGGTGATCCGCCTCTCCCTCGAGGTGCGGGCGCACACGGACGTGAAGGGCTTACGGCTCTTTACGCTTTTGTCCAGACCGGGCAGCGGCTGCGTCGCAACGAGCATGAGTGCACCCCTGTGCATGGCGAAAAAGGGCGAAAGGAGCCGGCTGGACCTGAGCATCCCGCTTGGCGGGCTCGCGCCCGGCGAATACGACGCCGAGATCTGGCTGTGCTTCATCGACCCGGTCGGGCGCATGGTCTCCTACGACGCGGTGCCGCGCGCGTTCCGCTTCGCCGTGACCCAGAACCCGGAGCGCACCGACGGCATGCTCTGGAACGAAAAGCGCCACGGGCTGTTCCGCCTGCCTGACGCAGAGGGCACGTGCACCGTGATCGGAAAAGAATAAAACATTCGCTTGCTCCCTCCGGGACCGAGCTTTCGTAAAAACCAAATCGACGGGAGGAAATCGTATGGATCTGCTGTCCAAAATTTTCAAAGCCGTGACGAATGCTGACGACCAAAACAAGCGCACGGCGCCTCCGAGGCCGACGCCCCCGGCGCCCCCGCGGCCGGCCGATCAGGCGCAGGGAAACCGGTCCTGGGGCGAAACGATGCCCGCGGAGCCGAACCAGTTCAACTACCGCGGCAAGTACTACGAGTATTTCGCGGAGCTCTTCGAAAACGAGTTCCCGGGCTACAGGATCGTGGAGAGCCATAAGGACAACCCGCGCTACAACCCCCGCAGGGCGCAGGGCCGCTGGTCGCTGACCACCGAGGAAAGGGAGCGCAAAACGACGGTGTTTGCCTTCATGAACGGGCAGGACACCGAGCTCATCGTGGAGCTCATGCACGAAAACTGCGAGGATCGTTCCCTGCGCACCGCGTGCTTTAAGAACCGCATCCCGTACCTCAGGTTCTATTACGACCATCCCGGCTGGTGGAACACGCGCTCCTATGTGGTCGGACGCGTGCGTGACGCGCTTCCCAAACAGCGCGCTTATACGCCGGCGGGAGCGGGCTTTGCGGCGCGCGCCGCGCAAAACGTGCAGACCGCGACGATGAAACCCGTGCAGCCGGTCCCGCCGCAGCCGCCCAGGCCCCCGATGGCGCCCCAGCCCCCGCAGCCGCCGAAACCCCCGATGGCGCCGCAGCCGCCCCAGCCGCCAAAACCCCCGATGGCGCCGCAGCCGCCCAAACCCCCGATGACACCCCAGCCGCCGAAACCGGCGCCCGTCGGCAGAAATGCGGACGTCGACCGGGATGCGCCCTGGGGCAGGGAAATGCCCTCCGAGCCGAACCAGTACAATTTCCCGGGCGATTTCGATCAGTACTTCATGAGCCTGTTCGCAAGGGAGTTCAGAGGCTACCGCGTCGACGAGGACAAAAAGCAGCTGCCCCTTCGCCTTCCGGGACAGCCGGCGAAACTGGTGACCACTTCGGCGGTATACACCTTCTGGCAGGGCTCCCGCAGGGCGCTCATCGTCGAGGTGATGTCGGAAAACAGCGATTCGGAGCTCGTGAAAAACGCCTGTCAGCTTCACGACATCCCGTACCTGCGCTTCTACCACGACCATAAATACTGGTGGAACACGGCCTCCTACGTGACGGAGCGCGTAAGAAACGCCCTGCGCGGCAGGTAATACAGCTTCATAAAAACCGGAAGCAATTCCGTTTTTACAGAAAGAGAACGCTTTGCGCCCGCGGCGGACCCGGCGCGCGCCCATGAAGATGCTTCGCGGGCAGCCGGCGCGCGTACGGTTCTGTACAGCCAGGCAATTTGCCTGGATTTAAATCCTTCTCTTTCTGTTTTTTTGTGCCCTTCGGAGGACGGAAAAACATGCCGCTGATCGAACTGCTGAGCGACAAGAGCGTCTGGGAGCGCTTTTACCGTTACAAGGCCTCTCTTGAGTGCCCCAAGCGCTTCACAAAGGAGCTGCGCGCCTTTATCGATGCGGAGCGCTACCTGCCCGTGTGCGAAAGCGTGCGCAGGGGCGAAAGCTTTCCCTTGCCGCGAAAGACGGTCATCAGTAAGCAATTTTCCGAAAAAAAGCGCACCGTCTACACCTATCCGGAGCCGGAAAACACGGTTTTGAAGCTGCTTACCTACCTCCTCAGCCGGGAATACGACGGAATCTTTTCGGACGGGCTTTATTCCTTCCGGCCGCGCCGCACCGCAAAGGACGCGATCAGGAAGCTCACCACTGCGCCCGGAATGGAAAAGATGTATGCCTACAAGGCGGACGTCAGCGACTACTTCAACTCCGTTCCGATCGAAAAGCTGCTGCCCGTGCTGGAGAAGACACTGCGGCACGATCCCGGAACGTACGCCTTTTTGAGCCGCCTGCTGCGCGAGGAAAGGGTGCTTTCCGGCGGAAGGGAGCTTATTGAGCGCAAGGGCATCATGGCCGGTACGCCCCTTTCGGCGTTTTACGCAAATCTGTACCTTGCCGAAATGGACGAATTCTTCGAACACACAGGCGTGCTCTACGCGCGCTACTCCGACGACATCGTCGTCTTTGACGATTCGCCCGAAAAGGTGCGCGCGCACGCGCAGTCTGTCCGCGCTTTCCTTGACGATAAGGGCCTTGCGATCAACGAAAAGAAGGAATTCTTCTTTGCGCCTTCCGAAGGCTGGAGCTTTCTGGGCTTCGATTACAGGCAGGGTGTCACCGACATCGCCGCTTCCTCACTCGACAAAATAAAGCACAAGATGCGCCGCAAGACGCGTGCGCTTGAGAGGTGGCAAAAGCGCAACGCTTTGAGCGGCGAAAAGGCCGCAAAAGCCTTCATACGCATCTTCAACCGGAAGCTGTTCGAAAGCCCGGACGACAGCGAGCTCAGCTGGTGCCGCTGGTATTTTCCGCTCATCAATACCGACGAAAGCCTGAAGGCGATCGATCATTACGCGCAGGACTGCGTCCGCTACCTCGCGACCGGCACCCGCACGAAGGCCCGCTTCAACCTGCGCTACGACGACATGAAGCGCCTGGGCTACCGAAGCCTCGTAAACGCCTATTACGGCTTTGAAGGCTGAAAAACTTGTTAAAACTTGGAATATCGCTTTACAGCCCGCGCTTTCTCAAGTATAATACCCATATCTGCGTTGAAGGGGACGGACAGGCTGTCCTGCGTTCGAAGCGAGCCGGGGAGGGTGCGAGCCCGGCAGCGTAAAGCGTGTCCCATCGCCCCGGAGCACCGGCAGGAAAGGCGCAATGCATCTGCGCCCGGTAATGGCCGGCGGGTCTGGCCCGATACAGCCTTGCTCAAGTGGGCGCACTGCGCCAATATGGGTGGTACCGCGAGCCATCGTCCCATAGATTAGGGACGGGGCTTTTTTGGTGCCGCGCGCGCGTTTTTGAGCTGCGTCATTTGCAAAGTTATGCTATGGAGGCTATTATACCATGTTCAAAAAAGTGGACCCCTCTTTTGACTTTCTCGGCAGGGAAAAGGAAGTTCTGGACTTCTGGAAGAAAAACGAGATCTTCCGCAAATCCATCGACCGGCGCGAAGGAAGCGACGTGTTCACCTTCTACGACGGCCCGCCGACCGCCAACGGCAAGCCGCACATCGGCCACATAGAGACCCGCGTCTTCAAGGACCTGTTCCCGCGCTACCGCACGATGAAGGGCTTTAAGGTGCTGCGCAAGGCCGGCTGGGACACGCACGGCCTGCCCGTTGAGCTCGAGGTGGAAAAGCAGCTCGGCCTCGACGGCAAGGAGCAGATCGAAGCCTACGGCATGGAACCCTTCATCAAAAAGTGCAAGGAATCCGTGTGGAAGTACAAGGGCGAGTGGGAAAAGATGTCCGAGCGCGTCGGCTACTGGGCAGACATGGAGGATCCCTACATCACCTACGACAACAACTACATCGAATCGGTGTGGTGGAGCCTGAAGCAGATCGCGGACAAGGGCCTGCTCTACAAGGGCCACAAGATCGTGCCCTACTGCCCGCGCTGCGGCACCGCCCTGTCCTCCCACGAGGTCTCTCAGGGCTACAAGACCGTAAAGGAACGCTCCGCCTTCGTGCGCTTCAAGGTTAAAGGCGAAGAAAACACCTGGCTCTACGCCTGGACGACCACGCCCTGGACGCTTCCCAGCAACGTGGCGCTGTGCGTGAACCCGGACGACGATTACGCGAAATTCGACTTTGACGGCCGCACGATCATCATGGCGGAAGCCAGAATAAGCGCCGTGCTGGGCGAGGACGCGGTCATCGAAAACAAGACGCTGTGCCGGGGCAAAGACCTGGTCGGCCTCGAGTACGAGCCGCTGTTCGACTTCCAGAACGGCCTTGCCGAAAACGGCTGGCGCGTGGTCGCGGACAACTACGTCACCATGACCGACGGTACCGGCATCGTCCACATCGCGCCCGCCTTCGGCGAAGACGACGCGAGGGTCGGAAGGAATTACAAGCTGCCCTTCCTTCAGCTGGTCGACACCAAGGGCGAGCTTACGAAAGAGACGCCCTGGGCCGGCGTCTTCGTAAAGAAGGCCGATCCGCTGATCCTGAAAGATCTGGACGAAAGGGGACTGCTCGTAAAGGCCGAGCTGTTCGAGCACGACTATCCCTTCTGCTGGCGCTGCGATACGCCTCTGATCTACTACGCGCGCAGCGGCTGGTTCATCCGCATGACCGAGGTCAGGGATCAACTGCTCAAGTCCAATCAGGCAGTCAACTGGATGCCCGAGAACATAAAGGACGGCCGCATGGGCAACTTCCTGGAGGGCGTCATCGACTGGGCACTCAGCCGCGAGCGCTACTGGGGCACGCCCCTGCCGGTCTGGACCTGCGAATGCGGCCACATGCACGTGGTTGGTTCTATCGAAGAGCTTAAGAGCATGAGCAAAAACTGTCCCGCCGATATCGAGCTTCACAGGCCCTATATCGATAAAGTGACGCTCACCTGTCCCGAGTGCGGTAAGGAAATGCACCGCGTGCCGGAGGTCATCGACTGCTGGTACGACAGCGGCTCCATGCCGTTTGCGCAGTGGCACTATCCCTTTGAAAACAAAGAGATCTTCGAGCAGAACTGGCCCGCGAACTTCATTTCCGAGGCCATCGACCAGACGAGAGGCTGGTTCTACAGCCTGATGGCGATCTCCACGCTGCTGTTCGGCAAAGCGCCCTACGAAAACGTGCTGGTGCTCGGCCACGTGCAGGACGAGCAGGGCAGAAAGATGTCCAAGCACATCGGCAACGTCGTCGATCCCTGGAGCGTGCTCGACAAGCAGGGCGCGGACGCCGTGCGCTGGTACTTCTACGCAAACGGTGCGCCCTGGCTGCCCACGCGCTTTTCGGGCAGCCTCGTCAGCGAAATGCAGGGCAAGTTCATAGGAACGCTCTGGAACACCTACGCCTTCTTTACGCTCTACGCGTCGATCGACAATTACGAGCCCGAAAAGGAAAAGGCCGCACCCGAAGACTTCACGATGATGGACAAGTGGGTCCTGTCCCGCTTGAACAGCCTCGTCGACTACGTGGACAAGGGCTTAAGCGAGTACAAAGCCACCGAGACCAGCCGCGCGATCAGCGCCTTCGTGGACGAACTGAGCAACTGGTACGTGCGCTTGAGCCGCGAGCGCTTCTGGGGCAAGGGCATGCAGGGAAGCAAGCTCAGCGCGTTCGAAACGCTCTACACCGTGCTCGTGACCCTGACGAAGCTCCTTGCACCCTTCCTGCCCTTCATCACCGAGAACATGTATCAGAACCTCGTCGTGGGCAACGTCGAGGGCGCGCCGGAGAGCGTACACCTTTGCGATTACCCGAAGGCCGATCTCAGCCTCGTGGACAAGGCGCTCGAACAGAACATGGACAAGGTGGAGGCCATCGTGCAGCTGGGCAGGGCCTGCCGCAACGCCTCGAACCTCAAGGTCCGCCAGCCCCTGAGCCGCTGCCTGGTCAAGGGCGAAAGGGCCGAAGGCGAGCCGATGCAGCTGATCATGAGCGAGCTCAACGTAAAGCAGGTCGAATACGTGGACGACGCGACTGCCTTCACAACCTATCAGCTCAAGCCTCAGATGAGGACGCTCGGAAAAAAGTACGGAAAGCTTCTTGGCAAAATCGGCGAACACTTAAAGACCATGGACGGAAACGAGGTCGTATCCGCCTTCGAAAGGGGAGAGACGGTCTCCTTCGACCTGGACGGAACGACGGTCGAACTGGAAAAGGACGACGTGCTGACGAACCTTACGCAGAAGGAGGGCTTCGTCGCCCAGAGCGACGCCAATTACACCGTCGTGCTGGACACGAACCTGACCGAAGCGCTGATCGCCGAGGGCTTCATCCGCGAGGTCATCTCCAAGGTGCAGACGCTCAGGAAGGACGCGGGCTTCGAAGTCACCGACCGCATAAGCCTGACCTGGCAGACCGATAAGCGCCTTGACGACATCCTCACGAACGGAAAAGAAGACGTGATGAAGAGCGTGCTCGCGCTCCGCGCCGAAAGCGCCTCTCCGGAGGAGGGCGCCTACGCCAAAGAGGTCAGCATCAACGGCATAAACGCGCTCTTCGGCGTCAAAGTGGTGAAGAACTGATGGGTCTGTTTTTCAGAAGAAACAAAAAGGCAGGCGAGACGGCGCCCATCGCCGACGCTTCCAGTCTGGAGGCGGACGTCATCGTTTCCGATACGCACGCGGAGCTCGGCGACGTAGACCTCACCGGCTTTTGGCACGACAACCGGGAATCTCTTCTGCGCCACACCTGCCCGCCGCTCGACGACGCGATGATCGCCGAGGCCGAAAAAGAGCTGGGCTTCAGGCTGCCAAAAAGCTACGTTCAGCTCATGCGCCTGCACAACGGCGGGTTGGTCAACCGCTGCCGCTTCCGCGTGCAGTTTCCCAAATTCGGCTGTCCGGACACGATCTACATCACCGACATCATGGGCATCGGCCGCGACGCGCCGTATTCGCTCCTGGGCCGCTTCGGCAGCCGCTTTCTGGTCGAGACGCGCGGGCACAACAAAAAGATCGGCGTCGCCGTGTGCAATACCACGCTGCCCGGCCGCGCGCTGGTGTTCCTCGACTACCGGGGCGTGGATGTATCGGACGAGCCCCGCGTGACCTGGGCAGACGCGCAGGAAAAGCAGGAACTGCTCCTGGCCAAAAACTTCTCGGAGTTCATCCGCGGCCTGGAGGTCAATACCGTGGAACGGTAAGACGCGTTTTTGAAAGCAAATACCCAAAAAACAGTTTGGAGGGGCCATGCCCCTCCAAAATTCATTTCGCTCGTTCCCGTCTCAGCCCTTCTCGTTTTTGGACATATACTCGTCCGTATTCATGGTCTTGCGCTTTTTCGGGCGGGGATAGCGCTTCTTCGCCTTCTCCCCGGCGGCGGGCTGCTCACCCGGGTCGGCGGCAGATTCCTCGGCTTCTTCGGGCTCGGGCGCAGCCTCCGGCTCCTGCTCGGGCTCGGGCTTGTCGACGTGGGCGCTTCTTTCGCCGGGCTGCAGGCGGCGCACGTCCTCGATGGAGTATTCGCGGATCTCAAAATCGTCGCCGTTGGAGATGCGCACTTTGACCTTTTCTCTGATCGCGCTGATCTCGGTCACGGAGCCGATGCCGTCCGGGGTCATGATGTCTTTGCCGATGCGGGGCAGCTTTTTGAGCGTCTCCTCGTAAAAGTCCTGCTCGTATTTGAGGCAGCACATGAGACGGCCGCACTGTCCGGAGATCTTCGTGGGGTTGAGCGAAAGGTTCTGCTCCTTCGCCATTTTGATGGACACGGGCGTGAAGTCGCTCAGAAACGCGCCGCAGCAGATCTTGCGCCCGCAAATGCCCAGCCCGCCAAGAAAACGGGCTTCGTCGCGCACGCCGATCTGCCTGAGCTCTATGCGGGTATGGAAAATGCCCGCCAGCTCCTTGACCAGCTCCCTGAAATCCACGCGGCCGTCGGAGGTGAAGTAAAACACGATCTTGCTGCCGTCAAAGGTGTATTCGACGTTTACGAGCTTCATGTCCAACTTGTGCTCTTTGATCTTTTGCGCGCAGATGGGGAAGGCGTCCTGCTCCTTTTTGCGGTTCTGGTTGCTGATTTCGATGTCCGCCGGGGTCGCCTTGCGGATGATGGGCTTCAATTCTCCCACGACGCTGTCGTCGCTGATCTCGCGGGCGCCGGTCACCGCCTCGCCGATCTCAATGCCGCGCACGGTTTCGACGACCACCATTTCGCCTGCTTCGGGCCATACTTTACCGGGCGAAAAATAATAAACCTTGCCCGTGTTCTGAAACCTCACGCATATAACTGTCGCCATGAATTCCTCCTGTAATCAAACGTTTGAAAAAGTAAATAAGTCGTATAAAAGCATCTCCGCGGCGTACTGATAGGAGACGTAGCTGTTTAAGCGCTTCGAGCAGGTGATCACCGCCTTCATCAGCTTTACGCCGTCGCAGCCGTTGCTCTTGAGGGCGCGGGCAAGGGGCGTCACGCAGTCGCCGCGCATCAGCTCCCCGGCGCAGGTTTCCAGAATTTCCAGCATGCGGCGCGGCTTGTCCTTGAAGCGCCCCATCCGCTGCGCCTGATAGGGGATGTCCTTTTCCGTTTTGAGCTTTCCGAAGATGTCGGTAAGCTCCTCGAGCACGCCCTGATATTCCTCGTCCGCTGCGAGCTTTACCGCCTTGCCCGGGCTTGCGAAGCTCAGGCGCGCGATCCTGGCAGCCTTCTCCCCGTCGACGCCGCGCGAAACGAGCATGGATGCGACCTCGCTCTCCGAAGAGGGCGAAAAGCGCAGCAGCGTGCATCTTGAGCGTATCGTGGGCAAAAGAGATTCGACCCTTTGCGTCAGCAGGTAGAAAACGACGTACGCCGGCGGCTCCTCGAGGGTCTTGAGCAGCGCGTTCTGCGCGGCTTCGTTCATCCTGTCCGCCTCATAGAAAACGACGCACTTGATTCTTCCTTCCGTACGCAGTGAAACTTCTTTTATGAGATCCCGTATGACATCGACCTTTATGACGTTTTTTTCGGGGCGTATCTCGATGAGCTCAGGCGCGTTGCTGTCCGAAAAGCGCAGACAGCTGGGGCATACGCCGCAGGGCTTTTTGCCGCTGCCCGTACAATTGAGCGCTTTGGCCTGAAACAGCGCGGCTTCGTGCTTTCCCGTTCCCTCCGGACCCGCGAAGATCTGTGCATGCACAATGCGCCCGGTGGTGACCGGACGCATGAGCTGGGATTTCAAAAACGGTCTGAGCGTCAATTCCTGCATCAGAATTTCTTGAATTGCTCCACACTGAGCTGGAATACCGTTGCGCCGCCCACCATGACCTCTACGGGGTAGGGGGTAAAGCTTCCCATGCCCGGAGACATTTGGGTAGGCGCGGAAGCGACCTGCTTGCGGCTGTGACACACTTTTTCGATCACGCCCATGGCACCGTCGAGCTTGCAGTCCTCGATGCCGATCAGAAGCGTGGTGTTGCCCGCGCGCAGAAAGCCGCCGGTGGTGGCGAGTTTGGTTACGCCGTAGCCCTCGCTCATGAGCGCGCTAATCAGCTTCGTGGCGTCCTCGTCCTGCACTATTGCGATCAGCAGCTTCATAAAGATCAACTCCTTTGGCTTAGATGGTACTATTATATCAGTTTTTTTGCACAATTGCAAGGGGCTTGCTTTACGAATTTGAGGAGTCGGTCACCATCTCGAAATCGTAGACCTTCCAGGCGCCCTTGTCCCTGTACAGGTACAGGCGCAGGTGCATGTCGTAATCGTTGGTCTTGCCCTTGGTCACGGTGATGTAGTTGCAACTCACGTCGCAGCACAGCACCTGATCGTCGATCATCGTATAGTTCCAGCTGCGTTGGTTGGCGAAGGACTGCTTGTCTGCCTTCGTGATCCAGTAGCTTTCGTAATTGTTGATGAAGCTGAGCGCGCGGGAGCCAGCGATGCACAGGTCGGTCACGTTGGCCTTCTTCGTGTTGTGGGACGAGTACAGGCACCAGTTCTTCAAAAACTCGAGCGCCTTCGCTTCGAATTCGTCCTTCAGTTCGTCGTCGCTGTAGGCGTACTCGAAGCGGTACACGCCTTCGCCGAGGTCGTTAAGCGGCAGCACGGCGCCTTCTGCGTCCGTCACGCTTACAACAGGATCGCCCAGCGCGCATTCGAAAGAATAGTGCTTGAGTGTAAAGCCGTCCACGCCCTTTGGCAGATGTCCGTCGAAGAAGAACTTTTCGTCTTCGCCCGTGTCGTAGGTCTCCGCCTCGTCGTTCAGCTTTATCCCGTTTACGCTGATCTCGGCGTAAGAGGGAATGTAATAGTCGTACAGCAGCGGGTTTTTGCTGTTGATGTAGATCGTGTCGAACTCGTACAATTCGTGTCCCCAGGGATAGCTGTTCGTGATGGGGATGACGAAGAAGGTGTAGTCTTTGTACACGGTCGCGTCCTGCGTGCTCTTTTCGGGGTCCACCACGCGCTTCAAGGTGAATTCGGCAAAGCTCTTATCGTCCACGGTGACCAAAAAGCGCTTTTCGTTGGCCTTTTTGGGCGCGATCTCGGTGTAGTCGATATCCTTGCCTCCGACGGCCTTTTCCAGATAGGCGACGTATTCCTTTTCGCCCTCCAGAGCGAAACCGCTCATGTCCTCGTAGCGGAACAGCTCGTCAAAGCGCTTTTCGGAGAAGGTCTTGAATACCTCCTCGGCCACGTGCGTGTAATAGCTGTCCTCGTACTCCACCAGCTTTTCGGCAAAGTAGGCGTGCACCTTCATCAGCCCGAACACGATCAGCGCGATCAAAACGAGATACACAAGCCAGAAGCGTATGTTCCTGTGCGTAAGATGCGCCTTCGTGTAGCGCGTGTATTTTCTGCGTCCGCCGGAAGCGGCGCTTTGATTCGTACTTGCCATATCCATACTCCTATTTGACGATCCAGGCGGTGGGCATGCGGCGCGAGACGCTCACGGTCATGCCATCGTTGATCTTCTCGTCGCCGTAATACATGATGGTGGAGGAGCCGCCGTCCATGTTGCAGGCGTTCACCGCGCCGAATTCGAGCATCACGTTGATGACGTCGCCGATCGTAGCGCCCATGGAGTTGGCCTGGCGCCCGTCGATGACCAGCAGAAGCACCGCGCCGTCCGACCTTTGGCCGATGGCCGTCCTGGGGTTTAAGCCGGTGTCCTTGCTAAGGCTCGCGTTGCCGTTTACGATCAGCGCGGGACCGAAGGCGCAGGCGTCTCTCAAGCCCATCTTTTCGGCCTGGTCGCGGGTAAAGCTGCCCACGTGCAGTATGTCGTTTGCGTCGAAGCCCGCCACTGCTGCGTAGGTCTTGCTGTGGGACTTGAGCGACTTTCCGTGGGAAATGACCAGTCCCTCCGCCATGCCGCCGTTTCCGGAGCCGTTGGGGTCGGAGAAGGCGCCGGCGTTTATGCAGGCGATGCCGCCGTAGTTCTTCATGATCTCGTCGACCTTCTTGCCGGCGCGCTCGTTCGAGAAGTTGTAGGCCGTGTCGTTTTCCTTGTTGTAGGTGCAAACGCCCAGACTCACGCGGGAGGGATCGCGCACGATCATCATGTAGCCGTGGAAGGTCGCGCCGCTGATCTCGACGAGCCGTATGCCGTTTTCGTCGAACTGTTCCTCCTCGGCCTCGTTTCCGCCGCGGGGCTGGCGCGCCGCGACTGTGATCAGGGACGCGTCGGTCACCTCGTCGCCGGAGACGATGTTGCCGCGCTCGAGGCTCTCCGCCACGTGCTCGTACAGATACAGGTACGGCACGAATTTGAGCGCGCTGGACTGGTGCAGCGTCTGCACCACCGAGTCGCTGGCCGCCTGGGACGCGCCCAGGAAGAACTGCCCCAGCACCATCACGACCAACGCCACGATGGCCATGATCAGCGTGCACACGATCAGCACGACGTGCCGGAAGGTGCCGCGGTGCCACTTTTTGCGGATGCGTTTTCTCTCGCCGCGCTCGATCTGAGACTGGGTCGGGAGCGCGCGTCTGTCTTTCTTAGCCATGAAGGTCCTCCGTGTGGAAGATGGTATTCGGGTGATCGAATGTTTATGAAGAAAGTCTATTTCTGCCTGTCCGCAGTTTTTTTCCTCGGCGCCTGCGAAGAGGGCGCGGCGGGCCGCCTGCCCGCGGGGGAAGCGGGCCTTTTGCCTGCGCTCGTCTGCTTGCGCATTTCGGGGTGCCTGCGCAGGTATTCCTCGCGCTGCATGCGCCTCAAATACTCCCTGCGCTTTGCCTCGAGCGCGGCCCTGCGCCGTTTGTTTTTGCGGGCGCGGCGCGAACTCGTGTACACGATCAGAGCGACGATTGCGACCGCGAGCACGATGTACAAAAGCCACGAGATGGGGTAATAGCGCGGCATCAGGTATTTGACCCAGGAGGGAATGTTGCTGTCCACCCACTTGTCGAACGCCTCGTCCGCCGTGTCGGGCTCCCTGGGAACGTCGCGCAGGGCGACGACCGTGCCCTCGTAGACGCTTCCGTCCGTGCCGGTGAACTCTGCCGTGCCGATCTTTTCGTTTTCCTCGACCGGCGCGTCCACTTCGCCGTCATAGTAGTATACGCTGAGGCGCGACGCGAAGTCCTGCCTTATCTCCTTGAGCCGCTCCTCGTTTTTGAGCTCGGATTTCAGATAGCTTTCGCCGTACTCGGAGGGGATGCCGGTGACGGTCCATTCGAGCAGGCCGCCCTTTTCGTCGCTCACGATGGGGCGCACCACCTGAACGGATCGTACGCTTTCGCTGCATACGTCCATCAGAAGCTGCTTGAAGCTAAGAAAATCGTACTGCAGAAAGCCGTACTTGAACAGGCGGATCGTGTCGGTAAAGGCTTCGAAATAATCCTTTGGGTTGTCGTTGGCGTCGGTGGGATTCAGGCTCACGCTCACGAGCGTAAGATCGTTTTTGACCGCCGCGCCCACGAAGGAACGGCCTGCGCTGGAGGTGTAGCCGCTCTTTCCGCCGATGCACCAGGAATAGTAAAGCGGATTCGTCGAGTCCAACAGCTCGTATTTGCTGGTGTAGGTCTTGCCGTCGGGCCAGTATTCGGAAAACACCGTATATTCCTGGCAGCCGATGATCTGGCGGAAGGTCTCGTTGCCCAAACAGTACGCCATGATCTTTGCAAGGTCGCTCGCGCAGGTATAGTGGTTTACCTCGTGCATGCCCGTGACGTTCGAAAAGTGCGTCGTCGCGGACGTGATGCCCAGCCCCTCCACGAAGCTGTTCATCAGGCGAACGTATTCGCTCGTTGAGCCCGCGACGATCTTGGCCACGGCCTGCGCCGCGTCGTTGCCGCTTGCGATCATCATGCCGTAGAGCAGATCCTCGAACGTCATCGTGTCGCCTTCGCTAAGGCCCATCCGGCTTTGCTCGCTGTCCACGGTCACGCCGGTTGGGATCACGACCGTGCGCCCGAGCGTGCCGTTTCTTTCGGCCCATTCCAGGGCGAGGATGCAGGTCACGATCTTCGTGGTGCTCGCGGGATAGCGGCGTGCGTCGGCGTTTTTGCTGAACAAAACATCGCCTGTATCGGCGTTGATGACGATGCAGCTTTGGCCGTACAGGTAATCGCCTATCAGGTTTTCAGGGTGCGCCACTTCGTAATCCGCCGGGCTTGCGGCCGAAGCCGCAAAACAGAGCGTCAGAAAAACACACAAAAGCAGCGCAGTTATATTTTTGAATTGCGAACGCAATCTTTCAGACCTCCGAAAAAGCTACCCTATTATTATAGCACATTTTTGAATTTATGTACAGTGCCAAATGATAAAGTTGCTGTTTAATCTGCATTGCCCTCGCCCGGGGCGGCCGTTTTTCGCTTTCCCGCCTTGCGCTTCGGCTTGAACAGCGAGGATACCAGCTTTTTGTATTCCGTGAGCGCCGCCGCGTTGCCGAGGGGTGCAAACAGCTTTTCGTGCTTTAGGCAGTTCTCGCGCAGCTCGTTTTTCTGTTCCTCGCCCATGTCCTTCCAGAAATCCTCGCCGGCCTTTTCGCCCTGACGCTTTACGTTTCTGAGACCCGAAAGCATGTCGCTGAGCTTGAGCATGAGCTGTTCGCTGTCCGAATCCTTGCCGACTTCGTTCATGCCTTCGACGAGCGCGCAGACGTGGTCTCCGAATTCGCTTCTGAGTTCCTCCGCGCTCACGTCCGGGCACAGGTTCAGCACGTCGTGCAGCATCGCGGCCGAGAGCAGCGCGCTGTCGTCCGTCATCGTGGAAAGGATCTGGCACACCTCCATCGGGTGCACGATGTAGGGGGAGGTGCCGGGCAAAAGCAGCTGCTCGGCGTGCTTGTTCGCGGCGTAGGCGATCGCCTTGGGCAGCATCTCCACGGGGCTGACCGCGGCGACCGCGTCCTGCTTCTTTTTGCCGCCGCGCCTTCTGCGGCGCGCTTTTTTCGCGGCGGGCGGGGCGATGCCAAGTTCCTTGTCGATCGCGCTTTCGAGCTCCTGACTGTCCTCAAAGAACGAAAGCTTCAGCGTTTTGACCTTGACGCCCAGAAATTCGCCGCGGACGATGAATTTTCCGTGATCGGGACACTGCGCAGTCTTGTACCAGCGCTCCATGTCGCCCTTTTCGCCGTCCAGCCAGCTCATCGCCTGCATGCACCTTGGGCAGTGCATGAGCGAAGCACAGGCCTCGTCCCAGGCGGCCTCTGCGGAATTGTGCCTGTGCGTGCGGGCGGTGGAAATGGGCTTTGGCAGACCGCTTGCGGGCAGCTTTACGGGTGCGTCGTACTCCCGTATGCCCTCCTCGAGGTCGAGCTTGCTCATGCAGGCGCTGGTCAGGATCGCGTCGTTCATCGCGTTGTGAAGGCCGAGGTTTACCCTTATGCCGGCTTCGTCCGCGATGTTTTTGAGCGCCATGCCGCCGTGCTGCGGGTTTTGGCGGGCGTAGAGCTTCTGCGCGTCGTACCACGCACAGGTCGGCGCCTCCAGGTTGTGATAGGCCAGATTGTTCAGAAAAACGCGCCGGTCGTCCTGACCCCAGGAAAAAATGGCGTCCACGTCGCTGATCCATTCACCGAACATTTCCGCCGCCATGGGGAAGTCTTCGCCGCTCAAAAGCATGCTTTCGTTGATGCCGGTAAGTTTTTTTACGTACCTGTCCAGACGGCGCCTTCCGCCAAGCCGCACGAAGACGTTGAAAGTGTCCACGGGCGTCATGTCGTGCTCTGTCTTTACGGCGCCGATCTGAATGATCTCCTCGTGCATGATGACGCCGTTTCTGTTTGTGGGCGTCCACAGCGGGTTATGGTACTGATTCCATTCAAAATCGATTACTACGTAGTACATCCGTTCACCTGTTTTCCGAAATTCATAGAATTATACCATATCCGTGTAAAGCACGCAACCGGATAAAACCGCATGTGCAAAAACGTAACAATAAATTCGAAAGAAAGCGCGCTTGAGGCGCTTTACAAGGGAAAGGAGCTTAAATGCGCGCGAAAAGCTATAAATTAATACACTTTTCATACGAAAATCGGGCAAAACAGGGCCTCGGAGCGGGTCTTCGTGCTTCACAAATCCGTCCCGGCGTGGTATAATGTCAAATGGGTCCGTATGGACCAGCACGCCGGATAAACGCCGGGCGACCCGGCTGCCCAAGCGGCTCCCATGCCGGTTTTTACCCGAAAGGAATGATCGATAATGTACGAATCCGAGGTTTTTCGCCAGGAAATCACCGCGCTCAAGGCCATGCTCGAGGAAACGAAGAGCAGTCTGAACATCGACGGCTTAAAAGAGCAGCTGGTGGAATATCAGGAGGACATGGCGTCCGACGGCTTCTGGGACGACGTGGAGCGCGCCCAGAAGGTGAACCAGAAGATGCACTCCTGCGAAAACAGGCTCAATCACTATAAATCGCTGTGCTCGCGCCTTGAGGACGCGGAGGTCATGCTGGAGCTGAGCCAGGAGGACGGCGGCGAGGAGATGGCAGACGAGATCTCTAACGAGCTCAAAAAGCTCCGGGAGGAGATGGAATCGCTCAAGCTAACGACGCTGCTGACCGGCGAGTACGACGAATGCGACTGCATTTTGTCGCTGCACGCGGGCGCGGGCGGCACCGAGGCGCAGGACTGGACGCAGATGCTCTACCGCATGTACACGCGTTTCGGCGAGCGCATGGGCTTTCACATTAAGGAGCTCGACATGCTCGAGGGCGACGAGGCCGGCATAAAGAGCGTTACCTGGGAGGTCAGCGGAGACTACGCTTACGGCTTTATGAAGAGCGAAAGAGGCGTGCACCGCCTGGTTCGCATCTCGCCCTTCGACGCAAACGCCAGGCGCCATACCTCCTTTGCGTCGCTGGACGTGGCCCCGGTCATCGAGGACGAGGGAGAAATACCGATCGATCCGGACGATCTGAGGATCGACACCTACCGTTCCTCCGGCAAAGGCGGCCAGCACGTCAACCGCACCGACTCCGCCGTCAGGATCACCCACCTGCCCACGGGCATCGTGGTGCAGTGCCAAAACGAGCGCAGCCAGATCCAGAACAGGGAGACCTGCTATAAGATGCTGAGGGCGCGCCTTGCCGAGCTTCAGGAGCAAAAGCGCCAGGAGCTGATGGGCGAGGTCAAGGGCGAGCTCAAAAAGATTGAGTGGGGCAGCCAGATACGCTCCTACGTCTTCCAGCCCTACACGCTGGTCAAGGACCACCGCACAGGCTATGAAATGGGCAACATCGACGACGTGATGGACGGCGATCTGGAGGGCTTCGTGACCGCCTACCTGCAAAAGCTGTAAATATGGCGTATATCGAAAGAGCGAGGCAAAAGGCGGAAAAGCTCATCGGGAAGCGAAGTGCCCTGATCCTCGCGGTGGAATCCAGCTGCGACGAGACTGCCGTCGCCGTGGTCCGGGACGGGCGCAAGGTCCTTGCCGACCGCATCGCCTCTCAGGTGGACATTCACGCGCTCTACGGCGGCGTGGTGCCCGAGATCGCAAGCCGCATGCACGTCGAGGCGCTGAGCGTGCTGTACGATCAGGCGCTCAAAGAAGCCGGCATCGGCAAAACGGAGATCGATGCGGTCGCCGTGACCTTCGGGCCGGGGCTGGTCGGCGCGCTGCTGACCGGCGTGAGCTTTGCAAAGGCGCTCGCCTACGGGCTGGACGTGCCGCTCATCCCGGTCAATCACATCGAGGGCCACGTTAGCGCGAACTTCATCGCCCATCCCGAGCTCGAACCGCCGTTCGTATGCCTCGTGGCAAGCGGCGGCCACAGCCACATCGTAAAGGTGAACCGCTACGGCTCCTACGAGCTGCTCGGCCGCACCGTGGACGACGCGGCGGGTGAAGCCTTCGACAAGGTCGCGCGCGTGCTCGAATTGCCCTATCCCGGCGGCCCCCTGCTGGACAAACTCGCCGAAACGGGCGACGACAGCCGCTACCGCTTCCCCGCGATGCACACGCAGGGGAAATACGACTTTTCTTTCAGCGGCTTAAAGACTGCCGTCATAAACCAGGCCCACACCATCCGCCAGACGGGCGGAAGCATCGACGCGGCGGATTGGGCGGCGTCCTTCCGGAAGGCGGTCGTGGACGCGCTGCTGAATAAGGCGTTCATGGCCGTAAAGGACGCGGGAGCAGACAAATTCGCGCTTGCGGGCGGCGTGGCCTCAAACCTGCTGCTCCGCCGTGAAGCCGAAAGAAGGGCAAGGGCGGAGGGCGTAAAGCTGTACGTGCCGCCGGCAAGGCTGTGCACCGACAACGCCGCGATGATCGGGGCGGCCGGCTTTTACCGCCTGATGAACGGAGAGACGGCCGATCTGACCCTGAACGCAGAGCCTTCGGTCAAACTGATCGAAGAGGAATAAAACTCTGATGAAAACCGTTTCAGTCATGCTCCAGAACCTGTGCGTGCCCTGCGAAAACCGCTGCAGATACTGTCTTTTATCCTGGGACGGAAACTGCGCCGGCGTGCCCTGGGAGGCAGGGGAGGAGTTTGCGCTGCGCTTTACGCGCTGGATGAGCGAAAACCGCCCCGACCTCTCCTTCAGCTACTCCTTCGGCTATTCGATGGAGCACCCGCAGCTTGAGCGGGCGCTGCGCTTTTTAAGGCAGATCGGCAGCCCGCAGGCGGAATTTCTGCAGTGCGACGGCATGAAGATGCGCTCAGAGAGCGAATGCGAGCGGCTTTCGGAGATGCTTGCGCGCGAGGGCGTAAAGAAACTCAGCTTTACCGTCTACGGCCTTAAAGAATACCACGACCGCTTCGCCGCGCGGCGCGGCGATTTCGATCTGATCGTTCGCATGATGCGTGCTGCCCGTGCCGCGGGTCTCACCGTCACCGCGGGCATACCGCTCACGAACGAAAACGCGCCGCAGGCGGACGAGCTGATCGGGTTTCTGCGTTCCGAAGCAAGCGAAAGCGGCCTGCGCCTTTTCATACCGCACGAGGAGGGCCGCGGCGCTGCGCTGAGCGACGTTCGGCTCACGCTGGAGAATTTCGAAAAGCTTTCCGGACAGGCGCGAACGCTTCTGAACCCGAACGCCTACCGCACGGAGGAAAGCTGGCTCATGGCCGGCTTTTCCGAGGAACAAAACCGCACGCTGATCATATCGCTCAGGCGGGACAACATAGACAGGTACAGTGAAATGGGATTTGAAGCGATTTTGGCCGAAGCCGAGAAGCTGGACGAAACGTATTACGCCGCGTTCCCGGACGCAAACGAGCTTGCGCGGCACTGCGGCGACCCGGCAGGGGAAAGCTTCTATTCCGAACGGGACCTGAAGTATCACTACCGCCGCCTGTACGCGCTGGAACACGGCGTTCATCCCTACGACGTCTGCGACGAAAGGCAGACGGGGAGCCGGCGGCACTGAAACACGGCTTTGGATCGTACATTATATCAAACCGGGGAGGACAACAATGAAAAAACTGCTTGCGCTGCTTTTGACGCTTCTGCTCGTGCTGGTGCCGGTCTGCGCGCCGGGCGAAGCGAACGGGGCGGATTACGGGATCCTCGTCGAGGACGGCATCGCCCTTACCGAAGACCTGATCGTGGAATACGGCGAGTACTACTATTCCAGAGACGAGGTCGCGCTGTACCTGTACGCCTTTTGCGAGCTCCCGCCCAATTACATCACCAAAAACGAGGCGATGGGGCTGGGCTGGAACAGCCGCAGGGGAAACCTCTGGGAAGTGGCCGACGGCATGTGCATCGGCGGCGACATCTTCCGCAACTACGAAGGGTACCTGCCCAGGCAAAAGGGCAGGACATACTACGAGTGCGACGTCGATTACGAGGGCGGCTTCCGCGATAAGGATCGCCTCATCTTCTCAAACGACGGCCTGATCTACTATACCGGCGATCATTACGAGACCTTTACGCTGCTCTACGACAGCTGGTACGAAGCGGACGCCGTGTATTACCCGGCAGCATAAAGGAGGGCGCATATGTATATTCTGGACGGCAGAAACATGCTGACGAAGCAGGAAGCCTACGCCGAGATCAAAAAGGTGCTGGAGGCGCCCGAGTACATGGGCAATAACCTCGACGCGCTGAGCGACGTCCTTAGCGAAACGCAGGGCGAGATCACGCTCATCCACGCCTGCGCCATGCTCAACGGCCTCAAAAAGTATGCCCTTCGGCTGCTCGAGGTGTTCTTTGACGCCTGCGAAGACAATCCGTATCTAAGCTTTACGCTCGGCATGAAGCACGATGCTTAAAGACGAGCGCAGAGGCTACTTAAAGCTCATCGCGGCGCTTGCGTGGCCTACGATCCTGGAGCAGGTGCTGACCACCGCGGTCTCCTACGTGGACACCGCCATGGTCGGCCGGCTCGGCGCGCAGGCCTCGGCGACCATCGGGGCGACGATGACCGTCAACTGGATGATGGGCGGCATCGTGATGGCCTTAAGCATCGGCTTTCTTTCCTACATCGCGCGCTCCATCGGCGCCGGAAAAGAGGAGATGGCGCGCCGCGTCGCCGCGCAGGCCGTGTCGATGGCTTTGCTCAGCGGCACGGTGATCACGGTCCTTGCGCTGAGTCTTGCCTGGCGCATCCCCGTATGGATGCGCGCGGACGAACACATCCGCGACGAGGCGGGCCGCTACTTCTTTATCATCTACGTCCCCATGATCTTCCGAAGCGCCATCATCACCTTCGGAACCGTGCTCAGAGCCGCCGGCGACACGCGAAAGCCGATGCTGGTCAACACCGCGACGAACCTGATCAACGTGGTGCTCAACTTTTTCCTGATCTACAAAACGAGGGACGTACAGCTTCTTGGCCTGAGCCTACGCATTCCCGGCGCGGGCCTCGGGGTCACGGGCGCTGCCGTCGCGAGCGCCGCCGCCTTCGTCTTCGGCGGGATCTGGATGACCGTCTCCCTGTACCGCAACCCGCGTGTCTGCCCCAAAGGCTGCACCTACAAACCGGACAGGGAGATACTGCTTCCGTGCTTCAAGGTGTCGCTGCCAAGCTGCCTTCAGCGCCTTGCGACCTCCTTCGGCTACGTCATGTTCTCCTCGATGATCAACACGCTCGGCTACGCGTCGACCGCCGCGCATTCGATCGCCAACACCGCCGAAAGCGCGTTCTACATCCCCGGCTGGGGCATGCAGACGGCGGCCAGCACGCTGATCGGCAACGCCTACGGGGAACAGAACGAAAAAAAGCTGATGGGCTTAAGCCGAATGCTTCTGATCCTGGAGTTCATCGTGATGACGCTCTCGGGCGTCGTGCTCTTTGCCGGCGCGGAGGGGCTCATGGGGCTGTTTACGAAGGACGAAGCCGTCATCAAAGCGGGCACGAGGGTATTGCGCATGGTGGCCGTGTCCGAACCCATTTACGGCGTCGCGATCATCATCGAGGGCATCTTCAACGGCATAGGGGATACGTTCCATTCGTTTATCTTCAACGCCGTGGGCATGTGGGGCGTTCGCATACTGGGCACGTACCTGTTCGTGATACGCCTGGGCTACGATCTGCCCGCCGCCTGGGCCTGCATGATCGCCCACAACGCGGCGCTCGGGCTGATGCTGTCGATAAAATATTTGCGCGGCCGATGGAAACCCTGGAACAATACGCCTTCGCCGCGCGTCCAACAAACGTAAACTGTAACGGAGGTATCTTTATGAAGAAACTGATATGTCTTATTCTGTGCGTTTCCCTTCTGGGAGGCGCCGCTTTTGGCGAGGGCGCGTTCGGACAGCTGTTCGACGCGGCTGTGCAGCTCGCGTTCGAAACGAGCAACGTCAGCCTCTCTGCCGAAGCGACCTTCACCTACGACGGCGAGGTATTCAAGGTAATGCACGCCGCCTATCAGCAGGACGGGGTCAGGTCCTTCCTGAGCTATATGCTGGATACGCCCGACATCACCGGCAACGTCACGACCAACGGCTTTATCGTGCACGGCCTGGGCGACACGGCCTACGCCGGCGACACCTACTACGGCTACTACTATGACACGGGCACCGTGGTAAGAGACAGGATCTTAAAGACCAATCCCCGCACCGAGAAATATGTGCAGCTCGCGCGCATGGTCGCCCTGAGCGTGGAGGACATGGTCGAGCAGAGCGCCGAGGGCAACACCTACCACTTCACCGCCGGCCGTTTGCCCGAAAACGTGAGCATGAACGCGTTTTTGATGGTGCTGGACTACGTCTATGTCAACTACTACAGAGACCTGTACCGCACCTACGACTACAACAGCTATTACGGTGACGGTTCAAACGTTTCCGTCGAGACCGAGGACTGGATGGCGATCGTCGAAGCGCAGTACAAAAAGCTGTTCGATTCCGAAATGCCCTCTGTCGAAGAGATCTACGACGACGAGACGCTCTACGGCCGCTATTCCGTGGCCGTGAACGCGGCAAATCAGGTGGAGACCGAGGCCAAGGCGCAGTACGACAGCGGCCTTGTGTACATCAAAGCGGACGGCAGCATCGTTTGGTACGCGTCCGAAGAGGAATACATGCGCCAGAACGGCAAGCTGGATATGTACCTTGCCAACTGGGACGCAGCCTTCAAAAACTACTACAAAATCGCAACGGGCGAAGAGATCACTGACGAGACGATGCAGTACGTGCTGTATTCCCCCAACGAGGAACTGTGGAGCGCCTACAACGACTTCATGGGTCAGATGAGCGAATACTACACGCAGGAGGCGCTCAGGCTCAACCCCTCCGCGCTCACCGCGGTCGTCATGCCGGACGGAACGATCAAGACCTACGACTACATCATCCGCAACGGTGAGACCATGACCGAGCGCATCTTCCGCAACCTGGACTTTGCCGAGCTCGAAAAGCTCGACGCCGATGTGACCGTGGACGACGAAGGCCGCCTTACCGCCTTCAAAGGCAGCGTCACCCTCTCCGTCCGCTACGAGAACGGCGAAAACCACACGCTGGACATCGATTTCGACTGCAAAGCCGAAAACTACGGCACCACCTCGGTTCCTCAGGAGTTCGAGCCCGAAAAGTACAACCTCGTCAGCCACGAGGAGTACGAGAAGCACCGCAACGACTACGAAGAGGAGATCGGTGACGACGGCGACTACGAGGAGACCTGGAAGGGCATCCTCGAAAACGACCCCGGCACGATCACCTTCCTCGGCAAAACCTATGAGACCCTGATGGACCAGTACGACTACTGATCCCGGGCAAAACAAAAAGATCGTCGGCGCGATGCCGGCGATCTTTTTTGCAGCTGTGCTACTCTTCTTCGTCTTCCGTCCTCCAAAACCGTCCGAGATCGGGCACCTTGACGTAGGGGAAATTGTCGGACTCTTCGGACAGGAAGTACAGGCAGTCACCCGCCGAAATGAAGGTCTGGCAGAGGTCGTAGCCGTTCGTTTCGCTCAGGTAAATCCTTTCCTCGCTGGCGCTCCATCTGCCGCCGCCCATATAGCTGCTCAGCGCGCCCTCGTAGAACGTGTAGGTGCCGTCGTCCATCAGCGTCAATACGAAGTCGTCGAAAAATCCGCCGCCTTCATAGACGTACCGGCCCGCCGGGCCGCGCGCCGGGTAAGCGACTTCGGCGCCCAAAAGCGACTCGATCTCGCCGGCCGCGTCGAAATACCCGGCCGGAAACGCGTTGCTGCCCGAGCAGCTTACGGCCGTTCCGTCCGAATAAACGACGTTCAGGCTGAAAAACTCGCCGTCCAGCACGTCATTGTTCGTTTCGCAAAACCCGTCCCAGGAAGGGACGCCGTATTCCGTAAGGATGTCTTCGAGCTTTTGAACGGTTTCGGCGTCTATCTTTTCGGAAACGCCGTCCTGCACGCACAGCCGGTAGGCGCCGTCCAGCCAAAACACGCTGTAAAGGCGCGTGGGCGTGTCGGCGGTGCGGCACAGCCTGAACAGCGTGATCCCGGACGCTGTATTCTCTTCGGAAAGAGCGCCTGAGCAAAGCAGACTCAAAACGATCATGAGCACGAGCAGTTTTTTCATCGGCGGTCACGTCCCTTCGCGTTTTTTATGCGCCCATTATACGCTTTTTTCAGCGCTTTATCAAGACCGCGCTCAGATCGTTCACGTTCGTGCCGGTGGGGCCGGTGAAGATCAGCGCGTCCAAGGCGTTCAGAGCGTTGTAGGAATCGTTGTTTTCCAGTGCGGCTGCGGGATCGACGCCCTTTTCGAGCAGGCGCATGTACGTGCTTTCGTCCGCGATGCCGCCAGCCGCGTCCGTCGGGCCGTCCGTGCCGTCCGAACCCACGGAGAAAACGAGCGTGTCCCTTAAGCCGGAAAGACCCGCGCAGGCGGAAAGCACCAGCTCCTGATTTCTGCCGCCCTTGCCGCTTCCCGTCACCCGCACCACGGTCTCTCCACCCCAAAGGAAGGCAAGCGACGCTTTCGTATCCTGATTTTCCGCGGCCGTGCGAGCCAGCATTTTGCCCGCGTCCCGCGCTTCCATGGTAAGACTGCTCGTCATAACGATCGGCTTATAGCCCAAAGAAGCGCAGATTTCGGCGGCGCTTTCGCACAGCTTTTCCACCGAGCCGATCACGTGCGTTTCCGAATTGTCAAGGCGCGTCACCGTCGGCTTCGTCAAAAGCGAAAGCGCCTCGCCGGAAAGGGTGAGATTGTACTTTTCGACCGTATTCAGCGCGTCGCGGCTGCTCGTGCTGTCGGGACAGCAGGGGCCGGAGGCCACCATGTCCGCGCGGTTTCCCAGCACGTCGCTGAGTATGACGTTGATGACCCGCGCGGGGCTGCACGCCCGGGCGAACCTTCCACCCTTTACGGCGCTTAAGCGCTTGCGGACGGCGTTGATCTCCGTGATGTCCGCGCCGGATCGGAGCAGCTGGCCGTTTACGTCGATCAGCTCACTCAGGGGCAGAAGCGGCGCTTCGAACAGAGAAGACGCGCCGCCGCTGAGCAGAAACAGTACCGTGTCGTCCGCGCTCAGGCCGCGAACCGTTTCGAGGGCGCGCTTTGCGGCCTTTACGCTGTTTTCGTCGGGGATGGGATGGCCGGCCTCGATCAGCTCCATGCCCTCGGGCACGGCCTTTGCGTGGCCGTATTTCGTTATGACGAGCCCACGCGAGATCCTTTCCCGAAGCACGCGGGCGGCTGCGTCCGCCATGTCCCCGGCAGCCTTACCCGCGGCGATCACGATCAGTCTGCCGTTTTCGTTGAATTCGGTCTGCGAAAGCAGCTTTTGCACCTCGCTTCCCGGCAACTGCGCGCCGATCGCGCCGCGCAGGATCGTCATCGCGTCGCTTCGCATCTGTTCGGATGACAACTTGGACAGCTCCTTTCATAATCCGTAAATAAACCCGCAGAGCGCAGCTTCATAACTGCGCTCTGCATGGAGTAAGCATTCGGCTTGATCAGACAATCCCCTGCCAGAGCATCGCGTCGGCGACCTTGAGGAAGCCTGCGATGTTCGCGCCGGCCACCAGGTTGCCCTCGAGGCCGAACTCCTTCGCCGCGGAGGCAATGTTGGCGTAGATGTTCTTCATGATGCCCTTGAGCTTTTCGTCCACTTCCTCGAACGTCCAGCTCATGCGGATCGAGTTCTGGGTCATTTCGAGACCGCTGGTCGCTACGCCGCCTGCGTTTGCGGCCTTCGCGGGCCCGAACAGCACGCCAGCCGCCTGGAACGCTTCCACGGCTTCGGGAGTGGAGGGCATGTTCGCGCCCTCAGCCACGGCCTTGACGCCGTTTGCGATCAGCGCCTTGGCGCTCTCGCCGTTTAATTCGTTCTGCGTGGCGCAAGGCAGGGCGATGTCGCAGGGCACGGTCCAGATGCCGGAGCAGCCGGGAACGAATTTCGCGCCGGGCACGCGCTCCGCGTACAGATTGATGCGGCCGCGCTCGACCTCCTTGATCTGCTTGATGACCGCAAGGTCGATGCCGTTTTCGTCTACGACGTAGCCGGAGGAATCGCTCATCGCGATGACCTTCGCACCGAGCTGCGTGGCCTTTTCGTTGGCGTAGATGGCCACGTTGCCGCTGCCGGAGATGACGACCTTTTTGCCTTCGAAGCTGAGGCCCGCGGCTTTGAGCATCTCGTTTGTGAAATAGCACAGGCCGTAGCCGGTCGCCTGGGTCCTTGCAAGAGAGCCGCCGTAGGACAGGCCCTTGCCGGTCAGGACGCCCGTGAATTCGTTGGCGAGGCGCTTGTACTGGCCGAACATGAAGCCGACCTCGCGCGCGCCCACGCCGATGTCGCCGGCGGGTACGTCGGTGTCCGCGCCGATGTGGCGGAACAGCTCGGTCATCAGGCTCTGGCAGAAGCGCATGATTTCGGCGTCGCTCTTGCCCTTGGGATCAAAGTCGCTGCCGCCCTTGCCGCCGCCCATGGGAAGCCCGGTCAGGCTGTTTTTGAAAATCTGCTCGAAGCCCAGGAATTTGAGTATGGAAAGGTTTACGCTGGGATGCAGGCGCATGCCGCCCTTGTAGGGGCCGATGGCGCTGTTGAACTGCACGCGGTAGCCGCGGTTTACCTGTACCTTGCCGTTGTCGTCTGTCCAGGGGATGCGGAAGGTGATGATCCTCTCGGGCTCGACGATCCTTTCGGCGATGCCTGCCGCCTGCAATTCGGGGCGCTTGTCAAAAACATTCTGGAGGGATTCGAGAACTTCCCGGACCGCCTGCAGGAATTCCTTCTGATCGGGATCGCGCTTTTCTACCTTGGCGTAGACGTCTGCCAGATACTGATTATGAAACATCTTTCTCAATCTCCTTCATATTTACCGCGATTTACTGCAAATCCGCCCGTATTTGGACTGAATTTGAAATATGGCGGTATTATATCATTCAAATTTCGATTTGTCTATATGTCGTCTGTAATTTTTTCGTATATCGTTATACAAAGACGTGCATAAACCCCCGCAGAGAATGATTTGCCGCCGCAGCAGAACAGCCTATCGCAGCCTCCGTAGCAGCGGCGTCCACGCCCCCAAAAGCCTTCCCCTCTGAGGAAGGTGTCGCCGCAGGCGACGGATGAGGTCGTTCTCCCGCATACCTGCTTCACCCATGTCACCAGATTACCGCCGCAACAGTGGCACAGCCTATCGCCGTCTCCGTAGCGGCGGCAACCTGCCGCCATAAACATTGCATATACGAACTGCCGCATCATAAAGCGCAACCCACCGCCAAAAGCCTTCCCCCTTGGGGAAGGTGGCACGGCGAAGCCGTGACGGATGAGGTCGTTCTCCTCCATACCCGTGTCTCCCATACCACCAGATTGCCGCCGCAACAGTGACACACCCCATCGCAGCCCCCGTATCGGCGGCAACCTGCCGCCACAAACCTTGCGCATACGAATCGTCTTACGCTAAATCGCAATATCCCGCGTATACGCCCCATCCATGCCACTCTGAAGGCGGATTCTATGCGCTGCACAATCCCCGCTTTTCTTGACAGCACCCAAAAAGCGTTGTATAATTCCTTCATACAGAAAAACCGAAAGGCAGTCGCCCCTATGAAAAAGCTGCTCGTCCTGCTCGCCCTCTCCCTCTTCGCGCTCGTGGAAGAGCCGGAAACCTTCATGAGCGAAGATTTTGAATACACCCTTCTCCCGGACGGCACGGCGGAGATCACAAGGTAAAAAGGCTATGCCGAATCACTCGACATCCCGTCTGCGCTGGACGGATATACGGTGACTTCCATCGGCGATTATGCGTTTTTCTTTTGCGACAGCCTTACCGCCGTGACCATCCCGGACAGTGTCACCTCCATCGGCGATTTAGCGTTTTACGATTGTGACAGCCTTACCACCGTCCCCATCCCGGACAGTGCACCTCCATCGGCGAGGATGCGTTCTCAAATTGTGCCGAAACGTTGACGATCACGGTCGGGTGCGATTCCTACGCCGCGCAATACTGCCGCGAGAACGGCTTACAATACACCTATCCCGATGCGCTCGATTGGCTGAAGGGATAGCCGGGGCGAAGCGGCGCCGGATTCCGGTGGGGAACTTTTCGGGGTCTTTTCCGCCGGAAAATTCCCCTTTTTTCGGGCGAAGGAGAAAAAGGAGCTGTGAAGGGAGGCCGTTTTCCAGGTGGCTTTCTTTCACAGCTTCTTTTGCGGCGTGGATGACGTTGATACGAGGATTGGAGCGCGGTGAATTCGAGGGGAAATTGTGTTTTACGTTGCTCTGTTTGAATACGCAATGCCCTTGGCGGCAGATTGCCGCCGCTACGGAGATGTTGTTGTATCACTGTAGCAGCGACCTTCAAGGCCGCCATATTTGTTGCGTATACAGGGAAAACCCCGTTTTGAGGCGACAGCATTGCGCCCGTTCGTAGCGGCGGCAATCTGCCGCCATAGGCGAAGCGAGAAGGCGAGAAATCGCGCTTTACACTGCGCCGCTTCGTATGCGTGATCCCCCTGCCCGCGCAGACGCCGCG
Source organism: Clostridia bacterium (assembly GCA_017395065.1). Classification (GTDB taxonomy): domain Bacteria; phylum Bacillota; class Clostridia; order Christensenellales; family Aristaeellaceae; genus RUG14130. The sequence continues at coordinate 14,210 of JAFPWH010000032.1, read as the reverse complement.
ACGGCCATATCGGTATGTTTTGCCGCTGTAACGCCGGCCTGGAAGGCCGCTATAGGCGTGACATGATCGCAGAAAATTCGCTCGTTTCGGTCATCCCGCCTTACACTTTTCCTGCTTGGATGTGTCCCGGCCGCGCCTTTGCGCAAAAGGCGGAAACGGCCTTCCAGTCAGGTCAGTACACGGTCTCTATATCGCTCCTTTTCACGCCGTATTCCTCGCAGAAGGCTTCTACGTCCGCTTCGCTTCTGACGAGCATGAGCTCGGTCAGCTTGCCGGTTTTGACGTGCCGCATGCAGGCGACCTTTTCGCCCGTGCAGATGCTCTGGCGGATGACGGGTTTATACTCTTCGGCCGGATAGGCGGCATTGTGCGCGCGGGGCGCCTTTTTGGAAAAGAGGGACATGTGCTCTACCGTCCTTTCTGCATGGTATGGACGCTTCAGACCTCCACGAACCAGCGGCCCACGTGGTTGCCCTCGAGCTCCGGTATGCGCTCGTAAAAGAGGTACCTTTCCTGCCCGCCCAGACGTATGGTGAAGCGGTCGCCGTTGCCGCCGGCCTTGGAGGCGTGCATGTGCTTGATGTCCAGCACTTTGCTGATCTCGTATTCGCGGCCGTTGGTCCAGATGATGGATTTTGGGTGCACGAAACCCTCCCTGTCGAAGTCCGCGTTGACCCGCACGTAGACCTTATGCTCGTTCATGCGTTCCCTCCGATAAAATCCCTGTAGGGCAGATAGGGGAGATGGTACTTCCCGCCGCGCCGGTTGAGCTCGGCCAGCTTTATGATCAGCAGGTTCACGTTCACGCTGAGCGCGCGGGCCGCGCCGTAGATGTCCAGCCCGCTTTTGAACAGCTCGTTCATCTCCTGCGGGTCGATCAGAAGCTCCGAGGCGAACACGTTGGCCTCGTACTCCATGGCGGTGGCCATGTTGAACAGGTCGTATTCGCACAGCACGCCCTTTTCCGCTTCGGCACGGTGAAGCAGCGCGTGCCCGAGCTCGTGCGCGCACACGAGCGTGAGATCCTCGTCGTTCAGCTTGTCGTTGAGTATGATGAAGCTTTGACCCAGCACCACGCAGAACGCGCCCTTCTGCTTTTCAAAGTCGCTGCGCAGCATGACCTCGACGCCGAGGTCTCCGGCTATTCTGATCGGGTCGCGGCTGCGGCAAAGCTTCAGCACGCGGTGCGCGGCCTGTATTGCCCGGTCCGTCATTGCTCGGCCTCCGGCCTGTCCTTCGCAAGCAGCTTCTTTTTGGCGATCCAGTAGGCGTCCTGTATGGCAAGCATCATCGCGTCGATGTCCTTTTCGTTCAGCGTGCCGCCCGCGTAGAGGCTGCGGATCTGCTTCACGATCTTCTGCGCCTCCTTCTGCCCCTGCGCGCCGAAGGCCTCGCCCGCCTGCAGCACGAATTCGGCGTTGTCGTCGGTGAGTGTCTCGGGCGTCGTGCGCAGCGCAGCGGCCAGCGCCTCCACGCTGGAACGCTGCTTGGGCAGCTTGCCCTCCAATTCATAGTACGCGATGGCGCGCTTGCTGATGCCGGTCATTTCGCTGAGCGCGTCGCGGCTGATGCCCAGCTGTTTGCGCGCGGCCAAAAGCTTTTCTCCGAACTTCATTTCTGCCCCCCTGTGCTCCTCGGCGCGCTCAGGCGCGCACGGATTGCATATAAAAATCATCTTGCACTATTATTATAGTGCAAGATGCAAGATTTGTCAAGAGGGATCATGCATCATTTGCAAATTATTTTTCTGCATGATGCGCGTGAGCTTCGGGGGCGTCCGCGCGCTCGGGCGCTTTTCCGGCGGCGGGCAAAAGCACGCTGATGCGCGTGCCGATCTCCTCGCGCGAAAAGACGTTGAAATAGCCGCCGTGCTTTTCCACGATCCATTGGGCGATGGACAGCCCCAGTCCTGTGCCGCCGGTCGCGCGGCTGCGGGCGGGATCGGCGCGGTAAAAGCGGTCGAAGATGTGGGGCAGGGCCCCGGCCGGTATGCCGATGCCGTTGTCCTGTACTTCAAAACAGGCGGCGCCGTCCTTTTCGTATGCTCTGAGCGTTATGCGGGTATCGGCGCCGGAATACTTCGCGGCGTTGTCCACCAGTATGCGCGCGGCCTGCTTGAGCATGTCCGTGTCGCCGCGCGCGGGAACCGGCTTGTCCGCGTCCAGCTTCCACTCGTGCTCCGGGTAGATCATGCGCGATTCCTCGTACACTTCGCTTATCATGGCCTTCAGGTCCAGGTCCTCCGTGTTCATGCGGTTCCTGTCGGCGTCGCCCCGGGCGAGGAACAGAAGCTGCTCCACGAGCTTTTTCATGTGCGCGGTCTCGGACTGGATGGCGCTGATCCCTTCGTCGAGCACCTTCTCGTCGTCCTTGCCCCAGCGCTGCAGCATGTCCGCGTAGCCCTGGATCACGGAGATCGGCGTGCGCAGCTCGTGCGAGGCGTCCGAAACGAAGCGCCCCCGCGCCTGAAGGGATTCGTTCATGCGCGTGAGCAGGTCGTTGATCGCTTCCTCGAGCCCCTTGAGCTCCCTGTCGCCGGTGCTCAGCCGCGCCCCGGGATTGACCGGCAGCGTGTCGATGGCGTCCTCGAGCTGTTTGAGCCTTTGCTGATCGAAGCCCGCGCTGCTGATCTCCTGCGCGGTCTGTGCCATGCGTTCGAGCGGCGCGATGTACCTGCGCGCCTTCCTTTTGGCGGCGCGGCGGGCAAAAAGCAAAAGCAGTATTTCCGCGCCGGCGAATACGGGATCGCGCCAGCTGAAGGGAATTTTGACGCCGCGCCCCGCAAACAGCGCGGCGAACACGACGTCGGCGGCGATCAGCGTAAAGGCCGTGCGCATCGTCCAGGCGCGCACGATGCGCTGGGAAATGGAGCGCTCGCGCTTTTTGCCGCTCATGCTTCCTCCCTGAGCACGTAGCCCACGCCGCGCACCGTGTGCAAAAGCTTTTTGTCGAACGCCTCGTCGATCTTGTTTCTCAAATAGCGCACGTACACGTCCACGACGTTCGTTTCGCCCATGTATTCGTAGCCCCAAACGCGCTCGAGCAGCTGCTCGCGCGTCAGCACGAAGGTCTTGTTTTCCAAAAAGTACTGAAGCAGCGCAAATTCGCGGCCGGTCAGCTCTATTTCGTGACCGCCGCGCTCCACGCGCCGCCGCGCGACGTCCATCGTAAGGTCGCCGCAGCCCAGATGCGTGCCCGCATTTCCTTCGCCCTCGCCCCTTCTCAGCGCGACGCGTATGCGCGCAAGCAGCTCTTCGATGGAAAACGGCTTCGTGACGTAGTCGTCCGCGCCGGTGTCGAGCCCGGTCACCTTGTCCATGACGGCGTCGCGCGCGGTCAGCATGATCACGGGCGTGTGGGAAGAGCGCCGAAGGCGCCTGAGTACCTCCAGGCCGTTCAGGCCCGGCAGCATGATGTCCAGCAGGATCAGGTCGTAGCCGCCGTTTTCGGCCATGTCGAGCCCTATGCGCCCGTCGAAGGCCTTGTCGACCTGATAGCCCTCGTGCGTCAGCTCAAGCTCCACGAAGCGGGCAAGCTTCTCTTCATCCTCGACCAGAAGGATCTTCGCCATTACTTACTTCCTTACTCCAAACAGGGCGGCAAAGGGATGCCGCCCCGTTTGTATTCAAAATGTTTATTCGTCCCTTTTATCCGCGTTCGACGAACGGTGCACCTGCACCGCCGAGGCGGCCTTGTCCTGCGCCGCGCCCATGACCGCGTTGACCTTGTCGCTCACGTCCGGCCCCGCAAAGCGGTAGCGCGCCTTCAGGAACAATCCCGCGAACAGTATGATCAGCGAAAACGGCCAAAAGCAGATCAGCAGCAAAACCAGTACCGTGATTGGCATCGAGATCAGCTCTTCGCCTTTGCGGTTCACGATGAACTGATTGGTGTTGCCCTTGTGCAAAAGCTCCTTGAACTTCGCCCAAAACTTGCCTGCCCAGGTGCTGAAATCGCTTTTGACGTCGCGGCGCGCGCCGTTCCAGTTGTATTCCTGCTTCTTCTGCGTGCTGTATTTTTCGTCGGACGTGCTGTCCTTGGAAGCGCCCTGCTCCTGCAAAAGCAGCAGCGCATCGAGCAGATCCCAGTCGCTCTTTTCCAGTGCTTCCCTGGCCTCGTCAAAGCTCACGCCCGCCTTGGCGCTCAGTCTTTCGATCATTTCAAGCTTATCCATTGTGTTTCCTCCCCGGCGTTTCGCCTGTCTCTTTTTTTTGTTTTCCCTTGAAACACGCATATCATACCGCGACGAAATGAGAAGATAAGGCGTCTTTTCATTAGAAAACGATGAGAATTCGGCCATGCGCCTTTAAGGATCGCCTCCGCGTCTGCCTCTATATTATACCGATTCGCCGTTTTCTTGCAAGCACAAAATGCGCGCCCGGGCGCTTTTGTGCTATCTTGCATCTTGACAGAATGCAATTTGCAGACTATAATCTGCACATGGCGCGCAAATTGCACTATATAAAGATGCAACATGCATTATATAAAGGAGGGACGCGCGACGGCGGACTACATTTTGCACAGCGACCTGAACTGCTTTTACGCGGCTGCGGAAATCAACGACCGGCCCTCCCTGAAGGGCAAGTGCGTCGCGGTGTGCGGAAGCACCGAGAACCGCCACGGCATCGTGCTCGCCAAGAGCTACGAGGCGAAAAAATACGGCGTAAAGACCGGGCAGGCAAACTGGCAGGCGAAGCAGGCCTGCCCGCAGCTGATCATGATCGAACCGCACTACGAAAAGTACCTGTACTACTCGCGCCTCGTGCGCAGCATCTACGAGCGCTATTCCGAGTACATCGAGCCCTTCGGCATGGACGAAAACTGGATACTGCTGCCGAACCTGGACGGCGTGGAAAGGGCGCGGCGCATCGCCGACGAAATCCGCAACACCGTCCGCAGCGAGACGGGGCTCACTGTTTCGATCGGGGTCTCGTTTTCAAAAATCTTTGCAAAGCTCGGCAGCGACATGAAAAAGCCGGACGCCGTGACGGTGATCAGCCGCGAAAACTACAAAAGCCTCGTCTGGCCGCTGCCGGTGGGGGAGCTGCTCTACGCCGGGCCGCGCACGACGAGGAAGCTCGGCGACATGGGGATCTATACGATCGGCCAGCTCGCGGCGTGCCCGGAGAGCGCGATCCGGGAAAAGTTCGGCAAAAACGGCGAGATGCTGCGCCTGTTCGCGCGCGGCGAGGACGGTGCGAGCGTCGCGCGCCTGGGCTATCTGTCGCCGATCAAATCGGTGGGGCACGGCGCGACCTGCGCGCGGGACATCCAAACGCCTCAGGAGGTGTGGCACGTACTGTACGAGCTGTGTCAGGACGTGAACCACAGGCTGATCCGGCACGGCTTTCTGGCCGGCGGCGTATCGCTGTACATACGCTACAGCGACCTGGAGGGTTTTCTGTTTCAGTCGCCGCTTTCGCGCCCCACGCGGTGCGCGCTCGAGATCGCGTCCGGCGCGTTCGGGCTCTATCTGCAAAACCGCGAAAAGGGGCGGCCCATCCGCGCCCTGAGCGTGAGCGCGATCAGGCTCGCCGGCGAAAACAGGCCCGAACAGACGGACCTGTTCGGCGAAGCGGAAAGGAGCCTGCGCCTGCGCGCGCTGGGCGACGCGGTGGACGCGCTCAGGAACCGCTTCGGCGAAAGGAGCCTGGTTGCGGCCTCGCTTCTGTCCCGCGCGCCGATCGCGACCGACCGCTGCGAGACCGTGCCCATGCCGCGCGCACTGACCGGAGCACAGAAACGCCGGATGAAATAAAAGGGGCTGCGCACCGTCCATCGAATGAAAACAGGAAATCCGTTCAGTGACGGCACATGGACGTACACCTGGCAGGCCGGACGGCAGCTCAAGAGCATGAGCAAGACCGAAGGCAGCGATACCGTGACGATGGAGTTCACGTACAATCACGCTGGACTGCGGACGAAGAAGGTAAAGAAGGTCAACGGTGTTGTTGCTGAAACTACCGAGTACATCCTGAACGGCAAGAATGTGGTTGAGCTGATCCATACGGACAATACGACCGGAACAACGCCCAGCATGAATAGGCTGCATTTCTACTACGATGCGCAGGGACGGGTGGCGATGGTAGACTTCAATGGCACTCTGTACAGCTATGCCCATAACCTGCAGGGCGACATCATCGGCATGTTTGACAATAGTGGTAATCTTGTGGTAAAATACGAGTACGATGCATGGGGAAAACCTGTAAGTACGACTGGCACCTTGACAACTACATTGGGTGAACTGAACCCGTTTAGGTATAGAGGGTATGTGTGGGACGCAGAGACATCTCTGTTTTATTTGATAAGCAGATACTACGCACCTATGCTTTGCCGCTTAATTAGTGGAGACAAGTATATTCCTAAAGGTATAAGCAAACAACCTTATACGTACTGCGATAATATTCCAACGTTCTTTTATGATAACGAAGAATATGCGGCACTTAATGCTACCGATGCGTTGCAGGTAGAAGAACATGAAGACAGCATAAACATCAAAGTATACTTAACTATAGAGGGTAATATTGACAAGAATATAGTTATAGATGGAATTCTATCCTATTGGAATACAACAGTAACAAGCAGTAGCAATAATACTATAGCAGTTGTTACTGAGGTTATCGAAGGAGAGAGCGAAAATGGCAATAGTGTGCGCATCTCGACATATGAGGCATCCGGTATAACTGGTACAATCTGTACGGCACCAAGTTACCAATGGTTGAATGGCTGGAGTCAAGAATTTTTGTATCGAAACTATCAAAATGGTGCCGTAGCATCAGATGATGATTTAAAATGGAATATTGCTCATGAATTTGGACATGTGCTGGGCATTGGTGATTATTACACAATTCCTGGACATGATGACAATTTTCAATCCATAATGAATGGACGCAATATGGTAGTATCTTATGAAGATGTTGCAATGCTCATATCAGTGATCGAAACAGGTTTATGGACAGAATGGAATAATCCGTAATCATGTTAGGAGGAAGGTCGCATGAAAAAAGTATTCATTTGTATGCTTTTACTATTAATAAATTCTTTTGTGTATGGTGCGAGCACGACGAATAATACAGAGTGCTCCAGAAGCGATGAGGATATAGCTTCGCTTAACACTATTAAACTATCCGTAATGCAAATGATGAATAATGAGTTCAATGATTTGTATACTGTATCTACTACTATTCTGGGGTATTGCGAAGACGCTTCAGAAGAAAAAATGTTCTTTGAGATTGATGCCAATGTTAACTCTTTTCTTTCACTTGATGGCAAACACCAAATTGTTTTTGATACCCCTTATTCGGCTATTATGTATCATCTTTCCAGTACCTTTAATCTATGTTACGCCAGCGCACACGAGGAGAAAGTGGAGTTTAGGAAGTTTTTGAAGTTCGATAAAGCAAAAGAACAAGCAGAATACTATGATTGTTGCCTGATATATTCTAAAGACAGGCGAGATTCTTCCTGGGAACGCTACTTGATTTCAAGTGATGATTCATTTGGATACTGGTATTTGGCGTTGATACCTTATATTTAAAACAGGGTATCCTGTATCACGGGAAGTTTATGCAATTCAAGACATCAGCCAAAGTCAAAAACCAATAATTTTCCTGTCATATACTGAACTGGGTCTTAGCATAATGTACTGGCCGTGAGCGACGTGAAGGAGGGAATATGGGAAAGCAAATTTATATAGCTGCAACTGCAACGGATTTAAGAGGTGTAATATCAACCTTAATGGAGTCCGGTTACAGCTTATGGAGTAAACTCCAGCGAGAATGTTACCGGGATATTGAAAAATGCCTGTCAGATTTTGACAAACAGCATGTTTTATATGTCACCACAAATGAATCAAGAATTGTATACACGTCTGCAATCCGAATATACGAGCGTCTGAACAGAAAAGTTAATGAAAAGAGAGAGGATGCCGGGGATTTACCAATTTCCGGTTTGGCCTCAGATGCTGTTGAATTGTCGTGCGGATGCCAAGGCACTGCCAGCCATGATAATGAAGCGTTCTTTTATTGTGGCAGAGTATACATGAATTCTCGTCGGAATGGCACTGTCTCTGAGAAACAGCCCCAATTTATGTTGAATTTGTATAATTCAGTTTGCCGGACTGTGAGAGGAAACGCGATAGGGAAGCTGAAACAGCTAAACCGTACATACTGGCTCTACCCTCAGGCAAGAGAAATCATAAACTCAATAGGTATGGACAGATATTTTTAAAGAGTATTAAATACTTCGTGCCACCTTCCACCCACAAAGTTCTCGAATTAATGGCAGAATTTCCCCGAGAGTATAGCAGCGAAATGCAATATCAAGTCGACATTCTGGGGTTAAGTTTGTTTAAATGGCAGTTGCGATACAGGAAGATTTCGTTCCTGTTTCGCTTTCTGCCGGATAAACAGCCGTCCGCAGTTTTTGCAGGTCGCCATGATGCCTTTCAGGTTCGTTTCCCTCGTGCCCAGGTCTTTCAGCATGGGCTCCTCCGTCATGAGATGCGCCAACGCATACCAGGCTATGTCGAACACCGAACCCACTACAGCCGCAAGCACGACCCTGCCGTCAGTGGGGTTTGTTTTCAGCCTAAATTTGAAGTCCGGAACAGATCGAGCAGCTTTTCCCGGATCTCCTCGTAATCGTCAAACGGTTCATACGCAAATGATCCGGATTCGGGCTTCCCTGCCCGGTGTGCTTTATGCTTGTGCGACAGCCCCGGCGCATCGAGGCTTTCGCTTTTGCCGAACCGCCTGGGGGAAGGAAGTCATTTCTTCTCCGACAGGGCCTTTTGGCTGAACACCCAATGCGCCGCTTCGCGCAGCGTGCTGCCGCTCTTTTCGGCCAGCGCGGCCGCGTCGTCGTACTCGACCTTGCTGCGCTTCACGCCCATGCCCGCGGCGGTCTTGATCCGCGCGGGGCCGCAGGGCGTCTGAACGGTCTCCAAGCTGCGGTCCAGCACGTAACGGCTCAGGTCCTCGCGGCGGACGCCGAGGGTGGAGGTGTGTTTCATCATGACCCCGGCGAGGCGGTCGGCGTCCCCGGGCAGACAGATGACGCTGAGCATCACGCCCGGGCGGGACTTCTTCATGCCGACGGGCTGGGTGTACACGTCGCGCGCACCGGCCTTGAAAAGCATGTCCATCGCAAAGCCGATCTCTTCGCCGGTCATGTCGTCGACGTTGCATTCGAGCCTTGCGATCCCTTCGCGCTTGCCTTCGCTCTCGCCCAGAAAAGCGCGCAGACAGTTGGCCCATTCAAAATCCTTTTTGCCCATGCCGTAGCCAATGCGCTGCGTCCGCATGACGGGCATGTCGCCAAAGCGCGTCACGAAGTGTTTCAAAAGCGCCGCGCCCGTGGGCGTGCAAAGCTCGCCCCGGATCCTTCCGCCGTAGCAGGGCACGTCCTTGAGTATCAGCGCGGTCGCCGGCGCGGGCACGGGCAAAACGCCGTGCATGCAGTGCACGTGGCCGCTGCCGACGTGCACGGGCGAAGCGATCACCTCGTCCACAGACAGCTTTTCCATCAGCAAACACACGCTCACCACGTCGGCCACGGCGTCCATCGTGCCGACCTCGTGAAAGTGGATTTCGCTTATGGGCCGCCCGTGCACCCGGCTCTCGGCCTCGGCGATGATCCCGTAGATGGCCTTCGCGTCCGCCTTGACCCTGTCCGAAAGCGGAAGCCCGTCGATCAAAGCCCCGATATCCGCGACAGAGGAATGACGGTGCGCGTGGTCGTGCTCGTGATGGTGGTCATGGTCGTGGTCATGGTCGTGATGGTGTTCGTGATCATGGTCATGCTCGTGTTCATGCTCATGATGGTGTTCATGCTCATGGTCATGCTCGTGATGGTGTTCGTGCTCGTCTTCCGATTCTTCCTCCGCACCGTCCACGCGCACGCTGTAATGGGTGCCGACGATCCCGCATTTTTCCGCTCTTTCGGCGCACACGCGCACGCCCGGGATCCCCAGCGCGTTGATTTGATCGATAAAAGCCTGTTTGTCGTCCGTAAGTTCGATCAGCGCCGCCGAGAGCATGTCGCCCGCCGCGCCCATCCCACAATCCAGATACAATGTTTTCACCGTGTGAACCTCCTGCCTGTGCGTTCAGACCCTGAAAAGTGCGTTTCGCCGGCGGACCGGTTTCGGGCGCGAGGCGCTCCGTCGGCCGCCGAACTCAGTATAGCTGTTTTCAAAGCGCAAAACAATGCGCGCAAGGTAATAAACATATTAATAAGGAAGGGGACGGCCGCCCGCGCCGGCATGAAGCGCGCGGCGCGCCGTTTCCCTGCAGATTCTTAACCTTGCGGAATGTAAAATCTTGGATAAATAAACTTGACAAACCGCATTCCCTGCGCTATAATACATGAGTTTGATTATGCTGGTAAGGAGGCGCTCAGGTGGAACAGCTCAAAGACAGGCCGCACACCGCGGGACTTCGCACGACCCTGCGCGCCGTCGAAAACGGCAAGGCCGTCAAAGTTTTCATCGCGCAGGACGCAGACGTGTTCGTGCGCCGCAGGGCGCAGGAGGCCGCGCAGGCCGCCGGCATCGGCTACGAATACGTTCCTTCGATGAAAGAGCTGGGCGAAAGCTGCGCCCTTGCGATCAAGACCGCCTGCGCCGCGCTGATCAGGGAATAATCAAACCGAACTGCTTATACTTCTTCCGAGGGTTGCGGAAGTGTATATAACTACATTGAACCGTTTTAGGAGGTTTTTTCAGTGCCTACGATCAACCAAATGATTCGTCATGGTAGGGAAAAGGTCACCGTGAAGAGCAATTCTCCCATTCTGCAGAACTGCCCGCAGAAGAGAGGCGTGTGCCTTTCGGTCAAGACTCAGACGCCCAAAAAGCCGAACTCCGCGCTCAGAAAGATCGCCCGTGTTCGCCTGACCAACACCATCGAGGGTACCTGCTACATCCCCGGCATCGGTCACAACCTGCAGGAGCACTCCGTCGTGCTGATCCGCGGCGGCAGAGTCAGAGATCTGCCCGGTGTAAGATATCACATCATCCGCGGCGCTCTGGACACCGCCGGCGTAGCCAAGCGCATGCAGGCTCGTTCCCTTTACGGCGCCAAGAGGCCCAAGAAGTAAACAAAGGCAAAAAACGCGCCTGCGAACCCTCCCGGGTCCACCGGAACGCAGATTCGGGGGCAAGTAGCAAGGAGAGCGCTTAGCGTTAGAGAGGCTTCGCCAAAAGCCTTGAGTGCGCGCTGCCGGCAACTATCATAAAGCTTTAAGACAGCCAATTTAGGGAGGAATATATCAATGCCCAGACGTGGATTTATCCCGAAGCGTGAAGTGCTTCCGGATCCTGTATACGGCACGGTTATCGTAACCAAGCTCATCAACCAGATCATGTACGACGGCAAGCGCGGCGTAGCCCAGAGAGTGTGCTACGAGGCGTTTGAAAAGGTAGCCCAGAAGACCGGCAAGGACGCAAACGAAGTCTTTGCGCAGGCCATCGGCAACATCAGCCCCGCCCTTGAAGTCAAGGCGCGCCGCGTGGGCGGTTCCACTTATCAGGTACCTATCGAAATCAGACCCGAGCGCCGTCAGACCCTTGCTCTTCGCTGGCTGGTCATGTTCAGCCGCAAGAGGGGCGAGAGGGAAATGAGCGACAGGCTCGCCGCCGAGATCATCGATGCTTCCAACAACACCGGCAACGCAGTCAAGCGCCGTGAGGATATGCACAAGATGGCCGAAGCGAACAAGGCGTTTGCCCACTATCGCTGGTAAAAACAAATACGGCATACCGCGCGGCACAGGGACGTTTTTCCGAACGTTTCAATGGACCCGCGCGGTTTTTCCATGTATCTGACTTACGTATGAGGCGAAAACAAGCGGCCTCATGAAAGGAATTATTCTGTGGCAAGATCACATTCACTCGATATGGTGCGCAACATAGGCATCATGGCCCATATCGACGCGGGCAAGACCACGACGACCGAACGCATCCTGTTCTACACCGGGCGCACCCATCGCATGGGCGAGGTGCACGAGGGCCTGGCCACGATGGACTGGATGGAGCAGGAGCAGGAGCGGGGGATCACGATCACCTCTGCCGCCACCACCTGCGAATGGAAGGGCCATCAGATCAACATCATCGATACCCCCGGCCACGTGGACTTTACCGTAGAGGTCGAGCGCAGCCTGCGCGTGCTCGACGGCGCCGTGGCGGTCTTCTGCGCCAAAGGCGGCGTGGAGCCCCAGAGCGAGACCGTCTGGCGTCAGGCCACCAAGTACAGCGTGCCGCGCATCGCCTACGTCAATAAAATGGACATCACCGGCGCAAACTTCTTCCGCGTGGTCAGCATGATGCACTCCAAGCTCGGCGCAAACGCCGTCCCGATCCAGCTCCCCATCGGCAGCGAGGACAGCTTCAAGGGCATCATCGACCTGATCAACATGAAGGCCGAGATCTACACCGACGATCTGGGCACCGTGATGGAGGAAAGCGACATCCCGGCCGAGCTTCTGGACCAGGCGAAGCAGTATCACGACGAACTGGTCGAAAAGGTCGCCGAGACCGACGACGCGCTCACCGAAAAGTTTCTGGACGGCGAGGAGATAAGCAAAGAGGAACTCAAGGCCGCCATACGCAAGGCCACCATTTCCGGCGAGATCAATCCCGTTCTGTGCGGCACGAGCTACCGCAACAAGGGCGTTCAGCCCCTTTTGGACGCGGTCGTGGACTATCTTCCTTCGCCCGTCGACGTGCCTTCGATCAAGGGCGTCCTCAAATCGACCGGCGAAGAGATCGAGCGCCATCCTTCCGACGACGAGCCCTTCGCGGCGCTGGCCTTCAAGGTAATGGTGGACCCGTTTGTGGGCAAGCTCGTCTTCTTCCGCGTGTATTCGGGCGTACTCAAGAGCGGCTCCTACGTATACAACGCCACCAAGGGCAAGCGCGAGCGCATCGGCCGCATCTTAAGGATGCACGCCAATCACCGCGAGGAGATCGAAGAGATCTACGCGGGCGACATCGCGGCCGCCGTGGGCTTTAAGGAGACCACGACCGGCGACACGCTGTGCGTCGAAAACAAGCCGATCATCCTTGAAAGCATGGAGTTCCCCGAGCCCGTCATCCGCGTGGCGATCGAGCCCAAAACCAAGGCCGGACGCGACAAGATGGCAGACGCCCTGATGCGCCTCGGCCAGGAGGACCCGACCTTCAAGACCTACACGGACGAGAGCACGGGTCAGACCATCATCGCGGGCATGGGCGAACTGCATCTTGAGATCATCGTCGACAGGCTGCTCAGGGAATTCCGCGTGGAGGCCACCGTCGGCAAGCCCCAGGTCGCCTATAAAGAATGCATCACCCGCACCGTCCGCGCCGAAGGCCGCTTCGTGCGGCAGACCGGCGGTCACGGTCAGTACGGTCACTGCGTGATCGAACTGAGCCCCCTGGAGCCCGGCAGCGGTTACCAGTTCGAAGATAAGACAGTGGGCGGCGTGATCCCCAAGGAATTCATACAGCCCATCTCCGACGGCGTGAAGGAAGCCTCCGCAAGCGGCGCGCTGGGCGGCTACGAGGTAGTCGATTTCAAGTGCACGCTGCTGGACGGCAGCTATCACGAGGTGGACTCCAGCGAAATGGCGTTCCACATCGCGGGCTCGCTGGCGTTCAAGGAGGCCGTACAGAAGGCGGAATGCACGCTGATGGAGCCCATCATGAAGGTCGAGATCGTCGTCCCGGACGAGTACCTCGGCGCTGTGGTCAGCGACATCAACTCCCGCCGCGGCAGGGTGACGGATACGGACATGAACGGCGAACTGCACGTCATTGACGCGCTCGTGCCGCTGAGCGAAATGTTCGGCTACGCCACCGACCTTCGTTCCCGCTCGCAGGGCAGAGGCACCTTCACGATGCAGTTTGCCCAGTACGAGGCCGTTCCCAAGAACGTCGCCACCAAGATCCTTGGTACGGCGAACTACTATAACTTCTGACAAAACCATTTGGAGGACTGATTCACCATGGGAAAAGCAAAATTTGAGCGCACCAAGCCTCACGTAAACATCGGCACGATCGGACACGTCGACCACGGCAAGACGACGCTGACCGCGGCCATCACCATCGCGCTTTCACAGCAGGGCCATGCGACCGCCATGCGCTACGACGAAATCGACAAGGCGCCCGAAGAGAAGGCGCGCGGAATCACCATCAACACCGCACACGTCGAGTACGAGACCGACAAGCG
>JAFPWH010000031.1 GCA_017395065.1 Clostridia bacterium | reverse complement strand
TTTACGCATTGACGGTACGTGTACGCAATGTTTATGGCTGCGCCGGGCGTATTCGTTTTGATGCAACAGCCCCTTGACAGCATCTTGCCGGATAGTGTAAAATTCAGTTAAACGCATTGGCGCGCTACGAAAGGTGAGGTTCGGACATGGAAACGGTTCGCGGAAGTATGCAGGATCAAAAGCTGTACGTGTTTCTTTCGGGCAGGGTCGACGCGTCGAACGCGCCCGAGGTGGAAAACAGGATCGGGGCGCTCGTCGCGCAGGAGAACGCGTGCCGCCTCGTATTGGACATGGAAAAGCTTTCGTACATCTCTTCGTCCGGGCTAAGGGTGATACTGAAGCTCAAGAGGAGCACGGACGAGCTTTGCATCGTGAACGCGCACACGGAGATCTACGACATACTGGACATGACGGGGCTTACGCAGGTTATGGACGTTCGGCGGGCCTACCCGACGGTCAGCGCCGAGGGCCTGGAGGAGATTGGGCGCGGCGCGAACGGCACCGTCTACCGTCTGAACGAGGACACGATCATCAAGGTCTACAAGCCCTTCGTCTCCCTGGAGGAGATACGGCGCGAGAGGGAAATGACGCAAAAGGCGCTGGTGCTGGGGCTGCCCGCGGTCATCATGTACGACCTCGTGCGCGTAGAGGGCGCCGGCTATGGCACGATGTTCGAGCTGATGGGGGCCGGGAGCCTTGCAAAGCAGATGGCGCAGGGGCTGATCACGGCGGAAGAAGCGGCGGATATGAGCGTAAAGCTGCTCAGATTCATCCATTCGCGCACGGTTTCGGACGCGCTCTTTCCGGACGCGCGGCAGACCGTGTACGATTGGATCGGCTTTCTCGAAGCGTATCTGCCGGGAGACAGCATCGCGCGCCTTAAGGCGCTCATGGACGCCGTGCCCGAAAAACCGAACCTTCTGCACGGGGACTATCACATCAAAAACATCATGCGGCAGGACGGCGAATGCCTTCTGATCGACATGGAGACGCTCTGCCACGGCGACCCGGTGTTCGAGTTCGCGGCCATGTACGCCGCCTACGTCGCCTTCAGCTGCACGGACCCGGAGGACGTGAAGGACTTTCTGGGCATCGATCAGGCGACGGCCGATCTGCTATGGAAAAGGAGCCTTAAGGGCTACTTCGAAACGGACGACGAAGCGCTTTTGCAGGCCGCGCAGGACAAGGCTGCCCTGCTTGCCTACGTAAAGGTCCTGCGCCGTACGATCCGGCACGGCGGCCTGAACGACGAAAAGGGCCGGGTGCTCGCTGATCGCTGCAAACAGGAGATCGACGCGCTGCTTGGCAGAGTTGATGAGCTTTGCTTTTTACACTGAGGAGGTGTACCATGGCGGATCAAATCGTGGATTCCATCCAAAACGCGCGCGAATATCTGGATTCGCTCGAAATTGAGAGCCGGCTGCTGGGCGCGGAAAAGCCCTCCGCCCGCTTCGAATTTCTGGGGCTTTCGTTCGATACGCCGATCATGACGGCGGCGCTGAGTCACATAGACCTGGTCGGCATGGCCGAGGGCGCGCGCCTTGCGGGCGCGCCCGTCTGCATCGGCATGGGCGACAACGAAACGTTGGAAAATGTGCTGAACACCGGCGCGAAGGTCGTCAAGATCATAAAGCCCTACGCGGACAGGGACGAGATCTACGACCGCATGCGCTATGCGAAGCAGCGCGGCGCGATCGCCGTGGGCGTCGACATAGAGCATTCCCTCAAAAGCGACAGCCCCGAGGACGACGTGGTGCTGGGCCGGAGGATGAAGCTGCCCTCGATGCAGGAATTGAACGCTTTCGTAAGGGACGCAGGGCTTCCGTTCTTCATAAAGGGCGTGCTCAGCGCGCAGGACGCGGTCAGGTGCGTAAAGCTGGGCTGCGCGGGCGCGATCCTGAGCCACCACAACGGCATCATGCGCTGCGCCGTACCGCCGGTAAGGCTGCTGCCCTCCGTGCGCCGCGCCGTGGGAGACCGGCTTTTGCTGATCGCCGACGGCGGCATCGAGAGCGGCTACGACGCGTTCAAGGCGCTCGCACTTGGCGCGGACGCGGTGAGCGTCGGCCGGCCGCTGATGCCCCCGCTCAAGGAAAAAGGCGCGCAGGGCGTAAAGGAAGTGCTGGAAACGATGACGCGCCAGCTCGAAATCATGCTCTACCGCACAGGTTCGAGGGACATAAGGCACATCGATCCGAGCGTGATCTGGGAGAAGGGGAGAAGGACCGGCGACTGAAAACTGAAAAATGAATAATGAAGAACCGTATAATAACGGATGCCTTTTGGCGGGCGGCGTTATTGTACGGTTTTTTTGTCGGTGCAGGAGGGGGTGTGCTGCATTTGCAGCGGATTTGAATTTTCGGTGCAGCGAATTATGCAAAACGGGCGGCGCTGTTTTAATTTGTTTTTAATTTGAAAAGCAGCGCTTGACACGCCGAAAGAGAATTTATATAATAGTAGAATACAGATAAAACTGTGTAAAAAATTAAGGAGGAGAACACATGAAAAAGACGTTGGCAATCCTGCTGGCGCTGGTAATGGTTCTGGGCGTGTTCGGCGTTGCCGAGAGCACCTGGGACGGCGCTTACATGGACGAAGACGACTACAAGGCTTACATCGGCTACGACCTGACGATGCTTTACGATTCCATCGCCGGCCAGATCGATGAGGAAACCGACGCGCAGGCGCAGGCCGCTCTCGAAGAGGGCATCGAGGCCATCGAGGCTGCGGGCACCGTTCTGGAAGTAAAGGCCGCTTATGACGCCGCCGCCGAGAAGATCGCTTCTCTCGTGCCGCTGGCCAACGGCCTGTACAGCTACAAGAAGCTGCCCAACAGCGAGCGCACCAACATCCTGGGCATCCTCGAAAGGTACGCCGTCTCCACCGGCATCACCGGTATCTCCCTGTTCGAAAACGGCGGTTACTCGATGTACAACCCCCGTATCACGCTGGGCACCGAGAACTACATCGTAGGTTACGGCTTCGGCACCCTGCCCGAGGGCAACATCACCGAGGACCTGCCCTATGAGACCAATCCCGACTGGGCAAGGTACTTCCACACCTACGAGAGCAGCGATCCCGGCACCCTGAATTACCTGAACGATCAGGGCGCTCAGGTCGGCGATCTGTTCGGCTACATCGGCGCTTCCTTCTACACCAACTTCATGAACGCCACCAAGGACGGCTACGACTGGGTGCCCGAGCTCGCGCTCGAAAAGCCCGTCGCGGTGAACGACGACGACGGTGACGGCATGGCCACCACCTGGCGCTTCCAGGTCCGCACCGGCGAAACCGACGGCCTGAAGTACACCATCGCTTCCGAAAAGGAAGACCGCGCCGCGTTCAACAACCGTCCCGTAGCCCTGGAAGACTACGAGACCGCGTTCAAACTGCTCCTGACCCAGCAGAACCAGCTCTACAGGGGCGGCGAGCTTGCCAACGCTTCCAACAGCAGCGCCATCGCGGGCGCCAAGGAATTCTATCAGGCGACCGAGAACGGCTACAATGAGGACGCCTGGCAGAAGGTCGGTATCAAGACCTACGTCGAAGACGGCAAGAACTACTTCGAAGTGACCTGGACCGGCGAGCAGACCCAGTTCTACTGCATGTACTACATTTCCTCCAGCCTGTATATGCCCGTTCCCCAGGAGTTCCTTGACCTGGTGACCGTGCAGAACATCTGGGGCTTCAACAACGACGCGACCGAGTCCCCCGTGGACAACGGCCTGTGCCTTGGCGCCTACTACCTCGAGAGGTACGACAGCGATCAGCAGATCGTCTACGCCAAGAACCCCAACTACGTCTATGCCGACACCAAGTATGCCATCCCCGGCGTACACGTGAAGATCTTCACCGCCGCCGCGGAAGACACCACCGCCGGCTTCAACGAGTTCCTGGCCGGTCACTTTGACTCCACCGGCATTCCCCAGGAGTTCCTGGACGAGTACCGCACCGACCCCAGAACCCGTTCCACCACCGGTACCAGCAACTTCAAGCTCAACGTAAACGCCACCGACGCCGAGACCTGGGAGTACCTCTTCGGCGAAGAAGGCACGGTCACCCAGACCCCCAAGGACAGCTATTGGGATCTCAAGCCCGCCCTGGGCAACAGCCACTTCGTGAAGGCGCTGTCTTACTCCATCGACCGCCTCACCTTCGCGACCGCCCGCGGCTCCATCCCCTCTGTCGATTACCTGAGCTCCAACTACATGATCGATCCCGAGAACGGCATCAGCTACGCCTCCACCGAGGCCCATAAGGAAGCCGTTCAGCAGCTGCTCGAGGACACCGACGGCTACGGCTACAGCATCGAGCTGGCCCGCGACTACTTCCGCATGGCCCTGACCGAGCTGGAAGCCGAAGGCGCCTACACCCCCGGCACCAAGGAAAATCCCACCGTCATCCACATCGAGCTGGCCTGGATGTACCCCACGCACGAGGAGAACTATCACAACGAGATCAAGAACTTCTTCGAGACCGCGTTCAACGATGACTCCGTCTGCGGCGGCGTATACCAGCTCAGCGCGGACTTCTGGGTAGGCAATGCCTGGAGCGACGTGTACTACAACAAGCTGATGGTCGGTCAGTACGACCTGGGCTTCGGCTCCATCAGCGGCAACTCCCTCGACCCCATCGGCTTCTTCAACGTGCTCTCTTCCGATCCGGTCATTTCCGGTTCCTTCACGCTGAACTGGGGCACCGACACCAACGATCCCGCCGCTTACCCGATCGTATACGACGGCATGCGCTGGAGCTTTGACGCGCTGTACAACGCGGTCAGCCAGAAGGCCATCACCGCCGAAGGTCAGGACAAGCCCGTCATCACCATCGACTACACCAATATCACCAAGAACGAAGACGGTTCCTACACCGGCTCCTTCACCGTGACCACGACCCTGAGCGACATCACCGAGATCACCATCACCGACGTCGTGTGCTGCAACTACGAGCGCTACAACTACGGCGACGGCAACTATGACGAATCTCCCGTCGAGTTCACCGTGGAAGCGGGCGAGAACGGCGTGCAGACCGTCACCTTCACGGTACCGGCTGACCTGGCCGCCGATTACGCCACCGGCAGCGGCACCAGCGCGGAGCCCATCGGTTACACCGGCTTTGACCTGTACTACGATCAGGTCTTCGACGGCGATGCCTCAACCGGCCTGTACTATTCCGTCTACGACAACTTTGTGGTAGAATAATCCATAGGCTTTCGGGCTGTCGCGGACTTATGTCCGTGACAGCCCTGTCGCGGCTTTACGCCGCGCTTTTTCCATCCCCCGCATATATGCGCGCTTCCGGTTGAGAATGAAGAGCGTCTTCATTTTTTTAACTGAAAATCATTAGTGAAGGGTTGAACCTGATGAGCAAATGGAAATATGTGGCAAAGCGCCTGATCCTGGCGTTTGTGACCACGTTCATCATCCTGTCGCTTACGTTCATACTGGTAAAGCTTTTGCCGTTTGAGCGCCCCATCGGCGACGACAAGGTCAGAACGGCGTACTACGACAAGCAGTACCATCTGGGCTACGTATACCGTTTTGATAAAGAAGACAGGGACGGCGAATACGGAGAGCTTTTATACAAGACGCCGGTCGACAAGGGCAAGGCGTTCTATTACTACGAGGTTCCGGTGATGGAGCAGTACTTCAAGTGGCTCGGAAACGTGGTGCTGCACTGGGATTGGGGCTACAGCAAAAACTATCAGCCCAACGTCGCCGCCTCGGTCATCATTATGAACAGAATCGGATACAGCATCCGTTTAAATATCATATCGGTCATTTTCTCGGTGCCGCTTGGCATACTGCTGGGCATATGGGCGGCGCTGAAGAAAAACACGATGACCGACCACACGATCTCAACGCTCGTAATGATCTTTATCTCCATACCGAGCTTCGTGCTGATTTCGTTCATACTGCGCATCTTCTGTTACGGGCTGAACTGGCTGCCAAGCTCGTGGCCGGCAGACACGGCGCCCGCTTCCGCCCGGGCGCAGGGCTACATCATCCCGGTGTTCTGCCTGTCGTTCGGCTCGATCTGCGGCTACTGCCGCTTCACCAGAGCGGAGCTTTGTGAGGTCATGGAGAGCGACTATCTGCTGCTCGCAAGGACCAAGGGCCTCACCCGCCGCCAGGCGATCACGCGCCACGCGCTCAAAAACGCGATGGTGCCGATCTTCCCGGCCATCCTCTCCGAGTTCATCGGAATACTGGGCGGCTCGATAATCCTCGAATCCCTCTACGGCATTCCCGGCATCGGCAAGCTGTTCATACTGTGCTTAAAGCACAAGGACTACGACATACTGTTCGTGGACATGGCGATCTTCACCACGATCAGCCTTGTCGCGGGCATCGTACTGGATCTGAGCTACGGCTTCATCGACCCAAGGATCAGAATGGGGGAAAGATAAATGGAGAACAAGAACTATTCCTTTTCCCCGGACGATTTTCAGCTGATCCGAAGGGACGGAATGATCACCGACACGAAGCTCAAGACCAAGCCCACCACGTTCTTCAGGGACGCGCTCAGGCGCTTCTGCAAAAACAAGTCTTCGGTCATGGGCGCGATCATATTGGGTATCCTTATCCTGATGGCGATCGTCGTGCCGTGGATCTCCGATAAGAACATCGACCAGGTCTCCTCCTCCGAAAAGTTCCTCGCGCCCAAAATGTTCAAGGCGGGCACGGGCTTTTGGGACGGCACGCGCAAAAAGGAGCGCATCCTCTTCGATCCGGTGAACGAAGTGCCGGCCCTCAGCGAAAAGTACTCCGTCGCGTCGCTCAAAAGCGCGCTGATCGAACTGAAGGTGGACAAGGAGCCCACGCTGATCGACCAGGTCAGCGAGTACGCCCGCGGCGGCTGGGTGATGTTCGAAACCGACGCCAAGGTAAACGACAAGGACTGCTATCTGCAAAGCAAGCCCACGACCTTTACGGCAGACGGCGGCTATAAGCTCACGGTCGAGCTGGGCGACGAAGCGGACGTAAACGACAGTAAGCTGGGTCAGTACCGCCTCTACATCGTCGATCCCGAGACGGGCGACGGCTTTTATCTCGCCGGCGATAAAGACAGCTTCAGCCGCAAATACGGGCTTCTGACTTTCGACATCAGCGCGGCGCTTTCCGAAAAGGGACTGAGCAGCTTCAAGGGCGCGGTGACCTTCGAGATCAAATCCTCCGAGGAAAGCCTTCAGTATCTGCTGATAAAGAGCCTTTCGCTGACCGCGAACGACGGCGTCAAAAACGCGCAGGAGCTGAGCGATATCTCCTTTGACGACGCAAGCCGCATGGTGCTCAGCGAAAAATCCTCCAACGGCTACTGGTCCTGCACGGGCCGCAAGGGCGTGCACAGCGTGGAGGTGTACTACTGCGACTACACCGTGGACACCTACATGCTGGTCTACGGCGACGCGGACGAGGTCACCTACTCCAAGACCGATCTCGAGGGCTGGATCAGCAACGGCTGGTGCGAGTACGATTCGAGCGTCGGCCCGGAATCCTTCAAGGTCTTAAGCGACGAATGCCCCATCGAGCGCGTCGTAAGCCAAAAGCTCAACAGCCGCACAAAGAAGCTGGACTCGATCCGCGCCGTCGGCTGGAACTACAAAAAGCTGGGCTATAAAGAGATGCCGAAGTTCCTGCTGGGAACGGACGCGTTCGGCTACGACCTGTTCACCAAGTCCTTCGCGGGCCTTCGCACCTCGCTGGTTCTGGGCGTGTGCACGATGGCGTTCTGCTTCGTGTTCGGCCTGATCTGGGGCGCGATCAGCGGCTATTTCGGCGGCTGGGTCGACCTGCTGATGGAGCGCTTCTGCGAGATTCTGAGCGGCGTTCCGTGGATCGTGGTGATGACGCTTGCGATACTGCACCTGGGCAACAACTTCTTTACGTTCTTCCTCGCGCTGTGCATGACGGGCTGGATGGGCACGGCGGCGCGAACGAGGACGCAGTTCTACCGCTTCAAGGGCAGGGAGTACGTACTGGCCTCGCGCACGCTGGGCTCGAGCGACATCCGCCTGATCTTCCGGCACGTACTGCCCAACGCCATCGGCACGATCATAACCGGCGCGGTCCTGATGATCCCCTCCGTCATCTTCTCCGAGGCGACGCTTGCGTATCTGCAGCTGGGTCTGCAGGGCGTACAGTCCTTCGGCGTCATGATGGCAAACAACCAGCAGTACCTGAGCATTTACCCGAACCTGGTCATCTTCCCCGCAGTGATCATCGCGCTGATGATGATCTCGTTCAACCTCTTCGGCAACGGCTTAAGAGACGCGTTCAACCCGTCATTGAAGGGAAGTGAATAAGATGAACGGGAACAATAAAGAAGTGGTGCTGTCCGTAAACAATCTCGTCATCGATTTCAAGACCGACAACGGGATCCTGAAGGCCGTGCGAGACGTGAGCTTCGAACTGTACAGGGGCGAAACGCTGTGCATCGTGGGCGAAAGCGGCTCGGGCAAGAGCGTCACCAGCAAGACCATCATGGGCATCCTCGCAAACAACGCGATCATCGCGGGCGGCAACATCATGTACCGCGGCGAGAATTTGCTGGAGGTCAGCGAAGAGGAATTCTACAAGATCCGCGGCCACAAGATCGGCATGATCTTTCAGGACCCGCTCTCTTCCCTGAACCCGATCGTCAGGATCGGCAAGCAGATCACCGAGGCCATGCTGATCAACTCCGACCGGCTCAAGCTCATGTACCACGATCTGATCAGCGACGATCTGATCCGCTACAAGAACACGCTGGCCAAAATGAACATCGCGATCGACAACGAGAAAAAGCAGTTAGACGCGTTCATACAGCAGGCCGAAAGCAAAGAGGGCGTGACCAAGGAAGAAGCGCAGGCCTTAAAGCAGGAGATCAAGCAAAAGAAGGCTGCCTTCAAGCAGTTCGTAAAGGACACGAAGGCCAAATACGCCGACCAGGCCAAAGAGTACAAGCTGACGCTCGACCAGACCAAAAAGAGCGCCAAGGCCAAGGTGGCCGAATACAAAAAGCAGCTAAAAGACGAGCATAAGCAAAAAATAAGCGAGCTCAAAGGCGCCCTGTCGCGCGTAAAAGGCGAAGAGGCCGAGCGCATCAAACAGGAGATCGAAAAGGAAAACGAAAGCTTCGTCACCAGCCAGAGGATCACCAAGGCCGAGGCGAAAAAGAAGGCGCTGGAGATCATGCGCGAGGTCGGCATCCCCGAGCCCGAGAGGCGCTACAGGCAGTATCCCTTCGAGTTTTCCGGCGGCATGCGCCAGAGGATCGTCATCGCCATCGCCCTGACCGCCTCGCCCGAGATACTGATCTGCGACGAGCCCACGACCGCGCTGGACGTGACCATCCAGGCGCAGATCCTGGAGCTCATCAACCGCATCAAGGCGGAGAGGAACTTAAGCTGCATCTTCATCACGCACGATCTGGGCGTGGTCGCCAACATGGCAGACCGCGTGGCCGTCATGTACGCGGGCAAGATCGTGGAGTACGGCACCGCGGACGAGATCTTCTACGAGCCCAAGCATCCCTACACCTGGGCGCTGCTGAGCTCCATCCCGGACGTGGACAGCAAGGAAAAGCTCGAGGCCATTCCCGGCACCCCGCCGGACATGCTCTTCCCGCCCGTCGGCGACGCGTTCGCCGACCGCAGCCGCTACGCGATGAACATCGACTACCGGCTTGAGCCGCCCATGTTCAAGGTAA
The DNA here is from genome assembly GCA_017395065.1 of Clostridia bacterium. Classification (GTDB taxonomy): domain Bacteria; phylum Bacillota; class Clostridia; order Christensenellales; family Aristaeellaceae; genus RUG14130. The sequence continues at coordinate 21,231 of JAFPWH010000031.1, read as the reverse complement.
GCGACACGCACTACGCCGCCACCTGGCTGCTGGACGAGCACGCGCCCAAGGTCGAAATGCCCAGGATCGTTTCCGAGCGCATAAGGATTTCTTTGGAGGAGGACAAAAATGGCTAATCTGAACAACACGCACATTCCCCCCAAAGAAAACGACGAAAAGCTCAAGATCATGACCGAGAACAACGTCAAGGAGCTGCCGGGCGACGAGGAGATCTACGCGCCCATCGCCGTGGACGATATCGACCGCTTCAACCGCGAATACAAGGTCAACCCCAACGTAAAGCAAAAGCCCGAGCTCAGACAGCAGAACGTCATCCTCTCGGTCAGGCACCTGAAGCAGTTCTTCACCTTCGGCCGCGGCGTTCACAAGATGAAGAACAAGGCCGTTAACGACGTGTCCTTCGATATCCGCGAGGGCGAGTGCCTGGGCATCGTGGGCGAGAGCGGCTGCGGAAAGACGACGACGGGCCGCAGCATCATAAGGCTGTACAACATCACCTCCGGCTCCGTGTACTACAGGGGCGTTCGCATCAGCGCCGGCACCCGCTGGAACCAGAAGGAGATCAAGTACTACACGCTGCGCACGAAGCAGAAGATCGAGGAGCTTAAGCAAAACGGCGAAAGCCCCGAAAAGATCCGAGCGCTCGAAGACAGCATAAAGACCGTGTGCGACGAGCAGAAGGCCAAGATCTCGCAGATCAAATTCGACAACAGGCACGTGAGCCGAAAGCTCATGAACGAGATCCAGATGATCTTCCAGGATCCCGTGGATTCGCTCGACCCCCGCATGACCGTCGAAGACATCATTCAGGAGGGCCTGCGCATACAGGGCTTCCGCAACCGCAAGGAAAACCACGAAAAGGTCGTCGAGATGCTAAACCGCGTGGGCCTTGTCGAGGAGCACGCCAGCCGCTATCCGCACGAATTCTCCGGCGGACAGAAGCAGCGCGTGGGCATCGCAAGGGCGCTGATCATGAACCCGAAGCTTTTGATCTGCGACGAGCCGATCAGCGCGCTGGACGTGTCCATCCGCGCGCAGATCATCAACCTGCTCAACGACTTAAAGCACGATCTGAACCTGACGATCATCTTCATCGCGCACGATCTGAGCGTGGTCAAGTACTTCTGCGACTCCATCGTCGTCATGTATTACGGCAAGGTGGTCGAGAAGGCGCCAAGCGACGAGCTTTTCAAAAACCCGATGCACCCGTACACCAGGTCGCTGCTCTCCGCCATCCCCAAGCCCAACCCGCGCAGCGAGAGGACGCGCAAGCGCATCACCTACAACCCCGCCGAGGCGCACGACTATTCCAACGGCGAGCGGCCGGAGCTCAGGGAGATCAGCCCCAACCACTTCGTGTACTGCTCCATGGCGGAGTTCGAAAAGTACAAGACGGAGCTGGTCAAATAAATGCGGCGGTTTTCCGAGGCGTTCAAGCGTCCCGCGGCGCTGTGGATCACGGCGTTCGTGCTGTGCGCGCTGGTGGCGCTCTGGGCGCTGCTGCGCAGCGATTTTCACCGCGCGTTCAACTACATGAACGCGCTGACCGCCGCGGGCGGCGTGTGCATATTCGCGGGGCTTCTGATGCTGGTCAGCTTCTACGGGGCGTTCGATTTCTTCGGCTACGCCTTCATGAGCCGCGTAAAGCGCAAGCAGACCGACTACCGCAGCTATCAGGACGAAAAGAAAGCGGCCCGCAACCGCTTCCGCTTCCTTCCGTTCCTGATCACCGGCGCGGTCTTCATCGCCGCGGGGATCGCGGTGAAGCTCGTAGTTTAGCGATTTGAAGACGGGAAATACAGGCAAATAGCGAAGAACGAAGGTGCGCCCAAAAGCCTTCCCCTCCGGGGAAGGTGTCGCCGTCAGGCGACGGATGAGGTCGTTCTCCTTACATATTCATCACACCCATGGCGGCAGATTGCCGCCGCTGCAGCGGTACAGCGCTTGTCATACCTCCGTAGCGGCGGCAATCTGCCGCCACGTTTCCCCCAAACGGGATATGCGGCGATGCTGATTTCGGCGATGCTGCCGTCTCCGGACGGATTTGACTGCGTATACGGGGTGAATATGGCGGCCTTGAAGGCCGCCGCTACGGCGTGGGCGCATCGTTGCGTGGCGATGCGCTGCTTTCTGCGTATACGCAATGCTTATGGCGGCAGATTGCCGCCGCTACGGTGTAGGCGCATCGTTGTATGGCGATGCGCTGCTTTTTGCGTATATGCAATGCTTATGGCGGCAGATTGCCGCCGCTACGGTGTGGGCGCATCGTTGCATGGCGATGCGCTGTTTTCTGCGTATACGCAATGCTCATGGCGGCAGATTGCCGCCGCTACGGTGTGGGCGCATCGTTGTATGGCGATGCGCTGCTTTCTGCGTATATGCAATGCTTATGGCGGCAGATTGCCGCCGCTACGGCGTGGGCGCGTCGTTGCGTGGCGATGCGCTGCTTTTTGCGTATATGAAATGCCCTTGGCGTTCTCTCCTTTCGTTTTCCTGCAATCGGCTGCATAAATCCGACGCTCCGCCAGGCGGGGCGCTTTTTTTACGCTTTACCGCACTTTTACGTTTTTCGGCGCGTTTTGTTCTGCGCGGGCGCTTATCGGGGATATACTGAAGGCGAGCAGGACGGAAAAGCTTCGCCCTGTATTTTTATCCGGAAGGAGGCGGTAGAATTGAACATGGTCGAAGTGATGACGGGCGTGCTGAACATGGACGCGGAGGCGCTTCAAGCCGGAAGGGAGCAAAGAGGGGGAAAGAGCGTCGCGCGGGTCATCGGAGAAGCGCTGGCGCTGAGCTCTATGGACGGCGACATCAAAGCCGCGGCGATGCTGACGGAGCTTGCGGGCATGGATTTCCGCTCGCGGGACAGCACGGAAAAGCACGAGCTGGACAGGCAGAAGCTGAACCTTTCGCGTTCGGAGATCCCGCGGGTCGTCGTCGAGGACGTGCGCCCGTAGGCGCTCTTTTGCTCCCGGATCGGAAAGGAGGGACGCTGCATCAACTTTTATCGGCTGATCGCCCCGAAATACTACGATCTGTACGAGGACATGCTCTGCTGCGGCCACAGGGAATACTGGCTCAAGGGCGGCAGGGGCTCGGGCAAGAGCAGCTTTGCGGCGCTTGCGATTCTTCGGGGCATGCTTTCGGACGAAAACGCCAACTGCGTAGCCTACCGCAGGGTCGCAAACACCCTCAAGGATTCGGCCGCCTGCACCTGGTCGGGCATCGCGCTTCAAATAGACTGCCTGCCCCTTTCGGGCGCGCAGGGCAGCGCGGTGATCGGCGGAACGCCCGTAAGCTGGCACGCGGACAGGACGAGCCTTCAGACCGGCGACAGCTTTCTGTTCAGCGTGCGCCCGGGCGGGGGCGCGCAGCTTAGCGGGGTCCTGATCGACCTGGACGGCGGCGAGGGCGAAGAAAAGCAGACCTTCCGTCTTTCAAGGGAGGGCGAAGGGCTGTATTCGGCGCGCTGCACGCTTGAAAGCGTCACCTGGCAGGGCAGGGTCGCTTCGGCGCGGCTGCGCATAAGGCTTATCACAGCCGCGGGCGAAACGGACGGCGAGTGGCTTACGAGCGGCATAAAGCTGGTCAGGGAATACCTGCCGCCCGCCGTGAGCTGTGAATTTACCGACGCAAACGCGCTGCCTTCGCTTTTCGGCGGCTTCGTGCAGGGAAAAAGCGATCTGAGATGCCGCGTGACGTGCGTCTACGATACGCTCGCGGACGAGGGCGTAACGCCCGTTTCCCGCAGCCTGGCGCTGGGAAGCGAGCGCTTCGAAAGCGGCTCGGACGAATTTTCGATAGGCGCGGCCGCGCTTTCGGGCCGCGTGCCCTACGTTCTCAGCGTCACGGACAGCCACGGCCTTACCGGCACGCTAAGCGGCGAAATAAGCGTTTTGCCCTACGCTTCGCCCGGCATAAGCGAACTTACCGTGCAGCGCTACAGCGAAACGGTGGACGAGACGGGCGCCGCAGTGTACGCGCCGGACGACGGCTCGCGCTTCGTGCGCGTCACCCTCAAAGGCGCCGTCAGCGCGCTGGGCGGCGCGAACGCCTGGACGCTCTCGCTTTCCGGGTTTGGCGCGGAAACCCTCGCCGAGCGCGTGATCGCTTCCGGCGCGGACGGAACACAGCTGAATTACGAGCTGGACAAGGCGCTCTTTGCGCAGCCCCTCAGCGAACAGAGCGAATGGACGCTGGTTTTTACGCTGCGCGACTTTTTTGAGGAAGCGCGCTACGAGTACCGCGTCGGCAGGGCGGGCGGCATCTTCAACATCGAAAGCGGCGGCGCGGCGGTCGGCATGCGCTCCACGGGCACGCGCGCGCTCAAAAAGTTCGAGGTCGCCTACCCCGCGACGTTTTACGGCGAGGTGGCGTTTCCCGGCATGGACGGCGGCTGGGCCCAGACGCAGCTTCTGAACGCGCAGGAGGCCGACGCCGCGCACGCCGTGCGCGTGCGAAAGATCGGCAGCCTCGTGTTTTTGCGGGGCGGTGTAAAGCTATTGAGCGCGCTTTCCAGCGGCGCGGCGGGCAGCGACGCGGGCGTGTGCGCGCTTCTGAACGTGGGGCTTGATTACGCCCCGGCCTATCCGCTGGAACAAGCCGTCGTGCCGGACAGGACGGAGTGCTGCGCCTGCCTGAAACTGGACGTCGACGGGACGCTCACGCTGTACAACCGTTCAGGCCATCAGATCGCCCCGAGCGCTTTGATCCCGGTGAATCTTTGCTATCTCAGAACGTAGCCGGTTTTTTGCAAGGAGGAGAGCATGCTTAAAATACAGGACGGCGTGATCAGCTTAAACCGCGGCGACGACGTGCGCATCGGCGTACAGCTCACCGACGAAGCGGGCAACGCCTACACGATGGAAAACGGGGACGAACTGGTCTTCAGCGTAAAAAAGCTGGCGGGCAGCGCGTACCCCGTGCTTTTGACCGTGCGCAGCGTGACCGACGAGATCTGCCTTACGCACAGCGACACCTGCGGTATGGAGGTCGGCAAATACTCCGCCGCGATCCGCTTGAACCGCAGGGGCGGGGAGGTCATCATCGTCTATCCGTCCCTGTCCTCGCACGGGCGGGAGAGGGCGTGGAACAACTTCATACTCGATCCGGAGGTGGTGGAATGAACCTGCAGGGAACGCTGTCTGCTTCGGACACGAACCTGAGCGCGTCGCTGGGCAGCGGCATCGTGACGGTCAACGGCTATACGATAGAGCTGAGCAGGATCGATGGCGGCCACCGCCTGAGCGTCTCGAGGGGAAACGACGTGCGCTCCGTCGACATCCCGGACGGCGCAAAGGGCGAAACGGGCCGGGGCATAGCGGGCGCGTCTTTCAATGCCGACGATACGCTCACGCTCGTGTTTTCCGACGGCGGGACCTTTACGACGCCGCCGCTTCGCGGCCCGCGCGGCGTAAGCGAGTGGAGCGGGATAAGCGGAAAGCCCGCCGCCTTTCCGCCTTCTCCGCACGGCCACGCGCAATCGGAGATCGGCGGGCTTTCGTCGGCGCTTGAAAACCTGAACGCCCGGGCGGACGCGCTCGAACAAAACGCGCTTTCGACGGGGATGCAGGCCGCCGCGTATCATCTCGGCTTTTATCTGGACGCGGACGGGGACCTGTGCCAGAGGGAGGAGGACTGAATGGGCAAAGTCGCAAGCGAAAAAAGTCTGAACAAAATACTTTCGTACTTAAAGCTTCTGGGCGCGAACGCCCGGACGCAGCTGTATACGAAGCCCTCGGAGATCGCGCGGCTGATCCGCGAGGGCGACCTTGAGACGAACGCGGCTCTTTTCCCGGTGGGCGGCGTATTGACCGTTCCCTGGCGGGACGCGGACGCGGCGTGCGACCGACAGGCGTTTTTCAGAATCGTGTCCCACGCGGCGGTCGAGACGGAGGACGGTTCTGCCGTGCCCGGCATGTTTTTGCAGCTCAGGCTCGCGCCGCCATCGCCTGTCCTGTTTTCGGAGCGGCAGGCGTTTTTCAACGCCGGGGACGCGGGGCTTGCCGCGGGCACGTATCAGGTATCGGTCGGGCAGACCGTGGACGGCTACACGGTGGGCGACGTCGCGGTCTTCACGCTCACGCAGCCCGTGCCGCCGCAGGGCCGCCTGTTCATGGGCTCGAAGCAGGGGAACACGTACCCCGTCAGCAGCTTTGGCGCGCAGGGGATCATCGAGAGCGTGTCCGCTTCCGTCGTGACGTCCTCGGACGCGCCGTCGCTGGGCAGCACTTCCGAAGGCGGCAACAACCTTCAGGGCCGTATGCGCTACGGCTCGAACCGCTACAAGACCAGCGCGGTCCGCCAGTGGTTAAACGGCGTCGGCACGGGCTGGTTCCGTTTCGCGGACAAATTCGACATGCCGCCCTCCGCGCCGCTTCACGGGTTTCCTGGCGGCTTTGAAGACGAATTTTTGAGCGCGATACGCCCGGTAAAGCAGCTCACGCTCGTTCCGAACGCGGACGCGGCGGAAAGCAGCGAAACGGACGTCACATACGACAAATTCTTTCTGCCGTCTCTCGAGCAGCTCAACGTGACGCCGCAGGTCGCCGGCGCGGAGGGCGGCGCGTTCGAATACTGGCGAACGGCGCAGGGCGCGCAGGGCTTTGCGGGCACGTCCGCCTCGGACGCGTTCGACTGCTTCAAAACGGGCGTCATGGGCGCGCCCGAAAGCTACAAGCCGATCCTGACGCGCTCGGCGCTGAAAAGCCACAACAACGTGCTGTACAAGATCCGAAGCGAGGGCTTCGTCGGCGCAGGCAACGTCGGCGGCACCTACCGCGCAAACGAGCCCGGCTGGGTGTGCCCCGTGTGCGTGATCTGCTGAAGACGCGCTTCTTCGGACGCAAACAGGAAAGGAGAAAACGCACATGACACTCAAAACAGGCTCGCGCGGCGCAGAGGTCAGATGGCTTCAGACGCTTCTGAACGTGAAGGCGGACGGCGTCTTCGGCCCCGTGACGAAAGAGGCGGTGCTGCGCTTTCAGGCGGAACAGGGCTTAAAACAGGACGGGATCGTGGGCAAATATACCCGCGCGGCGCTCGAAAGCGCCTTCGGCGAAAAATACAAAGCGCCCGCCTTCACGAAGCCCGTGGATTACAAACAGTACGACGCGCGCTGGGCGGGTAAGATGTATTCGTCGCACGGCGACGCTTCGCAGACGATCAGATCCTCCGGCTGCGGGCCGACCGCGCTGGCAGACGTCGTCGCGACGCTGATCGACGCAAACGTAACGCCGCCGGAGCTCAGCGAAAAGGCGCTCAGCTGGGGCGACCGCACGCGCGCAAACGGCACCGCGTGGAGCTTCTTTGCGCACGCGGCGAAGGAATACCCCTTCGGCGGCTACGAAAAGACCTCTTCGCTGCGCGGGCTGGAAAAATGCCTTGACGCCGGCGGGCTCGTCGTCGCGAGCATGGGAAAGGGCTACTGGACGAAGGGCGGCCACTTCATCTGCGTCTGGAAATACGACGGCGCATATATTTATGCCTGCGATCCCGCGTCCAAAAGCCGTACGAAGCAGAAGACGCAAAGCTTCATGGCCGAAAGAAAGATGTTTTTCTGCTTTTACCCCAAAACGGACTGAAAAAGGAGGCGTGCTTTCATGACGGTTCTTTCTCTCAGGGAGGCGTGGACGAAGATACGGCTGCTTCTCATGCTCATGGGCGCGTACGCGGGCCGCTTTTTGGGCGGCTTCGACGCGATGCTCGGCGCGCTGATCACGCTGATGGCGCTGGATTATCTCAGCGGCGTGATTCTCGCCTTTTGCGAAAAGCGCCTGTCCAGCCGCACGGGCTTTCGGGGCCTTTGCAAAAAGACGCTCGTTTTGCTCATCGTGGGCGCGGCGGCGGCGCTGGATCAAAAGGTGCTGCTGCAGGGCGCGGTGCTGCGAAGCGCGGTGATCAGCTTTTACATCGGCAACGAAGCGCTGTCGCTCACCGAAAACGCGGCCTCGCTTGGGCTGCCCGTGCCCGAAAAGCTGAAAAGCGCGCTCGAGGCGCTGCACGAAAAGCACGAACGGCAAAACTAAGCCTTGAATTTGCCCGGGCGTTGTGCTATACTCAGGAAAACGAAGCTTTCGGAGGACGGACATGCTGTCGGACGCGGACGTGACCTTTCACCCTTCCTGGTGGCACAAATACGCGGGCGTGGATTTTGACAGGCGCTTCTTTTTCGACGCGCCCTTCCGCGTGGAAAGGGACAGGGACATGCGGCGCGCGCTGTGGGAGCTTTTCGGCGAGTACGGCCTCGGCGAAGAGGACCCGAAACCGCGCCCGATCCTGTTCAGCGATCTGATCGCCAGCGGTTTTCTGTACAGCGAGCTGCTCGGCTGCGAAGTGAAGTATTCGCCGTCCGATGCGCCGCAGGTGCTGTGCGCGGAGATGAGCGACGAAGACGCGCTCAGTCTGAAGCCGCCCTCTCTTGACGAAAGCGCGCTCTGGCGGGACGTGGAAAAGCAGATAAGCTATCTTGAGGAGCGCTTTTCCTCGGTCATCAGCGCGATCAATCTGCAGGGCGTGCAGAACATCGCCATGGACCTTCGCGGGCAGCAGCTGTTCATGGATTACTACGACGATCCGGACATCGCGCGCAGTCTCTTAAGCGCCGCGGCGGATCTCAGCCTCGACATAGGAAAGCGCCTCTATTCGGTCAGCGACCGCGTTTCGGGCGGCGTCACGTCGATCGTCAACCGGGTGCGCCCGCACGTGTACCTGACCAGCAACTGTTCGGTCACGATGATCTCCGAAAAAATGTACCGCGAATACCTGCTCGAATACGACGCGCTGCTTTCGCGGGCCTTCCCGGATTTTGGCATACACCACTGCGGAAACAACATGGAGAGCGTGATCGAGGGCTACCTCGAGGTGCCGAACCTCACCTTCCTCGAGATCGGCGCGGGCAGCGATCTAAGCCGCGTGGCCCGTGCGGTGCTTGGCAGCGCGCACAGGGACGCCGTGTGCTGCGTGCGCTATTCGCCGGTCAAACTGAAGACGGCGGACGCGGCGCAGGTGAAAAAGGACACCGAGGAAGCCGTTCGGGCCTTCGGCTCGGACGAAAAGCTGTGCTTTTCCTGCGTCGGCATCGACGAAAGCGTGCCGCACGGCAATGTAAAACAGTACCTTTCGGTCTTCAGGCCGTAGCGTGGAGGGCGGGTATGGATTTCAGGCATTTTCCGACGGAAAAATACTTAAAAATGCGCGAAGCGAGCAATAAACGCTTTTCGGCGTTTTACGACGGTACGGGGCCGCGCGTCGCCGTTTCGCAGCGGCCGGGCTACCAGTTTACCGGCGCCATCTGCCGCTACGCGGACAGGCAGCTCGAAAACGAGCTGGAATACATCGCGCAGGCGATGCGCTACCGCTCCGATTTCATGATCTCCGCGCTCGAGCCCTGGCTGGGCGTTGGCATCTACGCGGCGGGTTTCGGCGCGAAGTACATCTGGACGGACACCGCCGCGCCCCAGACGCGCCCGTTTATCAATACGCCGGAAGAGATCGGCGATCTGAAATTAAAGCCCCTCTCCGAATGGGAGGAGATGCGTGAGGTACTGCGGCGCATACGGTATTTCCGCGAGGAGACGCACGGCCTTGTGGGCATCACGCTCACCGATACCCAGTCGCCCAACGACACGGCGAGCCTCATCATGAACACCGCGGAGTTCTTCGCGGACTGTCTGGAGGAGCCGGAGGCGATAAAGCCCCTGCTCGATAAGGTCACCGACGCGATCATTGAGTACAGCCGCATACAGATGGAGGAGATCGGCGAACAGCTGTGCACGCCCGGCCACAACACCGTGTGCGGCTTCGGCGCGAAGGGACTCATGCTCTCCTGCGACAACATGGCGGTCATCTCGCCCGCGGCGTTCAAAAACGCCGAAGCGGACTACCTCGCCCGCATCTCGGAGGCCTTCGGCGGCGTGCACACGCATTCCTGCGGCCGCTTTTTGCACAACGTCCCCGCGCTGCTGGACGTAAAGGGCATACGGATGATCGACTGCGCCGTGGACAGGTGCGATCCCAGCCCCAACGACCCGGAGAAGCTGGCTGATCTCGTGCGCGGCCGGGACGACGTCATCATACAGGCGCGCGCCAGCGTGCACAACCTGAGCAGCTTAAAGCCGCTGGTCGACAGCGGCGTAAGGCTCCACCTGCTGCTTTCGCCGGACAAGGATCCCCTGGTCAGCAACCGCCTGGTGGACAGCTTTAAGGAAAAGTACCTGTAAACGGAACGGGTAAAGACAGGGCCGGGAAGGAAGACCGAATGATCGGCGGTTCCTTCCCGGCCCTGTTTTTGCGGCGCGGAGACGATGTGGATTTGTGCGTTATGCGTTAATGCGTACGACACCGGGGTGTTTGTGGCGGCGTGGACGCCGCCGCTGCGGGGACGATGTGAATTTGTGCGTTGTCCGTTAAAACGCACGACGCCGGGATTGTTTGTAGCGGCGGCAATCTGCCGCCACGTTCCCCCCTATCCCTTCCGCCTCACAGTATAATCCCAAGCTCGCTTAACAGCTTTCCGTCTGCCAGCACGTACAGGCGGTGCAGCGCGCGCGAGCAGGCGGTGTACAGGCGGCGCCTTTCGCCGTCGGTCAGCTTCGCGTAAGGCCAGGCCACGACCACGGCGTCGAATTCCAGGCCCTTCATCAGCTGGTAACCGCCCACGGAGATGTCGCCGGGGTCGGAGAGGATGTCCTCGTCGCTGCCGTCGAGCAGATGGGCGCGCGGCACGAAGCGGGAGACCCTGTCCGCCTGCTCGAGCGTGCGGGTGATGACGGCGATCGAGCCGAAGCCCTCTTTAACGAGCGTGCTCACCGCGTCAAGGATCGCCTCGTCGCTGAGCTCCTTCATTTCGGGCAGCGCGCCCTCCCTTCCGAAGGGCACCACCTGCTCCTGATCGGGCAGTATGGCGTTGCAAAGGCGCGTGATGCCAAGCGTCGAGCGGTAGCAGCGGCTGAGGGTAAGACACGGCGCGGCCGGCCTGTCGAAGCACTTGTTCCACATGCCCACGTCCAGCATGGGCATGCCGGGCGTCGTGCGCTGCTTGGGGTCGCCAAGGAGCGTGACGTTCGCGTAGGGGTAGTAGGCCTTGAGCATCCTGAGGGTGCAGGCGCTGTGATCCTGCGCTTCGTCCATGACCAGGTGGCGTATGGCCTTGTCCGGGTTGGCAAAGCCCATCAATAGCATCATAAGCGCCATGCCGCCCGCGTCCTCCCACCAGACGATGCCGGCCTTCGCGTTTTCGCGGGCGCATTGCACGAGCTCCCCGGGCATGCCCTTTAAGCAGTTCACGTACAATTCCGCGGCGCTTATGTTCAGCATTTCCCTGATCTGCTTGCGCAGGGGGGATAAGCGGTGGCTGACCGCGAAGCGGCTTGCGACCTCCAGATCCTTTCCGCGGTAGCGCGGCATCAGCTGCTCGCGGTACTGCTTGAAGAGGGAGACCTCCCAGCGGGAAAGCCGGCTGTCCAGCACGGTGTGGATGCGCTCGATCCTTTCGGCGCACTTGAGGCCCGAAAAGTCCTTGCGGTACATGCGCTCGAGCTCTTCTGCGGAGGCGAGCAGCCTGTCGTCCAGAAGGACGTCACGGAACACGGGGCCGGTGCGCGCGTACTCCTCGCAGAAGGATTCCACCTGCTGCATGAATTCGAGGCCGCTTTTTAAGCGGACGCTGAGTCTGCGCAGCTGGCTTTCGGGGCGCAAAAGCACTTCGTTCTGGTTCAGCGGCTTTTCGAGCTTGCCGGGCAGTATGTCGTCCATGAGCTTGCTGAGCGTCACCGCGGTCACGTTTTCCTCGCCCAGCTCCGGCAGTACGTTCGAGATGTATTCCGAAAACGAGTTGCTGGGGGAAATGATCAGCATGCGCGCGGCCTCGAGCTTGTCGCGGTAGCGGTACATGAGGTAGGCGATGCGGTGCATGGCCACGCTGGTCTTTCCGCTGCCCGCGCTGCCCACGACGCTGAGCAGCTTTTCGTTTTTGAAGCGGATCGCGCGGTTCTGCTCGGTCTGGATCGTGGAGACGATCTGGCGTATCCTTCGTTGCGTCGCGCCGGAAAGAATGTCCAAAAGCACCTCGTCTTCTATGCTCACGTCGGTGTTGACGTAGTACTTCAGACGGCCGTCCTCCATTTTGTACTGCCTTTTCAGGCTCATGACGCCCCTGATCTGCCCGGAGGGGCTTTCGTAGTGCACGGGGCCGGGCATTTCGTCGTAGTACAGGCTGCAAACCGGCGCGCGCCAGTCGTGCACCAGAAGCTCGTCGCCCGGGCCCTTCAGGCTGTAGAGGCCGATCACGATCTTTTCGGTTTCGTTCCGTCCCTCCTCGCAAAAATCCACGCGGGCGAAAAACGGGTTTTTGAGCATTTGCTCATAGCGTTTGATCAGGTTGTCGTTGAGCGCCTTGCGCGCAAGATACCTGTCCACCTCGCCGGCCAATTGCTGCATGTCCTGCTCGCTGAGCGCGGTGGGTTTGAGTCTCAGTTCGTCCCATGCGTCCGCCATCAGCTGTTTAATGGACGCGATATGATCCCTGGAGTTATCCGAGGAATTAGCGATGGCTGTCAGAAGCAGCTGCTGCACCTTTTCGGTATACGCCTGTTCCATGAGAAGCTCGGTTTCCGACATCATGCCAATCACCTCCCTTGCGTGTTGTTTGTCAAGTATAGCACATGCAGGCAGTTTTGTAAAGCGCAAATGTTGTTATTATAAAGATTATAGAAAAAGGCCGCCGGGGCGGCGGTTTTGGGGGGAGAGAGGATAAGGATGAGGGGGATAGGAGGAGAGAGGCACGGCGCAGCCGTATCTCCGTAGCGGCGGCAATCTGCCGCCAGGGGAATTGCGTATACGAACCGATATAACGGAAAGCGAGATTTTCCGCGAATCCGGCACACCCATTACAACATATGACAGTTCTCCGTAGCGGCGGCGTCTACGCCGCCATGGGAGTTGCGTATACGAACCGTTGTGACGTGATGCGCTGTTCCCGCGTATACGTTTCGCCCATGGCGGCAGATTGCCGCCGCTGCGGAGGACGCGCGGTGTTGCCGGCTCAAAACGAGTTTTCACCGTATGTGCAATAAATATGGCGGCCTTGAAGGCCGCCGCTGCGGGATGGGCGCATTGATGTCGCCGTAATGCGCTGTTTCCCGCGTTTACGGAATGACTGTGGCGGCAGGTTGCCGCCGTTACGGATGGACGCGGTGTCGGTGCTTCCGGTCGTTTTCCGGCTCTTTCAATCGAACGTCGGCACGATCACTTTTTCGCCGCCGCGCAGGGCGGATTCGTGGGCGCAGATGCCGGCGGCGGTGATGTTCGCGCCGAGCACTTCGTCGATCGCGGGCTTCCGGTTTTCGAGGATGCTCGAAACGAACTCGTGCACCAGATGCGGGTGCGAACCGTGGTGCCCGCCGCCCGCGCCCTTTTTGAGGGATTCCTGGGGATTGAGCGGGTCGTAGTTTTTGCCCACGGTGAAGCGGCGAAGCGCCTCGGGCAGGTCCTCGTAATAGTTCGGCATGGGCGTTACGTTCATGTCCAGCACCGCGCCGCCCCGGCCCTCGCCCTGCTTTACGGTCAGGGTCACGTAGGGGTCGTCGCCGTCGCGGAAGCCCCACTCGAAGCTGCCCTTCGAGCCGTAGACGAACATGCCCTCCTGGTAGCAGCGCGCCGTCTCGAAGAGCGAGCGCGTGGCCTCGCCCTTGAGCCCGTTTTCGAACTCGAACAGCGCGGACTCCACGGGGAAGGGGTTGTCGTACTGCTTCGTCAGCCAGTCCTCCATCGTGCCGCTGCCGAAGCAGTTCACGCGGCAGATGCGGCTGTCCGACAGGCCCACCATCGGCGCGATGGCGTGCGTGCCGTACCACATCGGCGGAAGCCCCATCCAGTACGGCGGCCAGCCGATCATGTCCTGATAGTGAGAGCCGCGCAGGAACTGGATTTTGCCGAGCTTTCCGTCCTTCTTCATCCCGGAGACGTAGAAGTACTGGTAGGTGTACAGCGTCGTTTCCATCATCATGTAGTTTTTGCCGCTTTTGCGCTGTGCCCGGGTGATGCGCTGCAAATCTTCGAGGCTCGTCGCCATCGGCACGGTGCAGGCGCAATGCTTGCCCGCCTCGAGCACCTTGACGCTCTGCTCGGCGTGCAGCGGGATCGGCGTCACCAGATGCACCGCGTCGATCGAGGGGTCGCGCAGGATTTCGTCGAGCGAAAGGACCGTCTTCACGTTCCCGCCCAGATGCGCCTTGAAGCGCGCAAGGCGCTCCTCGTCCACGTCGCAGATCGTGAGGCTTCCGACCGCCGGATGCGCCTGCCAGATTTCCGCGAAAGCGCCGCCGAAGCCCAGCCCCACCAGCGCCACGTTCAGTTTGCCGTTCATATCCGTATCTCCTTTGCCGAAGTATTTTGAAAACGTTCATACCGAATTATACACGTCTTTTCGGGCGGGGTCAATAAAGCCGCCGTTTTTTGTTCCAGCGGGAATTTTGTATGCTATAGCCGACCAAAACGCCGCGGGCGGATGCTAAAATATCCGGAGGAAAAGAGCGCGATTTTTACACGGGCTGTTATGGAGTAAACAAAGGGAGGAAAACAAACGGTGAGAATGGGAAAGATGTTCAGAAGCAGAGTGTGGGAGATATGAAACCTTTCTCCCGCAACAATGCCGGGCTTAACACCCGGCTTTTATCCTTGCTATGATCGGTCTTCCTATCGAACAACGTCCTTTTTAATCATGGTCAACGCTTTCCTCAATCATCTGTATAAGCACGCTGGGTTTGATATCAAGTGCATCAGCGATTCTAAACATAGTGTCCAGTCGAGCTGTCTTTTTGCCGTTCTCAAGCAATGTTAAATGGCTGCGCGCAATGCCGGCAAACGCGGACAGGTTTTCCTGAGTCATTCCTTTTTCTGTGCGCAAACGGCTTACCACAAGACCGAAAGCTTTGCTGTTATAGGACATAGTTTTACCTCCTTCTGCTTCCTATAACAGCCTGTGTTTTTTTCGCGATTATCAAGAGCAACTGTTCCGACTGCAAAACAGCAGTAGCACCGCAAGACGCAATGCTTCTGCTTTAAAATGGCTAGATTTAAATACTTATTTTCAACACCGTGATGAGTGTTCGAGCATGTCCGCTATTCCCCATGAACAGGAAAGCGAAACCGTTCAGCAGCTTAACCATGCATGATCGGCCTATATTTTTCATATTGGTGTTATACCATTCCAGCTCCTTATCAGTCATATATGCTTTGCCATTTCCATCATATCTAGCTGTGCGGACCATATGCTCCCAATTGCGGTACCCTTCATGGCTTTTCACCCGTTCCTGCAGTCTCTTCATGGCATGTGCGGTAATGGTAATTTTCTTCCTTTTACAGCAATTCATGGGCTGCCCCTCTTGCTAATATGGTATCTCAGTTCACATTGAGCCTGTGCACATAGAGCGTAATGCTTTGGTAAGTCTGCGTATCGACGAGATTGGAGTATTCGTTTCCTTTACTATCTTTCATACACGTCAGCTTCATTTGCGAATTCGGCAGAACATCCTGACGGGTAACAACGTACTGTTTCAACAAATCATAATCTTGGGGGTCGAGGTATGCGCCGTCGTCGGCTACGAAGATGAATTTGACACTTGCGTCGCCGTATTTATCCCTGCGGTCACCGCCGAGGGAAGTATAACCAAAGGAGGCAACATTCTTGCCGACATAACTGCGAATGTAGTGTGTATATTTATCCGGCGACGGCGTGATTGGGACAAGTTCAAAGGGAATTGCATCCCCCTGCACCGTACCGTCGATGCGCTTTACCGACAGGTCGATGATCCTTACGCTTTGATAATCGACGAGATTACTGTACTCGTTACCCTTGCTGTCTCTTTCAAAAACATACTTCATCTCCGTGTTCGGCGCAATATTCTGCCCGGTAACGATGTATTTCTGGAGCAGCATAGTATCGCTGAAATCAAGATAAGTCCCGTCTTCCGTCATGAAGATGAACTCCAGATAACCGGCACCGTATTTCTCCAGTCGGTCGCCGCCGAGTGACGTATAGCCAAAACCGGCGGCGTTGCGCCCGACATAATCCTGAACATACCAGGTGTACTTATCGGGCGAAGGGTTTACCTGAACAGGCACATGTTCCGACTGTCGGTTCTTGCGCTCTGCTGTTGCGCCGTTGATTAGTTCCTCTAGCTCTTCGTCCGTGAGAGAAGAATAATCGATGTCAATCGCCAACGCTGAGAAGGTAATGGTAATGAGGGTAACACAGAGAAGCAAGACAGTGAAGAGTTTTTTCATGAGACGCCTCCTTATTTATTGATTTAGTCGTCTCAATATTATAACTGCCTCCAGACGGAATCGTGTTGCCTTTAGATAACAAGTTTTTTGATTTATCTATTTTTTTCATTGGTTAATGTATAGCTTTAATTGACTTTTATAATGAAATAGCTTATAATATTAGTGGCAAGGACGACTTAGTACGACCCCAACATATATTCCTGGGAATCAAAATCCCAGAGAAAGGAGGTAGTGCTATGAGTCGAAAGCTCGACGTCGTCCTGACTTGGGCCGAGGCGATTGCTGGTGCGGTTATCATCGCAGTTCCAGCGATCCGTAACGTTGTTTCCAGATTGGAAGCAGCTGTTAAGGCTACTCTCATCAGCGATGATGAGGATTAGTCCCGAGTCGCGTCAGGGCATGTGATCGAAAGATCATGTGCCTTTGTTATTTGAAGAATACAAAGGAGTAAGTTTGATTATGTTGGATGATAACACCAAAAAAAGGCTTCAGGAAATAAAAACCGAACTAATCGATTTACTCACGAATACTTCAACAGCATTAGGGAATGCTTGGATTGATTTGTACTACCTATGGAAAGAAGAAAACCCATATGAGTTTATTGCCTACCTTCAAGATGGGTTCAAAGAATTGCCTCACAAAGAAATCTTATACAATGATCCTACTGATCTTGGTAGTAGCATGTTTTTTGATGTTGTCAGTATGACTGTTTTCATCAGCAAATCATTTGAACGATATGAAAGAGATACCGTAGCTGGTGTAGTTACAGAAACTCATCCAGATAATAAACGCGAGACCATACGCCATTATTTTGAATTTATCGATCGGAGCAAACGGTTTGAAACTGCTTTTACTCTTTTGTATAATGGTTCGGGGTTATCTGGTGTTTTACAGGGAGAGCACCCAATTGATATTCCCACAAGTGCATATGTTTTATACGAAACTTTGGAAAAGTATTCAGTAGAAAGCATATTTCTCCTGTTTACTTATTGGAGGATCACTTCAGATTATTCGTATTTACAAAAACTGGTGGCGTCAACAGCCAAGTACATAAGAGAGTATTTCAAGGATTATGGAAATGACCCCGAAATGCACTTGGATTGGCCAATTGAAAAAGAGCCCCTAATTAAGCAGATAAACATTCTATCTCGATGGTTTGAAATAATATGCATTCACACAAATGGATTAATGAATGTATATAAATCTCGTAATTGGCATGCAGCAGCAGATGTATTAGTTGATGATATGTCATTTCCACCATTTATTTCATATTTTCAGATGCTCAGATACAAATCCTTATATCCTAAGAATGATAATGCTCTAGTGAGACAAAAGGCAATATACCATCATAATTATGGTGTATGGGTTAAGACTGTGGATGTAATGAGTATTCTTAGCCAAACAGTGAGCATTATTTTTTCGAAAACAGATAAAGAAATAATGGGATTTGGTGTTAGCCGAGAAGCAATACTGGAGTTATCAGACAACATAAAAAAATACAAGGAGTATTTCAGCGGCCTTATCTTTAAACACAAAGAGTTCTACGACAACATGAGGCAAAAATATAGCTTTCTCGTGCTAGATACGTATGAACATAGTGCGATGCGGGTCAACGAGTCAATCAATGAGCTAATACAATTTACAAGTGCCGTGTTAAGCAACAATATTGAAGAATTGCTACTCGCAAAGCAGCAGTTTGTTTCTCGTTTATCTGGCTTTTTGTCAGAGGATCAAGAGTTGATGCTCAATGCGTATATGACACGAGTTGTTGAGAAGATAAAAGAAGAGGTTAGAAAACTCGATGTCTATTCCATATTATATGCAAACATAACGAATGATTTCAAAAGCTATGCCCAACATTTACTGATGTATCCAGAAATATTCTGCTCACTTGTTTCAGCGGAGTATTTATATCAGCAGTATGTCGAAAGTAAAACGCCAAACGACAAATTTGATTATAGTTGCATTTCAATTATGTACTATATGGCACTCGAGGATTTTGCCAATAAACTGTTATATACTGCTTATGCAATAAATGTGCTTGATGAAAATACACGATTAGTGAGGAATGATTATACTTTGTATGTCTCACACGATAAGAAATTCTGGGATGGCAAAAACCATTGCTACAAAAAAACCTGCGAAATTGGCGATTTAGGTTATCTACTTTGTGCATTAGATATAGAAACCGAGTATAAGAAGTACTTGATTAGTCAGTATCCCAATATCGATATACAACAACTAAAACAGTATGGAAGCAAGCTGAGGAGCATTGCGCCAAGAAGAAATGAAGCGGCACATGGAGGTAAGTTAATAACCTATCCAGTTGTATGCAAGGACAAGCAGGATGTATATAACACTTCCATAGACCAGTCTCGCGGACTCATTATGGAACTATTCACTATTGTTTTTCCGTGAACAATCTCTGAAGTGATCTGAATCGCACCGCATGTCAAGACTGCCGTCATGCTAAGAAGGACAGAAGACGAATAATCTGTTGTTGTATATGTATGTTTCTCCGGAACATTTTGAACCCGCGTCAACTCCTTCTCAGACGCCCGGCAGGCGCGCTTTCTGCCGGGCGTCTTCGCTTTTTGGCCGGAGAAGTATAAAAATTTCATACAGAACTTGAAAAATCGATCGGAATGTGGCATTCTATCGGTGCCGACGAACAAAAAAACGCGGGAGGTTTGAAAAATGATCAGAATCTACGGGATGCCGTCGTGCTCTTACTGTGATTTTATACACGAGCAGATCGCGGGGCGCGAGGACGAATTCGAGTACATAAACATCGCCGAACACATCCGCTTTTTGAGCGCATTTATCCGACTTCGCGACACGAATCCGGTCTTCGACCGCATGAAGGAGATCGGGGACGTGGGCATCCCCGCCTTCGTATTCGAGGACGGCAGGGTATCGATAGACCCCGCGGACGCGGGACTGATCGAGTACGGGTCAGCGGCCGCCTGCTCCGTCGAAGATCACAAAAGCGGGAGAAAGGGCTGCTGACGGGTTTAAGGAGATCGGGCGGATGCAGCGCTGCGCGGACGCCGTTAAGCGGATCGTTCGGGGAAAATGGCCGGAAGAGCCCTGATTTTACGGTTCGGGAGTGAAAAACATGCACGGCTGCGGATCGGTGCAGATCACGGCGTCAGACATGGGCGTTTTGCTGTATACCGATTTCGGGTTCACGAAAAACGGGAATTTCATGCAGTACAGGCTTTAGAAAACGAAGGAGGCAGCAAAGCGTGGAGTACGGGATCGTCGCGTTGCCGAAGGAAAAGTGGAAGGGCGCCGTCATACCCATGGTGACCCGAAGCGGCAGTTACTATGACATCGAAATGAGCCCTCTGGACGGGGAGGGCTGCAAAATCTCCCTCGTCAGGAAACAGGCGGAAAAGGAGATCGTCCATACGCCGGAGGAATACGATTTTCCGGACAGGCTCTATCAGGATCACTGGGAGGGGGCGGAGGCCTACGGCGTACTAAGCGGCGAAGGCGAAATGCTCGCCTGCATCGAGGTGTGCCCCGAGGAATGGTCGAACAGGCTCATGGTCACGGAGCTGTGGGTTTGCGAAGCGCTCCGGCGAAAGGGCGTCGGAAAGCGGCTGATGGACAAGGCAAAGGAGGTCGCCGTCCGCCAAAACAGGCGCGCCGTCATATTGGAGACGCAGTCCTGCAACACGGGTGCGATCGCCTTCTATCTCCGCCAGGGCTTCGAGCTGATCGGCTTCGACACCTGCTGTTATACCAACGACGACCCCGGCCGCAGGGAGGTAAGGCTTGATCTCGGCTATTTCTTCCACAGGGAAGGGCGCAGAAGATAGGGGCGTTTGCGTGGAAAGATTTTACTATGAAACGCCCGGGCCGGCAAGAAAAGACGACGCGCTCGGCTACATCCGGGAATTTTCGGAATACGGCTCGGACGTCAACGGTTCGGGCGGCCTGGACAGGTACCTCGGCGATTACGACGGCTGGCTCAGGAAGCTCGAAGACGACCGAACGCGGGAGCCGGGCGAGGAAAGAGTGCCGGCCGTGACCTTTTTTCTGGTGCGTGAGAGCGACCGAAGGATCGTCGGAATGAGCAACATAAGGCTCGCGCTGAACGAAAGGCTGAAAAGCTACGGCGGGCATATCGGCTACGCGATCCGGCCGACCGAACGCGGGAAGGGGTACAACAAGATCAATCTGTACCTGGCCCTGAAGGTCTGCGAGTGGCACGGGATAGGCAGCGTCTTTTTGGACGCGGATCTGGACAACCCCGCCTCGTGGAGGACGATGGAAGCGCTGGGCGGCGTACGGGTACGGGAATACTACGACGATCGCTACGCCCACTGCGTCGTGGTCGACTATACGATCGACGTTCAAAAAGCCCTGAAGGAACACGCCGCGCAGTACGAACAAAGGATCGCCGCGCCGGAAGGCTTAGGATGATACAAATACGCGCCCACTCCGTAGCGGCGGCGTCCACGCCGCCACGCAGCCCCGGGACGACAAGGAGACGCACAAAACGCGGCTGCTCTGCTTATTCGCGGTACCCATGGCGGCCTTGAGGCCGCCGCTACGGAGAGAACGCGATGCCGTGCGTTCAAACGTGCGTTACATCGAAATAGGGATTCGCCGGAAAATCCCGCATAACGATGCAAATACGCGCCTACTCCGTAGCGGCGGCGTCTACGCCGCCATGTAGCCCCGGGACGACAAGGAGACGCACAAAACGCGGCTGCTCTGCTTATTCGAGGTACCCATGGCGGCCTTGAGGCCGCCGCTACGGAGAAAACGCGATGCCGTGCGTTCAAAAGTGCGCCGTACCGAAAGAGGGATTTGTCGCAGAATTCGTATAACGATACTGATACACGCCCACTCCGTAGCGGCGGCGTCTACGCCGCCACGTAGCCCCGGGACGACAAGGAGACGCACAAAACGCGGCTGCTCTGCTTATTCGCG
>JAFPWH010000030.1 GCA_017395065.1 Clostridia bacterium | reverse complement strand
TCCTCCGGAACGCCCACGACCCTCGCAGCAAGCGGAATCACCGGCACGAGCTATACGGTAACCGGCCTGGATAAGAAGACGACGTATCGCTTTGCCGTATCGGCTGTCTCCTCCGGCGGCGTCGAAAGCGCAAAGAGCAGCGCCGTAAACGCGACCACGGAGAACAAGGACGGCATCGCGACCGGGCGCGCACTGCTGATTTCCGAGTCCACGTTTGACTGGAATCAGAATCCGGATAACTGGAACAACCTGGGTGCCAAGTATACGATCATGCGCAACAAGGGCGACATCGTGCGCGTCTCCAGCGGACTGTCGAATGTCAAGACCTCAACCGGCAATTCGTGGACGATCAAGACTGCCGACAACAGTTCCAACTCGGAAATCAAGAGCCTGATTTCGAGCACATTTGCAGCTGCAGACGACGATGACATCTCGCTGTTTATGATTGCAACGCACGGCGATACCTCAGGCGGCAGTACTGCAGGCGCGCTGTGCACCTACTATGGAACCACGATGCAGCTGAGCACACTGGCCGGCTACCTCAAGGCTGTTCCCGGCAACATCATCATCTATGTGAGCTCCTGCGGTTCCGGCGCGGGCGTATACGCGAATTCGGCGAACGCTTCCGGCAACAGCTCCTTCAACGTCGATGCGGTCATTCAGGCATTCTCGAGAGTGGATTCCGAAATCGTAGTCGAGCAGACCCTTGTCTACTATTACGACGAAGAAGGCAACGAAATCGAGAGCGACAGTGCCATGGCTGAAAATACGGGTGAATTCCGTGTTGCCAACAAGTTCTATGTACTGACCGCTGCCGACTACATGCAGACCAGTTGGGGCTGGGAAGATTTCTCGAGCACTTCAAACTCCTACAACGAATTCGGATACCATATGAAAGCCGCGCTTAGCGGCAGCAGCAAGATGGCTGCCGATTCGAACTCCAACGGTCAGCTGACGTTGCAGGAATTGTACAGCTACATGTACTCGGCACTGAGAAACGCCACGAACCCGTCGACCGTGAGGGTTTATCCGACGAGCAGCAGTTTCGTATTGTTTACGAAATAACAAGCTGCACATCGCACAACAAAATCTAAGCAAAACTGCCTTTTCCCCCGCTTGAAGCGAAAAGCTCCAAGTGCGGGGGAAAAGGCGTGATTGGAACTTAATGACGATGGCAAAACGCTTACTGGCAGTACTGTTTCTGAGCATCCTCCTTGCAGGATGTGCAAGTATTTCCTGCACGCTGGGAGAGGTTGACGAAATCGGTATAGAAGAAGAACTCATGCTCTACCGCGCAAACCGCGACAGAATCTACGAGTTTCTGACCGAAGAGCTCAAGCTCAATTACGCCGCCGCGTGCGGGGTGATCGCGAACATGCACGTGGAATCGCGCTTCAATCCCCAGGCATTGGGAGACTGGGGCACGAGCTACGGCATCTGTCAGTGGCACAACAAGCGCTTTGCCCGGCTCATCAGCTGGAGCGAGGAAAATGGTCTGGATTACACGCAGCTCGAGACCCAGCTTCAGTTCATGAAGTTCGAGCTCGAAAACAAGTATCGCTTCGTGTACGATCATCTGCTCAAAGCGAGCAATACGCAGCGCGGCGCGTATTCGATCGGCAACTACTGGTGCATTTACTACGAAAAGCCCAAGAACAAGTACGCCAGCGGAGACGCGCGGGGCGAGCTTGCGCGAAAGCGCTACTGGTTCGAGCTGAATGAGGCCGGCGGCGAAGACTGATCTTCGTCCTGCCATGAGAGAGGCGGCATCTTTGCGGTGCCGCCTTTCGCGTACACCAAGTGATGTTATTTCGTCCAAAACACGTTTTCGGGGGACTTTTTTTGCGGAAGCTATTGATTTAAGGCGCGTTTTTTACTACAATATCTGTAATATCGGTAAACAAAACAGCGGGGATGGGTATGAAACCGAACATCGTATTGATACTCTCGGACGATCAGGGCCCCTGGGCAATGCACTGCGCGGGCACGAAGGAGCTGGTGACGCCCAACATGGACAGGCTCGCCCGCGAAGGCTTATTCTTCGATTCGTTCTACTGCGCCTCCCCCGTTTGTTCTCCCGCCCGGGCATCGCTTCTGACGGGGCTCATGCCCGGCGCGCACGGCGTGATCGACTGGCTCAGAAGCGGAAACGTCGACGCACGCAAATTCCAAAGGGAGGGACTGGAAAACCCTTACGGCGGCTACGCGGACGAGGGCGAGCCCATCGCTTATCTGGAGGGCTTTACCGGTTACACGGACATGCTGCGCCAAAACGGCTACCGCTGCGCGCTGAACGGAAAGTGGCATCTGGGCGACAGCGTGCGCCCGCAGCTGGGCTTTGAGGACTGGTACACGATCGGCAAGGGCGGCTGTTATTACTACCATCCCGACATCGTCGAAAACGGACGAATAAAGGTGCTGCACGGGCAGTACGTCACCGACCTCATCACGGAGCGCGCGCTCAAGGACATCGAAGCGCTCAGCGAGGGCAGCGCGCCGTTTTACCTGAGCGTACACTACACCGCGCCCCACAGCCCCTGGGAAGCGGATCAGCATCCCGAAAAGTGGATACGGTATTACGATCACTGCAGCTTCGACGAGATCCCGGACGTGCCCGACCACCCGGACATGACGACGGGGCCCGTGTACGGCACGCCCCGCCGCCACGAAAACCTGCGGGGCTATTACGCCGCGATCAGCGCGATGGACGAAGGCATCGGCCGCATTCTCAGCCTTCTCGAACAAAAGGGAATACTGGACGACACGCTAATCATTTTCACCTCCGACAACGGCATGAGCATGGGGCATCACGGCATCTGGGGCAAGGGCAACGGCACCTTTCCGCTGAACCTGTACGAGCAGGCCGTCAGGGTACCCTTTCTCATGCGCTGCCCGCGCCTGATCAGACAGAGCGGGCGGATCGTCAAAGACGTGATCAGCGCGATCGACCTCTACCCCACGCTGTGCGAGCTCGTGGGCGCAGAGATCCCTGCGCACCTGCCCGGCGCCGGATTTTTGCCGGTGCTCTCGGGCGGGCATTCCCGCCGCGAGGAGGCAATCGTCTACGACGAATACGGCCCCGCGCGGATGATACGCCGCGGGAACATGAAGTACGTGCACCGCTATCCCTACGGTCCGCACGAATTGTACGACCTCGAAAGCGATCCCGGCGAAAACGAGAACCTCTACGGCAGGAAGGAGTACGAGCAGACCGTACTGCTTCTCAGAAGCCGCCTCGAAAGCTTCTTTGCCGCGCAGTCGAGCCCGGATTTCGACGCGAGGACAGAGGGCGTCACGGGCGCCGGCCAATTCCGCAGGGCGGGAAAGAACGACGACCTTTTGCGCCCCTACGGCGAAATACCTCTTACGCGCAAGGAACAAAAATAAGCCGTCTGTACGGCCATCGATCACTTGGAGGAAAGAAAATGAAAAAGACGCTTTTGACCCTTCTGCTTCTCAGCCTTTGCTGCGCGCCCTTTGCGGCGGCGGGCGAGGTACGCCTGTCGGACGATTCGAGCGACTTCGTGCTGCTGAGCGACTACGTGCCGGACGCGATCCTCGAGATCCGCTACTATTCCACCTACAACTTCGTGGGCGACCGCATCGACGGCTACCTTCAGCCCGTGGCGCTGCTCACGCGCGAGGCTGCGCTGGCACTTCGGCAGGTGAGCGACGAAGTGAGCGCGATGGGTTACCGCCTCAAGATCTACGACGCCTACAGGCCGCAGATGGCCGTGGAGCACTTCATGCGCTGGGCGCTGGACTTTGAAGACGCGCGCATGAAAGCGTACTTCTATCCGGAGCTCGAAAAAGACCAGCTCTTCCCGCAGGGCTACATCGCCGAACACTCCGGCCACAGCCGCGGAAGCACCGTGGACCTTACGCTGTTCGACATGGCCAGCGGAAAGGAACTGGACATGGGCGGCACCTTCGATTATTTCGGGCTGCTGAGTCATCCCGACTACAGAAACATCACGCCCGAGCAGTACGAAAACCGCATGATCCTCAGAAACGCGATGCTCAAATGCGGCTTTAAGCCCCTTGAGGAGGAGTGGTGGCATTTCACGCTCAAAAACGAGCCCTATCCCGGCACCTACTTCACCTTCCCGGTGAGCATAGATTCGCTTATTCTGGAATAGCGCGGGTTTCGCCGCAAAAAAACGCGGCGCCCGGACGAAAAGCCGGACGCCGCAGGAAAGAAGCGTTTATTCCATCGCGGCATCGGAGAAGAGGGCAAGATCGAAATCCGCTATGTTCAATATCTGGGCGCCGCCCTGCAGGTCCTCGTAAACGTAGACCAGCTTGTAGGTGGCCTGCGCGCCGGGATAGATGACGGTGGCTGCGCAGAGGAAGCAGTGGTTCGTACCGGCGGCCGTCTGGGAACCGAGGTAGGCCAGCGGCTCGTAGCTGACGCCGAGCAGGTTTTCCATGGCCCTGTCGAAAAGGCTTCTGAGGTCCGCGGTCACTTCGAGGCTCTCGCTCAGCTTCCAGCCGCCGAGGGCGGGCTCTGCGAACGCGCTTATGCAGCCCAGCACAAGTACAAACGCAAAAACGATCGCCAAAAACTTCTTCATATCGGTATACCTTCCTTTGTCCTGTTTTTTGATATCCGCCTTGCGGATCCGGAACTAAGACGAAGCGCAAAAGGACTTTGTTCCATTAAAAGCAGGTAAACGAAAAATCACAGTCAAAACCGTGAACAAAGCACGGGCTTACAGCGTCATACATAATGTAAGCAAATCAAATAAAGGGGTTGAGCTAATGAAACGGAAACTTGCGTTCTTGCTGGCATTTATGCTGCTGCTAAGCACGGCGGGCTTTGCGCTGGCGGCCTATACGCCGGTGACGACGGGTCTGAACATGAGCGTCGGCACACGTTCGGGCCCCGGCACGAACTACAACGAGCTGGGCACCTACTTTCCCGACACCTGGTACAACACGACCGTAAAGGCCTATTCCAAATGCCGCAACAACAATGTGTGGTGGGTACAGGTCGAGTTCACCTACAGGGGGATGCAGTACCGCGCCTACACGGGCGAACAGCGCCTGAAGATCGGCGCGTCCCAATTGCCCGAGGAGCATCAGATCGGCACCGGCCGCATCACTTCCGCCGGCCGCGCCTACACCGGCCCCGGCACCAACTACCAGCAGACGACCTACACCGTGCCAAACGGCATCTCGGTCAACGTGTTCGATACCGAGAACGGCTACGCACAGGTCGAGTACTACGACGGCAACACCCGCTATAACCGCCGCTTCTGGGTCTCCATGGACAGCGTGAGCATAAGCTACAATGGGTATTACAACCCGACGCCGACCCCCACGCCCTACACCCCCACCCCGACGCCCTACACGAATCCCTACGACGACTGGACGCAGTACGACGACTGGACGCACTACGAAGGAAACGCGATGTTCTCAGAGGGCGACGTGTTCATCTGGAACGGCAGCGACGACACCGGCTTTACCGTGACTTCCGGCGCGGACGGCAACGGCATCGCGACGATCGAACTGACGATCCTGGGCGAGATCACCTATCACAGGCTCTACCTCTACATGGATTCGTCTTCTCAGGGCAGCTTCTTCACCCTGGACGGCAGAGAGGGCGTTTTGTACTTCTACGACGGCTACTGCATCCTCAGGATGGATCTGAACTACGCCGGCATAGGAAACGAACTCGTCATGATGAAGTATTGATTTTCGGGCGCACACGGCGTATACTGTACCCGTCCCGCGGCCTCGTTCCATCGGGCGCCGCGGGTCCCTTTTTACACGGACGGTCAGGGCGTGCAGCAATACAGACTTCGGTCTGTAATTACAATTGGTTTCGGAGGAGGAACGCGCATGAAAAAGGCACTGCTTTCGCTGGCGGCGATTCTTTTCGCGCTGCTTTCGTGCGCCTTCGCTTTGGCGGATACCGAAGAGAACATGCAGATCGTGTACGCTTACCTGACCGAAACGCTGGGCTACAACCGTGCCGCGGCCTGCGGCGTCATGAGCAACATACAGTACGAGAGCAATTTCCGCCCGAACGCCGTGGGCGACAACGGCAGCGCTTACGGGCTGTGTCAGTGGAACAGCCGCCGGCAAAGCCTGATCAATTACTGTGAGCAAAACGGCTTCGAAAGCTGGCAGGACATTTACGGGCAGCTGGGCTACCTGGGATATGAGCTCGAAAACAACAAAAAGAAGGTCGGCGCGTATCTCAGAGCGCTGCCGGATACGCCCGAGGGCGCGTACGAAGCAGGTTATTACTTCTGCGTGTATTTCGAGATCCCGGCGAGCCGCTTCACGAAGGGCGTAAAGCGCGGCTCGACCGCCGTTACGAAATACTTCGTCAAATACGGCGGCTCCTACGAAACCTACACGGTCGACTTCCGCCTCACGGGCGGCGCCGGCGCGTTTCCCTCGTTGCGGAAGATCGAGGGCGTGCCCGTGAACGTTCCCGAAGACGAGCCCGCGCTCAGGGGCTATCTCTTTACGGGCTGGGCGGAAGAGGCGAATGCCGCCGAAGTGCAGTTCCTGCCCGGAGACGCGCTGACCGAAAACAGGGACGTAACGCTTTTTGCGCAGTGGAAAAGGGCAGTCTACGAAAGCCTCGGCTACAGCGTCAGCGAAAAAGGCATAGAGATCATCTCGTTTTCGCCCGGCGAAAACCAGGTCAGCATCCCCGAAGAAATAGACGGAAAGCCCGTATTCGCGATCAGGAGCGGCGCTTTTGCAGGCGCGGAAGGCTTAAAGACCGTGATCGTACCCGAAAGCGTCTGCGAAATCGACGAAGGCGCGTTCGATGCGGACGTGACGCTGGCCGTGGTCGCCCAAAGCCCCGCGCACGAATACGCGCTTTCGCACGGGATGAAGACGCTCATACTGTTTTCCGGCGGCACGTTCCGCTTCGAGGGCGAATTGCTGGTTCTGGGCGAGGAGTCGTTTTTCGCGACCGGCGCAGTGAACGCGGATTTCAGCCGCACGGGGCTTTTGCGCATCGAAGCTGGCGCTTTTTCGCAGTGCGAGGCTTTGAAGCTCGTGCGCCTGCCGGGGAGCGTAAACTACATCGCGCCGGACGCCCTTCCCCGGGGCATTACGATCATGGCGCCCGAGGGCAGTTTCGCGGCGGACTTCGCGCGCGAAAACGGGTACGGATACATTCCGGACCCATAAATTAACACAATTTCTCTTGGCACACGGCTTCAGTGTGGTATAATTACTGTGTATCAGCCAAATTTCACGGAGGCAAACAGTGCAAAAATCGTCCAAAAGCGCCGCAGGCTCTCAGCGCGGCGGCGTTAAGAATAGAAAATCAAACCGCAGCAGTTCGAAGGCGTCCATGATCGCGCTCGTCGTGGTACTGGTCGCCGCGGTCTGCGTCATTGTGGCCTATTTCGCGCCCTCCCTGTTCTTCCCCGCCTACACCGGCGACAGGAAGATCGGCGAGATCCAGTCGGACAACACGCCCATCCTCATCACCGAGGTCATGAGCGACAATTCCTCCGTCATACAGGACAGCTATTCCTATTTTTCGGACTGGCTCGAAGTGACCAACGTTTCCACCAGCGACATCAATATGAACGGCTGGAAGATCGCCCGCGACACCAACACCACGAACTACTTCGAATTTCCGGACTATGTTCTGAAAAGCGGAGAACGCGTGCTGATCTATTGCACCAACAAGCTCGAAAACACCGCGGGCATGGAATTCCACGCGCCGTTCAAGCTCTCCTCGGCGGGCTGCATGCTGGTTTTGTACAACAGCGACGACACGGTCATGCAGTCGTTCAGGGTGCCGGACTTAAGGACCAACACGTCCTACGCCTACATCAACGGTTCCTTCACCGTCTGTGAGGAGCCCACGCCCGGCAGCGAGAACACGCACGAAAACTATCTGGCCACGCGTTCCAGCCGCAAGATCGTCTCCGGCCCCGTCATCATGACGGAGCTCATGGCCAAGAACATGAGCTACTGTCCCGACGAAAACGGCGAATACCTCGACTGGATCGAGATCTACAACACGACCTCCCAGACGGTGAGCCTGTACAACTACGCGCTCAGCGACAACGAGGACAACCTGCGCAAGTGGATCTTCCCGAACATTTCCATCGGCCCCGGCCAGTACATGATCATCTACTGCTCCGGCTACGACCGCACCGACCCCGCCGGCAAGCTCCACACGAACTTCCGTCTGAGCACGGAGAACGAGGGCGCGATCCTGACCGACGCACAGGGCAACATCATAGACTACGTACAGTACGACCTGCTCAAAGCCGATCAATCGTATACGCGACTATCGGACGGGAGCTGGGTGACATACAAGGCGCCGACGCCCGGTGCCGCAAACACCTCTTCAAGCGCCGCGCTGATTTCCGGTCAGTTCGCGGCGCAAAATTCAAGCGGAGTATTCATCAACGAAGTCATGGCCTCCTCCACGCAGGCCATCGGCAAAAACGCCAGCTACGACTGGGTTGAAATGCGAAACAATACCGCCCAGAGCGTGGATCTTGGCAACTACGGCCTGAGCGACGACCCCGCAAAGCCCCGCAAGTGGCAGTTTCCGGAAGGTACGACCATCGCGCCCGGCGGCTATCTGCCCATCTATCTGAGCGGACTGGGCACGGAAAACAGCAAGATCGGCAACTACCTGCACACGAATTTTTCCCTTTCCGCGACCGACTGCGAAACGCTGGTTTTTTCTGACCCCGAGGGACATATCCTCGACAGGTGCCCCCTCGGGATGCAGTACGCCGACATATCCTACGGGCGCATGGGCACGAGCACGGATTCGGGCTTTTACTATCTGACCGCCTCCACTCCCGCCACGCTGAACGTGGGCACGGGCTATTCCGAGCGCATGGTCGCGCCGACGTTCTCGATCGAGGGCGGGCTGTACGCCGCGGGCGAAACGCTGACGCTCACGCTCAAGAGCGAGCCCGGCGCCACGATCTACTACACGCTCGACGCCTCCGAACCCAGCGCGAGCGAGGTCGGCGGCCACAGCTATCAGGTCGACCCCGAATACGCGGGCACCTACAGCGGCGAAGTGCGCACCTATCAGTACAACGGTCCGATCACGATCAACAAAACCACCGTGGTCAGGGCGATCGCGAGCAAAAACGATCAGCTGAGCTCCCCTGTCGCGACGCAGACTTACTTTATGGGCGTAAGCCACACACTGCAGGTCGTCTCTCTGGTCATGGACCCGGAGGACCTGTGGGGCTACACCACCGGCCTGTACGTAAAGGGCCCTAACGCCACGGGCACCTATCCCTACGGCTCCACGAACCGGGGCGCGAACTTCTGGATGAGCTGGGAAAAGGCCGCAAACGTCGAGCTGTTTTCCGTCGGGGGCGAGCCCATTCTCTCTCAGGGCTGCGGCGTGCGCCTGCACGGCCAGTACTCACGCGCGGAGTCGGGACAGAAGTCCTTCAAGGTGATCGCCGGCGCAAAGTACGGCGTGAGCCGCTTCAACGCAAAGCTCTTCCCCAACCGCGACTATACGGAATACAAATCCTTCCTGCTCAGGCAGACCGGGCAGGACACGAAATACGCCCGCATGCGCGACAGCATCCTTTCCACGATGGCGGCGGACATCAACGAGCTGAGCCAGCAGAAGGTCGCCGCGATGGGCGAAACCACCTACCCCCTCATGTATCAGGACACGGCGCTCGCCATCCTCTACATCAACGGCGAATACTGGGGCCACTACAACCTGCGCGAGCGCGTAAACGCCTACTCCATCTGCCAGTGGCAGGGCTGGGACGTAAACAGCAGGGGCAATATAGACCTGCTCAAGGCGCACGACACGGTACTGCAGGGCTCCGCGGCCACGCGCACCGAATTTTACAATTGGTACACCAAAAACGGCATAGACACCGATGAGGAGCTGGCCTACGCCGAGCAGTACATAGACGTATGGAACTACCTGGATTATTGCGCGATACAGTTCTATACCGGCAACACCGACGTGCTGAACGTGAAAAAGTACCGCAATTCCTCGCAGGAAAACGGCTCTCAGTGGCGCATGGTGCTCTTCGATCTGGACTGGGCGTTCTACACCAATACGAACTCCGTCAACCGCTGGTTCAACATCAACGCCCGCAAGGATTACCCCAACTTCAAGTACGACACCTCCCTGTTCGTGGCGCTGATGAAAAACAGCAAGTGCAAGGATTATTTCCTCTCCACGATCGCGGAACTGATCGACGGCCCCTGGTCGGGAGAGAGCATCCTTGCCAAGATCCAGAAGCGCTACACCGAGCTCGAGCCCGAAATCAACCAGCACCTTGCGCGCTGGGGCGGCAGCAGGACGGATTTTGACGCGCAGGTCAAGAAGTTCGCCTCCTTCGCGCAGACGCGCCCGGGCAGGATACTGTACTTCTTCTACAATTCGCGCGGCAAGTACATCACGAACGAAGAGTTCGAGCATTATTTCGGCGACCTTACGAACCGCATCGACATGCTGGACGACAACGGCAAGGTATTCAAAAGGAAGTAAGCGGGTGGCTCAATGGAACAAAAACGCGAAAGACTGCCCGAGAGGCACGAAAAAAAGTATTGGATAAACCGCGCCGATCTGTTCACGCTCAAAGAAAAGCTGTCTGCGGTATTGCCGCACGACGAGCACGCGGGCGAAGACGGCCGGTATTCGATCCGCTCGCTGTACTTTGACGACATCCTCGACCGCGCCTATTACGACAAGGTGGACGGCGACGCGGACCGAGACAAGTACCGCATAAGGATCTACAACTTGAGCGACGACGTCATCTTTCTCGAAAGAAAGCGCAAGGCGGGCAATTTCATACAGAAGGCCGCCTGCAGGATCACGAGGGACCTGGCGGAAGAGCTGATGCAGGGCAACCCCACGCCGCTGCTAAAGACGGACAACGAGCTGCTCAAGGACATGTACGTGCAGATGCGCGTAAAGCTGCTGCGCCCCAAGACCATCGTGGACTACAAAAGGGAAGCCTTCGTGCATCCTGCCGAGAACACGCGCATAACCTTCGATACGCAGCTTGCCGCCTGCCCGGGCAGTATCGATCTGTTCAACCCGAAGCTGCTCACGCTCAGCCCCGTGGACGACATGCGCGAGATCCTCGAAATCAAGTTCGACCGCATGCTCCCGGACTACATAAACAAGCTTTTGAGCGGTACGCCCGTGGAGTACTGCGCGATTTCCAAGTACGTGCTCTGCCGCCGCTTCGAGCCGCTGTAAACGAAAACAGATTCTGAAACAAATACAATCGACATAAAAATCATTTGAAAGGGGACTGACCTCGTGAACTTCATCGACAGCATGTTCAAAAACCAAACTCTGGGACCCGCAAGCATACCACTCATTCTGCTGACCGTGCTCGCCGCCTTCGGCGTGGGCGTGTTCATCTACTGGGTGTACAAAAAGACCTTCCGCGGCGTGATGTTCTCCAACAACTTCGCGCTGACGCTGATCCTGATGACCGTGATCACCGCGCCGGTCGTGCTGTGCATAAGAAACAGCGCGGCGCTGACGCTGGGCATGGTCGGCGCACTGTCCATCGTGCGTTTCCGCACGGCCCTCAAGGACCCGCTTGACACGGCTTACATGTTCTGGGCGCTGACGATGGGCATACTGCTCGGCGCGGGCCAGTTCCTGCTGGCAGTGCTGACGGTGGCGGGCGTTGCCGTGGTCATCTTCGTGCTTCGCATGATCATCACCAAGAGCGAAGACAACTACCTGCTGGTCATGCGCGTAAGCGCTGTCGGCGAAGCCAACGCGCAGAAGCTTCTGACCAAGGTGCGCTACATGCAGCTCAAGAACAAGACCATGAACGGCAGCCACATCGAGCTCACCTACGAGGTGCGCATCGAAAAGAGCGAGGCCTTCCTCAACAAGCTCCTGAGCCTCGAAGGCGTAAAGGAAGCCAGCCTCGTGGCCTATAATTCGGAGACCCTGTAAAAGCGGCGGAGCCTTAAGCTTTTCAGGCGGCTTTGGGCCTTTCCGGGAAAGCCCGGCCCGAACGCAGCGCAAAAATACGCAAAAATAACAAAAAAGCATTGATTATTGACGCACAAGGTAGTATAATAATCGGTGCATTACGACATCGGATGCCATGAACGCCCGGTTTGTGACAATTCCGGTTTGTGCTGACAAAACCAAGAGGTGAACGAAAATGAAGGAAAACATCCATCCCAATTACGGCAAGGCCATCGTGCGTTGCGTATGCGGCGAAACCTTCGAGACCGGCTCCACCAAGAAGGAACTGCGCGTTGATATCTGCTCAAAGTGCCATCCCTTCTACACCGGCAAGCAGAAGGTCGTCGACACCGGCGGACGCGTCGACAAGTTCAAGAAGCGCTACGGAATGTGATCGGAGGATCTGTTGCGTAAGCACGCAAAGCGTCACTGAATCGGGCTGCGCAAGCAAGCCCGTTTTTTTTGTAAGGAGAACACATGAGCGTAAAGGATAAATTCCTGGCCTGGTGGAAAAACGATTATAAGGACAGCTGCCCCTCCGTGGGCGGTCAGGCGGTCATGGAGGGCGTGATGATGAAGGGCCCCAAGTGCACCGCCATCACCGTGCGCAAGTCGGACGGCAAAATGACCTACATCACCAAGCCAAACAAAATCGTCGGTCAGAAGCACAAATGGCTGAAGCTCCCCTTTATCCGCGGCGTGGCCAATTTCGTCATCATGCTCTACGACGGCGTGAAGACGATCACGCAGTCGGCGGACATGGCCGGCCTGGATACGGGCGAGCCCACCAAATTCGAAAAACGGATGGCGAAGATCTTCGGCTGCAAGCCCGACGACGTGATGATGGTCACGGCGGTCGTGCTGGCGGTCGTGCTGGCGATCGGCCTGTTCATCGCTGTTCCGCTATTGGTCAGCGAGCTGGTCGAAAAGGTGCTGAGCATCCACGATCCGTGGAAAACGATCATCTACTGCGTCGTGCGCATCTGCCTGTTTCTGGGCTATTTGTTTCTGTGCACGCGTCTTAAGGAGATCAAGCGCGTCTTCATGTACCACGGTGCGGAGCACAAGAGCATCTTCTGCTTCGAGCACGGATGCGAGCTCACCGTGGAAAACGCGCGCAAACAGAGCCGCTTCCATCCCCGCTGCGGCACCAGCTTTCTGGTGATCGTGATGATCATTTCGCTGGTCGTGGCGCTGGTCATGAACGCGCTTTTGCCCAACGACATGCACTTTTTGCTGAAGTTCCTGGTCAAATTGCTCCTGCTTTTGCCGGTCGCGGGCATTTCCTACGAGGTGCTCAAGACGCTGGGCAGAGCCAAGGACACGCGCGTCGTCCGCGCGCTTCGCTGGCCGGGCCTGATGGCGCAGCGCCTCACGACCGCCGAGCCCGACGACAGCATGCTGGAGGTCGCGCTGGTGTCCCTGAAGGCGTCTCTGGGCATGGAGAAGCCCCTGCCGGACAGCTATTATGAGGCCGAGGCAGACAAGGCTCCGGACACCGAAGCACAGGCCGAAGCGTGACGGTCCTTGCCTGGCGCACAGCCGCCGCAGACGCGCTCGGGGAGCGCGGAAATCCCGACGCAAAAACAGACGCAAGTCTGTTTTTGTGCAGTGTGCTCGGGATCGAACCTTCGGCGCTGCGCTTTTTCCATGACAGGGAGTTGTCTGCGCAGCAGGAAAAGCAGCTGGACAGCATGCTTGCCCGCCGCCTTGCGGGCGAACCGGAGCAGTACGTCGAGGGCTGCGCGTACTTCATGGGGCTGAAATTCCGCGTCGATCGGCGCGTGCTGATTCCCAGACAGGACACGGAGACGCTGTGCGAGGCGGCGTTGAACGAACTGAAGGGCTTAAAGGCGCCCGGCGTGCTCGATATGTGTACGGGCAGCGGCTGCCTCGCAGTGGCCGTCGCGAAGTATCGCCCCGACGCGCGGGTGACTGCCTGCGACATAAGTGAAGATGCACTGGACGTCGCGCGGGAAAACGCGCGCGAAAACGGCGCAGACGTCGAGTTTTTGCAAAGCGACGGCTTTCGGGCTTTGGGCGACAGGAGCTTTTCGCTGATCGTGTGCAATCCCCCGTATCTGAGCAGCGAAGACATGCTTTCCCTGCAGCGGGAGGTTCGCTGCGAACCTTGTGAAGCGCTCATCGGCGGCGAAGACGGCCTTTTGTTTTACAGGCACTTTTCGGCGGAAATGCAGCCCTTTCTTGCGCCCGGCGGCGCGGCGCTGTTTGAACTGGGTGCCGGGCAGGCCGAAGCGGTCCGGCACATATTCGCAGGCGCGCTGCCGAAGGCGGAAATCGATACTTTAGAAGACTTAAACCGAATCGAGCGCGTGCTGCGCGTAAGGCTCTGACGCCGCCGCGCGCACGCAAAATCGTATTTTACTCTTCTTTCGGAAGGATGATCTTATGAACGCAGACAGCGAAAAAATATACTCCCAGTTGCAGCTGATCGCCGGCAAATTTGAGGAGCTTTCGATCCGCATCACGCTGCCTGAAGTGATAAACGACAGCGAGCTGTTCAGAAAGCTCATGCAGGAGCACAGCGACCTGAGCGAGCCGGCGGAATTTGCAAACAGATACTTAACCCTCAGACAGCACATCGACGAGGCCCAAGAGATGGCCGCCGGCGACGACGAAGACCTTTCCATGATGGCAAAGGAGGAGCTGGAGGAGCTCAATAAAAAACTTTCGGCGATGGACGCGGAAGCCCGCATACTGCTTTTGCCCAAAGACCCGGACGACCATCGGAACGCCATCGTCGAGATCCGTGCGGGCGCGGGCGGCGACGAGGCGGGGCTTTTCGCGGCGGAGCTGCTTAGGATGTACGCCCATTACGCCGCGGCGAGGGGCTGGAAGACCGAAATGATCCAGGGCGGCGACACCGAGATCGGTGGCGTGAAGGAAGCCGTGATGCTCGTGCAGGGCAAAAACGTGTTCGAGCGGCTGCGCTTCGAAAGCGGCGTGCACCGCGTGCAGCGCGTACCGGTGACCGAGTCCAACGGCAAATTGCAGACCTCGACCGCCACGGTGGCCGTGCTGCCCGAGGCCGAGGACGTGGAGATCAGAATCGACCCGAACGATCTGAAGATCGACACCTACAGGGCCTCCGGCGCGGGCGGACAGCACGTAAACCGCACCGATTCCGCGGTCAGGATCACCCACCTGCCGACGGGTCTGGTGGTCACGAGTCAGGATCAGCGAAGCCAGATACAAAACCGCGAGCGCGCGATGCAGGTGCTCAAAAGCCGCCTCTACGAACTGGAAAAGGAAAAGGCGGACAGCGAATATTCCTCAAAGCGCAAGTCTCAGGTGGGCAGCGGAGACCGCAGCGAAAGGATACGAACCTACAATTTCCCGCAGGGGCGCGTGACCGACCACAGGATCGGGCTTACGCTCTACAAGATCAACGACGTCATGAACGGCGATCTGGACGAAATCATAGACAAGCTCATACTTGCAAGACAGGCGGAGCTGATGGAGGAGCAATCTTGACCGAGCTGTTAAAGCCCGACGCGCTGGCGCTTGAAAAGGCCGCGCGCATCATTAAAGGTGGCGGCGTCGTGGCCTTCCCCACCGAGACCGTGTACGGCCTCGGCGCGGACGCCGGCAACCCCGAAGCGATCAAACGCATCTTCGCGGCCAAGGGAAGGCCGCAGGACAACCCGCTGATCGTGCATATATCCTCCCTCGATCAGCTGCCGAAAGTCATACAGGGCGAATTACCCCCGCAGGCGAAGGCGCTCGCCGAACGATTCTGGCCGGGGCCGCTTACGATGATCCTGCCCAAGGGTGACGCGATCTCAAGCGAATGCACGGCCGGGCTCGACAGCGTAGGCGTGCGTTTTCCGATGAACGAATGCGCGCAGATGCTGATCTCGGCTTCAGGCGTACCCATCGCAGCGCCCAGCGCCAACATAAGCGGACGCCCGAGCCCGACCTCCGCGCAGCACGTACTAAGCGACATGAACGGGAAGATCCCGTTGATCCTGGACGGCGGCGCCTGCAGCGTCGGTCTGGAGTCCACCGTCGTGGACGTGCGGACTCTTCCCGTGCGGGTGCTGCGCCCGGGCGGCGTTACCCCGGAGATGATCGCGGACGTCCTGGGCGAGGTCGAAGTGGACGGCAGCGTGCTCAGACCCCTGAAGCAGGGCGAGATCGCGCGCTCCCCCGGCATGAAATACAAGCACTATGCGCCCAAGGGGAGCCTTACGATCGTGAGCGGCCCAAGCGAAGCCGTCGCGGCCAAGATCTGCGCGCTCTACGACAGCGCACCGGCTTCCAAACGCATACTGGCGCTCGATGGCCATGTGCGGCTGTACGGAGACCGCCTCGTATATCCCTTGGGGGCAGACGCGGACACTGCCGCGCAAAGGCTGTTCGCCGCGCTCAGGGACATGGACGAGCAGGGCGTACAGACCATTTTTTCCGAGGCCGTGGATACGAGCGGCATCGGCCTTGCGGTCATGAACCGCCTCGGCCGCGCCGCCGCGTTCAACATCATCGAAGTTTGACGAAGTGTACAGACTTCGGTCTGTTTCGATACCCAAACCAATTCATTACGAAGGTGGCTAAGCGATCATGCTCATCATCCGTTTGATCATCGCCGTCTGGTGCAGCGAAGCGGACGTCCCTTTCATCTACTGGGCGATCCCCATGACCGTTCTTCTGACGGTCGGGCTGTGGCGCATGTTTGTAAAGTCCAACATCAGGCCCGTCTGGGCGCTGATCCCATGCGCCCGGGATTACAAGCTTTCCGTCAGCGCGAACAGGGAACCCGACGGGCGCACGCTGAGCGTGAGCCTGGCCGTGTACACGCTTACGAGCGTGTTCGGATTGTTTTCGGACAGCCTCAGCGAGCGCGCGCGGCTGATCGTCGGCGTCACGGCCGTCGTGTCCTTCCTCGTGCACTTCATTTACTCCATCCGCGTTTACAGAGGACTGATCGAGGTGTATCAGGCGCGCAGGCGCTGGCTGCTTATATGGGTGTTTCTGCCGGGTCTCGCGGCGTCGATCTGGGGCGTGAGCGACCGGTTCCGGCCGCGCTGGAAGGTGGAGGATCTGCGCCGCGAGCAAAAGGCGACCTTCGGCGGCAAGGACATCTCCCCCATGCGCCAGGGGCTCACAGTCAATCTGCGCGAGCGCAGCGTCACGGAATTCTTTCAGAAAAAGATCCTCTTGAGAGACATCCACCTGAGCATCGACCCCGGCCGCATGGTCTTGCTGCTGGGCGGCTCCGGCGCCGGCAAAACCACGTTTCTGAATGCCGTCAACGGCTACGAAAAGGCCAACGCCAAAGTCATGCTGAACGGCGGCGACGTCTACGGCGACTATAAAAAGATGAAATACGAGGTCGGGTTCGTGCCGCAGCAGGAGCTCGTGCGGGGCAAGGACACCGTGCTGCACACGCTGATGGACGCGTCGCGCCTGCGTCTGCCGGCGGAGGTCACTTCCTCCGTGCGCAAAGCGCGCGTAAACGAAGTCATGGACATCTTCGGTCTCGCGCCCGTCAAAAACAGCCTCGTCGAAAAGCTCTCCGGCGGGCAGAAAAAGCGCCTCTCGATCGCGATGGAGTTCATTTCCAACCCTTCGCTGTTCATACTGGACGAGCCCGATTCCGGGCTTGACGGCGTCATGGCCCGTGACCTGATGAAGGAATTGCGCGCCATCGCCAATCAGGGCAAGATCGTCATCGTCATAACGCACACGCCGGACCGCGTGATCGACCTGTTCGACGACGTGATCGTGCTGGCAAAGGACCATCAGCGCACGGGACGCCTTGCGTTCTTCGGCCCCGTGCAGGAGGCGCGGGCGTTTTTCGGAAAACACGAAATGGAACAGATCGTGCGGAGCATAAACCGCCCCGAGGAGGGCGGCGAAGGCCACGCCGACGAATTCATACAGCGATTTGCGGAGGTGCAGCATGTCTGAAAACACAGTGCGCAAATCCCCTGCCCGCAGGCTTCACTTCAGTCACCGCGGGCGCATCGCGCAGACCGGCATCTATTTCGGCAAGCTTTGCCGCATGTTCATCTACCAGAGCGACTGGAAGGTGCTGCCGATGGCGGCGCTGATCGCCGCAGTCGTCTCGATGGTGGTGCGCAACACCTTCTTTCTGACGATGGAGGGCACGCTCAAGGGCGCCTTCGCGCTCACCTGCGTGTCGATCTGGAACGGCTGCTTCAACTCCATACAGGTCATCTGCCGCGAGCGGCCGATCCTCAAAAGGGAACACCGCAGCGGACTGCACATCACCTCCTACGTCTTCAGCCACATGCTCTATCAGGCGCTTTTGTGCCTTGCGCAGACGCTGCTTACGCTGTACATATGCCGCCTGATGAAAGTCCGCTTCCCTTCCGAGGGCATGTTCACGCGCTGGATGATGCTCGACATCGGCGTCACGGTGTTTTTGATCACCTTCGCTTCGGACATGCTCGCCCTGTGGATCAGCGCGCTCGTTCGCAACACGACCACGGCGATGACGGTCATGCCGTTCATACTCATTTTTCAGCTGGTCTTTTCGGGCGGAATCTTCAAAATGCCTTCCTGGACGAAGGACGTCTCCCGCCTGTCCATCTCGAACTGCGGACTCAAGTGCATCGCGGCGCAGGCCGATTACAACAACACGCCCATGTCCTCGGTGTGGACGGCGATCAAGCGCCTCGACAATCCGAACAAGGATCTCACGCTGAACATCAATCCCGGAAAGCTGCTCTCCACTTTGCAGGACGAGGAAATCGAACCGATAAGGCAGCTGCGGCAGATGCCCATTACGGATAAGCTGACCGTGAACGCGGCATTGACCGAGCTGGAAAGCGCCGTGAACGCCATCGGTGCGGAGCATTTCGAGCTCAGCGGCGGCATGCCACTTACGGAAGTGCTCACGAGCATCCGCCTGTACGCCGTAAGCGAAGGGTACGCGGATCGCAGGATCGCGGGCTTCGACACCGTGGGCGAGCTGATCGACTACGTGCTTAGCTTTCCGTACCTGAGCGAAAAGCTCAACAAAACCTACAAGGTCGACACCAACATGCACGAGATCTTCAAGCTCGTGGACGAGAACAGGCTTAAGGAGATCGTCACCGACAGCACGAAAGGTATCAACTACAGCAAGGCCTACATAAAATCCGAGAAGAACATACTCTCCTACTGGGAAAACCTTGCTTTGTTCGTGATCGGCTTTGCCCTCCTTGCGATCATCACGCTGGAGTTTATCGACAAGGACAAACGCTGAAGGATTTAAAAAGGTGCTGCTGCAAAACATCTGCAACAGCACCTTTCTTTTTCTCCCCTCAGATGCAGCAGGCGAACCCGTGGCCTTCCTCGGCGGATTTGAACAGCAGGTCGATCACGTTCATGACCCTGAGCGTCTGAGCCGGCTTTACGATGAGCTCGGCTTTGCCCTCGAGAACGTCCAGAACGTTGTTGTAATAATCGCTCCAGTCGCCCCTCACGTCCGGCAGGTCCAGCTGGTTCATCGTGTATTTGGGGCGCGGCGCCATCGTGCGGGTCGGGCCGGCGTCGGTGTAGACGATGTCCTCGTCCCAGGTCATTTCGGCGTCGGGCTTGAGCTGCCACAGTTCGCCGTTGCATTTCCAATCCTTGATCAGGAGCGTGCCGCCGGTGCCCTGCACGTGCCAGCGGTAGGTGTTGATCAGGCACATCGTGGTCATTTCGAGGATGGCGCTCATGCCGTCGTCAAACAGCAGGGCGAGCTTGATGTTGTCGTCGACCTCGTCGGAAAACACCTTGAGCAGGTGCGCGTCCACCTTGACGACCTTGCCGGGATCGAGCTGCATGACCTGATCCAGCAGGTGAATGCCCCAGTCCAGCAGCATGCCGCCGCCGTTGAGCTTGTGGCCTCTCCAGCCCTCAAGCGAGCCTCTGGAGCCCTGTACCTTGCTTTCGAGCAGCTTAATGTCGCCCAGAAGGCCCTGCTTCTTTGCTTCCTTCACGATCAGAAAGTCCCTGTCCCAGCGGCGGTTCTGGTGCACACTGAAGAGCTTGCCGGTCTCCTTCTGGACGGCGATGATCTCCTCGAGCTCGGCACTGTTGAGTGTGACGGGCTTTTCGCACACTACGTTCTTACCCGCGCGCAGGCAGCGGATGGCGGTGTCCTTATGCATATCGTTGGGGATGGCGATGGTCACCAGATCGATCTCGGGATCGTTCAGTATCTCTTCCAGAGAGGCGTAGGCCTTGATGCCCAGGCGCTCCGTCTTGTCCATCGCTTCCTTGCGGATGTCGAACGCGCCTTTGACGTGCAGGCGCGGAACCTTTTTCTGTATGTTCTCTACGTGCCAGGTGCCCATGCCACCCAGGCCAATGACCGCATGATTAAACATATTCCCTAAATCTCCTTGCTTTTGTTCGGGTGTATTGTATCATTAAACGCGTTTGAATTCAATAGCCAGCGAGGTAAATTTCCTTTGGTTACAGGCATAAAAACAGGGCGCTCCGGTTTTGCCGCCGGCGCCCTGTGATTCTTACGTTATCAGGCCTTTACTTTTTTGAGATTTACGAAATCCGGAAGGCCGTTGACGTAGCTCAGCTTCGTCTCGCCCTGGATGAGCGGAAGCGCGTACTCGATGAACTTCTCGTTTACGTTGTCGCCCGCCTCGTTGATCCACTCGCGCGGAACCTTCTTTTCGGCATTGGCCACGACGGTCAGGTCGAACAGCTTGGTCTCGCAGCTGTACTTGCCGTTTTCACGCTTGCACTCGAAGCCCACCATCTTGTCGGTGATGCCGTTGATGGCGTTGACGGCAGCGGCGCGGCCCGCGGCGTAGGATTCCTCGATGTCGGTCTGGCTGGCGCAATGCGCGGCGCAGCGCTGCAGAAGGCTCAGCTCGATGCCGCGCACCTTCGCGCCGGTCGCGTTTTTGCACTGCTGTGCAAGGAAGGCCGCAAGGCCGCCCAGCTGCTTGTGGCCGAACGCGTCGACGGCTGCGTCGGAAACGGCGTATTCCACGATGAACTTGCCGTCCTTGTCGTGGATGCCTTCGCTGACCGCGACCAGAACGTTCTTGTTCTTTGCGTAGATGTCCTTGACCTTGGCAAGGAAGGTGTCCATGTCGAAGTCTACCTCGGGCAGGTATACCAGGTCGGGTCCGTTGCCGGTGATGCCGGCCAGTGCGGCCGCGCCGGTCAGCCAGCCCGCGTGGCGGCCCATGCACTCGACGATCGTGATCATGCCCTTGTCGTAGACGTGGCAGTCACGGTAGACTTCCATCATGGAGGTGGCGATGTACTTCGCGGCGGAGGCAAAGCCCGGGCAGTGGTCGGTGCCGGCCAGGTCGTTGTCGATCGTCTTGGGGATGCCCATGCAGCGCACTTCATAGCCGTTTCTGAGCATGAATTTGCTGACCTTGTTGCAGGTATCCATGGAGTCGTTGCCGCCGTTGTAGAAGAAATAGCGGATGTCGTACTTTTTGAACATCTCGA
Organism: Clostridia bacterium; assembly: GCA_017395065.1. GTDB lineage: Bacteria > Bacillota > Clostridia > Christensenellales > Aristaeellaceae > RUG14130. Next base: position 44,060 of record JAFPWH010000030.1, on the reverse strand, counting down.
GGATCTTTATGTAATCCGTCTCGTCCTCGTCGGGGTCCTTGATCTTATAGCGGCAGGAACCCAGCGCGGAAGAGGGAGTATACTTCATCTTTGCAAGCTCGTCCGGGTCTTCCTTGCCCAGATCGAAAAGATTGTCGTTGAGCAAGCCCACGATGCCGTTCTGCATCGCGTAGACCTTGGTGATGACGTCGCTCTCCAGCGCCGCCTTGATGGCGCCGTAAGCGGAAGCGTTGATGACAGAGGACGGTCCGCCGCTTTGGCCGATGACCGCTGCGCCCTTGAGTACAGACATTTCTTTATACCTCTTTTCCCAAAATTCCAACCGACTATAGCATAAATCGCTTTTCGTGTCAAGCGCCGAAAAGTTATGTATATGAAGGGATTTGTGTATATTTGACGATTTCCCGCTTTGCCCGCGTTTGCGCTTCGCAGTCGCTGTTTTCGGGTCGGCTGCGCGCGCAGACAGAGTTGATTTTTTGATTTCTTACTGGTATAATTGTCTTAAGACAGAATGAAATAAAGCAATACCTCAGCGAAAACGAACTGTAAGGCTTCCCGCAGGGGGACCCGGACGCAAAGCACATAAAAGGAAGTGCAAACAACAAATGACTTTTGTCAGTTCCGCGGAGATGAAAGTATCTTTATGCCCCGAACAGGCGGAAATGCTGTCGACCGGGGAGACGATCAGGCAGATCATCCGTGAGAATCCGGACAGCGTGATGGCCTTCGACATACTGGACGGAGACGAGCTGATCGGTTTCGTTCTGGTGCATCGCTTTGAGGAGCACAAGTATTTTTTGTGGGAATACGCGATCGATATCCGCTTCCAGAATCAGCACAAGGGCACGAGGGCGCTGATCGAGTTTATCGATTATCTGAAAGTTCATCACGGCGCAAAGGAAATAACGACCACTTATATTTACGGCAACGACCATGCAAAGCACGTATACGAAAAAGTCGGCTTTGTCGAAACGGACGTGGTGAACGAGCCGGACTGTCACGAGGTGAACATGGCGTATCACGTCTGAAACCGCGCGATTTGCGGCGAAAAGGAGAAGGCGCGGATCATCGGACAATTATGTGAAGATGAACATTTTTGAAGGATGGTGTTTTTTATGCGAAAAAACAGGAAAGCCGAAGCGGCGAACGACGCGCTGTGTTTCCTCGCGGAAAAGGCGTTTCCGCTGGCAGAGATGTTGGTGGACGTGCTGTCGCAAAACGGGATAGACGCTCTTGCCGTGGGCAGCGATGACAATCCTCTCGGCGCGCTGCACGGCACAAGCAGGACCTACGAAAGAGTATTCGTAAAACAGGAAGACTTTGCGAAGGCAAGTAAAATCGCCGGAGAACTGTTCGGAAGCGACCTGGACAGATAGCGCTGCAAAGACCGCCATTCGATCTCTTCTCTTCGGAAGACGCCTGTCCGGCTGAGAATAATTATCACAGGAGGAAAACCGATATGAAACGCATTCCCGCTTTATTTCTCGCGTTTATTCTTCTCCTCGCGCTCCTGGCTTCTGCTCATGCCGACGAGATCACAGACATCATCAGGCTCGAGGGCGAACCCGCGCGATTTCTGGTCCGGTATGAAGATACGGACAATCTCTGGGACTGGACCAGCGATTCTTACTGGAACCTGGTCGACGCCGACGGCGTTCTGATCGAAGAAAACGTTGTCCATTACGTTTCCAGACGCAGCGACGGCCGGTATAAGGTCGAAAAAGACGGCCTGTACGGGATCATGTCGCCTGCGGGTGAAATCATCGTCGAACCGCGCTTTGATTCCATAGACTCTGATTGCCGGGAAGGCTTCATAATAGTCAGGGAAAACGGCTTGTACGGCTACATGAATACGGATTGCGAGCTCGTGATCGAACCCCGATTCGAACGGGCCGGGGAATTCTCGGACGGCCTTGCCCAAGTGAAGGAGAACGGCCTGTGGGGATTTATCGGCACAAACGGGGAATACGTCATCGAACCCATATACGAATTTGCAGGCTCCTTTAACGGCGACTACGCGCTGGTCATGCTGAACGGCTGGAAAGGGCTGATCGACAAAAGCGGCGCTTACGTCGTCGTGCCAATCTATAATATCGACACATGGCGCCTCGCCAAAGACGGCAGCTTCTCTGTAAGGATCTGTGAAAGCGGCGAGAACGGCAAAGAGCTGTACGGCTATCTGTTCAGCGACGGCAGCGTCATCGAGCCGCGCTTTGAAGCACTGGGCAGCTTTGACGATGGCGACATCACCTATGCAAAGATCAACGGCCTGTTTGGTTTCATCGACCGCACGGGCGCGTTCGTGATCGAACCGATCTATGAGGACTGCTCCTATTTCTCATACGGTCTTGCCGCGGTCAAGCTGAACGGACTGTGGGGCTATATCGACGAGAGCGGGCAATATGTTTTCGAGCCGCAATTCGACGATGCAGAATACTACTTCTATTACAGTTTAGTTGACGGTGTCCCGGTTCTGCAAAACAATCGTTACGACTATGTCAAGAAGCAGGGGCTCTACGGCGCGTTCCGCAGGGAAGACCGTTACTTGATTTCGCCGCAGTTTGAGGAGCTCGCCTCTTTTTCCGACGGCTATGCGATAGCGATGCGCGGCGGACTGTACGGCCTGATCGACGAAAGCGGAAACTGGGCTGTCGAACCAGCCTACGCCGCGATCGGAGACCGAAACAGCGCCTGCGCGGTGGTCTCGATGGACAAAGAAGCCGGGTTGTGGGATGTTTACGGCAAAGCGCCCGGCGCGGGGCTCGTGAGCCTGCCGGAAGGGAAGCTCCTGCTCGGGCTCGGTCACGACAACATTTCCATCGCCTACGACGACGGCACGGTCCTCGCCGAGAAGGGACGGGGAGGAACGCGTCTACAGGCTCACAGACGGGCACCTCGAAGAAGTCACGGTGGTGGATTCGTCGCTGGACCTCAGCGTGTATCTTCCAAACGAAGGCGAAAAGGTGGCGTCATTGGAAAACAAAGCGGAGCTTCTGTGGGACGCGGATATGCCGCTGCCCCGGCTCGACGGCGCGACCGCCCTGTTGCCCGTCTATTCGGCCTTCGCGCAGGCGGCCTACCCGGAAACGCTGCGCTATGTCGATCCTGCCGATGAACAAGGGCTCGGCAGCGACACGCTGTTCACCTGCACGACGACCGCCGAGGCCTACGAACGGCTGATCGCCGGGGAAACGGACGTCATCTTCTGCGGCGGCCCATCGTACAAGCAAGTGCTTTCGGCAAAGCTCAGAGGCGAGGAATTCGTTTTCACGCCGTTAGGACATGAGGCGTTCGTCTTCATCGTGAGCGCGGACAACCCCATCGAAAGCGTGACAACGGAACAGCTCAGGGGTATTTATTCCGGCAGGATCACGTCCTGGGCGGAGCTGGGATGTCCGGAGCTTGGCGGCATCATCGCCTACCAACGCTCCGAAAACAGCGGCAGCCAGACCGAAATGGAAAAGTTTATGGGAAATGTGCCGCTCACGGACGCGCCGGAATACGTGGCCCAGACGATGCCCGGCATCGTAGCCAACATCGCCTACCGCAACTTGGACAATTCCATCGGCTACAGCTTCCGCTTTTTCGTAAGCGACATGATGGGCGGCGAAGTAAAGCTTCTGGCGACAGACGGCGTCGCGCCCACAGAGGAAAACATAAGGAACGGCAGCTACCCGCTGATCTCGACTTTCTACGCGGTCACGCGCAAAGGCGAAACCAATCCTAACGTTCAGGTTTTGCTCGACTGGATCAAAGGTCCGCAAGGGCAGGCACTGGTGGAAAAGAGCGGATACGTGGGGATCGCCGATCAGTGATCGAAGTAATTCATTTTTCCCCGTCCGCACGGCAGGAGGCGATGGGAAAGGACAATCAGCTGGCATTTTTCTATGCCGGTCCGTTGCACCGGCAAATCGGTTTCGGACAATTTGACGGACTTGGAACGCATTCTGATAAAAAAACAAACGGGAATCACCAATGCCATCGCGACGAAGGGGATGATTGCCGTGAGCGCAGACAAGGCAGCGCGCTCTTGTAACGCCGTTCTGAATACGGTATGATACCTGCGATTCCATACGCGCGCTTTGCAAGCTCAACCATTCGTTGAAAAACGAGAGAAACGCGTTATTGCCTAAGATGCCATCGCGATGTTATACTGTCGCCGGAAAACGAAAAATACGGCAGGATCGGAGAAAACGATATAAAATCGGAGAGAATATCAGAAAGCTGCGCCTGAAAAGCGGCTTTACGCAGGAAAAGCTGGCCGGAAGGCTATGCGTCACCTTTCAGGCGGTATCGAAGTGGGAAAACGGCGCCAACACGCCGGATATCTCGCTTTTGCCGGCACTTGCAAGCGTGTTCGGCGTTACGATCGATTCCCTGTTTTCCGATGGTGACATTGACGCGTGGACCGGTGCGGAGATGATCAAGGACGACGGCGTGCTGCGCGTCGTGCAGCTTCAGGGAACCAGGGTGCTCAAAGCCTCTCCCCTTTCCGGCGACGATCCGTCGTTTGAGATCGTGTTTCCGCGCAACTGCAACGACCGGACACAGTATTTCAAGGTGGAAGTGTTCGGCCGCCTGATCGCGGACGGCCCGATCAACGGTGACGTCGTTTGCCACGAAAACGTCTATTGCGACGACATAAACGGAGACGTGACCTGCGGCGGCAGCCTGAAATGCGACGATCTAAACGGAAATCTGCAGTGCGCCGGCAACATCGAATGCGGCAGCATCAGCGTAAAACGTGACCTGCGGCAGCTGTATCAATGCAAACACGATCCGCGACTGCGCTTCCACAGAATGCCGCATCTCCATTCAGCCGTCCAAGCCGAGAAGCGGACAGATCACCTAAAAAAAACCGGGAAGGCGGAAACGTGAATCATTGAAACGGCGTAAGAAAGCGCCCTTCCCGATCGATCTCGGCGCGCAGCCAGATTTCTTCGTCCGCCTCCATGCCGAATCCGTCCACATCCGTCCAATACCTTCCGTCGGGCTGCAATTGCCAGAAGAACGTCGCCAGTCCTTTGTCATTCTGAGGTTTTCCGAGCCTGAAGTTAAAGCCCATCCATGGCTTTACCTGTCCTTTTCCCTTATATGCCTGTCGCCAGTCGCCTTCCACAATACCCGGGAAATCCACAAACACACCCCTTGTATCCGTGACGGATCGGTGAATCCCCTTTAAGTCGTTATGGAGACATAATTCGACCGGGTGATAGCCTCCCAAACCGTTTGACGTCAGATAATACGTGATGTAATATCCTTCCTGCAATTCTTCCCTGTTCGGGCAAGCATATCGTATGCCTTCGCGTTTGCAGTAATCGAGCGCATAGGAGCCGTTCATGACTTTGGCAGTCAGGGACTTCGGCCCGTAAGGGTAAAATGCGTCCTTCCCGATGTGTATGACGCTGCCGGGTATCGAAATGCTTCGAAGGCTCCGGCAATCCTCGAACGCTTCGGCGCCGATATCCGTTACACCTTCCGGAATAGGAAGGTTCCTCAGTCTGCCGCAATCCTTAAACGCCATCTTGTCGATACTGTGAATGCCGTCCGGTACGGCGATATGTTCCAGGCTTGTACATTCCGCAAACGCCCTTTGGCCTATCCTTCTCATCGTTTCCGGAACATTTTCGGAAAGACCGTCGTCGATACCGGGCCCGTCGCTGTCGGGGGCAACGGCGGACACTGACACCGAGCGCAGATTTCCGCAGCCGCCGAAGGCTTCATATCCTATCGTTCGAATGCTGTCCGGCATGACGACACGGGAAAGTCTCCCGCATCCTTTGAAGGCAGCATCGTCGATCAGCCGCGTTCCGGCAGGTATGACGTATTCGGTTCTGTCCAAAGACGCGGGGCAGCACACAAGCCGCCTGTCCGGTCCGGTGAAAAGCACGCCGTCAATCACGGCGAAATACTCGCTTCCGGCACCCGCTTTTATCTCTTTCAGCTTCGTGCAGTTTGCAAACGGATTGGGGCCGATTTTCGTTACGCTGCCGGGTACGGTTACGTCCGTCAGGCTTGCGCACCCTGAAAACGCCCTGCCTTCTATGCTTTTGACGCTGTCGGGAATGCTGACGGAAGCCAGGCTCCAGCAATTGAAAAATGCTTCATTGCCGATGCTCGTCAATCCTTCGGGCAGTATTACATCGGTGAGATGAGTACACATTGAAAACGCCCAATAGCCAATGCTCAAAACCCCGGACGGTATCGTAACGGAAGTCAGGCTGTCACATCCGCTAAACGCCTGCCCTATGCCTGTCACTCTGTGTTTGTCCAGTGCGGCAGGAATGACCAGTTTGGAAGCGCTGCCGTGATATCCCGTGATGATCGCCGTTCCGTCGCTGCGCAGCTTGTATTCGTAATCGTGTTTCGTGAACAGTTCCCGTATCATGTGCCGTTTCCCCCGTGTGCTTTAAAATGTCATCTGTCCGTGCATGGGTATGTTCCGACGGTTTCAGACATCTGTCTTGAACCGCAGCGTGAAACAGCCGTCGACGGGGTCGATCATGCATCCGCCCGGATATGCTTGGACCCTGCCGGAGCAGAGCATGCGGTAACGGTTCCCTTTGTATTCGCACAGGATGCCGCTGCCTTCTGCCGTTTTTACGTCGGGGCCTCCGAAGGCCAGCTTGCACGGGGTGGAATACACGCTGATGCCGTCCGGGGAAAACGATATGCTGCCGTTGTCCCAGCGCACCGTGAGCGTGTCCGGGCCGGTTTTTTCGGTCTTCAGATTACCACGCGCCCCGAGGAAAACGAGCCCGTCCGAGTCTTCGCCGCGGATCGTGTCGACGAGCGGCAGGTTTTCGTATTCCGCGTCCCAGGTCTCACAGGCCTTTTCCAGATAGTGCTCGGGAACGTTTTCATCGAAGAGATACAGCGCGCGCAAAGTTAGCTTTTCACCGTCGCGCAAGAGGTTTGCGGTATAGAACGCGCAGTCGTAGTATACGCTCTGGACTTCGTTTCCCCGGTTCCAGTCCCGCATCGCGCAGACGCTCGTCGCGGGCGTAAGATCGGGGTACTTTTGCCTGAACGCCTCGCCCGCGTCGCACATTTTCATGAAGCGCACGTCCTTCAGGCGGATCGCCTTGTCCAGCTGCATGCGCAGATTGGGGATGAAGTCCACGCTGCCGAAGCTGTTTTCCTGCCCGAGCTGCGTGTAGGCAAAGCCCATGCTCTCCCCGGCAAAATAGCAGTCGAAAAACCAGTCCATGATCTCCGGCTGCGCGCCGCAGCCCCACACCGGCTCCATCGTATAGCAGCCCTTGTACTTTTCACCGCGCTTAAGAAAGCGGTTCGATTCGCCGTACAGATGGCGCTCGTTGTCGTAATTGTGCACCGGGTCGGGCCCGAGCAGCCGAAAGACGGGCACCGGCAGCTGATTTTCCTTCGTCTGCGCGGGCGTGAAAATATTCTTGCGCGACGGATAGTACGCCTGGTTGAAGTAGCCGCCCACCAGTGTGTACGCGTCCGTATTCACCTGATCCCTGCAGATGGCGAGCGCCGAGACGCCGTATTCGTCCGCAAGATGCGCCGCCGTGACGCTGTCCAGCAGCCAGCTTCCGACGGTAGCGGGATAGTACCCGTAGATTTCGCGGAATCTGCGCATGCATTCGTCTATGAGAGATTTTCGCTGAGCGGGCGTGTACGCCATCGAGAACCCGGGAACTACGTGCCAGTCCCACTTCCAGCCGGGCCTGCCGCGCCAGGGCAGGCCGACCGCCTCGACCAAAGGCTGCACGATCTCGAGCCAGAGGCCGAGCTCCGTTTTGTCGCCCGCATCCGAAAACAGTTCGATGTAGCGCGGGTCGATCAGCGCGTCGTACTGAAGCAGGAACGTGTTTTCCAGATCGTATTCCCGGCACAGCGCAAGCTCCGCGCGCGTGGCCTCAAACAGTATCTGCTCGGAGTTTTCCAGGCGCGGGTCGACCTGCCGCACGAAATTCATGATGTTGATGATCTTCATGGAACGATGATCCTCCTTTGGCATACAGCCGATTGTCGGCGAACGGTCTCGCTCAGGCGGCCTGTCCGAACTGGCTGTTGTACAGTTCGGCGTAGAAGCCGCCCTTTGCCAGCAATTCTTCGTGGCTGCCCTGCTCCACAATGTCGCCTTCTTTAAGTACCGGTATGATGTCCGCGTTGCGGATGGCGGACAGCCGGTGGGCGATCACGAAGCCGGTGCGCTGTTCGGTCAGCAGGTCCATGGACTGCTGGGTGATCAGCTCCGTGCGGGTATCCACGGAGGAGGTGGCTTCGTCCAGGATCAGCATGGGGCTGTTCTGGATCATGGCCCGGGCGATGGTCATCAACTGCTTCTGGCCCGCGGAGATGGCCGTGTTGTCCGAAAGCACCGTATCGTAACCGTTTGGCAGCGCTTTGATGAACGTATGGATGCCGCAGGCTTTGCAGGCGGCCTTCATGCGCTCCTCGCTGACGCTGCGTGTATTGTACAGCAGGTTCTCCCTGACGGTCCCTTCGAACAGCCAGGTGTCCTGCAGTACCATGCTGAACAGGGCGTGTACGTCGCTGCGCTTCATGTCGCGGATGTTGACGCCGTCGATCAGTATGTCTCCGCCGATGGTTTCGTAAAAGCGCATCAGCAGATTGACCGGCGTGGTTTTTCCGCTGCCGGTCGTGCCGATGAAGGCGACCGTCTCGCCCGGATGCACGTCAAAAGAGATATCCTGCAGGCAGTCTTCCGCCGCGTCGGTATAGCGGAAGGAGACGTTCCGAAAGGACAGGCTGCCCCGGATCGTTCCCTGCGTTCCTTTCCCTTCTTCGACCTTGGGACGCGTGGCCAGCACCTCTTCGATCGAAAGATCTTCCACACGGTCTATACTGTCTCCTTGCAGTGGTTTTGGAGATAATCCCCGGTGATCTCAAGCATTTTCTGATAAATGCGGATCAGCTCCGCCGTATCCTCTCTTCCGAGCCTCGTCAGCAGCTTTGCGGTCAGCTCAAGCGCTTCCTGTTTCTTTTCCTCGATCAGCTGCTTGCCCGTATCGGACAGGGACACCATGATCCTGCGGCGGTCGCGCGGGTTCGTCACCCGGCAGACGCAGCCCTTCTTTTCCAGCGCGTTCAGCAGGTTGGCCACGCCCCCGGAGCCGATGTCCATCACCCGGCTCAGTTCTCCCGCCGACATGGGCTCCTGCCTTTCGCTGAGCCTGTGCAGTATGCCGGCCTCACCGGACGACAGGCTTCTGGCGTTCTGATGGACCGGTTTTTTCTGGGATTCGGTCATGAGCATGAGCAGCTTTTCGGCGGCCCGGTGAAAATAAATCTCATCCTCCAAGAATCTCACCTCATGAGGTATTATACACAAAAACGTTTGTCTGTCAATATGAAAAAGCCCGCCCGGAAAAACGGGCAGGCGGAAAATGATCTGTCTAAGAAAACCGGGATACTGCGTCATTCCGATTGCAGCGCGTCGTAACCCTCTTCGCCGGTTCGGATGCGGACGACGTTTTCTATGTCGCTTACAAAGATCTTGCCGTCGCCGATGTGGCCGGTATACAGCGCTTTCTTGGCGGCCTCGATCACCTGCCGCACGGGCACCTTGCTCACCACGATGTCCACCTGCACTTTGGGCAGCAACGTCACGTCCACGGGCGTGCCGCGATAGTATTCGGGCTTGCCCTTCTGCGCACCGTAGCCCATCACGTTGGTCACGGTCATGCCGGAGATGCCGATCTTGTTCATGGCTTGCTTCAGGTTTTCGAGACTTGCGGGGCGGCAGACGATGCGCACGCTCGTGTAGACGGGCGCTTCCGGCGCCTTCTCTTTCTTCGCGCGGACGGGTGCTTCGTATTCCTCCGCGGGCGCGATCTCGGGCGCGCTGTCCTCCGCCGTGCTGTCTGCCATGATCGTAAAGCCGGCGTAGGCGGTGTGCAGGCCGTGCTCCGAGCGGTCGAGCCCAGCGATCTCGTCCGCACTCTCCGCGCGCAGGCCGATGGTCGCCTTAATGATCAGAAACACGAGGGTGATGACGGCGGCCGTCCAGGCGATCACCGAAAAAACGCCCAGCAGCTGAACGCCCAGAAACTTGAGGCCGCCTCCGTAGAACAGGCCCTTCATGGTGGAGGTTCCGGTCGCAAACAGGCCGGTCATGATCGTGCCCAGCGCGCCGCACACGCCGTGCACGGATATCGCGCCTACGGGATCGTCGATCTTCGCGACTTTGTCGAAAAACGCCACCGACAGTATCACGACCAGACCGCAGCAGATGCCGATGACCGAGGCGCCGAAGGGATCGACCGCGTCGCAGCCCGCCGTGATGCCCACGAGGCCGGCCAGCGACGCGTTGAAGGTCATGGACACGTCGGGCTTTCCGTAGCGCAGCCAGGTAAATAGCATCGCGACCAGCGTGGCGAGGGCGGCAGCGAGGTTCGTGTTGAAAAACACGAGGGATGCGGCTTCGATCAGTTCGTCTTTGTCCATACCGACGGTGCTCGCGCCGTTGAAGCCGAACCAGCAGAACCACAGTATGAACACGCCCAGCGCCGCGATGGAAAGGTTGTGGCCGAGGATCGCGCGGGGCTTTCCGTCCTTTCCGTATTTGCCGATGCGCGGCCCGAGCATTTTCGCGCCGATCAGCGCGCAGACGCCGCCCACCATGTGCACGCAGGTCGAGCCCGCGAAATCGTGAAAGCCCATGTCCGCAAGCCAGCCGCCGCCCCAGATCCAATGGCCGGAGACGGGATAGATGAACAGCGATATCGCCGCAGAATACACGCAGTAGGCGGAAAACTTCGTGCGTTCGGCCATCGCGCCCGAAACGATCGTCGCGCTGGTGGCGCAAAACACAGTCTGGAAAACGGCAAAGGCCCAAAGCGGAACGCCGGAAGGCAGAACGTGCGCGTAATCCTTCAGGATGAAGGGATCGATCCAGCCGAAGGCCGCCGTTCCCGCGCCGAACATGAGGCCGAAGCCGAACAGCCAGTACAGGGGCGTACCGATGCAGAAGTCCATCAGGTTCTTCATCAGTATGTTGCCCGTGTTTTTGGCGCGCGTAAAGCCCGCTTCGCACATGGCGAAGCCCGCCTGCATAAAGAACACCAGTGCCGCGCCGAGCAGCACCCATATGGTATTTACCGCGGAGAATGTCATCAGAATCACTGTCCTTTCGAATGATCGTTTAGCCGATCGTTTTTTCCAAAAACAATGCGCAAGGGCGTCCGTGAGATTTCTCTCGTCGGCACGCCCTTGCGCCCTGTTGGAATTGCGGCTATTTTACAGCGTGAAATTTGCTTTGTCAAGAAAACAGATTGTTAAGCGTGTTTTTGTCCCTCGCACAGCGCGGCGCGGATAAAGCCCAGAAACAGGGGATGGGGCTTGTTGGGTCGGCTTTTGAACTCGGGATGGTATTGAACACCCACAAAGAAGCTTTCACCCGGGATCTCCACGGTCTCCACGAGGCGGCCGTCCGGGGACAGGCCCGAAAGGCACAGGCCGGCCCTCTGAAGCGGTTCGCGGTATTCGTTCGCGAATTCGTAGCGGTGACGGTGGCGCTCGCTGATCTCCCGCGCGCCGTAGCAGCGAAAGATCGCGGTGTCCGGCTGAAGCACGCACGGGTATTTGCCAAGGCGCAGCGTGCCGCCCTTGTCGATCTCGTCGTTCTGGCCGGGCATGAAGTCGATGACCCTGTAGGGCGCCGCCTCGTCGAATTCGCGCGAATCCGCGCCGGTGAGCCCCGCCGCGTTCCTTGCGAACTCGATCACCGCGATCTGCATGCCGAGGCATATGCCGAAATACGGCAAGTGATGTTCGCGGGCGTATTTCGCGGTCAGGATCATGCCCTCGATTCCTCTGGCCCCGAAGCCGCCGGGCACGATGACGCCCTGCACCCGGGACAGCGTTTCACCGACGCTGCCTTCGCTCAGTGTTTCGGAGTCGATCCACTCGATCTCCACCTTCGCGTCCAGCGCGTAACCCGCGTGGCGCAGCGCCTCGGCCACGGACAGGTACGCGTCGTGCAGCTGCACGTATTTTCCGACGAGGCCGATTCTGACCTTTCTGTTCTGGTGCCGTATGCGCTCGACCATCGCGCGCCATTCGCTCAGATCCGGTTCGGGCGCGTCTATGCCCAGCTCCCGGCAGACGATGGACGAAAAACCCGCTTCCTCCAGCATCAGCGGCGCTTCGTAGAGGATCGGCAGGGTCGTGTTTTCGATGACGCAGTCCGTCTTGACGTTGCAAAAGTGCGCGATCTTGGAGAATATGCCCTCGTCCGTGATCTTTTCGTCCGCCCGCAGCACGATGATGTCGGGGCTGATCCCCATGCCCTGCAATTCCTTTACGGAATGCTGGGTAGGCTTGGACTTGTGTTCGCCGCCGGCCTTCAGATAGGGCACCAGCGTCACGTGCACGTACAGCGCGTTTTCCCGCCCGACCTCGAGCCCCACCTGGCGGATGGCTTCGATGAACGGCTGACTCTCAATGTCGCCGATGGTGCCGCCCACCTCGGTGATCACCACGTCCGCGTCGGTTTTTTCGGCGACGCGGTATATGAAATGCTTGATCTCGTCGGTGATATGCGGAATGGTCTGCACCGTGGAGCCCAGATACCCGCCCCTGCGCTCCTTTTCGATGACCCGCGCGTACACCTTGCCCGTGGTGAGGTTGGAATACTTGTTCAGATCCTCGTCGATGAACCGCTCGTAGTGTCCAAGATCGAGATCGGTCTCCGCGCCGTCCTCGGTCACATAGACCTCCCCGTGCTGGTACGGGCTCATCGTGCCGGGATCGACGTTGATGTACGGGTCGAGCTTCTGCGCCGCGACCCTGAGCCCACGCGCCTTGAGCAGGCGCCCCAGCGAAGCTGCCGTGATCCCTTTGCCCAGACCGCTCACCACGCCGCCGGTCACGAAGATGTATTTCGCCAACGCCGTCACTCCTTTCAATGTTTCAGCTCATTTGTTTGCTTTGAGCCGCGCGTCTATCTCGCGCGCCGCCGCACGTCCGTCCGCAAGCGCCCGCACCACGAGGGACTGGCCCGTGCGCATGTCGCCCGCGGAAAACAGTTTTTCGCCCAGACGGTGCGTGCCGTCCTGCGGCAGCAGCCTTCCGCGCGCGTCCGCGGTCAGAGCGAAGCGGCGAAGCGTGCTTTCGTCGCAGCCCACGAAGCCGGCCGCGATCAGCATAAGATCGCAGGGCAGCTCCCTTTCGGAGCCCGCCTTCGGCGAAAGCTTCCCCTGCGCGTCCCGCTCGAGGCGCACAGTGACGACAGAGGTTACGCGGTTTTGATCGTCTGCGGCGATTTCCTTTACCGTTGTCTCGTAGATCCTCGGATCGCTGCCTTGGACGAATATCGCCTCCAGCTGCCCGTAATCTGTGCGCAGCGTGCGGGGCCATTCAGGCCAGGGGTTGTTTTTTGCGCGGCTTTCGGGCGGGGCGGGCATCATCTCCAATTGCGTGATAGACGCGCAGCCCTGCCGCAGGGCCGTGCCCACGCAGTCGTTGCCCGTGTCGCCGCCGCCGACCACCACGACGTGCTTTCCGCGCGCGCAGACCGCGGGCTCCCTTCCGCTCAGCAGGGCGCGGGTGGCTTCGCTCAGGTACGGCACCGCGAAGCACACGCCTTCGGCGTCCGCGTGGCTCACGTTCAGCGCGCGGGCCTTTCGGGCGCCGCCGCACAGGAGCACGGCGTCAAAATCTTCAAGGTCTTCCGGCCCGGCCTCGGTGTCCGTCACGAAGCGCACGCCCTCTTCCTCCATCAGGGAAACGCGCCGAGATACGGCGCTTTTGGGCAGCTTCATATTGGGAATGCCGTACGTCAGAAGACCGCCCGGGCGGTCCGCCCTTTCAAAGACGCTGACCGAGTGGCCCAGCCGGTTGAGCAGGTCCGCCGACGCGAGCCCCGAAGGCCCGCTGCCCACGACGGCCACGCGCTTTCCGCTCCTGAAAGCCGGTATCCTCGGCCGGATCCAGCCTTTTTCAAAGCCGGTCTCGATCAGATACAATTCGTTGTCCCGGTTGGTGACGCCGTCGCTTGCGAGGTTGCAGGCCTTTTCGCACAGCGCGGGGCAAACCCTGCCCGTGAACTCCGGGAAGGGCGCGGTCTCAAGCAGCCTTTCCAACGCCTCTTTTTCAAAGCCTTTGTACAAAAGGTCGTTCCATTCGGGGATCAGGTTGTGAAGCGGGCAGCCGTAATCCGACTGGCAGAACGGCACGCCGCAGTTCATGCAGCGCGAGGCCTGCTCCCTGCGGGGAGTGCGCCCCTGGCGCACGTGCAGCTCCTCAAAATCGTTCAGGCGCTCTTTTTCGCCGCGAAACGGATCTTCGGCGCGGGGGTATTCCATAAATCCCGTCGTTTTGCCCATACCCTCACGCTCCTTTCAGATAAGACAGATATTCGTCGGACAGCACGGCTTTGAATTTCGACAGATACGCTTCAAAGTCCTTAAGGATCTCCCCGGCTTTCGGGGAGCCGGTCTCGCGAAGGTGCGCTTCGAGGAGGCGCCTCAGTTCCTCAGCCTGCTTTTCAGGCACCGGATACGCCCGCACGTGGCCCGTGTTCAGCCGCTTTTCGAGCGCGCCGTCTTCGTCCAGCACCCAGGCGATGCCGCCGCTCATGCCGGCGGCGAAGTTGTCGCCCACGGGCCCGAGCACCGCGACCCGGCCGCCCGTCATATACTCGCAGCCGTGATCGCCCACACCCTCGACGACGGCGCAGGCCCCGGAATTGCGCACCGCGAATCTTTCGCCCGCCATGCCCGCCACAAAGGCGTACCCGCCCGTCGCGCCGTACAGGGCGACGTTTCCGATCAGCGTGTCTTCTTTCTTCCAGACGCTGTCCGCCGGGGGACACACGGCGACGGTTCCGCCGGAGAGCCCCTTGCCCAGATAGTCGTTGGCCACGCCGTAGAGCGTGATCTTTTGCCCTTCCGGCAGGAACGCACCGAAGGACTGGCCGCCGCAGCCGTGGGCCTGTATGCTCCGGCTGCCCCTGAGCATCGTGCCGAAGGCGCGGTCCGTCGTCATCAAATGCACGTGGTCGGTCTGTAGCCGCACGTCCGTGCGCTCCAAAAGGCAAAAGTCGTGCTTCGCCTCGGGGCGGTAATGGGTGTTGCGCGCAAAGCCGATCAGTGCGCTCAAGTCGATTTCTGCGTCGCTCTTCATTTTCAAAAGGTCGCTTCGGCCCACGAGCTCGTCCACCGTGCGGGCGCCGAGCCTTGCCATGATGGCGCGCAATTGACGTGCCGTAAACAGCATGAACCTTTCCACGTACTCCGGCTTGCCCGCGAATTTCGCGCGCAGCGCCGGGTCCTGCGTGGCGATGCCGAAGGGGCAGGTACCGAGGTTGCAAACGCGCATCATACGGCAGCCCATGGCGATGAGCGGCGCGGTGGCAAAGCCGAATTCCTCCGCGCCCAGAAGCAGCGCGACCGCCACGTCGTGTCCGCTCATCAGCTTTCCGTCGGTCTCCAGCGTGACCTTTTGCCTGAGCCTGTTCCGGCACAAGACCTGATGCGCCTCGGCAAGGCCGATCTCCCAGGGCAGGCCCGCGTGGTGCACGCTGCTAAGCGGCGCCGCGCCCGTTCCGCCTTCCCCGCCGGAGATCAGTATGCCGCCCGCGCCGGCCTTCGCGACGCCGCTTGCGATGGTGCCCACGCCCCCGGAGGACACGAGCTTTACCGTGATCTTCGCCTTTTCGCTGGCGCACTGAAGATCGTAGATCAGTTCGGCCAAGTCTTCGATCGAGTAAATGTCGTGGTGGGGCGGCGGGGAGATCAGCGAGATGCCGGGCGTCGAGCAGCGGGTCCTTGCCACGCTTTCGGTCACCTTCGCGCCGGGCAGATGGCCGCCCTCGCCGGGCTTTGCGCCCTGCGCCATTTTGATCTGGATCTCGCTTGCGGAAAGCAGGTAATCCCGCGTCACGCCGAAGCGCCCGGAGGCGACCTGCTTGATCGCGGAGTTCAGATCGGTCCCGAATCGCTCGCGCAGTTCGCCGCCCTCGCCGCTGTTGGATTTCCCGCCGATCCGGTTCATGGCCTTTGCCATGCATTCGTGCGCTTCCCTGGATATGGAGCCGTAGCTCATCGCGCCCGTCCGGAAGCGCTTTACGATCTTTTCCTCGCTTTCGACTTCCTCAAGGGGCACTGCCCTGCAGGCCTCGTAGCAGAAAGTGAGCATGGAGCGGATCGTGCGCGGGCCTTCGTTTTCCACGCGCTCGGCGTAGCGGCCGAACAGTTCTTCGTCGCCCGTCCAGACCGCCTGCTGCAGAAGGTGTATCGTCTCGGGGGAATAGAGGTGTTCCTCTGCCTTGGACCCCGTGCGCAGGCGGTGCACGCCCACGCTGCCCAGCCCTCCGTCTAATGGATCGCAAAATGCCGATTCATGATGGAAGCGGACGTCCGCTTCGACGCGGCTCATGTCCGTGCCGCCAAGCACCGAGGGTGTGTTGGTAAAGTACCTGTCCACAAAGCCGCTGTCCAGGCCGATCGCTTCGAACAGCTGGGCGCTCTGGTACGCCTGCAGCGTGGACACGCCCATCTTGGAGGCGATCTTCAATACGCCCGCCGTGAGCGCGCGGTTGTAATCGGTCAGCGCCTGCTCGCGGCTTTTTTCGATCATGCCGCTATCGCACAGGGCGCGCACGCAGTCGTGCGCCAGATACGGGTTCACCGCCCGCGCGCCGTAGGCGATCAGAAGCGCCAGCTGGTGCACGTCTCTGGGCTCCCCGCTTTCGAGGATCACGGATACGGCGGTGCGCTTCTTTATGCGGATCAGGTGCTGTTCCAGCGCCGAGACCGCAAGCAGCGAAGGGATCGCAAGGTGGTTTTCGTCCAGCCCCTTGTCCGACAGGATCAGTATATTGATTCCGTCTGTACAGGCGCGGTCGCAGGCGCCGAAAAACGCCTGCGTCGCTTCCTTCAGGGACAGCTTTCTGTCGAACAGGAGCGATACGGTGCGCACCTTGAAGGCCGCGTGGCGAAGCGCGCGCACGCGGCCGAGCTCTTCCTCCGTGAGCACGGGGGAAGGAAGCTCCAGCACGGTGCAGTTGTCCTTTCCGCTTCCCAGCAGGTTTCCGTCGTCGCCGATATAGATGCTCTGATCCGTCTTGACCTTTTCGCGCAGCGCGTCGATGGGCGGGTTCGTGACCTGCGCGAACCGCTGCTTGAAATAGTCGAACAGGGAAGGATGCGTCTTCGACAGCACCGCCTGCGGTTCGTCTGCGCCCATGGAAACGATGGGCTCCGTGCCGTTTTGGGCCATCGGAAGCAGTATGTCATAAAGATCTTCGTACGTATAGTGAAACGCCTTGCAAAGCCGCGTCTGCGTTGCGGCGTCTGAAGCGGGGAAAGAAGCTTCTGTTTTCGGCAGGTCGTCAAGCCTTATGAGCTGCTTCACCCATTCGGTATAGGGCTGCGCCTGCGCGTAGCGGCGTTTGACCTCGTCGCTTTCGCACAGGCGGCCGCTGTTGAGATCGGCCTCCAGCACGTCGCCGCTTCGAAGCTTCCAGCGCCTTATTATGTGCGCGTTTTCCTCGAACAGCACGCCCGCCTCCGACGAAAGGATGAGCCTGTTGTCGTCCGTCAGCGCGCAGCGAAGCGGGCGCAGGCCGTTTCTGTCCAGCGAGGCGCACAGCTTCTCGCCGTCCGAATACAAAATCGCCGCCGGGCCGTCCCAGGGCTCCAGCATCGTCGCGTAGTAGCGGTACAGGTCGCGCCAGGGCGTATCTTCTTTGGCGCCCTGCCAGGGCTCCGGCAAAAGCACCATGCCCGCAAGGGAAAGCGGAAAACCGTTCATCGTCAGAAATTCCAGCGCGTTGTCCAGCATCTGGCTGTCGCTGCCGCTCTCCGCGATCACCGGAAGAACGCGCTTCATTTCGTCTCCCATGACCGGGGAGGACATGGTCTCCTCCCGCGCCTTCATGCGGTCGTGATTGCCGCGGATGGTGTTGATCTCGCCGTTGTGCAAAAGCAGCCTTTGCGGATGGGCCTTGCTCCAGGAAGGGAAGGTGTTCGTCGAAAAACGCGAATGCACCATCGCCATGCGGCTGGTGTAGCGCACGTCCTGCAGGTCGTCGTAAAACGAGCGCAGCTGGGAAACCAGCATCATGCCCTTGTACACAACGGTGCGACTCGACAGAGAGCATATGTAGGCGTCTGTGTCCTGCTTTTCGAACACCCGGCGCAGTACGTACAGCCGCCTGTCGAAGTCCTGCCCCACTTGGATGTCGGAGGGGCGTTTCAAAAAGCACTGCTTTATGCGGGGCATCGTGCGGCGCGCGCCGGGGCCCAGCTGCGCAGGGTGGCAGGGCACGTCGCGCCAGCCGAGCACCCGCAGGTTTTCGGAGAACGCCAGCTGTTCGAAGATCGCCCGCACGTTTTCCGCGCTCACCTCGTCCTCGGGCAAAAAGAACATCCCCACGCCGTAATCGCCTTTCTTTCCGAGGCTGATGCCCTCTTCCTGTGCCCATGCGATAAACAGATCGTGGGGAATGTCCGTCATGATGCCTACGCCGTCGCCGGTCGTGCCCTGCGCGTCGCTGCCGGCTCTGTGGGCCAGGCGCTCCACGATGGAGAGCGCCTGGTCCACGGTGCGGTAGGTCGCTTTGCCGCCGAGATCCGCGATCGCGCCGACGCCGCAGCTTTCGTGTTCAAATTCCTCTCTGTATAAAGGATATCTCTGATCGGTCATTTTCGTCATTCGTCCTTGCCTTCGCTTCTCAGTATCCGGGAAGCGTAATCTGCCATCTTCATGCCGTGGTTCATCGCGTATTGCTGAAGCAGCCGGTGCGCTTCCGCCTCGCTCAGCTTCTGTTTTTCCATAATGAGCCGTTTTGCCTGCTCCACGATGCTTTTGTCGTCCGCCGTGCGCTTGGGCAGGCGCATGCGGTGCAGCTGGCTGAGCATCCCGACCGCGCCCGCGATCGCCTGACCGCTCGAGGGCAGCGCGAGGCGGAATACTTCCTCCGATTCACAGGCTTCGAGCACGTCCGGCTTTCCTATCAGAAGTATCTGCGCGCGCTCGCCCCAATCCCACTGCAATTCGTCCGCCTTCAGATCCGAAAGATTTCCGGCGAGGATCACGACGGCGTCCTCGCAATCGTTCAGCGCGCGCCTGAGTTCGCTGCCGGAAGCGCACAGGCGGAAGATCTGAAAGCCGGAGGAAGCCAGCAGGCGCGACAGCTGCTCGCGAACAGCCTGATTGTTTGAGGCGACCAGGATTCTCGCCATATGGGCTCCCTCCCTTCGTCGGTCTTTTCTCCC
The DNA here is from genome assembly GCA_017395065.1 of Clostridia bacterium. Lineage (GTDB taxonomy): Bacteria > Bacillota > Clostridia > Christensenellales > Aristaeellaceae > RUG14130. The sequence goes on along the minus strand of JAFPWH010000030.1, from coordinate 24,843 downwards.
TTTCGGGTCAATACATCACGATGTATCTATCGATCTCCCAGCGGCTCACGTGGGTGCGGTAGGCGTCCCATTCCTTCTGCTTGCCTTCCACGTACTGCCAAAGCACGTGCTCGCCCAGTGCGTCGCAGATCACTTCGTCGGTCTTCAGGCACTCAACGGCCTCCATCAGCGTGCCGGGCAGACTTGCGATCCCCTTTGCGGCGCGCGTCTGCGCGTCCATCGCAAAGATGTTCTCGGTGATCTCGTCAGGCGGGGTGAGGCCCTTTTCGATGCCGTCGAGGCCCGCCGCGAGGCATACGGCCATGTTCAGGTACGGGTTGCAGCTGGGATCGGGGCAGCGCAGCTCCACGCGGGTGGCCTGTCCGCGGGCTGCCGGGATGCGGATCAGGGCGCTGCGGTTGCTGGCGCTCCACGCGAGGTAGCAAGGCGCTTCGTAGCCCGGCACCAGGCGCTTGTAGCTGTTGACCAGCGGGTTCGTGATGGCCGCCATGCCGCGCACGTGCGCCAGAATGCCCGCGATGAACGCGTACGCGTCCTTGCTAAGCCCCCGCTTGTCCTTGGGATCGTAAAACGCGTTCTTTCCGTCCCTGAACAGAGACATGTTGGTGTGCATGCCGCTTCCGTTGATGCCGAAGACGGGCTTTGGCATGAAGGTCGCGTGCAGACCGTTTTTCTGCGCCAGCGTCTTGACCGCCAGCTTGAAGGTCATGATGTTGTCGGCGGCCGTCAGCGCGTCTGCGTATTTGAAGTCGATCTCGTGCTGGCCTGCGGCCACCTCGTGGTGACTGGCTTCGATTTCAAAGCCCATTTGCTCCAGCGCCATGCAGATCTCGCGCCGCGTGCTCTCACCGTGATCGAGCGGCCCCAAGTCGAAATAGCCGGCTTCGTCGCTCGTGGTCGTTGTGGGACGGCCCTGCTCGTCGGTCTGGAACAGGAAAAACTCCATCTCCGGGCCGACGTTGAAGGAGTAGCCCATCTTAGCCGCCTTCGCCAGCACCCTCTTCAGCGTACCGCGCGGATCGCCCGCGAAGGGCGTGCCATCCGGGTTGTACACGTCGCAGATCAGGCGCGCGACTTTGCCGTGCTGCGGCCGCCAGGGCAGAATGGCGAAGGTGTCCAGATCAGGCCGCAGATACTGGTCGCTTTCGTTGATGCGCACGAAGCCCTCGATGGAGCTTCCGTCGATCATGATCTCGTTGTTCACGGCTTTTTCGATCTGGCTGGCCGTGATCGCGACGTTTTTCAGCTGACCGAAAATGTCGGTGAACTGCATGCGGATAAACTCCACGTCGCCTTCCTTTACCAAGCGGACGATGTCTTCCTTCATGTATTTGCCCATAACGCTACCTCCTCAAAAACAAAAGCGGCAAGGTGAGTCACGCGATATGACTCCCTTGCCTTATCTGGCGCTCATTTTACCGCAACGAGGTGCCTGTGTCAAGTGGTTTTGAAAGTCTTAACAAAAATTCATGCATATAATCCATTATTTCATTATATAGCCCGAAAATGTGCAAGTTTTGTTTGTTAATTATTCAAAATCCGATTGACAAAACGCCCGTGCGGTGATAAGATAGCGCCAATTTCACAGAGCAAAGCGTTGCGGAAGCAAAGTACCCGGCCGTGGCGGCATCCCAGAGAGCGGGCGGCGGTGCGAATCCCGTATGAGCGGGCCGGCGAAGAACCCTTCCAAGTCCAAACCCAAAGCCTTGGGCGAGTAGGGGCGGCGTGAACGGCGGCACGTTACAAGCGCCGGGGCTTGACAGAGTCCGATCAAGAGAAGCAAATCAGGTGGCACCACGGAGAGGCGGCCTTCGTCCTGAAATATCAGTACGATTGCCGACCATACGGGAGGTGCTTTTTATGTGTTCGATTATCGGAACGACAGACAGGAGCTTGAGCGCAGAAACGATTCAAGCAAGCTTTGACCGCACGGTCTCGCGCGGGCCGGACATGAGCAGGTTCGAACAGGTCGGCCCCGGCTATCTCGGCTTTCACCGACTGGCCATCATGGGCCTGAACGAGCGCGGGATGCAGCCGTTCCATATGGACGGCGACAGCGTCGTGTGCAACGGCGAACTGTACGGCTTTCGCCCGCTGCGCGCGCGGCTGATGGAACGCTACGAAATCAGGGGCGAATCGGACTGCGAGATACTGCTTCCCCTCTGGCGTGAATACGGCAAGGAGATGTTCAAGACGCTCGACGCCGAGTTCGCGCTCATACTGCATGACGGCCGCTCGGGAAAGTTCGTCGCGGCGCGCGACCCCATCGGCATACGCCCGCTGTATTACGGCAGGCTTCAGAGCGGCGGATGGATCTTTGCAAGCGAGCCCAAGAGCCTGATGGGGCTGTGCGAAGAGATCACGCCCTTCCCGCCCGGGCATTACTGGATCGACGGGCAGTTCGTCCGCTACGCCGATCCTGCCTATGTGGGATACTTCACGATGAAGAGCGAAGAGGAGGTCTGCCAAAAGCTGCGCCGCCTGCTCATGGACGGCGTCGAAAAGCGGCTGGACGCGGACGCGCCCGTAGGATTTCTGCTCTCGGGCGGGCTGGATTCCTCATTGGTGTGCGCCATCGCGCAGAAAATGCTGGATAAGCCCATCCGCACCTTCGCCATCGGCATGGACGTGGACGCGATAGACCTCAAATACGCCCGCATGGCCGCAGATTATATCGGAAGCCGGCACACGGAGGTCATCATCAGCGAAAAGGACGTGCTCGAGGCGCTGCCGACGGTCGTGGAGCTGCTGGGCACCTGGGACATCACGACGATCCGCGCGTCCATCGGCATGTACCTTGTTTGCAAATGGATACACGAGCGCACAGACGTCCGCGTGCTTTTGACCGGCGAAATATCCGACGAGCTGTTCGGCTACAAGTACACCGACTTCGCGCCCGGCGCCGCCGCCTTTCAGGAGGAGGCCGAAAAGCGCGTGCGCGAATTGCACGTCTACGACGTGCTCAGGGCCGACCGCTGCATATCGGTCAACAGCCTGGAAGCCCGCGTGCCCTTCGGAGACCTGAAATTCGTGCGTTACGCGATGAGCATCGATCCGGAGCTCAAAATGAACCGCCACAACATGGGCAAATACCTGCTGCGCAAGGCCTTCGCCGGCGACAAGATCCTGCCGGACGAGATCCTTTGGCGGCAGAAGGCGGCCTTTTCCGACGCGGTGGGTCACAGCATGGTAAACGACTTAAAAGCGCTGGCCGAGCGCACGTACACCGACGAAGAATTCGCAAAAGGCGCGGCGAAGTACGATTACCGTCCCCCGTTCACGAAGGAGAGCCTGCTCTACCGCGACCTCTTCGAAAAATACTACCCCGGGCAGGCAAAGATGATCCCGGACTACTGGATGCCCAACAAATCCTGGCCCGGCTGTGACGTGGACGACCCTTCGGCCCGCGTACTCGCCAACTACGGAGACAGCGGAAAATAAGCCTACGCGTCACTTGCGCCCCGCGGAGGTGATTTGTCTGAAAATACGCTATGCCGATGCCGGCGACGCGGCCCGGCTGCTCAAAATCTACGCCTGGTACGTCGAAAACACCGCGATCACCTTCGAGTGCGACGTGCCTTCGCGGGAAGAATTCGGGGCGCGCATCGAAAACACCCTGAAAACGTACCCGTATCTGGTTTTGGAGGAAGGCGGCCGCATTCTGGGCTACGCCTGCGCCGGGCCGTTCAAGGACAGGGCGGCTTACAGCTTATCGTGCGAGGTGTCCATCTATCTCGACAGGGAAGCGAGGGGACGCGGGTACGGCCGTGCGCCGCACGAGGCGCTGGAGCGCGCGCTGAAGGAAAAAGGCATCCTCAACCTGTACGCCTGCATCGCCGACCCCATACGGGAGGACGAATACCTTACCCGGGACAGCGAAAGCTTCCACAGGCGCCTCGGATACGTGAAAGTCGGCACGTTTCACAGCTGCGGCCGCAAATTCGGCCGCCGGTACAACATGATCCGGATGGAAAAAATGATCGGGGAGCACCGTTGACGGCATACGCCGCGCCTGCCCCGGACACAAGCGAAAGGAAAAAGGAAAATGACAAATCGGCAGAAAATCGTCATCCTCGATTTCGGCGGACAGTATACGCAGCTCATCGCCCGCCGCGTGCGCGAAAACCACGTGTATTCCGAGGTCGTGCCCTGGAGCGTGCCGGCTGAGGACATCAAAGCCATGGAGCCCGCGGGCATCATACTGTCCGGCGGGCCGTCCAGCGTGCACGACGAGGGCGCGCCGAAATGCGACAGAGCCCTTTACGACCTGGGCGTTCCGGTGCTGGGCATCTGCTACGGCATGCAGTTGACCGCATTTATGCTGGGCGGCACGGTGGAAAGGGCTGCCGAGCGCGAATACGGCCGGGTTAAGCTGCACGTGAAAGGGCAAAGCAGCCTGACGCACGACATGCAGGAAACATCCGACTGCTGGATGAGCCACACCTGGCAGGTAAAGCGCTGCCCGCCGGGTTTTCAGACCGTTGCCGGAACGGACAACTGCCCCGTCGCCGCCATGGCATGCGAAGAAAAGCGCATCTACGGCGTGCAGTTCCATCCAGAGGTCACGCACACGCAGGAGGGCAAGCGGCTGCTCAGGAATTTCCTCGTGGACGTTTGCGGCTGCGCGTGCGACTGGACGATGGAGGCCTACGCCGAGACGGCTGCCAGGCAGATCAGGGAGGCCGTGGGCGAGAACGGAAAGGTGCTGCTGGCGCTCTCGGGCGGCGTGGATTCTTCCGTGGCCGCGGCGCTGATCTACCGCGCAATCGGGGCGCGCCTGACCTGCGTGTACGTGGACCACGGGTTTATGCGAAAGGGCGAGAGCGAGCAGGTGTGCCGCGTGTTCAGCACGCTGTTCCCGGTGCGCTTCGTGCGCGCAGACGCCGCGGAATTGTTCTTCAAAGACCTCAAGGGCGTCACGGAGCCCGAGGAAAAAAGGCACATCATCGGGCGGGACTTCATCCGCGTCTTCAAGGACGAAGCGAAAAAGCTGGGCAAGCTCGACTTCTTCGCCCAGGGCACGATCTACCCCGACGTGATCGAAAGCGGACAGGGCACGAACGCCGCCGTGATCAAGAGCCACCACAACGTGGGCGGCCTGCCCAAAGAGCTGGGCTTTACGGAGCTGATCGAACCGCTCAGGATGCTGTTCAAGGACGAGGTGCGCGCGCTGGGCGAGGCGTTGGGCTTGCCTCATGATCTGGTCTGGCGGCAGCCGTTCCCCGGCCCCGGACTCGCCATCCGCGTGATCGGCGAAGTGACCCCCGAAAAAGTGGAGATCGTCCGCGAAAGCGACGCCGTTTTCCGTGAGGAGATCGCAAAAGCGGGCCTTTCGGAGAAGATAAGCCAGTATTTCACGGTGCTGACCGGCGTGCACAGCGTGGGCGTCATGGGAGACGAGCGCACCTACGATTACACCGTCGCCCTGCGCGCCGTGACCACCGACGACTTCATGACCGCCGACTGGGCGCGCCTGCCCTACGACCTGATCGCCCGCGTCTCCGAACGCATCGTAAACGAAGTGCCCCACGCAAGCCGCGTGGTACTGGACGTGACGAGCAAGCCCCCCGCCAGCATCGAGTGGGAGTGAGAAAGACTTCTCCGAGCGGATTTGAAGAAAACAGAGCTCCGGAAAGAAGATCGGGAAGCACCCGCTGTATACAGGCTGTGAATCCTACCCCCGATCGTCCTCCGGATCCGTTTCGAACAATTTCTCACACCCGTGTTTTGCCAGTAAAAATACGATATAGTTGGCAATAAACACGACGGCCAGATAAACAGCGACGAAAATGATCAGACAAATGAAAAACGATATTCTGCGATCGACGGTTCGTACTGTCAAAAGAGACACGGCCGCAGCCAACGCCCCTATGGTCCCGCGGACATACGGGCGCATTTCATGTTTTTTCTGATGCTCGTCTATCGCGTAAGTGAACCTGCGAATCGAAAAGAAGTATTTCATCCAAATCGCTCCCTTCAGATGCTGTTATCTGGGAAGCGTTTTTCCGGCGCTGTCAATTGCCGCGAATACCTCCGAGCGGCAGCCCTTCCTCCCCGCCGCGTCGGAAAACGACTTCCTCGCCGTCCAGGCCGATCTCATAAAACCGGGTCTGCTCATATTTTGCCGTCTTCGTTTCCTGATTGTAATACTGCCGTTCATATTCGAAATAAGCTTTGCCGTTTTCCCCGATCAACGCAAAACGACCGTAATCCAGGGTTTCCAGGATGCCTGTCCGTAAATGCGGCGCACCGCTTTGTGAATCATAAACCTTAAAGGCGAGCGTGAAGAGCCCGGAAGTGGGGCCCCATTCAACGGTCAGCAGCTCCGCTGTGCCGTCCTGATCGAGGTCCGCACAAACCATATCCACGCAATCCAATTGCAGACAAACCCTGCCGCCGGCAAGGTATAACGCACTGCTCAACCCGTAAGTCTCATCCGATCGTGAACCGCACACGCAGACGAACAGCTTTAGCCCGGTTCCCGGGAACAAACCCTCCGGACTTATATCCAGTGCGCAGAGTATCTCTTTATCGTGCACCATCGCAATGAGATCGTCGCTGTCCGCCTGTCCGTGAAATCGGCTGCTTTGCCACAATTCGATCTCATAGGTGCCGCGTCTGTAATCACGCAGCAGGATGATGCAGTCTTCGCGGTACAGTGCGCAGTCTCCTTCCGATCTTACGCAGTCGAAGCCCTGCCGCTGAAGCGTTTCCAGATAGTTTTCGACCATTGCCGGGTCCACATTCGAATAGTCGAAATACCAGCCGCAGCCTTGCACCCGCGTGCTTTTGCAGTCGGCTTTCCAGGGCGGCAGGTAAGAAGCGTACTCAACCCAGCATCGGGGATGCTCTTCGGCAGTCGCGCAGGCAAAAGACATCAGCAGCGCAAGCAATAAAGCAGCCGTCCTTTTCATAACCGTGCTCCCTTCCGTTTTTTCGTTTCAAAGAGGATCTTCTGTATATAAGACAATTGGCTCGGCCATTCCGAGACACTTTTTCTGTTAATTTTTCTTTAAGTTGTTCCCGATACAGATTATACCACAATTCGGCCCGATCCGCAACGCCTGAAACAGATTCGCTGCGTCCTTCTTCTGCGTCTGCGCCCCGCACAGGCCACGGTTTTCATGGATAAAATACACGCCGCCGGCTTCCGTATGCGAACGGAAGACGGCGGCGCCTTTGAGATGACGTCAGGAGGGATCCCAGGCTTGTTCAGCCGGATACCGTGCCCTCATTGTTTGGGTCCGTATTTGAAGGTGACTTCTATCGTTTTGATCTGTGCGAAGGCCGGATCGGCGCGGTCAATGGGCGTCGCGGTGATGCTGATGTTGGGACCGTAGAGCACCCTCGCGTCCGCGGGCAGCGCCGTGACCCACTCGTTGAACAGGTTCGTGCGCGTGGTCCTGCCGTCGTCGCTGGTCGTATAGGGTCTGCCCTTTAGCTTGACGCTCTCGCCGTTGACCTTGAGGTCGGTGATGTGGATCGCCCAGCCGGGATTGACGACTTCCGTGTTGCTAAGGCCGATCGCCGCGAAGGCGACGCCGGAGGAACAGCCGTTCGCCGTGCCCGTAAAGTCGAGTCCCACGGTGTAGGTGCCTTCGCCCTTTATCACGACGTCGGTCGGCACGAGGCCCGCGGACACGGAGTCGGGATCGTACGTGTCCCCTACGGAGTAGCTGACGGACCAGTCTCCGCTGGACCACATGATCCACGCGACGATCGTGTCTTCACCGAGCTCGATCGCGTCCTCACGGAAGGTCTCGGGCGCAGAAGAAACGGCGCTCTGCATGGAAGCAAGCGCGCTTTCCTTCACCGCGTCGATATCGCCCTCGTTCGCGCGGCGCTTTTGGCTGTAGAGCGCGGCCATGTCTTCGTCGGAAAAGCGCAGGTCCTTTCGCACGAAGAAGCCGGATGTGTCCCACAGGCAGGAGCAGTAGTCGTAATAATCGCAAAGATCGAGGAAATAGCGGTGATACGCCACGGCGTTTTCCTTCATTACGCCGTCCGCGCCGGGCAGCGCGCCGTATTCGCCGATCACCACGCCGATGCCCTGCGAAGTGAACTTGCTCATCATTTTGAGCTCTTTCTCAAGCGACTGAAAGTTGCCCGCCGTGCCCCATTTGGTTGCCGACGCCGCGTCGGACGCGCCGCAATAGCTCCAGGGGCTGTAGCAGTGCACGGAGATGAGCAGCTTGTCGTGCGCGCTGTCCCTTGGCATCACGAAGCGCATGTCGCAGGTCTGCTCGATGTTCGTGCCGTAACCGGGGATGAGCAAAAACCGCTCGGCGTTGTTGCCGCCTGAGGCGCGAACGGTGTCCACGAAGGCCTGATTGACCTCGTTGGCGAGTTGATAGCGCTCGTTGTCGCTCAGGTACGTCGTGATCGAATCCTGGCAGTAGAGCGGGCTGTTTTCGTCGAAGCGCGCGCCGATCTCTTCGTTCGCGCCTTCGAAGATCAGGTGCCAGTCGTACTTTTCGAACCTTTGGGCGATCTGCGTCCACATGCCCTTGTAGGCCTCCATGGCCAGCGCGCGGGTCCGGGCGCTTTCGGAGCCGAACATGCCGTACCAGCCGCCGTCCCAGTGGTCGTTGAGAATGACGAACATATCCGCGTCGAGCGCGCAGGAAACGACCTGCTCGACCCTGTCCAGATACAGCGGGTTGATCGTGTAGTCGCCCTTGTTCAGGTGCGTCGCGTTGGTCATCCACGCCACAGGGATCCTGATCGTGTCAAAGCCGGCGGCTTTGAGCCCCTGAAGCATTTCAGGCGTTGTCACAGGCTGCCCCCAGAGCGTCTCGTAATACAGCGGGTCGTCCGTCGTGTTGCCGTACTGCGCGCCGTTGTTGCAGGCTTCGAACGTGTTGCCCAGGTTCGTGCCGTTGCCCATGAGGCGGGTAAGGGCGACGGAGCCAATTTCATCCTCCTCCGCCGCGGCCGTTACGACGCACAGGCCAAGCAGCACGAGGAAAGCGATCAGGATCCTTTTCATGGCAAAATCCTCCAATCAGCGCGTATGTCAGTCAGCCTTGTTGCTCAGCGTCCAGAGCTGAAGCGCTTCCTGCTCGCACCAGGCAAGGCAGTCCTTGAAGCCGAACTGATCGCACTGGGTCTTCATGGTCCTTACGTGATATTCGAACTCGCCGTCGCTCTTTGCGTAGATCGCGCGCCAGCTGTTCTCCACGATGGCCTTGGCGCAATTCTTCCACTTAAGATCCAACTCGCTGCTTTTGGAGCTTTCGGAATAGGGCACGCTGGGCATGATGACGTAGAGCTTGTCGCCGAAGTTGTCCTCGCGCATCTCCATGTAGTCGTCCGCCATGGTCGCGCCGGTATGCTGCTGCCAGTCGAGCTGTATGTCGTACAGGTCACTTGCGGAGACGCTGGCCCAGGTATCCTTGTTGAAGGTCTCTTTGCCATTGCCGTCGGGGTTGATCATGTCCTGAGACAGGGTGGTGTTGTTGATTTGTACGCAGCCGTCGTTGAACGTGCCGCTCAGGGCGTAGGTCTTGCCGGTGTAGGGGCTGGTCCATTCGACGCCCGCAAGATTGTACGCGGAGTCGTTGTTGCAAAGCGCGCCAAGCTCGGTAAAGTACGTGCCGCCTTCCTCGTTGTAGTCCCACATGAGACCTTTGGGGCCGTACCACATCGTCATGGAGCCTTCGGGCGTGGCCAGCCAGTTGAGGAACTCGAGGCACAGTTCGGGATAGCGGGTATGCGCGCCGACGCTCCAGATGCGGTTACCGCCCGCGGTGCCAAGGCCGTATACGATGGGCGTCGCGTCTTCGGGCACCATCGCGTACATGTATTTGCCTTCGGCCATGTGTTCGTCGGTGTTGTAGGCCATGGAGCCCGCGTAGTTGAAGATCGACCAGAAGGTGCCGCCGTTTTTCAGCTTCTCGCTCATCTTGTCGTAGGTGTTGGAGGAGGAGCTGGGATCGAGCAGCCCTGCGCGGTAGAGCTTATTGAAGAAGCGCAGGCACTCCATGTAGGGGCTGTTGTCGTCAAGGCAGTTCAGGAACTGACCGCTCATGGGATCGTAGTGGCCGAAACCCAGCTCGTCGAAGCCGTAGAACGCCGTCGCCAGCGCCTTTACGTACATGACCATGTTGCCGTCCCAGTCGGGCCAGATGCTGAGCGCATAGGTCTCGTTGCCGATCTCGTCGGTGGGGCAGATCTCCTTCATCTGGCTGAACAGGTCGACCAGATCGTCCAGATCGTACACCTCGGGGTAGCCCAGCTGCTTGTACAGATCCCAGCGGATGTCCCAGGTATAGAAGAAGGAGGCGTGGTTTTCGCTGCTCAGTGCGACCGCGTGGCCGAAACCGTGGATCTTGCCGTCGCCGGAGATGGTGCGGTTGCTTTCGAGCGCGTCGGTGTAGTTTTCCATGATGTAGGGCGCGTACCTTTCGGCCAGGCCGGATTCCTCCCAGTCGAGGAGCATGCCCTTGTTCACGGCGTTTTTGTAGTCCTCGCCGTTGGCGCCCCAGACAACGAGGTCGCCCAGAGAGCCGCTCTCCATGCGGGTGGCGTAGGTGCCGTCCTGGTCGGGAATGATGTTGAGCTCTATGTTGAACAGGTCCTTGAGCAGTATGCCGCCCCAGCCGCCCTGGATGCCGGAGTAATTGGCAAGCTGCGAATAGACGTCCAGGCGGATCGTCTCGCCGTCGCGGTTCACCGCGGTATCCGCAAGCGCGGCAAAGGGCAGCGCGCCAAGCGTAAGCAGTGCGACCAGTGTCAGGCAAAGCAGTTTCTTCATTGTGACAGTTCTCCTTTCGAATGCTAAAACTCGTCCGCGCGAAGCGGGAACGTGCTAACCCTTGACGGCGCCGAGCATGATGCCCTTCACGAAAAAGCGCTGCATGAACGGGTACACCAGCAAAATCGGGATGATCGTGACCATGGCGATGGTGTACTTGGTGGTGACGCCCGTGTTGAGCAGGCTCTTGGCCTGCTGCGTGGTCAGCTGCTCGGTGTTGATCGAGGTCGTCTGGTTGAGGTAGATGTACAGCCTGTGCTGCAGGGTATACAGGCGCGGGCTGCTGCTCATCAAAAGCAGGGAATCCTGGAAGGAGTTCCAGTTGCCGACCGCGCCGAAGATGGCGATGGTCGCCAGGATCGGTATGGACAAAGGCAGTATGATGCGCGCAAACACCTTCGTCGTGGAAGCGCCGTCGATGATCGCGCTCTCCTCCAATGAACCCGGAATGGATTCGATGTAGGTCTTGACCAGTATGATGTTGTAGGGCGCGACCATGCCGGGGATCAGGTAGGCAAGGAAGTTGTTGGTAAGGCCCAGCATCAGCATATTGGTGTACCAGGGGATGAGGCCGGCGTTAAAGTACATGGTCACGACCAGCGCCCTGTACCAGAGCGAACGTTTCCACATCTTTTGCTTCGTCACGAGGTAACCGGCCCACGCGGAAGTAAGCACCATCAGCGCAGTGCCGAGGAGCGTTCGAAGCACGGTGATCTTGAGCGCCTGCCCCACGTCGTCCTCTTTGAAAATGCGCAGGTAGTTGTTGATGTGCAGGCCGCTGGGGAAGAAGTTGATGCGCCCGCCCGCGACCAGTTCGTTGTTCGAGATCGTGTTGATGAACAGGTAATAGAACGGGAACACGCACAGGATCGTAAACAGCACGAAGAACACGACGATCAGCGAATCGGCGATGTGCTGCTGTGCGAAGATCATGTAGCTGGCCAGCAGCGCGATCAGCACCGACACGATGACCCACGTGATCGTCGCAGGCCATTCGAGCACCTGACTGCGGGTGATCGTGGGCGTGGTGACCGTGTAGTACATGTCCGCGTATTCGATGCCCTCGAACATTTTGGCCGCCACGCGCCCGGTCAGGGCCGTGACGACGTCGGCCGCCTGCTGCGCGTCCTCGCCGGTTGCGCTTAAGCTGAGCACGCGGTTGCTCGCGCTGGTGGAGAGCGCGGTCATGTTCCTGATCTCGCTTCCGCTCAGGCGGTACGCGCTCAGCTCCGCGGCCGTCTCTTCGTAGACAGCGTCGCTTGCGAGTATGCTGCTCACGCCGTCGTACAGGTCGAGCTTTCTGCCGAAATACTTGACGGTCTGCGCGGCGGGCAGCTGGTTCATCACGTTCTGCTCGCTGACGAAGAGTACGCCCTGCCACTGCACGTTGCTCGCGGCCTCGGTGCGGCTGTCCGCCTCCACCTTCTTTACGCTCAGACTTATCTGTTCGTCGGAAGCGCTCTGGCCGTTGATCAGGCATTCGTACAGGTGGAGCTCGGCGTTGTCCGGCTCGGGGTCGTTCAAAACGACGCGCATGGAAAGGCTGTCGCCCTGCGCCTCGTCTGCCTGCGCCTCGGCGGTTTCATCTGCGTTTTCAGCCTGCTTATCGGTTTCAGGTGCGCCGAAGATCATTTCGGCCAGCTGGTTTACGCAGGCCGTCGCGATGCGCTCGGCCTTCAGGTCGTCGCTTGCCCTGATGGTGAAGACGACCGCGCGCGTGTTCTCATCCACGGTTTGCTCGATCGCGTCTTTCAGACCGCTGCCGGGCCTTTCGACGCTCTCATCGACAGCTCTCACCTTCTCGTACACGCCTAAATAGAAATCGCTCCTGTCAGGCCGCCGCACTTTGGCGCCGATGGAGGAATCAAAAGCGTTCAAAATGTTGTAATCCTTTTCGCCGAACGCGTCGCCCTTGACTTCGAGCAGCTTGGTCTCGCCGCCTTCGTCCACGGAAAGCGTACTCATAAGGGTATCGGTATAGCGGGGCTTTGCGACCTTTTCACAGAAGACGTAGGCGCACACGCCCGTGATCGCCGTACACAGCACAACGATCAAAAGCTTCTGCCAGCCCTTGAGCAGGAATTGTTTGCGGATCGCGGGCAGCGTGAAGCAGACAAGGAAGCTGATCAAAAGCGCCAGCAGGCCAAACAAAAGTGTCCAGCCGCCGATGCTGGGCCAGGTCTTTACGTCCCTCGACAGGATCGCGGCCTCGCTCACGGCGTAGCACGCGTCCGCGTCTTCTCTTTCGCCGTAGAGCTCCTTTGCCAGCTGCAGCGCCACTTCCGTCGCGAGCTTTTTCGCTTTTTCGGCGCTGTCGCCCTTGGCCGTAATGACGACTTTGGAGTTCACGTTGTTTACTTTGAAGCTCACGACGCGGTTGCCGTCCCTGTCGGTGGTGACCGAAGCGCTGTCGGCAGGCACGTCCGCGTCCGGCTCGTTGATGACGAAGGACACGCTGAGACTGCCGTCCGCGCCGCTTACGGCGATGACGTCGGACACCAGCTTGCGCTCCGCCGCTTCGTCGTCCGTAAAGCTCACGTTCTGCCTGATCTGACGGACGCTCACTTCGCCGTCCAGGCTTTCGGAGATGCCGCGGTAGAGGTCGATGTTCTTTTCGACGTCCGCGCTGGTTTGCAGAAGGTTAGTCCTGTCCTTGAGCTCGAGGGAGACCTGCGCGGTGCTCACGACGTCCTTTTTGAGGAGCACTGCGCTTATGAACAGGCCTATGAGCGCGCACACGAGCGTCGCACACAGCACGATCTGCCAGCGCGGCTTAAAGTCGATCCTCGGTTCTTCGTTCCGGTTTTTGACGGTGACGGGCGTGTTGTTTGTTTGCTTTTTCATGCGAACACCCCCTTTATATGATGCTCTCGCCGCGCACGAGCTTGCTGATGCTGTTCGCGCCGAAGAGCAGGATCACCGCCACGATGCTCTTGAGTATGCCCACGACCGTGGACACGGCCAGCTGGCTGCTTCCGATGCCCAGGTTATAGACGTACAGGTCGAGCACCTGTATGTGGTCGCCGTTGTACTGGTTTGAAAATACGAGGTACTGCTCCATGCCATTGGAGAGGATGCCGGCGATGGACATCAGCAGCATGACCATGTAGGTCGGGATCAGGCCCGGCACGGTGATGTGCCAGATGCAGTGCAGACGGTTTGCACCGTCCACGCGCGCCGCCTCGTAGAGCTGCTGGTCGATGCCGGCGATGCCCGCGACATAGATGATCGAGCTCCAGCCGAGCCCCTTCCACGTGCCCCACAGGAGCATCTTGATCCAGGTCAGGTTGTCGTTGGAAAGATAGTCCTCGTTGCTGACGTTGCTGCCCGCGATCTGGTTGGTCACGTTATTGATCAGACCGTCGCTGGAGAAGATCGACAGCGCGACCGCGTACACGAGCACCCAGCTCAAAAAGTTCGGGATCGTGGTCAGCGTCTGCACGCCCCGCTGGAATTTGGTGGAGTGCACTTCCGCAAGCAGTATCGCAAAGGCGATGGGCAGCCAGCTCGTCGCTATGCCCAGGCCGCTCATGACCAGCGTGTTCCTGAGCACCTGGAAGATCTTAAGGCGCGTTCCGGGGTCCCGGATCAGCGTCGTAAAGTTCTTGAAGCCCACGAACAGGTCGCTGGTGAGCTCCGCGCCGGCCTTCGTGTCGTAAAAAGCGTATCGCCAGCCGTAGATCGGCAGGTACGCAAACAGGAACGAAAGCAGCAAAACCGGCAGGAACATGATGAAAAGCTTGTACTTTTCGGGCATTTCCGCGATCACGGCATGCTCGCGCGCGTAAGTCTGCCTGATCGCCCAGAGGGAGCTCAGCAGCACGGCGACGAGCGCTATGCCCATTGCGATGTAGGCGAACAGCGGGAAAACGGGCTCTACATTGGCCCGCGCGGTGTCCGGATGCGCGGTCGTGCCGATGAAGCGCAGGATCGCGTTGTACGCAAGGAAGTTTACGAGCATGCCCGCAAGCCCCAGTACGGACCCGCCGGCGGGCAGCAGCAGCGCTGCGCGGCGCATCTTCCGGTTGCCGAGGCTCAGACACGCGCCGGCCGCGCAGGCCAGCACGCCCACCAGTACCATTGCGCAGCCCACCATGGACCACACGACATCAGCGCGCTCGATCGCGTAACGCGACCCCGACGGATCCATAAACGCGCCGATCTTGGATGTGACCGTACCGAACGACGTCGCGCTGGTCAGCAGGGTAAGGTTGCTGCTGATCTTTGCAGAGATACGGCCGATGTTGAACGGCGGGAAAAAGAGCATGACGAACGCGACGATAATGATGATCCTGTTGAATCGCAGCGCCCGTCTTTCCTGTTTCCCGATCTCGGGTTCCGCGTTGACAGAAGCGATCTTCAGCGTCTGTTGTCTATCGAGAACCATGTGATTTCCTCACTTCTTTAGATGATGAAGCGGCGGAACCGCTTTGACAAGCCGCTCCGCCGTTGGAACGATACCGTTTTATTCTTCCACGTTCGCTTTTACGGTAAAGGTGATGGTGATCGCCGTATCCGCGCCGGGCACCGTGTATCCGAAGGGATCCTCGGAGCGGTTGTACTGGTCGATGACGACGATGCGAACGTAATCGCCCGAAACGTCGACGTCGGTGTACTTCTGGGTCGCCGCGGCGCCGATCTTGGTCTGCACGTCGTCGATCGTCATGAAGCCGTCCTTGACGAGCTTGGAGGGGATATCGGTGGAGACGAACAGAAGACGGAAGAAGCCGTCGCTGCCGAAGCCCATTTCGCCCGTCGTCAGGCTCACGCTGTAGGTGCCTTCGCCGCTTACGACGGCGTCTTCAAACGTTCCGCCGTAGTCGACTGCGTTGTTGTCGCTGTCCCAGCCGGTCAGACGGTTGAAGTAGCCCTCGTGCTCGGCGTCGTCACGGCCGTAGTTGTCGTTCCAGGCGTTGCGGAAGATGTAGTTCTCGCTCTGTACGCCGATGTAGGCGTTGTAGTCCTTGGCGAGCAGCTCCCTGGCTTCGTCGTCGGTCAGGGGCGCGTCTGCGTTCTTCTCGGGCGCCTTGCCGTAGATGTAGTTGAAGGTCACTTCGACCTTGGAGACGCTTGCGAAGGCGGCAGTGTCCACGATGATCGCGGAAGCGTCTTCGGTAACGCCGTCGAAGGAGCGCGCGTCGGCGGGCACTTCGCCGACCCACTCGTTGTAGATGTTCATGCGGGTGGTCACGCCGTCGTCGGAGGAGGTGTAGCCCTTGCCGATCTCGACGGCTTCGTCGTTTACGAGGATGTCCGTGATCTCGATGAAGTAGCCGGGGAAGGTTTCTTCACCGGTCGTGATGCCAACGGCCGCGAAAGCCAGGCCTTCGGTAGGCGCCGCAAATTCGAGGCCGACGGTGTAGGTGCCCTGTCCGAGCACGGTCTCGGTGACGGCGGTGATGCCTTCGGGCGCTTCGCCGCCCCAGTACTGATTGGCCCAGGCCGCGTCGGCGTACATGAGGTAGGCGGTGTCGGTGACGGGCGCAAGCGTAAAGCCGATCTCGACGGAACGCACGGCGGCGAAGGCCGCGGTGTCCACGATGACGGGAGAAGCGTCGCTTACGTCTTTGTCGAAGGAGCGCGCGTCGGCGGGCACTTCGCTGACCCACTCATTGTAGATGTTCATGCGGGTGGTCACGCCGTCGTCGGAGGAGGTGTAGCCCTTGCCGAACTCGATCTCTTCGCCGTTGACGGCGATGGAGTTGATCTGCAGGGTCGCCTTGGGATAGGTCTTCTCGCCGTTTACGATGCCCAGCGCAGCGAAAGCCAGGCCGCTCGCTTCTTCGGCGAACTCCAGTTTGACCGTATAATCGCCGAAACCGTCGATCACGGCGTTCGTGGCAGTGATGCCTTCGGGCGCTTCGCCGCCCCAGTACTGATAGGCCCAGCTGCCGTCGGCGTACATGATGTAAGCGGTGTCGATGCCGTACTGATGCAGCACGAAGTCGACCTCAACGGTCTTGACGGCCGCAAACAGCTCTTTATCCACGACGATCGCCTTGGCGTCGTCGGTCTTTCCGTCGAAGGATCTGGCGTCGGCGGGCACTTCGGCGACCCATTCGTTGAAGAGATTCATGCGCGTCGTGATCCCGTCGTCGGAAGAGGTATAGCCTTTTTCAAAGGCGATCTCCTCACCGTTGACGCGGACGGCCTTGAGTTCGATGGTATAGCCGGGCAGCTTCGTTTCGCCGTCGGTGATTCCGACCGCCGCGAAGGCCAGGCCCTGAGATTCCTCGGCGAATTCCAGACCGACCGTGTATTCGCCTTCGCCGTCGACGGCGACGTTCTTCGCGGTCACGCCTTCGGGCGCTTCGCCGCCCCAGTACTGGTAAGCCCAGCTGCCGTCGGCGTACATCAGATACGCTTCCGGAGCAGCCGCTGTTTCTTCCGCCACGGCGTACGTCATGCACGGCAGGCACAACGCCATGGCAAGGCACAGGATTACAGCCAACGTCTTTTTCATGTCTCTTCCTCCTAAAATTGTTCTTGGGTACGTTTTATATCGCTTCTGCCGCAGGGCAGAAAAGATTCTGAAATCGCCTTTACGGCGCAAGCCCCAGCGTTTCGCCCGGGATCAGTTCACCGCTGACGGTGACTGTTCGCGTTTGATGCGCCTTGGGGTCGTTGATCGCTTCGTTCAGAAGAGAAGCGGCTGCCCGCGCGACTTCTCCCGCGTCCTGCCGGTAAGTGGTCAGCCGGGGCGTGCCCATCTGGGTCATGCGGATTCCGTCGTAGCCCACCAGACTCATGTCCTGCGGGACGCGGATATTCATTTCATTGAGTGCTCTCAGCGCGCCAAGGCAGCTGAAATCGTCGGGGCAGAGGATGCAGGTGGGCCTGATTTCGTTTTCTTTTATCAGCGCCTTTACGCTTTCCGCGCAGATGTCCGGCGAATGGAAGCGGCTTTCACGCACGTAAGAGGCGGGGATGCGAAGCCCGAGCTCCGCGCAGGCCTTGTAAAACCCGGCGACCCGCTCCCGCGTGACCGTGCAGTCCTCCCCGTGGATCATGGCCACCCGCCGGTGCCCTTTTTCCCACACGGCCTGCACGATCTTTTCGACGCTGCCGCGATTGTCGTTCATCACGCAGTCACAGCTTTCGTAGGCGTGGTCGATCATAACGGTTGGGATGGCGCTTACGGCCAGGCGGATCACGTCTGCGGAATTGAAGTCGGCCTGCACCACGACCACGCCGTCAAGATTCCTTCGCCGGGCACGGTCGAGATAGTCCCCCTCTTCGCTGTTGGAGCAGCGCCTTATGAAGGTCATGTCGTAGCCCAGGTTTTCCGCGGCGAAGCGCAGCTCGTTGAGCAGGGGGCTGAAGTATTCGTGATCCATCCTGTCTTCGTACAGGATGCCGATGTTGTGCGAGCGGCTGGTTTTCAGTGTGCGTGCCGCCGCGTTGGGATAATAGCCCAGCTCTTTGGCCTTGAGCAAAATGCCGGCGGCTCTCTTCGTCTCCGGCGGCGTAAGTCCGTTCAGTGCCCGTGAAACCGTAGCGACGGAAACGCCGCAAGCCTCGGCTATGTCCTTGAGTTTGACCATCGGGATCACCTTCTTAAGGGATTCTAAGACTTCTGCCAGCATCATGTAAACGTTTGCATTTACATTATAGGCGAAAAAAGCCATGTTGTCAATACACTTTTTCAAGTCTTGCAAACATTTGCTGCAAACGTTTTATTTTCAAAGCGACGATCGGCCGAAGCCTCGTTCGGTATACGGTGTGCCATGGATAATAAACCGGCAGATTTCCAAAGAAGCCGAAGTGCGGATCGATTGGCGTTTCCTGACGCGCGGGGCTGTTTTTAATTGCGCAAAATAACGGCCGGCAGGACCAATTTCTTCACGTTCCCTTGACAATTCATGCGCTTTGAGTATAATAGATATGACGAAACCGGCCGGAAAAACGGCCGGGTTTAACAAGAAAGGAAGCGTTTACTCATGAAAAAATTACTCGCGCTCGCACTGGTGTTCGTGCTGACCATGTCCCTGCTCCCCATCGCAATGGCCGATGAGAGTGTGGCGGACATCATCGCGCAGGCCCAGACCATGACCAATGAAGAACTGTACAAGAAGGCCATCGAGGAATCCAAAGGCAAGACCTTCAACGCCGTAGGCAATTCCAGCCGCGGCAAGTCCGTACTGCCCCTGTTCATCGAAGAGCTGCAGAAGATCGATCCCTCCTACACGCTGGAATTCAGCTGGCAGCAGCCCAAGAACAACAATATCTTCGCCCAGCTGGACGCCGACGTCAACAGCGCCAACCACGAGATCTCCATGACGCTGATCCAGGACGGCAACCAGATCCAGAGCAAGATGCTGGACACCGGCTACCTGCTCAACTTCGTTCCCAAGGAGTGGGCTGAGGCCGAAGACGTTGCCAAGGAGAACAACGAAAATCCCCTGGCGCTGCAGACGCTGAACAAGGTATTCATGTTCAACAACCTGGGCGACAAGACCTACACCAACATGTGGGATTTCGTTGCGGACGGCGAAGCGCCCCTGTTCATGGGCGTAAACAGCGAGCCCGTCGGCAAGAACTTCCTGTACATGATGACCAGCGAAAAGTACTCCAACTGGGCCAAGGAAGCCTATGAAGCCTGGGACGGCAAGAACGAGGAATACGACGCGCTGATCGAAGACATGAAGCTGGACGTCAAGGATCTGGGCCTCACCGCCGAAAACGCCAACTACGGCCTGACCTGGGTGCTGCTCTGGTGCGACCAGTACAATCAGGAAACCGACGACGGCCCCATCTGCAACACCCTGGTGACCAAGTCCGCCGCCGGCCAGACCGGCCTTCTGGTGTACTCCAAGCTGCGCAGCATCGAGGAGACCGCCGAGTCTTCCGTGAACAACATCACCGTTGCTGCCTATCAGGACGGCTACACCGGCATCGGCGGCTATGCCTACAAGCATTACGTGATGCTGACCAAGACCAGCCCCCTGCCCTGGACCGCCTGCGCGCTCATCGCTTTCATGACCACCACCTCTGAAGGCTTCTATGCCTGGGGCAAGGACATGGGCGGTTACGCTCCCGTTGCGGCCTGCATGCAGGACCACAGCCAGGACGGCTATGTGGACGGCGTGAACACCTATGACGCCAAGAACGACCGCGGCTACGACTGGTGGTTAAACGACGGCCAGCTGGTAGTCGAGGATCCCGCCTACTGCGCCTCCGTATCCGGCAAAATGAGCGCCTGGATCGACGGTATCGTAGCCGGCAAGTAATTTTCTGTCACCATCGCGATGCGGGCGGCGCGTCGGTTTAACACCCGGCTCACCGCCCTTTCTTGTCAGTGCCACAGCCAATTCGCATCATTCTGAAAAGGGGGAAGGGCATTGTCTGTTACCGTACTGCGAAAGCCGAGCGCTTTCCGGAAAAAGCTCAACAAAATATGGACCTATCTGTCCAAGCCGCAGAATTTCATTCTGCTGATGCTGGGGATCATACTGACCGTCACCACGGTCTATCCCATGGTCACCATTCTGAAGGACACGGTCTCCGTACACCCCGGCACCGTAGACGCTGCCGAAGACGCCAAGAGCGCACAGTTTGAAGTGCTGGGCGACGATTACACCACCTTTAACTGGACCGACCTGTTCACCGGGGTCAACATCACGCGGCACGGCCGGCAGCGCATCGAGCTGTCCGTGGCCAAGACGTATCTGTGGACGCCGCTGCTCAATTCCGTTCTCATCAGCATTTTCGCCTGCGTGGGCTCCATCCTCTACGGCGGAATATTCGCCTATCTGGTGACGCGCACCAATCTGAAACTCAAGAAGTACTTAAGCTCCATCTTTATATTCCCCTACATCATGCCCCAGTGGACGCTGGCCATCATCTGGCGCAACCTGTTCTTCAGCAACGCCGTCACCGGCGGCAGCGACGGCCTGTTCGCTTCCGTGCTGGGCGTGAATATGCCCCAGTGGTGGTGCGAGGGTCTGTTCCCGGTGTCGGTCGTGCTGGCGCTGCACTATGCGCCTTTTGCCTACATCCTCATCGGCGGCATTTTCCGCAACATGGACGCGAACCTCGAAGAAGCCGCGACCATACTGAACACGCCCCGGTGGAAGACCTTCCTGCGGGTGACCCTGCCCCTTGTAAAGCCCGCCATACTGTCCACCATCCTGTTGGTGTTCTCGAGCGCCATGGGCTCCTATCCCATACCGCACTATCTGGGTCTGAGCACGCTGTCCACCCAGTACGTGGGCATGCGCATCGACCGCGTGGGCGAAGCCAGCATACTGGCGGTGATCATGATGCTCTTCGGCTTCCTGATCCTGATCGTCAACCAGAAGACGACTTCCGGACGCAAGAACTTCACCACCGTCACCGGCAAATCCGGCCAGAGCAGTCTGGTGAATCTGGGCGTGGGCAAGTACATTTTGTCGACCGTTTTCGTGCTGACCACGCTGTTCTCCGGCATACTGCCCATCATACTTTTCGCCATCGAGACCTTCCTGCCCAACCCCGGCGATTATTCCTTCCTTACAAACGGCATCGCCGGCCATCTGACCACCAAATGGTGGCTCACAGCTGAAAACGTATCGGAAAACGGCATTTACGGCCAGTTCGGCATACTGTACAATTCCGACATCTGGCGGGCCTTCGGCGGCACGATGATCGTGGCGGTCTGCTGCGCCCTGGTCGCGGGCACCATAGGTACGCTTGTCGGCTACTGCGTCAGCAAAAACCGCCGCAGCAAATGGGCGGGGTACGTCAACAACGTCGCCTTCCTGCCCTACCTCATGCCGTCCCTGGCGGTGGGCATCGCCTTCTTCGTCGTGGGCTCAAACCTGGGAATCTTCAATACGTTCCTTTTGCTGATCCTGGCCGGTACGGTCAAGTACATCCCCTTCGCCAGCCGAAGCTCCCTGAATTCCATGATGCAGCTGTCCGGCGAAATCGAGGAGGCTGCCATCATTCAGGACATCCCCTGGTGGCGGCGCATGGTGCAGATCATCATCCCAATTCAGAAGTCCAGCATCATCAGCGGGTATCTTCTGCCCTTCATGACCTGCTTGAGAGAACTTACGCTGTTCATGCTTCTGTGCCGTCAGGATCTGATCATCACCACCCTGATGGACTACTTCGACGAAATGGGCCTGTACGCCTTCTCCAGCGGCATCAACCTGATACTGATCGTGGTGATCCTGGTGTGCAACACGCTGGTGAACAAGCTGACCGGCGCCAGCCTGGACGCGGGCATCGGCGGCAAATAACGCAAAGCGGAGGATGAAAGATTATGGCAAGAATTGAATTACGGGACGTTTCCAAGCGCTGGGGCGGCTATTATGCCGTGGAGCATTTGGATCTGACCATTGAGGATAATGCCTTTGTGACGCTTCTGGGCCCTTCCGGCTGCGGCAAGACCACCACCCTGCGCATGATCGCGGGTCTGGAGACCCCCACGGAAGGCCGCATCACCATCGACGGCGTACCCGTGTTCGACAGCGATCAGGGCATCAACGTTCCGCCCAACAAGCGGCGCGTGGGCTTTCTGTTCCAGAACTACGCACTCTGGCCCAACATGACGGTGTACCAGAACATCGCCTTCGGCCTGTCCAACATCAACGAATCCGGCGCGCGGGTCAACGAGCGGGGCGAGGTAGAGTTCGATCCCACCGGCAAGGAGCCCGTCCGCAAGCTGAAAAAAGACGAGATCAGGCGCGTCGTGGAGCGCGTCAGCGCGATCGTAAAGATCGGCCAGTTCATGGACCGCTATCCCAGCGAGCTGTCCGGCGGTCAGCAGCAGCGCGTGGCCATCGCCCGCACACTGGCGCCGGGTCCCCGGGTGCTGCTGATGGACGAGCCCCTGAGCAACCTGGACGCCAAGCTGCGCCTTGAGATGCGCTCCGAGCTGCAGCGTCTGCACCTGTCCACCGGCTCCACCTTCGTGTACGTTACCCACGACCAGATGGAGGCAATGACGCTGGCCACCCGCATCTGCCTGATCGACAACGGCGTTTTGCAGCAGTACGACGAGCCGCTGACGGTGTACAACAAGCCCAACAACCTCTTCGTCGCGGACTTTGTGGGCAACCCCGCGGTGAACTTTATCGAAGCCTCCGGCACTCAAACCGGCGATACGCTGGATCTCAGCATTCTGGGCGGCATTAAAGCGGCCTTCACACCCCGGGGCGGCCTGAAAATCGCCGATTGGTACGCAAAGGACGATCAGAACCAGGCCGAGATGCGCGCCGCGGCGGAAGCCAAGGCCAAGCTGCCCGGCTATGTGGAGAAGACCAACAAGGATTCCGTTTTCAGGTACAATATCGCCAAGGTTGAGGACGACGGCGACGAACGTCCAACGCCCACCCGCAGCGATTTCGTGCTGGGCGTGCGGCCTGAATTCATTTACATCGGCGACGACGGCGCCGTCGAGGGCGAAGTGTTCAGCGCCATGCCCACCGGTATGGAAACCACCGTGCGCATCCGCGTGGGCAATTTCCTGCTCACCGCCGTGGTGTTCGGCGGCGTGGTATACAAGATCGGCCAGAAGGTGCGCCTCTCCTTCTCCGGAGACAACATCATGCTCTTCAGCCGTGAAAACGGCCGCATGATCTCCAACGGATCGGTGAAGCTGTAACCCAAGCCGTCCGACCCGATTCCCATCACAATCCCAAAGGCGCAGGAACATCTGCCGGATGTCTCCTGCGCCTTCAGATTATCATCGCCCGTGTACGAAGAACGGCCGGGAGGCGTGCCGATTCAACCCGAAGCGGTGTGCTTTCGGAAATGCAATAACGCAGATTGCCTGCCTGTAAAACCGTTCCGAATTCCCGGACGATCATTTGGCTGTTCCGGGGTCTCATAGACGTCGTAATTTCGACTTTTTTGATTCTGTCGATGCGCTTGACGCACATGCGTTTTTGCTCTATAATCATGCTTGTGACAATATACAATCGAATGCGGATTATTTAATACAGGGAGGCTCTTTCATGAAACATGCAGCCCGTGCCTTTGCGTTGATTTTTTCGCTCCTTCTCCTGCTCGCGCTCGGCGTTTTGAGCGCATCTGCGGAAGACATGCTTTACTTGCCGTCTTCGCTGAATGTGATCGAAGAGCGCGCGTTCTACGGCGATGCCTCGCTGGACGAGGTCGTTTTGCCGGAGGGGATTACAGAGATTGGGTCGAAAGCATTTGCTAACAGTTCGCTGACAAGAATCTACCTGCCAAACACAATAACATATATAGCCGATGACGCATTTGAGGGCTGTGATGCCGTCGTTGGGTATGGCCCGGAATGGACTTCGGCCAGCGCGTATTTCGACCGCCACGCAAACCTCTCATTCGAGCACAATGCCAGCAATGTTGAAGACTTCACCTTCAGCGCGATCGACGATGCAACTTGTTCAGTTACAGGGTATATTGGAAGTGATACAAAGATCGTGATCCCGCACACGGATTCAGACAATAGAAGAGTTGTTTCGATAGCATCGAGTGCCTTTTGGAATCACACGAATCTAACGAGCATACACATTCCAGACAGCGTAACCAGCATGAGCGCGGCTGCATTTGAAGGCTGCACATCCTTAACAGCAGTGAATTATCCAAGGAGTTTAACGAGCATCAACGGATCACTCTCCCCGTTTTATGGATGCCCGCAGTTAACAAGCATGAGCATTCCGGAAGGCATAATTAAGATACCAGAATATACTTTTGACAGAATGAGCAGCTTAACGTCGATAGAAATACCGTCTACAGTAACAGAGATAGGCTTCAAAGCTTTTTCTGGATGCATCGGCTTAATTTCGATAGAGATACCATCAACTGTTACAGAAATAGGTTCTTATTCTTTTGATGGATGCAGCAATCTTGTAAGCATTAACATACCTGAAGGAATAACAACGATAAACAACGGAGTTTTTTTGAATTGTTCATCCCTAACGAGCATACACATTCCGGACAGCGTAACCAGCATGAGCGCAGCTGCATTTGAAGGCTGCACATCCTTAACAGCAGTGAATTACCCAAGGAGTTTAACGAGCATCAACGGATCACTCTCCCCGTTTTATGGATGCCCGCAGTTAACAAGCATCAGTATTCCTGAAGGCGTAACGAAGATTCCGGCGTATACTTTT
>JAFPWH010000029.1 GCA_017395065.1 Clostridia bacterium | reverse complement strand
GTGAATGCTTGTCATTCTTCTCTCTCGCTGCATCCTTTGCATCTTCATGGCGTGCATCTCCTTTTCGGTATTATGCATCCTGAATGCAAAACATGTTACACGATTTTTTGAAAAACATGTTACACGATTTATCGAAAATCGCGTTTGCCAAAAAAAGAAAAACAGCACCGAAACCTGCGTCCCGATGCTGTTTTCTTCCGGAGAAGGAGGGATTCGAACCCTCGAACGGATTTTGGCCGTTACACGATTTCCAGTCGTGCGCCCTCGACCAAGCTAGGCGACTTCTCCTCATGGCCGAAAGTGATGAGCTTTTTGCTCAACAAAAGTAATTATATCAAATCGCGTCCCTTTTTGCAAGGGGGTTCGGACAGTTTTCATGAAAATTACACATTGAATGTCGTGAAGCGTCTGTGTGCGAAGAAGCGGCGGATGCTATGACTGCCCGGACAATCTCAGTCAAACGGAATGCGCCAGTTTTCGTCCTCGGCGGCGCGGAAACACATTTGGATCTGCTCGGCGGTCGTTTTCGATTCACAAAGGGGCGAGGGGAGCGCGTCAGGGGCGAAAAAGCCGCTCGCGATCGTCTCGGGGTTGGGCCTGAACTCTCCGGACACGTACCTGCACAGCACGAACACGGAGCAGTTGTTGCTCGGGAACGCCGTGCGGTTTCGCCTGTTGTGGTCGTACAATGCGATCACGCGCAGCGGCTCGGCCTGAACGCCGGCTTCCTCCAGCACTTCCTTTGCAGCGTTTGTTCGGATCGTCTGATCGTAGTCGATCCAGCCGCCGGGGAGCGCCCAGCCGCCGTTTTCCTCCTGGACAAGCAGTATGCGCCCGTCCCTGATCACGGCGGAGCGCGTGTCCATCTTGGGCGTCTGGTAGCCCGTTCCGCTGCAGAGCGTCTCCTTTACGTGCGCAAGCGACAGACCGGAACCTTCGGAATACATTTCCGCGGCGATTTCCCGGATGCGCTCGAAGCGCTCTGTGTCGTACTTGTCCTTGCAATAGGCGAGCGCGCACTGGGCCAGATTCTGAAGTTCCACCGCCCAAAGGAGCCGTTTGTCGTCGGTAAACATCGTAAAACTCAATTCCTGCCGAAGTATTCCAAAAGCCCGTCGTACATGCCCTGCGCGAGCTTAAGCTGGTAGGCGGGGTCGATGAGCAGCTGCTCTTCTTTTTTGTTCGTCAGGTAGCCGAGCTCCACGAGGCTGGCGGGGGTGAAAGAATAGTTGAGCGACATATAGGTGTTGCACACGTGTACGCCCTTGTTCGTGGCGCTCGTCGTGTGGAGCATGCCGCTCAGCAGACAGTCTGCCAGCGATTTGCTCTCGTCCACCCATTCGCCGACGCTCTTGTAGTACGAGCTCATGCCGTAAGCACTCTCGCCGCCGCCGTTGCAGTGCACCTGAATGGCGGCGTCGACTTTGGCGGTGTTCAGTATGTCTGCGCGCTCGATGTTGGTGAGGTAGGCGTCGTTGGTGGTGCGCGTCATAATGACCGTGGCGCCGCTTTCAAGCAGCATGTCTCTCAGCATCATGCTCACGTCCAGCGCGACCACGTATTCGGGGGTCTTCGTGACGGCGCCCGCCGTGCCCACGCCGCAGCCGCGCTTCAACGTGCTCGAACCCGGTGCCATCGGGTACAGCGTGTTGATGGGCTTGCTCTGATGACCGGGATTGATGCCGACGACCACGCCAGCAAGCGGCTTTGCGTCCTGCGCGATCACGAAGACCTTACAGCTGTTTTTGACGGAGGAAACCGAATCGCTCACCGCCGTGATCACCGCGCTGCCGGTTGACAAAGCGTGGAACACGCCGTCTTCGTCCGCATAGACGACGCTTTCGTCGCTGCTGGTATAGTGCGCCTTGCGGTTTTGCGCTTTTGCGGGAGAGAAGACGAGCACGCTTTGATAGCTTTCGCCGGGATGGAGCGTGACGAAGAGCTTGTCGAACGTGACCGCCGTCGGCTTCGTTTCCACGACGCTGACGGTGCAGCTTGCGCTGACGCCGCTGGTGGCCGTGGCGGTGATGATCGCACTGCCGGTCTTCAGCGCGCTCACAAGCCCGCTTTCGTCCACGACGGCGATTTCTTCGTTTGAAGAGGACCAGGTGATCTCCGGATAGTCCGCGTCGGAGGGGGAGACCGTCGCGCTCAGCCGGTAGGTGCCGAACAAATCGACGCTCACGCGGGAGACGCTGAGCTTTACCGTCTTGACCTGTTTTACCACCTTTACGCGGCAGACGGCAGTAAAGCCGTTGTGGGTCGTGACCGTCAGGTCGCATTCGCCTGTCTTTACGCCCTTGAGCTTTCCGTCGGTCACTGTCGCGATCGAAGGATCGCTTATTTCCCATTGAAGCGTTCTGATATAGGCTTCGGCGGGCAGCACGCTCGCGGCGGGACTCACTGTTTCGCCGACGCCCACCAGAATCTCGCTTTGGATCTCGACGCCGCTTGCAGGCGTTTCGACCGTTATGACGATCGTGCCGGCGGCGCCGCTTACCGCGCTTGCGGAAAGGGTGACGCTGCCGCTCGACAAGGCGCTCACGAGGCCGTTTTCGTCCACGGCTGCGACGCTTTCGTCGCTCGAAGAGAAGCTGAGCTGCTTTTGACCCGCATCGTCGGGCTTTACGGCCGCGCCCAACTGAACGGTATCGCCGGGCAGCGGATGGAGATTCGTGCAGGTGAGCGCTACCGAGCTTACGGGCTTGCAAACTTTCACGACGCACTGCCCTTCCACGGTAAAGCCGTCTTCGCGGACGATGCGCGCGCGCACCGTCGTTTTGCCCGTCGCAAGCCCCGTAACGCGGCCGTCGGATATGGATATTTTGGAACTGTCGAAGCTTACTATTTCCACTTGCCGGTCTTCGTCCTGCGCAAACAGCGGCTTGGTTTCGCCCTTATCCACGAGCAGCTCGTCCGAGGCAAAGCCGATGCTCCGCA
The DNA here is from genome assembly GCA_017395065.1 of Clostridia bacterium. GTDB lineage: Bacteria > Bacillota > Clostridia > Christensenellales > Aristaeellaceae > RUG14130. The sequence continues at coordinate 42,973 of JAFPWH010000029.1, read as the reverse complement.
CGGCCTCCAGGGCGGAGGAAAAACGCACCGTGCGGGTGTCGAAGCCGTTGCTTGCGGTCACGAGCACGTCGTAAAAGCCGTATTCGCCTATGGTGAAGCTGAACTTGCCCGAAGCGTTTACGCCGCTTTGAGAAACGATCTCGCTGTCCTTTTCGAGGGCGACGGAATAAGACAGGCTTCCGAGATTCGTCTTGGCGCTGCAGGAAACGGAAAACGCTTCGCCCTGCACGGCCTTTATCGACGGATCGGTCAGCGCGACGTTCATTACGTCCACGGGGAAAAACGCGATGCCGTTGTTTTCGGCGTACCGCTCGGCCGCGCTGCCCATATAGCCGTAAACGCTCGTTACCTTGTCGGAAAAAGCATCGTCGCTCAGGCTTTTGACGCTTTTTGGAATGAATACGCTATCGGCGTCCAGAGAGGAGAAGGCTTCCGACTCGATGGAGACGACTCCATCGGGTACCCTGAAAAAATCCTCACCGCAGCAAAAGCCGATTAAAGCGCACAGCAGCGATATCGCAAACAGACAAAGAAATCTCTTCATTTATCCATATTCTTTCCGAGTTTTTTTCTATTATACACCTTTCCTGTGCTCAAAACAAGATATTTTTGCGAAATTTTGGTTTTTGGCGGCTTTCTCTTGCATTCGACGAAGGCATGTGCTATAATACTTCCGTCCACGGGTAATGACGATCCAGCCCCGTGCGGCGTCATGCCGTGAACCATGTCAGGGCCGAAAGGCAGCAGCATTCAGCGGAATTTGGCGTGCGCCGCGGATCAGCCGGTTCCGAGCCAGTGGATATTTTATTTTTTGGCGGAGGATTCAGGACCGTGAAGATCATGACATACAACGTGCAAAGCGGAAGAGACGCCTGGGGTCAGCTTCATCTGGACGGCACGGCAGAGACCATCAATCGCTTATCGCCGGACATCTGCGGCCTCAACGAGATCAGGGTCAACTGCCGGGACAGCGAAAACATCGACCAGGCCGAATACCTCGGTCAAAAGACAGGCATGGAAGCGCATTTCGCAAAAGCCATCCCGCTGCTCGACGGCGAATACGGCATCGGCCTTCTGTCGAGGTATCCGGTCAGCGAATTCAAGGTGCATCCCGTTCCGGACGTGCCTGCCGAAGAGCGCGAAAAGGGTTACTATGAAAACCGCGTCATCTACCGCGCCGTCGTAAAGACGCCGGATGGAGACATTGCGGTGTTCGGTTCGCATTTCGGCCTTACGAGGCCCGAGCGCGTATACGCGACACGGCTGCTGCTAAGCCTCGTCAAAGACGAAACGCTGCCCGTCATTTTCATGGGCGACCTCAACATGGAACCCGGGGACGAGCTGATAAAGCAGATCTCCGCCGAGCTTACGGACCTCAACCGAAACCCGATTTATCTTACGCACCATGTTCTGAACGCACACAATACGATAGACTATATATTTGTAAGAAACCTCGACTATAAACCCGCAAGGGCGTTTTTCTCCTGCGCGAGCGACCACATGCCCGTCGCCGCGGAAGTATTCTTCAAAAAGGCATAAACGGACGAGAGCATGATAATGCGGTAAACCGCGCCGGGGAGCAGTGCGAAAAAGCAGCTTCCCCGGCGCGGCTGTTCATTTCCGAGCAATTCATTGTTAAGTGTTCGTACGGGCCTTGACTTTACCATGATAAAGTGATAGCATGATAGCATACAAAAGCTTCGGGGGCGTTTCTATGTCTGATTTTCATTCGGATTCCATGCAGCGGCTGTTCAGGGCGATCTCGCTTCTTCAAAACGAAAAGGAAGCAGCCGCGTTCTTTGACGATCTTTGCACGATCCGGGAACTGCAGGACATGTCTCAGCGTCTCGAAACGGCGATCCTGCTGGACAAGGGTTGGAACTATCAGCTCATTTCCGCCGAGGTCGGCGTGTCCACGGCTACCATAAGTCGCGTGAACCGCTGCCTGAGCTACGGGCCCGGAGGCTACAAAACCATTATCGACAGACTGAAAGAGGAAAACGATGAACATTGACGTAAACGTACTGGACGCAGGCGAGCGCGTCATCTACGCGCTGCGATCCCTGTACATGGCAAAGGGCTACAGGCGCTATCGCATGAGCAAGTTCGAGGAATACGACTTTTACAGCCGCAACAAGAGCTTCCTCGTAAGCGAAGACGTCATTACCTTTACCGATACGAACGGGCGCCTTATGGCGCTCAAACCCGACGTGACGCTGTCCATCATCAAAAACACGCGCGACGGGGAAGGCACGCAAAGGCTGTGCTACAACGAAAACGTGTACCGCGTCTCGGGCAGCACGCGTGCCTTTCGTGAGATCACGCAGACCGGCGTCGAGTGCATCGGGAACGTCGGCACGGCAGAGATCAGCGAGGTGCTCTCCCTGTCCGCCGGCAGCCTCGAAGCGATCGGGAAACCCTACATACTGGAGATAAGCGACCTCGACGTCCTTTCGGGCTTCATATCCGATCTGAGGCTCGGCAAGGAGGAGAGCGACGAAGTATTGCGCCTGTCCGCCGAAAAAAATCTGCACGGCATACAGAGCGAATGCGAAAAAGGCGGCGTGGACGAGAAGGCCGTAAAAGCACTTACCGAACTGCTCGCAATCAGCCTGCCGCCGGACGCCGCGCTCGAAAGGCTCGAAAGGCTCTGCTCGGAAAGCGGATGCCCCGAACGCATCCGGGCGCTCAGGGACGTGCTCGGAGCTATGGACGATCAGGACGTCAAACAGCACATACGCGTGGATTTCTCGCTCTACAGCAATCCGCGTTATTACAACGGCATCGTCTTCAAGGGCTACGTAGAGGGCGTGTACGAAAGCGTGCTTTCGGGCGGCAGGTACGACGCGCTGATGCAGCGCCTGGGCCGCAAGGCAAGCGCCATCGGCTTTGCGGTGTACCTCGACAGACTGGAAAGACTCGACATGGGAAAGGCGGGTGCATCGGCATGCTGAACGTGGCGCTGCCAAAGGGAAGGCTGGGCGAAAAGGTATACGCGCTGTTTGCGAAGGCGGGCTATCCCTGCCCCGAGATACTATCGGATACCCGCAAGCTGATTTTTGAGAACTCCGAAAAAGGGATACGCTATTTCTGGGTGAAGCCCTCCGACGTATCCATCTACGTCGAGCGCGGCGCGGCCGACGTCGGCGTCGCAGGCAAGGACATACTGCTCGAGTACGCCCCGGACGTATACGAACTTCTGGATCTGAACATGGGCAAATGCCGTATGTGTATCGCGGCGCCCGAGGGCTACAGGGACGACGAAAACAGAACGCTCAGGGTCGCGACCAAATTTGCCAACATCACGCGCAATTACTACGCTTCCCTCGGGCGGGACATCGACGTCATCCACCTGAACGGCTCCATAGAGATCGCGCCCCTGCTCGGGCTTTCCGACGTGATCGCCGACATCGTGGAAACGGGCACGACGCTTCGGGAAAACCACCTTGCGGTGATCGGCACCATCGCGCAGATCAGCGCAAGGCTCATCTCCAACAAGGCAAGCTACAAATTCAAGCAGGACGCGATCGACGAACTGACGCGCCTGCTCAGGGAAGCGGGAAAAGAGGCATAAACGAAAATGATCAGCATATACGAACTCGGTAAAGTAAGCGACGACAGGATTTTTGCCAGGGCCTACAGCGCGTCAGACGTATCCGCCGCGGTCGGTGAGATTATCGAAAACGTAAAGAAAAACGGCGACAGGGCACTGCTTGCGTACACCGAAAAATTCGACGGCGTGAAGCTTGAAAGCATAAAGGTCACCAAAGAGGAGATCGACGAGGCGCTTCGAGAAACGGAGCCGGAATTCATGCGCATCCTTGCGCGCGCCGCCAAAAACATAAGCGCCTTCCATTCGCGCCAGAAGCGCACGAGCTTCATCATCGACGACGAACCCGGTGTCGTCATGGGCCAGAAGATCATCCCCATGGACAGGGCGGGCATCTATGTGCCGGGCGGCACGGCGGCCTATCCCTCTACCGTACTGATGGATGCGATCCCCGCAAAGCTCGCCGGCGTAAAAGAGATCGTCATGGTCACGCCGCCCGGCAAGGACGGGAAGGTGAACAGCGCGATCCTCGCGGCGGCCGGCGTCGCGGGCGTGGACAGCATCTACAAAGTCGGCGGTGCGCAGGCGATCGCTGCGCTTGCCTACGGTACCGAAAGCGTCCCCAGGGTCGACAAGATCGTAGGCCCGGGCAACGCCTTCGTCGCCGAGGCGAAAAAACAGGTCTACGGGCAGGTCTCCATCGACATGATCGCAGGCCCAAGCGAGATCATGATCGTTTCGGACGGAAAATCTGATCCCCGCGCGCTGGCAGCCGACCTGCTCTCGCAGGCGGAGCACGACAAGCTGGCAAGCGCCGTGCTGGTCACGGATTCGATGCACCTTGCAAAAGAAGTGCAAACGGAGATCGAAAAACAGCTTCCGACGCTTGAGCGACGCGACATCGCCCGTGCCTCCATCGACAACAACGGAAAGATCATCGTGACCGACGATTTCACGAAGGCCATCGACGTCGCAAACCGCATTGCGCCCGAGCACCTCGAGCTGTGCGTGGACGAGCCGTTCGATTATCTGGACAGGATACGCCACGCGGGCAGCGTGTTTATGGGCAGAAACTGCCCGGAGGCGCTGGGGGACTACATGGCCGGCCCGAACCACACGCTGCCGACCGGCGGCACCGCGCGCTTTTCGAGCCCCCTGTCGGTGGACGACTTTGTTAAAAAAACACAGTTTACATACTTTACTGCGGATGCGTTAAGCCGGCTTAACAAAGATGTGGCATACTTTGCCCGAAAAGAAGGCCTGACGGCGCACGCAGCCAGCGCCCTGATCCGCACGGAGGAAATTCAATGAGCCGTTTTTTCAGCGAAAAGTATGCGTCGCTCATCCCGTACACCCCGGGCGAACAGCCCCAAAAGACGGGCTACGTCAAGCTGAACACGAACGAATCGCCGTTTCCGCCTTCGCCGCGCGCGGTCAAGGCGGCCTACGCGGAGGCCAAGCGCCTGGAGCTGTATCCCGATCCGGAATGCACGCTGCTTAGAAAGACGCTGGCCGATACCTACGGCCTCGGCATGGAAAACGTGATCGCGACGAACGGTTCGGACGAAGCGCTGTACTTTGCTTTTCTTGCGTTCTGTGACGAAAAGCATCCCGCCGTCTTTGCCGACGTCACCTATGGCTTCTACAGCGTCTACGCCGAGCTGGTTGGGATCGACTACAGGGAGATCCCGCTCAAAGACGACCTGACGATAGACGTAAACGACTATAAGAACGCGGGCGGCACGATCTTTCTGGCCAACCCCAACGCGCCCACGGGCATTCAGCTGACGAAAGACGAGATAGAACAGGTGCTATCTACCAATCCCGACAACGTCGTCGTGGTGGACGAAGCCTATGTGGATTTCGGCGGCGAAAGCTGCCTGAGCCTGCTCGGAAGGTACGACAATCTCCTGATCGTCCGCACGTTCTCAAAATCGCGCTCGATGGCGGGCGCAAGGCTTGGCTATGCGATGGGCAGCGCAGAAATGATCGGGGATTTGAATACGCTGAGGTATTCTACGAACCCCTACAACATCAATCGCATGACGCTGGCCGCGGGCACCGGCGCGCTGGAGGATATGGAATACTTCGTAAACTGCACGAAGACCGTTTGCGAAAACCGCGAATGGGCGAAGACAGAGCTTCAAAAGCTGGGCTTTACCGTAACGCCCTCGAGCGCGAACTTCCTGTTTGCAAAGCACGCCCAAATCGGCGGAAAGGAGCTCTACGAAAAGCTCAAGCAAAGAAACGTGCTGATCCGCCATTTCGAAAAGCCGCGCATACGCGACTATAACCGCATCACCGTGGGCACTATGGAACAGATGAACATACTGATCAGAACGATAAATGCCATTTTGGAGGAAAAGCGATGAGGACAGCCGAAATCAGCCGCGAGACCGGCGAAACGAAGATCCGGGTCAGGCTCGACCTCGACGGCAGCGGAAAAAGTGTTATCGACAGCGGTGTGGGCTTTCTTGACCACATGCTGACGGCCTTCGCGAAACACGCGCGCTTCGACCTTGAGGTAAGCTGCAAGGGCGATACCTGCGTGGACGACCACCACAGCGTGGAGGACATCGGCATCGCGCTGGGACAGGCGTTTGAAAAGGCGCTGGGCGACAAAAAGGGCATTGCGCGCTTCGGGGACACGATCCTTCCGATGGACGAAGCGCTCGTTCTGAGTGCGGTCGACATTTCCGGCAGGGCGCATCTTTCCTACGCCGTGGAGGGACTGAACTGGAAGGTCGGCTCGTTCGACACCGAGCTGGTCAAGGAGTTCTTTCTGGGCTTCGTCAGAAACGCCCGCATGACGCTGCACATCAACAAGCTCGCGGGGGAGAACACGCACCACATCCTCGAAGCCTGCTTTAAGAGCACGGCAAGGAGCCTCCGCAAGGCGGCATCGAAGGACGCGACGTTTGCCGACGACGTCCCCTCGACCAAAGGAGCCCTGTGATGATCGCGCTCGTGGATTACGGCGTCGGCAATCTGTTCTCGCTGGCCTGTTCGTTCAGGGCCATCGGGCAGGAGGCGCGCATCAGCAAGGACGCGGACGAGATTTACCGCGCGGACAGAATCATACTGCCCGGCGTCGGGGCGTTCGGCGATGCCGCGGAAAAGCTGAAAACGAGCGGGCTGGACGAGGCGGTGAAAAGCGCCGCAAAAAAGGGCACGCCGCTCATGGGCATATGCCTTGGCATGCAGCTTCTGTTCGACAAATCGTTTGAATACGGCGAGCACGAAGGCCTCGGGCTGATCAGGGGCAGCGTCGTACCCATCGAAAGCGCGATCGACCGGCCTTTGAAGATCCCTCAGATCGGCTGGAACGCGCTGATCTTCCGAAAGCCCTCAAAACTCTTCAGCTACATCAAGGACGGGGACTACGTGTATTTCGTGCATTCGTACTTCGCCTCCGGCTGCGAAGAGGCGGTGACCGCCGAAACCGAATACGGCGCGATGCTCACGGCCTCGGTGGAAAAGGACAACGTGTACGGCTGCCAGTTCCACCCCGAAAAGAGCGGCAAAGTGGGGCTGAACATATTAAGAGCGTTTTGCGGGGAGGCCGGATAAATGCTTTTGTTTCCTGCCATCGATCTATATGAAGGAAAGGCCGTGCGCCTGCTCAAGGGCGATTACAGCCGCATGACGGTCTACAGCGGCGACCCGCTTTCGGTCGCCCGCGATTTTGTAAAAAAAGGCATGCACTGCATCCACCTCGTGGACCTCGAGGGCGCGAGGGACGGCGGAACGCCGAACCTTGACACCGTGGTCAGAATAAAAACCGAAACCGGTATGTTTTGCGAGATCGGCGGCGGGATACGCAGCCTCGAAACGATCGAGCGCTATTTGGACGCGGGCCTCGACAGGGTCATCCTCGGCACGGCCGCTGTGACGGACGAAGGAATGCTCAGGCAGGCTCTTTCACGGTGGAATGAAAAAATCGCCGTCGGCGTGGACATACGGGACGGCTTCGTCGCCATCAAGGGCTGGGAGGAAAAGACGGAGCTCGAAGCCTTCGCGTTCGTAAAGCGCATGCGCGATCTGGGCGTAAATACTTTTATCTGCACCGACATCAGCAAAGACGGCGCGATGCAGGGCACGAACCGCAATCTGTACAGGCAGCTCATGGAACGCTTCGACGTGAACATCACGGCTTCCGGCGGCATAAGCAGCTTGGACGATTTACAGGCGCTGAGCCTTATGGGCCTCTACGGCGCCATCGTCGGGAAAGCGTACTATACCGGAGACATAGACCTTGAAAGGGCGCTGGAGGTGACAGGATGATCACAAAGCGCATCATTCCCTGCCTCGACGTAAGGAACGGACGGGTGGTCAAGGGCGTCAATTTCCACAACCTGCGCGACGTGGAGGACCCCGTCGAGCTCGCCGGCTATTACTCGGAAAACGGTGCGGACGAGCTCGTGTTTTACGACATCACCGCTTCCGCCGAGGGCAGAAAACTGTTTACCGACATACTGAGCCGCACGGCGGAAAGGGTGTTTATTCCCCTGACCGTCGGTGGCGGCATCAACACGGTGGAGGACTTCGAGCGCGTGCTCACGCACGGCGCGGACAAGGTCAGCGTCAATTCCGGCGCGATCAAAAGGCCCGAACTCATCTATGAGGCCGCAAAGCTCTACGGCAGCCAGTGCGTGGTCATTTCCGCGGACATCAAGCGCGTGGACGGCGCCTTTCGGGTCTTTGCCAAGGGCTGCCGCGAGGACACGGGGCTGGAGGGCATCAGCTGGATCAAGCGCTGTGTGGACCTGGGCGCGGGAGAAGTCGTGGTCAATTCCATCGATACCGACGGCGTTAAGCAGGGCTTCGATCTCGAGCTGCTTTCGGCCGTGTGCGACGCGGTGAACGTGCCCGTCATCGCTTCGGGCGGCGCGGGCTGCCTTGAGGACTTCATAACGCTTTTCAAGCGCGTCGAAAAGGTGGACGCGGGGCTTGCCGCCTCGGTGTTCCATTTCAGGGAAGTGGATATTGGCGAGCTCAAGCGCGAGATGCTGCGAAACGGCATTCCCGCGAGAATCTGAAGGAGGAAAATCTATGGACATCAAAGAACTCAAATTCGATTCGAACGGCCTGATCCCCGCCGTCGTCGTCGACTCCGTCACGAAACGGGTGCTCATGCTGGCCTATATGAACGAGGAAAGCCTGAAAATCTCTATGGAAAAGGGACTCACCTGTTTTTGGAGCAGGTCGAGGCAGGCGCTTTGGCTGAAGGGAGAAACCAGCGGCAATTACCAGCATATCGTATCCATCACTGCGGACTGCGACAAAGACGCGCTGCTCGTCAGCGTCGTGCCGGACGGGCCGGCCTGCCATCTCGGAACCACCAGCTGCTTCGAAAACACCCTGTGGGAGAGCGAGGAGCTGAAGGAGTTTTCGTTAAGCGGCCTGATGGAGCTCATCAAGGGCCGAAAGACCGAGAAAAAAGAGGGCTCCTACACCAGCTACCTCTTTGAGAAAGGGCTCGACAAGATCCTCAAAAAGGTGGGGGAGGAGAGCACCGAGGTCATCATCGCAGGCAAGGCGGAGGACAAGAAGGACACCATCTACGAAATCAGCGATCTGGTCTACCACCTCATGGTGCTGATGACCCAGATGGGTATAAGCCTCGAGGACATCCACGCCGAGCTCGCCTCGCGCCACGTGATCGACAAAAAGGTGAAACAGGAAAAAATGACCTGACGCGCCTGAGACGACGCCTATATACAAAGGAGCTGCCGCAGCAGTTCAAAACTTCTGCGGCAGCCCTAGTAATATTATCAGACAACCGCCAGCGAGCCGGCGGTTGTCTGTTTGACAGAACAAACGGCGAACAGAAGCACTCTGTTCGCCGAAGTGTTTTGCGCGCGCTTATCTGCGCTTGTCCATGTTCCTCCTGCGCTTCTTCATCGCGCGGCTTCCGCAGCGGACGAAGCCCAGACCCATCAGTCCGCCCAGAACCATCGAGCCGGTCACGACGTAGATGCGGTAGGCGGCAAAGTCTTCCACAGGGGTCTTTACGAGCTGGTTGATGTCGATGTTCGCAAGCACCTGACCGAAGGCGAAGAAGCCCAGGAACAGTATGTAACCGAAGAGCATCAGCAAAATGCCCCAGACGGTCTTGCGGCGGTTCTTGGTGAACAGATGCAGTATGAAAGCGAGCGTAAGGCACCCTACGCCGATCAGCAGCACCGTGTTTACTTCAAACGCGGGCTTGATCTCGGTCGTCGCGATGGTGTTTTCGGGGTTATCGGGATCGGCGGTCTGCGTGGTGACCTCTTCGCCCCTTATGCCCACGACGCCGGCTTTGCACAGGTCAAAGCTCAGATCGTCCAGGAAGCCGAAATGCATCCTGCCGCTTGCAAGCTTCATGACAGAGCTCAGGACGCCCAGATGATTGCCGGCCTTGTAACCCTCGTCCGCGATCTCAAGGGCGTCGCTTTGGGTGTTTTCGGCGTCTTCGGCGGGCGCGGCGGTCTCCGCGTCGGCCTCGGAAGCATCGTCACCGGGCACGGTGCCTTCGCCCTGTTCGGCCTTGGCCTTGAAGAGTTTTCCAAAGCTGAATTCATAGTCTTCAAACTTGTCGTGTACTTCCTGCGCGCTGATGCCGTTGTCGCAGGCGTCCTTCAGAACAAAGAAATTGCCCACGGCGGTGCAAAGCAGACAGAGAATCGCTGCAACGAGCAGAATGATCTTTATTGCGCGTACGGCCTTCATTAAAAAAACCTCCCATTGGTCAGTGTTTTCGGAATAACGGATACATTATAGCGCGTCCGAAGGAATTAGTCAAGATATTGATACAAAAATATTTCAAATTTATTGCACTCATTACAAACAGAAAGAACATATTCTGCCGCAGGGCTTGCGGATTAACGTTAAATTATCATGATGCACCTCGTGCCGGCCTCGCACGTAGGCGTTTTGTGCGGCGAGGACGCTTGCGCGGAGGCGTATGCGTCTATCACAAAACCGCATAAAAACGAAACATTTGCGCTTCCGTGCGAATTCAGCAATACTAAACTTCCGGATGCATAAAACTAAATTTAACCTTAGCGGAGGGCCATTGCACTTGACAAGCGCCTGTATATGATGTTTAATATCGTTGTCTTAAAAGTTTAGTATTCTAAAACACGACCGGCTATGCGTAAAGGGGGCGAAAGAGCATGCTCATCGGGGAAAGGCTAAAGCAGCTGCGCCTGCAGCGCGGGCTTACACAGGAAGAACTGGCCGACCGCTGCGAACTGAGCAAAGGCTTTATTTCGCTCGTCGAAAGAGACCTGACCTCGCCCTCGATCACGACCCTTCAGGACATACTGGTCTCTCTGGGCAGCGATCTGAGCCGCTTTTTTGCCGTCGTAACCGACGACAAGATCGTCTTCGGCGAGGACGACATCAGCGTCAAGGAAGACGAAGAGGGCATAAAGGGCTACATACGCTGGCTCGTGCCCGCGGCCCAGAAAAACGAAATGGAGCCGATCCTCGTGCAGCTTGGCCCCGGCGGCGAAACCGAACTGCAGGACCCGCACGAGGGAGAGGAGATCGGCTACGTGCTCAGCGGCTCCCTCGTGATAGAGCTCGGCCAAAAGCGCGTCAAGGCAAAAAAAGACGAAAGCTTCTGCTATAAGCCCACACAGCCGCACCGCATCACCAATCCCGGCAAGATACCCTGCCGTTTTCTTTGGGTAAGTACTCCGCCCACATTCTGACCTGTTTCGGAGGCAGCCATCATGATAGACGATACCAGGCTCATAGAGCTCATCAACATAAGCAAATCCTTCGGCGATACGCACGTATTGAAAAACATAAACCTGTACATCCGCAGGAAGGAATTTGTGACGCTTTTGGGCCCCTCGGGCTGCGGAAAGACCACGATGCTCCGGATCATCGGCGGCTTCGAAAGCGCCGACGAGGGTCAATTGATTTTTGACGGCAAGGATCTCAGCAGCGTGCCTCCCTACAAGCGCAGGGTCAACACCGTCTTTCAGAAATACGCGCTGTTCACGCATATGAACGTGTTCGACAACGTCGCCTTCGGCCTGAAGCTCAAAAAGCCGGAGGAGCTTTTGCCGGGTGAAAAAAAGCCCACGCGCAGACAGATCAAAGAAGAAATAAAGCGCAGAGTCATGCGCATGCTCAAGCTTGTCAAGATGGACGCCTATGCAAAGCGCGGCGTGGATCAGCTCTCCGGCGGTCAGCAGCAGCGAATCGCCATCGCCCGCGCCCTCGTAAACGAACCGGAGGTTCTTCTGCTGGACGAGCCCCTCGGCGCGCTCGACTTAAAGCTTCGCCGCGAAATGCAGCTCGAGCTCAAGAGCATGCAGCAGCAGCTTGGCATCACCTTTATCTACGTGACCCACGACCAGGAGGAAGCGCTCACGATGAGCGACACCATCGTTGTCCTGAACGCGGGCGAAATACAGCAGATCGGCGACGGCAAAAGCATCTATGACGAACCGAACAACGCCTTCGTCGCAAACTTTATCGGCGACAGCAACATCCTGGAAGCCGTGATGGTTAAGGACTACGAGGTCTTCGCCGCAGGCCGCAGCTTTGAGTGCGTCGACGAGGGCTTTGCCGAAAACGAGCCCGTGGACATGGTCGTGCGCCCCGAAGACATCATGCTCGTGGGCGAGGACGTGGGCATGCTGACGGGCGAAGTAAAGAGCGTGCTGTTCAAGGGCGTACATTATGAAATGTTCGTCGAGGCCGCCGGCATCCGCTGGAAGGTGCACTCGACCACGATGTATCCCGTGGGCAGCAGGGTGGGTCTCACGGTCGTTCCCAGCAACATCCACATCATGCACAAAATGGCGGATGAAGACGCCTACGTCGGCGTGCCGATCCAAAAGTCGGAGGCAGGCCAATGAAACGCAGCTATTTTTCCGGTCCCTACGCTCTGTGGATGATCCTGTTTACGATCTTCCCGATCGTCTTCGTCGGGCTCTACGCGATCACCGTAAGGAACGAGACCGCAAACAGCCTCTACGCAGGCCTCAAAAACATATCGGAGATCTTTGCGAACAAGGGTACCTACATGAAGGTACTCTGGCGCAGCATAACCCTGGCCTTCGAGTGCACGCTCATCTGCCTCTTTCTGGGCTATCCCTGCGCCTATTTTCTGGCCAGCAAGGAGTTTGCAAAATACAAAACGCTGTTCGTGCTGATCCTTTTGCCCATGTGGATGAACTTTCTGCTCAGGACCTACGCTTCGATGGGCTTGCTCGAAAGAAACGGCATCATCAATACGATCGTCACAAGCCTTGGCTTTGAGCGGCTGGATCTAATCGGCACGCGCGGCGCGGTGCTCTACGGCATGATCTACAACTACCTGCCGTTCATGGTGCTTCCCATCCATACGAGCCTGAAAAAGATGGACAGGCGCGTGATCGAAGCCGCGCAGGATCTGGGCGCAAATCCGCTGCGCGTGTTCTACAAGGTCACGCTGCCGCTCTCGGTCCCGGGCATCATCAGCGGCATCACCATGGTCTTCATGCCCTCGGTCACGACGTTCGCGATTTCCGGGCTCCTCGGCAGCGGCAACTTCATGCTGATCGGCGACGTGATCGAAGCGCAGTTCATGCAGGCCAACAACTGGAACTTCGGCAGCGCGCTGAGCCTCTTCATGACGGCGCTGATCCTGCTGTCGATAGGGCTTTTGAACAGGCTCGACGCCGGCAAAAACAGTGAAAGGAGTGAGAAGTGGTGAAGCTCAAACGCTTCTTTGTGGGGCTCAAGGGTTCCTATATAGCGCTGATTTTGCTGTTTTTGTATTCGCCCATCGCGGTCATGATCGCTTTTTCCTTCAACGAAGGCAAAAGCCGCGCAAAGTGGGAGGGCTTCAGCTTCAAATGGTACGCAAGGCTGTTTGAAAACGCGGACATCCTCGACGCGCTCAAGGTCACCCTGATCGTGGCCGCGATCGCAACGGTTGTAAGCGTCATACTGGGTACGCTCGGCGCCATCGGCATTCACGCCTGCAAAAAGGGCTACGCGTCCGCGATGATCAACTTGAGCTATCTGCCGATGACCATGCCCGATATCGTGACAGGCGTAAGCCTCATGATGATGTTTACTTTCAGCCTGCCGATGATAAATCCGATACTCAGTGACATTTCGGCCTGGCTGAGCGCCCTGTTCAAAAAGGACATAGATCTTACGATAGAGCGCGGCATGTTCACGATGATCCTTGCGCACATCACCTTCGACACGCCCTACGTGCTGTTTTCGGTGCTGCCGAAGCTCAAGCAGATGGACCCCAACTCCTACGAGGCGGCGCTCGACCTCGGCTGCCGCCCGATGACGGCGATCCGCAAGGTCATCATCCCCGAAATCAGCCCGGGCATCATCACCGGCGCGCTGCTTGCGCTTACGATGTCGCTGGACGATTTCGTCATCAGTTACTTTACCACCGAAAAGACGCAGAACCTGTCCATACTGGTTTACTCCGCGGCCAAAAGGGGCGTAAAGCCCGACATCTACGCGCTCAGCACGATCATGTTCCTGACCGTCCTTGCGCTGCTCATCGTCGTCAACAAGCGTTCCACGCTTGAAGACATAGGTTAACACATTTTAAGGAGGACATTCCAAATGAAGAAGCTGTCGATACTGCTTGCGCTCATCATGCTCTTGACGGGCGTGGCATACGCCGACTCCATCACCGTCTACAACTCCTACGACTACATCGACGAATCCGTGCTGGACGATTTCACGAAGGAAACCGGCATTGAGGTCGAATACGTCATGTTCACCCGCCAGGAGGAGATGTACACCCAGCTCACCACGGGCGGCGGAAAATATGACATCATATTCCCGTCCGACTACATCATCGAGCGCCTCATCAAGGATGGTATGCTCAGCGAGATCGACTACGAGCAGTGCCCCAACGCCAAAGAGAACCTGCTCGACAGCATGTGGAACAGCGATTACGACAGCGGAAACGTCTACTCCGTGCCCTATATGTGGGGCACGATGGGCATCCTTTACAACACAGAGCTCGTCAAGGACGAGATCTACTCCTGGGACAGCCTGTTCGACCCCGCCTACAAGCGAGACGTTTTCATGCTCGACTCCATGCGCGACATGATGGGCCTTATGCTGGTCTATCTGGGCTACGACATCAACAGCACCAACGAGGACGAGCTTGCCGAGGTAAGGGACCTGCTCATCGAGCAAAAGCAGAACAACATCGTGCAGGGCTACCTGGTGGACGAGGTCAAGGACAAGATGGTCGGCGGCGAAGCCGCGATGGCCGTCATGTGGAGCGGCGACGCCATGTACGCGATGGATCTCGACGAGGACGGCGTGCTGGCCTACACGGTGCCCGAGGAAGGCTCCAACGTTTGGATCGACGCGATGTGCATTCCGAAGAACAGCGAAAACTACGAAGCGGCGCTCAAATTCATCGACTTCATGTGCCGCCCCGACATCGCGCAGCGCAACTACGATTACATCCACTACGCTTCCCCGATCGCGCAGGTCGTTGAGGAGCTGAGCGAGGAAGAAGCCGAGAACGTGGCTGTGAATCCCACCGAAGAGATTCTCGAAAGGTGCTACTTCTTCCACGATCTGATGGATCAGATGGAACTGTACAACGAGTACTGGATGCAGATCAGGTCTTAGTATCATTTACCGCTTATCCGGCGCAGTCCTCGGGCTGCGCCGGATACGTATCGCTTCGGCAGACATTTTCGAAAGCTTTCGGCCGAATGCCCGGAGGTACCCATGTTCAAAACGCTGACAGACACCTTTGAAAAATGGTGGGCCAAAACACCCGCTTTCCTCTTCAGTCTCCTCGAGGCGGCGCTGATCGTCGTACTGGGGATTCTTTTGGTCCGCCTTGGCCGCAGGCTCATCCGCAAGGCCTACGCGTCCTACTCCCGAAAGCGAAGCCTGAACACCCGCGGCGAGACGGTGCAGAAGCTGTTTCTGAGCCTTTTCAATACGGTGATGTATTTCACCATCGTCTTATCGGCGCTCAGCGTCCTCGGTGTGGACGTGGGTGCGCTGCTGGCGCTTGCGGGCTTCAGCGGCTTTGCGTTGGCTTTCGGCTGCCAGACGCTCATAAAAGACGTGATCAGCGGCATGTTTCTGTGGATCGAAGGCAGCTGCAACGTGGGGGACGTGGTCACCGTGGCGGGGCAGACGGGGCGCATCGAGAACGTCGAACTGCGCTCGACGACGCTTCGGGCCGCAAACGGCGCAGTCTACGTGATCCCGAACGGGGAAATCCGGACCGTCGTCAACATGACCAGCGACTACCGCTGCGCCGTGGTGGACATCACGGTAGGGCACGGGCAGGACTATTCTTCGGCGCTGAACGTCCTCAAAGAAGCGATGAGCAGGGTCAACGAAGAGTGCGACTACATCGAAGAAGACCCCGTGGTGGACGGCTACATCTCGATGGACAGAGGCGCTGCCACCTGCCGCATAGAATGCCGCTGCAGCGTGGACAAATGCTGGGAGCTTGAGCGCGTCATCCGCCTGCGTGCGCTTCAGGCGCTGGAAAAGGCCGGCATAAAGCCGTAATCAAAACGAACGAAACGGCACTTGATTCTTCACTTAGTTTCCTATATAATATATCCGTACGCATACGCAACGACGAATGAAAGGAAGAAACGCCATGTCTACACGTGTTGTAACCTTCGGTGAAATCATGCTGCGGCTCAAAAACATAGGCTCCGAGCGCCTGCTGCAAAGCCCCATGCTTGAGGCGACCTTCGGCGGCGGCGAAGCCAACGTCGCCGTGAGCCTTGCCAACTACGGCATGGATGCGTCCTTCGTGACGCTTCTGCCGGACAACGACATTACCGCCGCCTGCATCCGCGAGCTCAGGGGTTTTGGCGTGGATACGAAGAACATCGTCTTCAAGCCCGGCCGCATTGGCATTTACTATCTCGAAAGCGGCGCGGTGCAGCGCCCGAGCAAGGTCATTTACGACCGCGCCTATTCCTCGATCGCCATGGGCGAAACGGGCGACGTCGATTGGGACAAGTGCTTTGCAGGCGCGACGTGGTTCCACATAACCGGCATCACCCCCGCGATCAGCCAGGGCTCCTGCAATCTGGCGCTCGAAGCTGTGAAGGCGGCCAAGAGATTGGGACTCACCGTGAGCATGGATCTGAACTACCGTAAAAACCTCTGGAAGTACGGCAAGGCCGCAAGTGAGGTCATGCCGCTGCTGACGAAATATACCGACGTGATCGTCGCAAACGAGGAGGACGTGCAGAAGGCTCTGGGCATCTCGGCCGAGTCCGCCAAGGGCGCCGAGGAGGGCAAGCTCGACACCGCGCTGTACGAGAGCCTTTGCAAGCAGGTAATGCAGGCCTATCCCAACGTAAAGAAGATCGCGATCACGCTGCGCGAGAGCGTCAACGCCAACCACAACGACTGGAGCGCCTGCATGTACAACGGCAGCGAATTCCTGCTCTCCCGCAAGTACAAAATCACTCACATCGTGGACAGGGTCGGCGGCGGCGACAGCTTTTCGGGCGGCCTCATCTATGGCCTGAACACTTACGACACGGACAGGGACGCGCTGGAATTCGCCGTGGCGGCCAGCTGCCTAAAGCACACCATCCCCGGCGACTACAACCGCATGACCGCAAAGGAAGTGGAAAGCCTCATGCGCGGCAGCGGCAGCGGCAGAGTGCAGCGATAAGCAATTTCGATTTTTTGCAAGGAGGAACATTCATGAAACTCGATATACGCTATCCCAGCCATCCGGACGACGCGAAGATGTACGACACCGAGGAACTGCGCCGTCAGTACCTGATCGAGAAGGTCTTCGAGCCGGACGAGGCGCTTTTGACCTATTCCCATTTCGACCGCATCATCGCGGGCGGCGTCATGCCCGTCAATAAGCCCGTCGCGCTGACCGGCGGAAAGGAACTGGCCAGTGAATACTTCCTGGAGCGCAGGGAGCTGGGCATCATTAACGTCGGCGGCGCGGGCAAAGTCGTCGCAGACGAGGACGTGTACGAGATGAAGGAGCGCGACGGCCTGTATCTGGGTATGGGCATCAAAAAGGTGGAATTCACGAGCGACGATCCCGCCAATCCTGCCAAATTCTGGATCAATTCCTGCCCGGCGCACCACACCTATCCCAACAAAAAGATCAATATCGCCGACGCGGCCAAGCGTCCCCTGGGTACGGTCGAGCAGTGCAACAAGCGCGTCATCAACCAGTACATCCATCCCGCCGTGCTCAAGACCTGCCAGCTGTGCATGGGCCTTACCGAACTGGAGCCCGGCAGCAACTGGAACAGCATGCCCTGCCACACGCACGAGCGCCGCATGGAGGTTTACTTCTACTTTAACCTCGGCGAAAAGGTCATGTTCCACATGATGGGGCAGCCCGACGAGACCCGCCACATCGTGATGCACGACGAGCAGGCGGTGATCTCTCCCTCCTGGTCGATCCACTGCGGCGTAGCCACGGGCAATTACGCCTTCATCTGGGGCATGTGCGGCGAGAATCAGGAATTCGACGACATGGACAACATCGATCCGCAGGACCTGCGCTGACGCGAATCCTGCAAAGATTGACCAACAAAAACGGCGGAAGACCGATCGAAACGATCAGTCTTCCGCCGGTATTTTTTTGCTGAGCGAGCGGTTTGAGTAGCTTCGGTCGCCGGTGATCTCGCGGATGATCTCCACGAAGTCCGGCAGATCGATCACATCGTCCTCGCTTTTCAGCTCGATCTCCATGATCGCCTGCTTCTGCCAGAAGGGATAGATGTCTATCTCCGCCGTGTGCCCCTGCCAGGGCACGGCGCAGCGCAGCTTTTTGATCTTGTGCCGCTCGGGATCGAGGCGCCGCTTGAACGCGTCGTATTCGTCCCGCGTTATCTCGTGTTCGTCCTCTATGGAGGACATGGAGCTTATGCGCTTTTTGAGCGTGTGTGTGTAGATGGTCCTGTCCGCGTACACGCGCTTTCTTATGCGCTCGGTGGCGGAATCGTTCAAAAGGTAGCGCTGCGTGATCTCCGTGCAGACGCAGCCCTCCATCGCTCTCAGCTTTTCGACGTCGGGCATCCTGATCAGAAAGCGCCGCTCAGTCTCTATAGGGATCGGAATCGTATTCATCGCTGATTTCCTCCTGAACGCGTGCGTCCATCAGTATCCTCTGCGCGGCGGCCTTCAGGTTTTCACGGCTGACCACGCTGTTCGTACCGAGACATTGCTTGCAGCGCTGCCCGCATTCGGGACACACGCAGCCGAGCTCGAGACTTTCCGACTGCACCATATACGTGCCGCAGACCTGACAGGAGCATCTCATGGCAAAAAACCTCCGGAATCAATAAATTGAAATGATCGTTTTGCGCTTTATCCTGAGCGCTCAGTGTCTTTCGTAAACGACCAGACTGCCCTCGCCGTCTGCGATGTAGTAGCTGGGGTACTGGTTCGGATCGCCGGCCAGATGCGCCGTACCCTGGATCTGCACATAGGCGCTGATCAGATTCGGCGTCTGGCTCTTTGCGCAGACAAACAGCTCCGAAACGGTGATCTGTCCGTCGCCGTTTTTATCGGCAAGCATCGCCGTGCGCACGTCGTGGATCATGTCCCAGCCGAGCGCGCGGTTAAAGCCCTTGGAGAAAAAGTCGTAGGCCTGCGTTTGATCGCTCACGTTGTGGTAGGTGCTGCGCGTATCGGTGCTGGAACAGAGTATGCTCAAATGTCCCTGCCCGTTCAGGCCCGTGTACGTACCGCCGTTTGTCCTGAGCGCGCTTAGTGCACTGCTTTGAAGCGCGCGCCCGCTGTGGCAGGTGCAAAGGATCAGCACTACGTGCCCGCTTATGTTCTTAATGTCGGCAAGCAGCGCGTTTGCATAGAACTCGCCGCCGTTCGCAAACTGCATGAAGTAGCCGTTTGCATCCGTGTGGCTTCCGTGGGTCAGCAGATAGATCAGCGTCACGTCGTCCTCGTCCGCCTCTGCGGCCAGGGTGCCGAAGGCGCTTCGGAGCGTCTCGATCGTGGGATTTGCGGACAGGTAGCGTATGCCGTAACCCGCGCCGTCTATGGTGCTGAGCCTGAGTGCGTCGTACACGCCGCGCGTGGAATTCTGGCTGAACGGCAGGAAACCCTGCCCGCCGGGCACGGTGAATTCTGCCATGATCAGTGCGCGGTATTCCGTCTGTGTCGCGCGCTCCACCGTCACGCTCACGCTCTTCGTTATCTGATGGCTGCCGCCGCCCGCCGTCACGAAAACCTCGGCCGATCCGGCCCTAACGGCGGTGATCAGCCCGCTTTCGTCGACTCTTACGACGCTTTCGTCGCTCGACTCGAACACGGCCGCGGAATAGGAAGCGCCCTGCGGATAGACGCTGTAGCGCAGGACCGCGCTCTCGCCGGCAATGAGTGTGAGCTCTTCCTGCGAAAGCATGAGGACGCGCAGGGGAACGTCCGTGACGGTCACGTGCTGTATAAGGGTCAGCCCGCTGCCGTCTGCGGCGACGCCCCGGACGTCGGTTTCGCCCGCGGCTTTGCACCAGACCGTGCCGCTCAGCCTGTCCGCTTCGGCGATCTCCTCGTCGTCGCTCGTCCAGATGAAACGCGCGGGGGAGGCGCTTTCGGGTTCGAAGCCGTACGCGATCACGGTGCTTTCGCCTGCCGTGCCGGTCAGTACGTCCTGCAAAAGATGCGCGCTGCTCATGGGCACGCCCTCCACCGTCACGCAGCAGTATGCGGCGATCTCGCCGTTGCTTACGAAGATCTCGCACGTGCCACCGCCAAGCGCCTCTATGACGCCGCAGTCGTCGACGCTCGCGACCGAGTTGTCGGAGGAATAGAAGAACAGCCCGCTCGTATCGGCGCCCGAGGGAGAGGGCGTATAGCTCACGCAAGCGCTTTGACCCACGGACAGCGTGAGCTCGCTTTGCGCGATGGTGATGCTCTTTAGCGCGATCGGGTTTACGGTGACCTCGCAGTAGTTGCTAAGACCGCTCGACGAAACCAGATACACCCGCGCCGTGCCGGGCGTAAGTGCCCTGATTGTGGCCTGTCCGTTGGACGCGATGGATTTTATTTCCACTGTTTCGGGGGAAGCCGAATACCATGTGCCGCTTTTGTATTTTCCGTCCGCGCCTGCGATGGCGGGGGTCAGTACGGCGGTCTGCCCCGGCGTCAGTACGGCGTAGGACGGAGAAGAAGCCACGGAGCTTATCACATGGCCGTCGCTGACCACGTGGACGGGCAGGGCAAAGCTCTGACCGTCCAGGGTCACGGTGATCGTCGCGTCGCCCGCTTTGACGCCGGTCACTTCGCCGGATGCGCTGACACGCACCGTTTCGCCGTCCGAGGAAGCGAAACACATACCCTCGCTCGAACACCGCGTTGGTTCAAAATACAATATGTCCGCAAGAAGCGCACTGCTGCCCACGTTCAGATACAGTGCGTCGATGCGGGAACGGATCGCGGTTACTCTTTCGTAGACTTCTACGCCAAAGCTTTCGCTGATCCTGCCCGCGTTCAAGGTGATCGTCGCGTGTCCGCCGCTGTGCGCGGTCAGAACGCCTTCGGCGCTCACCGAAAGCACGCTTTCGTCCGAGCTTGTAAAGCTCACGGTTTCGCCGGCGCCTTCGGGCGATACGCTCACGCTCAGCGTGCAGATGTCGCCCGCGTACATGACTTCGGGCACGTCTGCTTCGATGTTCGCAGGCGTTGGAAGTACGGTTATGAATATATCGTCCCAAAGCGACGGGTTTTCCAGTGAGGACACGCTTATGCGCGCCGTGCCTGCGGCATGCGCCGTCACAAAGCCGGCTTCGTCCACCGTCGCGACCGTTTCGTTTCCGCTTTGCCAGCTTACGCCGATCCTGTCCGCGTTTTCGGGCAGCACCGCATAGGACAGGGGATACACGTCCCCGCAGCGCAGCACGGGCGATTCTTCTTCTGATAATAAACCGATCTCTTCGCAGGGCACCATGACTCGGACGCTCAAAAGCGCGACGGCGTCGAAGGTGGAAAGTCTTATCAGACATTCGCCCTGCGAGAGCGCTCGGATCACGCCGCTTTCGTCCACGGTCGCGATGCTTTCGTCCAGACTTCTCCATTCGGGCGCGTAATCGTCAGCTTCCTCCGGAAAGACGCTGAAAGCCGGCGCGTAAACGTCTCCGACGTAGATTTCGGCGTAGGGCTCGTCAAAGACGATGCTTTCCACGGGGACCACGACATGCACGGTGAAATCGGTAAACACGTCGTCGTCCATGACGCTTGTCCTGGCTGTAACGGTATAGACGCCTGTCTGCCTTGCCGTAACGCTCGCTCCGTCGATTTCCAGCCCGTCCGAATCGCAAAGAAGCGTAACGTCCCTGTCCTCGGTTTCGTCCACGGGCAGGATCGTTTCGCCGACGGCCATGTACCAGTCGTCCTTTATCAGGCGGATCGGCTCGTAGACCTCGGTCTCACCTTCGAAAAAGAATTCCGCCTGCGTATAGGCGTTGTAAAGCGTGACCGAATAATCGTACAGCCCCGCTTCGGTCAGCGTCGCCCGGGCAGAGCCGTTTTCGGAGGGCTCCGTTTCAAAGTACAGTGCGCCGTCCTTGTATAGGCGGAAAACGGTCAGGAAGGGCAGCACGCTTTCGGCCTCGACGGAAATGTCGAAGGCGCGGAAAGGCGAAACAAAGGGCGGCACGTCCAAAACAGGGTTTTCGATGTCGATGTGCACGAAATCGAGACCGCGGGACAGGGCATAGGCTTCCGCCACGCCGTTTTTTACGCCGTACACCGTCGCGTCGCCGAAGGCGCCCGGATCGATCTCGGTAAGGCTCTCGGGCAAAAGGATACCGTCCGGCAGGGGAACGCCCTTGAGCGCGTTTTTGCCGAGTACTTTGACGCCGTATGGGATTTTGAATATTTCCGCTCCGGCCGCGCCTGAAAAAAGCAACAGGAGGCTGAGCGCCAGACAGAGCATCCGCTTAATCGTTTTCATGGTTCCTCCGTATAAAGTAAGCCGAATATATTATAACTCAAACACGAAATTATTACAATACTGAAATAGGCGGAAATGAAATTATAATATTATGAATGGTCCTTTCGTGCCTTCTCGAGCCTTGGAAAGAGAAATGCAATGCCAAGGTAAAAAAACGACAGTTTTCGTAAATTTACGGGGCAAATCATTGACAAGAATGCAGGAAAATGGTATATTGCTTGCAATTCACAAACGCTGTGACGGAAAATCAGACAGGCAAAGCTTTTCCAGAGAGCCGGTGGTCGCTGCGAACCGGCAAAGCAGTCCCGTTTGTCTCGTTCCCGAGCGGGGGCGCTGAAATCAGTAGGCGCTCACGGCTGCACCGTTAAAGCTCAATGAGATACCGGACGTGTCCGGTAAATCGGGTGGTACCGCGAGATCAATCGCCCCGGCGTTCAGTCGGGGTTTTATTTTACCCCAAGGAGCAAAAAACATGAGGAAGATCGTCATCAACGAAGCCACGCTGTCGAACGAAACCAAACTCAACTTCAGGGAAAAACTGGAAACAGCCCGACTTTTGGACCTGATCAACACCGACATCATCGAGACGCTCAGCCTGAGCGGCGAAAAAAGCGATGAGATCCTCGTAAAGACGATCGCCGCACAGACGAACAATTCCGTCATTTCCTGCCCTGTGACCGACGGAAACGTCGAGCGCGCGTGGAACGCCGTCTCGGCAGCCAAAAAACCCCGCTTGAACGTAAAACTGCCCGTATCCGTCGTAAACATGGAATATTATGCCCACGTCAAGGCCCCCAAAATGCTGGAGAGGATCCGCGCAGAGATCACTGCCGCAAAGGCGAAGTGCGCGGACGTTGAGTTTACGGCGCTGGACGCCACCCGGGCTGAAGACGAATTTCTGACCGGCGCGATCACTACCGCCGTGGAAGCCGGCGCCTGCACCGTTACGGTCAGCGACGACGAAGGCGCGATGCTGCCGGGCGAATTCGGACAGTTCATCGCAAATCTGAAAGTGAATTGTGCCGCGCTCGACAATGTGACGTTGGGCGTCAGCACCTCGGACAACATGTCCATGGCCGAAGCCTGCGCGTTTGAAGCGGTCAAAGCGGGCGCGGATCAGGTGACCGTGCGCTGCGGCGGAAAGAACATGCCCGCCTACAGTATCTTCGCGGACATCGTCAATCTGAAGGGCGACGCCGTTGGCATCAAAACGGACGTCGACAGAACGGCGCTCAAGCGCACGAGCGACCGCATCAACCGTTTTGCCGCCGGCGCGGAAATGGACAGCGCAAATCTGAGCGACGCGTCCGCCGTCTCTTCGAAACAGTTCACCCTCGACGCGGGCAGCGACATACAGACCGTAGGCAAGGCCGCGGAGGCGCTGGGCTACGAGCTTTCAAAGGAAGACCTCGCAAAGGTCTACGAGCGCTTTTCGGGCATCGCCAAGCGCAAGAGCGTGGACAACCGTGAGCTCGACGCGATCGTGGCGACGGTAGCCCTGCAGGTACCGCCCACGTTCACCCTCGTAAGCTACGTGGTAAACAGCGGCAACATCATCACCGCGACTGCTCACGTCGTGCTCGAGAAAAACGGCGAAAAGCAGCAGGGCATCGCCGTCGGGAACGGCCCGATCGACGCGGCCTTCATGGCGATCGAGCAACTGATCGGCCATCACTACGAGCTTGACGATTTCTCCGTTCAGTCCGTGACCGGAGGGCAGGAGGCCGTCGGCGAAGCGCTCGTAAGGCTCAGGGACGACGGAAAGCTCTATTCGGGCCGGGGCATCTCGACCGACATCGTTGGCTCTGCGATCCGCGCTTACATCAACGCCCTCAACAAGATCGTCTACAGGGAGAACTGATATGAAGCTGTCGATATCCACCTACGGCTGGCGGTATTATCCCTGGCACGAATTTGAAAAAATCGCAAAGGAAGCCCGCTACGAGGGCATAGAGATCCACAACATCGCCGAGGAAAGGATCAGCGGCGAAGGCGCGCCCTTCGAACAGGCGCAGATCGGCCATACCCTGCGAAGGCTCGCTTCCGAGGGCATCAGCATAAGCTGCGTGGACGTGATCTCGAATCCCGCCGACGCGTCGATGACGGAGCAATGCGCCGAGGAAACGCTGAAGGCCATATTGTTCGCCGCACAGACGCACTGTAAATACGTGCGCCTTAGGGCCCTGAAAACGCAGGAAACACCGGAAAAGGACGAAGAGAACGTGCGCGCGCTGATCCGCAGCGTGATCAGAAAGGCCGAGGAAGCCGGCATAACCCTGCTCATCGAGACCGTGGGCATCTATGCGGACACCAAGCGCCTTCAGCTGCTGCTGGATGAGTTTGCGCTGGACAGCCTGTCCGCGCTCTGGGACGTGCACCACACCTGCCGCTTTGCCGGCGAAACGCCGCAGCAGACGATCACGAATCTGGGTGCCTACGTAAAGCACGTCCACATGAAGGATTCGCTTCTAAACGGCGAAAACGTCGAGTACACGCTGCCCGGCGAAGGCAGCCTTCCGATGCGTGAGATCTTCAACGCTCTTCGCAGCGTGAACTACGCCGGCTTCGTCTGTCTGGAATGGGATCCGGCCTGGATGACTGCGATCGACGACCCGTACGTGGTCTACACCCACTTTGCGCAGTTCGTCAAAAACAACGAGCCAAAAAACGACTGGAAAAGCCATCTGTACACCTCGAAAAAGGGCGACGGCAAATACGTCTGGAAGCACGATCAACTGATCGATCTCACCTTCCCGCAGGTTCTGGACAAGATGGTCAGCGAATTTCCGGATCAGCTCTGCTTCAAATATACCACCCTCGACTACACGCGCACCTACGCGCAGTTCAGGGACGACGTGGACAGGTTTGCCCGCGCGCTCATCGCTTCGGGCGTCACGCCCGGCTCAAAGGTCACCATCTGGGCAACCAACGTGCCGGCGTGGTACATAAGCTTCTGGGCGACCACGAAGATCAACGCGATCCTGGTCACGATGAACACGGCCTACAAGATCGCCGAGGCGGAATACCTGCTCAGGCAGTCGGACACCCACACGCTCATCATGATCGACGGCTACAGGGATTCGGACTACGTCGACACGATACGCCGCCTCTGCCCCGAGCTCGATCACACCAAACCCGAGGAAGGCCTGCACAGCAAGCGGCTGCCGTTTTTAAGGAACGTGGTCACCGTGGGCTTTAAAATGCCCGGCGCCTACACCTGGGAGGAATTCAACGAGCGCGCAAGCCTCGTGCCCCTCGAGGAGGTAAGCCGCAGAGCTGCCCGCATGAAGGGCGAGGACGTTTGCAACATGCAGTATACCTCCGGCACGACCGGCTTCCCAAAGGGCGTCATGCTGACTCACAGGGGCGTGGTCAACAACGGCAAATGCATCGGCGACCGCATGGACCTATCCACCGCGGACCGCATGATGATACAGGTGCCCATGTTCCACTGCTTCGGCATGGTGCTTTCGATGACCGCGTGCATGACGCACGGCGCCACGATGTGCCCGCTGCCGTACTTTTCACCAAAACCCGCGCTCGAATGTGTGTCGCGCGAAAAGATCACCTGCTTTAACGGCGTGCCCACGATGTTCATAGCGATGCTTTCGCATCCGGACTTCGCAAAGACCGATTTCAGCCACATGCGCACCGGCATCATGGCGGGCAGCAACTGCCCCGAATCGGTCATGCGTGAGGCGGCGGACAAGATGCACATGACGGGTATCGTTTCGGTGTTCGGGCAGACTGAGTCTTCTCCCGGCTGCACGATGAGCCGCTGCTACGACGACAGCCTGACTGTAAGGACCACGACCGTCGGCTGCAACCTGCCCGAGATCGAGTGCCGCATCGTCGACCCCGCGACCAACAGGCAGCTGCCTCCGGGCGTGCAGGGCGAGTTCGTCGCTCGCGGCTACAACATCATGAAGGGCTATTACAAAATGCCAAACGCCACCGCCGAGGTCATCGACGCCGAAGGCTGGCTGCATACGGGCGATCTTTGCATCGAGGACGAAAACGGGAACTACCGCGTCACCGGCCGCCTGAAGGACATGATCATACGCGGCGGCGAGAACATTTATCCGAGAGAAATCGAAGAGTTCCTGATCACGAATCCCAAGATCTCCGACGTGCAGGTCATCGGTGTACCCGACAAGCAGTACGGCGAGGAGATCATGGCCTGCGTCATCGTAAAAGAGGGCGAAACGCTGACCGAGGACGAGGTGAAAAATTTCGTCAAAGCCAGCATGGCCCGCCACAAAGTGCCTCGCTACGTGTGGTTCATGGACAAATTCATCATGAACGACGCGGGCAAGATACAGAAATTCAAAATGCGCGAAAAAGCTGCCGAGGTCTTCGGCTTGGGCGGCTGATGATATAGGAGGAAGCACAATGGAAATCAGCGTAACGCTTACAGGGAATCCTAAAACGAAGCCTGCCGACGCTTCCGCGCTCGGCTTTGGCAAAATATTCACCGACCATATGTTCCTGATGGAATACAACAAGGACGAGGGCTGGCACAACGCCCGCATCGTTCCTTACGGCGATCTGAGCATCTCGCCCGCCTCCACGGTGCTGCATTATGGCGCCGAGGTGTTCGAGGGCATGAAGGCCTACAGACGCCCCGACGGCGAGATCCAGCTCTTCCGCCCCCGCGACAACTTCAAGCGCATGAACGACTCCGCCGAGAGGCTGTGCCTTCCGCAGCTGGACGGGGAGTTCTGCCTCGAAGCGCTCAAAAAGCTGATCAACATCGACCGCGACTGGGTGCCCACGGCCGAAGGCGCGAGCCTGTACATCCGCCCCTTCCTGTTCGGAAACGACCCTTTCCTGGGCGTGCATACCGTAAACAGGTGCGTGTTCTGCATCATACTGTCCCCCTCGGGCTCCTACTATAAGGAAGGCGTGAACCCGGTCAAGATCATGATCGAGACGCAGGACGTGCGCGCGGTGCGCGGCGGCACGGGCTACGCCAAGTGCGGCGGCAACTACGCGGCCAGCATGCGGGCCGGCGAAAAGGCGGAGCAGAAGGGCTACGCGCAGGTGCTCTGGCTGGACGGCGTGGAGCGCAAATACGTCGAAGAAGTCGGTTCCATGAACGTCATGTTCAAAATCAACGGCACCGTCGTAACGCCCAAGCTCACCGGCTCCGTTCTGCCCGGCATCACCCGCAGAAGCTGCATCGCGCTGCTCAAGGAGTGGGGCGTACCCGTGGAAGAGAGATTGGTAAGCGTCGAAGAGCTCGAGCAGGCCGTCAAGAACAACACGCTGGACGAAGCCTGGGGCTGCGGCACCGCGGCCGTCGTGTCTCCAATCGGCGAACTGTGCGTGGAGGACGTGCCCTACGTCGTAAACGGCGGAAAGATCGGCCCCGTCACGCAGAAGCTCTACGACGAACTGACCGGCATCCAGTGGGGCAAGAAGCCCGATCCCTTCGGCTGGACCGAAACGGTAAAGTGAAGCGCGTAACGCTTTTTGCGGGGCACTACGGCAGCGGCAAGACAAATCTCGCCGTAAACTATGCGCTGAAGCTTGCCGGAAGCGGACTGAAAACGCTGATCGCCGACCTCGATATCGTAAATCCGTATTTCAGGACGCGGGACAGCCAGACGGAGCTGGACGAAGCGGGCATCCGCATCATTGTTTCCCCCTACGCAAACAGCAACGTGGACGTCCCCGCCCTGCCGGACGAAATGTACGCGGTCACGGACGACAAGAGCTATCACTGCGTCATAGACGTCGGCGGCGACGACCGGGGCGCGCTGGCGCTCGGGAGGCTTTCGCCCGCACTCAGGGAAGAGAACGACTTCGACATGCTCTTCGTGGTGAACTTTTACAGGCCCCTTACGCGGGACTGGGAAAGCGCGCTTACGGTCATGCGCGAAATCGAGCTCGCCTCCGGCATGCGTTTTACCGGCATCGTCAACAACTCGAATCTGGGGCAATTGACGAAAGCGGAAGACGTCGCCGCGACAGACGTCAGGGCAAGGGAGCTCGCCGCCCAAAGCGGCCTTAAGCTTTTGACAACGACCGTAAAAGAAGAGCTTGCGGCGAAAACGCCCGACAGTATCGAAAACATTACCCCGATCAGGCTGCATTTTCGCGGCGACTGGGTCATATATTAACCATCGGAGGTGTTACAATTGGCAAAGGTTACCTTCAGGGAGGACAGATGCAAGGGCTGCGGCCTGTGCGTCGGCGCCTGCCCGAAACAGATCGTTAAGCTCGACGAGACGAAGCTCAACATACAGGGACATCATCCCGCCATGTGCGCGGAGCCCGAAAAGTGCATCGGCTGCGCTTTCTGCGCGACCATGTGCCCGGACTGCGTGATCACGGTAGAAAGGTAGGCAAATATGGGCGATAAAGTACTGATGAAGGGCAACGAAGCCCTGGCTGAAGCCGCCATCATGGCGGGCTGCCGTCATTATTTCGGCTATCCCATCACGCCTCAGACCGAAGTGGCCGCCTATCTCGCAAAGCGCATGCCCCTTGTGGACGGAACGTTTTTGCAGGCCGAGAGCGAGATCGCCGCGATCAACATGGTCATCGGCGTAGCCAGCGCGGGCAAAAGGGTCATGACGAGCTCTTCCAGCCCTGGAATCTCCCTTAAGAGCGAGGGTCTGAGTTACCTTGCGGGCTGTGACCTGCCCGCCCTCGTCATCAACGTTCAGCGCGGCGGCCCGGGCCTCGGCGGCATACAGCCTTCCCAGTCCGATTACTTCCACGCCACGAGAGGCGCGGGGCACGGCGACTTCCACATGCTGGTGCTCGCGCCGGCCTCCGTGCAGGAGATGGCGAGCCTCGTCTTCAAGGGCTTCGACCTCGCGGACAAATACCGCATGACCACGATGATCCTCGCGGACGGCACGATCGGACAGATGATGGAGCCGGTCAGCCTCGACATGGGCGAGGTAAAGCACTACGACAAGCCCTGGGCGGTCACCGGCACGAAAGGGGAAAGGACGCACAACATCGTCAACTCCCTGTCGCTCTTGCCCGAGGAACTCGAACAGTGGAACTTCAAACGCTATGAGCGCTACGCAGAGATCGAGAAAAACGAGGCTCTGTACGAAAGCTTCCTGACCGAGGACGCGGACATCGTGATCGTCGCTTTCGGCGTCGCAGCGCGCGTCGCAAGAAATGCCATCGTCGCAGCGAGGGCAAAGGGCATAAAGGCCGGGCTGATCCGCCCGATCACCCTTTGGCCGTTCCCGAAGAGTGCGCTGAAGGAGGCCGCCAAAACCGCGAAAGCGTTCGTATCGGTGGAGCTGTCCATGGGTCAGATGATCGAAGACATCGAGCTGGCCATCCGCTGCACCCGTCCCGTGCTTTTGTGCAACCGCGCCGGCGGCATGATCCCCACGCCCGAGGAAGTGCTCGCAAAAATCGAGAAAGCTGACAGGATTGGAGGCGAAAACTGATGATCGTATTTGAAAAGCCCCATGCATTGGCGGACGTAAAACTGCATTACTGCCCGGGCTGCACGCACGGCATCGTGCACCGTCTGGTCGCCGAGGCGATCGACGAACTGGGCATCGAGGGCAAAACCATCGGAATCGCGCCCGTCGGCTGCTCGGTGTTTGCCTATAACTATTTCAACTGCGACATGGTCGAGGCCGCGCACGGCAGAGCGCCCGCCGTGGCGACCGGCGTAAAGCGCGCCAATCCCGACAACATCGTCTTCACCTATCAGGGCGACGGCGACCTTGCCGCCATCGGCACCGCCGAGACCGTGCACAGCGCCGCAAGAGGCGAAAACATCACCGTCATTTTCGTAAACAACGCCATCTACGGAATGACCGGCGGCCAGATGGCGCCGACCACGCTGCCCGGCCAGGTCACGCAGACCTCTCCCTATGGCAGAAAGCCCGAGAGCGTCGGCTACCCGATCCGCGTGTGCGAGCTGCTCAGCAACGTGACAGGCGCAAGCTACCTTCAGCGCGTCGCGGTCAACAGCGTCAAAAACGTTAAAGAAGCGGGAAAGGCCATCAAAAAGGCGTTCCAATACCAGATCGAGGGCAAAGGTTTTTCACTGATCGAGGTGCTCTCCACCTGCCCCACAAACTGGGGCCTCACGCCCGACAAGGCGCTCAAGTGGCTTGAGGACAATATGATTCCCTACTATCCGCTGGGCGTCTACAAGGACAAGTACGCTGAGGAGGGCAATAAGCAATGACGACGAATATCCTTATTTCCGGCTTTGGCGGTCAGGGCGTGCTCTTCACGGGCAAATTCCTTGCCTATGAGGGACTTCTCGAAAACAAGGAAGTCACCTGGCTTCCCTCCTACGGCCCCGAAATGCGCGGCGGCACCGCGAACTGCGCGGTCATCATATCGGACGAACCGATCGGAAGCCCGCTGGTCACGTACCCGGACGTGCTGATCGCGATGAACCTTCCCTCGCTCGACAAGTTCGAAAAGGACATCGTCCCCGGCGGCATGGTGTTTTACGATTCTTCGCTCATCGACCGCAAGGTAACGCGCAGCGACATAAAGGTATTCCCGATCCCCGCCACCAAAATGGCCTCCGACGCGGGTTTTCCCACCCTCGCCAACATGATCGTGCTGGGCAAGCTGCTCAAGGAGACGGCGATGTTCCCCGCCGAAACGATCGACAAGACCATCGCCAAGGTCGTCTCCGCCAGAAAGCAGAACCTGGTCGAGCTCAACAAAAAAGCCATCCAGCTGGGCCTCGAGCTCTGATCGAAAAAACGGAATCTTCCGCCGGAAGCGAAACGCTTTTCGGCGGTTTTTTATTCTCTCCATCTTGAAAACAAGGGCGGGAGCGCGTATAATGGTTTCATAAAAAAGAATCAGAGGTGCTTATGAACGCGTATATTCCGGCGATGGCCAATTGCATGACCGTGGTAGTCGGCGCGTCCGCGTCGAAGACCGGCAGGGTGCTCCTTGCGCACAACGAAGACGATTACGTACATGCAAAGGTGAAGCATCACTTCGTGCCCGCGCGAGACTGGGCTGAAGGCACGCTTCTGCCTGCCGAGGAAGGCCTGACGCGCATCCCGCAGGTCAGCCATACGCACGCCCTTTATTGGGTGGAACTGATCGGCGAGGACGGCGGACTTTCGACCTCGGACTGCTTTTTGAACGAAAAGGGCGTCTGCGTGGTCAGCGATTCCAGCTGCGGAAGCCGCGAGCACGCTTTGGACCCCGAACTGTGCAAAGACGGCATCACGTACGAACTGCGCCGCGCCGTGGCGGAGAGGGCAGACAGCGCAAAGCACGCGCTGGACATCGCCTGCGAACTGGTCGAAAAGTACGGCTACGCTTCCGACGGGCGCATCTATTTCTTTGCCGACAGGCACGAAGCCTTCATGCTGCAGCTTTGCCGCGGCAGAACGTACGCCGCCTGCCGCATACCGGACGACGCGATCGCCGTGATGCCCAACCACTACACGATCCACAGCCTGCGCGACTGCATACGCTATCCGAAAGACATTATCGATCGCGCGATCCAAAAGGGCTGGTATAAGCCGCAAAAGGCTGATCTTTCTGATTTTGACTTCGCCGAGGCGTACCAGGATCCAAGGACCCTGCGCCATCCCGAAAACACGCTGCGCCAGAAATACACCTTGCAGCTTTTGCTGGGCAGGGAATGGGACATGGAAAAAGAGGGCTTTCCGCCGTATGTCAGGGCAGCTGGGCCGATCAGCCTGGAAGAACTGATCGATGCGATGAGCACCCACTACGAGGGCAGTTTTGAAGACGTGCGCTTCGGCACGGGGCAGACCCCGCACGAAACCTCCGTGCGACGCGTATGCACGGCCACGACAGTCGAATCGATGATCGTGGAGTTTACCGAAAATCCGGCGTTCAACACGGTGTGGACGGCCTTCGGGCGTCCCTGCGAATTGATGCACATACCGCTTCACCCGCTCTGCGGCATTCCGGAAAAACTGGAAAAGCAGGAAGACCCGTTCGAGGCAGCCGAAAAGCATTTCGTCAAAAAGCCCCGGGCGACAGCCTATCACCCCTGCCATTGGCAGGAAATGCAGCTGTTTCAGAACCTTCTGGAGTTCAGATACGCCGAGCGCATAAACGACGTAAAGCGCATGAACGAAACGGCCCACGCCCGCTTCCTGAAGAAAGAGGAAAAGCTGCGAAGCGGAGCGATAAAGGACGTCCGAAAAGCCGACAAAAAGGCGCTCGACCATGCGATCGGGCTGATGAACGGCTTAATGCGCGGCGATGACAGCTTGGACGACGCGGACATAGACGGCGTCACCCTAGTCCGGCGGGACGGCGCGACGCTGGCCTGCGTGGAATTCGATCTTGACGGGGAGCCCGAGGAGAACAGCATAAGCTTCGGCCCCGGCAGGACACAGCTCAGCCGCTCCTTTGCAAAGCCCGTTTACGGCAGCCTTCGCAAGACAGAAAAGGGCAGATGGAAGATAGATATGCTCTTTGAGCAGACGCCGCTCAAAAGCGACGGCGCGGGCGTTTACGAATTCATCCTCGGCGGCAAACGCACTGACGGCAGGTGTTTCAGCGGCATGACGCTCGTTCAAATGAACGAAGACGGAAGCGGAAAGACTACGCTGGAACCGGACAGCTGAAAAACGATGGAACGGGCACGCTTTTACGTGGCGATAGACTTAAAAAGCTTCTACGCCTCGGTGGAATGCACGCAGATGGGCTTGAATCCGCTGGACGCCTGTCTCGTGGTCGCGGACGAGAGCCGCACCGAAAAGACGATCTGCCTTGCGGTGACGCCCGCGCTCAAGAGCTATGGCATCGGCGGAAGAGCCCGGCTATTTGAAGTCGTCGAAAAGGTAAAGCAGGTCAACGCGCAGCGCCTGAACCGCGCACCGGGACACAGATTCAGCGGAAAATCGCATTTCAAGAGCGAGCTCGACGCCGATCCTTCGCTGGAACTGAGCTTCATCGCGGCAAAGCCCCGTATGTCGATGTACATGGACTACAGCCGGCGCATCGTCTCGATGTACACCAAATACGTGTCTTTTGAAGACATCCACGTCTATTCGGTGGACGAGGTGTTCATCGATTTGAGCCCGTATCTCGACTATTTCAAAACGACGCCGCGCGAACTGAGCATGCGCATCATAAACGACATCTACACGCAGACCGGCATCACCGCGACGGCGGGCATCGGCACGAATCTGTATCTGAGCAAGGTGGCGATGGACATCGTGGCCAAGCACATGCCGGCCGATCAAAACGGTGTGCGCATCGCTCAGCTCGACGAGATGAGCTACAGAAAACTGCTGTGGGAGCACAGGCCGCTCACCGATTTCTGGCGCGTAGGGAAGGGAACGCAGAGAAAGCTCGAAGCAAACGGACTGTACACGATGGGCGACGTCGCGCGCTGCTCATTGGGAAAGGCGGACGAACACTACAACGAGGAAATGCTCTACAAGCTCTTCGGGGTCAACGCTGAACTGCTGATCGACCACGCGTGGGGCTGTGAAAGCTGTGAAATAAAGGATATAAAAGCCTACCGGTCCCAAACCAATTCCCTTTCGCAGGGACAGGTGCTCGCCATGCCCTACGAGACCGAGAAGGCGCGCCTGATCGTAAAGGAAATGGCGCTATCCCTGAGCTACCAGCTTTTGGACAAGGGCCTGATCACCGACAAGCTGTCGCTGAGCGTTTGCTACGACATCGAAAACCTAAACGATCCGGAACGAATGGCGGACACTTCGACGGAGACGGATTTTTACGGGCGCGTCGTGCCCAAAACCTCGCACGGCAGCAAAAAGCTGAAAGCGCCGGGCGCAAACGCAAACGAGATCGCAAGGACCATGGGCGAATTGTTCGACGAGATCGTGAAAAAACCGCTGCTCGTTCGCAGAATGTACGTCGCTGCGGAAAACGTGCGACCAAAGGACGAAGCCGCACCGGAGCAGCTCAGCCTTTTCGACTACGCAGAAAATCTGATTGAGAACGAAAAACACGAAAAAGACGACAGGCGCTTAAAGGCCGTCATGGACATCAAGCGGCGGTACGGAAACAACGCCATCGTGATGGGCATGAGCCTTGAGGACGGCGCGACGGGCATGGACCGGAATTCGCAGGTCGGAGGGCACAGGGCATGAGCAGATACGACGACATCATTGCCCTCGACCGCCCCGCCTCGCAGCACAAACAGATGAGCAGAAGCGAGCGCGCTGCGCAGTTTCTGCCGTTTGCGGCGCTGAGCGGCTACGAAGCCCTTGTGAACGACACGGTCAGGCAAAAGCAGAAGCGGCCGGAGCTTTCCGAGGAAGAGATCGAACAGATCAACCGGAAGCTGAGGCTTCTCAGCCTGAAGGGCGGAAATGAAAAACAGGTCTCGGTAAGGTACGTGCTCGAATCCCTTACGGGCGGCGAAGTGAGCATACTGTCCCGTGAAGGGAGCGTTACGCGCGTGGACGCCGAACGGGGCATCCTGGTGCTTGGCGGCGAAAGCGCGATCTTTTTCGGCGATATCCTTTCTATCGAAGACCGCCAATAAAGTACGCCAAATAAGAATTTCAGCAAAGAATGTCAGCGGAGATGAGGTAAAATGCGCAAAAACCCGCGCCTGGAAAACGCGTTCGCATATATCGTGATAATCCTGGTGTCCGTCGTAACGGCCGTAAACTACTACGTGTTTGTTCTGAGCAACGCCTTTGCACCTTCGGGCGTAAACGGCATTGCGACGATGATCCAGTATCTGTGCGGCATCTCCGTGAGCTACATGTCGCTTCTTATCAACCTGCCGCTTGCGTGCTTTGCGTTTTTTCTGATCGGCAGGGAATTCACGGTCAAGACGATGCTCTACGTGCTCTCGTTTTCGGGATTTCTGCTCCTGTTCCAAAACCACGTGATCGACATAGACCGCTTCGTCTATCATACGGAGGACGGGAAAAGCACCATCCTTGCGCCCGTCGCGGCGGGTGCGATCAACGGTGTGATCTACGGCCTGTGTGTGCGCTGCGGCGGAACAACCGGCGGCACGGATTTCATTGCGGCCTACGTACATAAGATCAGGCCGGATATATCCTTTTCAAAGGCCTTGTTTACCTTCAACACGGCCGTCGCTCTGAGCAGCTACTTCGTGTACGGCTGCAACGTGGAGCCCGTGATCCTGAGTATACTGTACACCTTTCTTACGAGCAACATTTCGGGCAGCATCATACGCGGCGGCGAATCAGCGATTAAGATCGAGCTGATCACCGACCGCCCGGAGGAACTCAAGGCCGAACTGATCAGAAAGCTGCACCATTCGGTGACGATCCTTCACGCCACGGGCGGCTTTACGGGCAAGGACAGGGTCATGATGATCTGTGTCATCAATCCGCACCAGATCAAGGACTTTATGGAAATCATCTCCGCCTACCACAACACCTTCGCATGCGTATCGGACGTGACGAAGACGATCGGCAATTTCAAGCGCAAGGTATAGGAACGCTCCGGCTTTTACGCTTTTATACCGCGAGACTTTTGCGTTTTACCCCGGCAAATACACCGGGCTTTATGAGTCCGAGCCCCAGCAGCCTTTCCCTGGCTGCGGCCTCCGAAACGCGGAAGGTGGCAGCGGTCAGTATGATCCTGTCCAGCGCGTCGCTGCGGCTTAAGCAAAGGCCCATCGGAGAAATCAGCTTCATGACCGCGTCTTTCGGCATCAGCAGAAACAGCGCGCTCTTGCTCGCCTGCTCTTCGACGATGGAAGAAAGGGGCATATTCGTTTTGCCCCGTTTATCCGAAACCGGGCGGATCGCGTCCGATTTGCAGCGGAGGCAGGTCGAAGACTTCTTTCCTGCGCTGAGCTGTGCGCGCATGTAAGCGCCGTGCCAGATCGCGTGTCCCGCTTCGTGGGCAAGGGTAAAGCGGTAGCGGTTGTTGCTGCCGAGCTCTTTTAAGGAACTGTCGCACAGCACCGTGCCTTCCTTTACCGCGATATAGTGAGGTCTCCTGCGATTTTTACCGTAGACGGGAAAACGCTCATCGTCTTCAAACACCGTCGCGCCGAGCACCGAGCCGTCGTCGGAGAGGTTTTCAAAGCCGATCTTCAGCCCCAGAAACTTTTCAAGCAGCTGCTCTATATTGACCGGATGCAGGCGCGTGATCACACTCGGATCGAAGCGCCTGATCAGATCGTTGCAGTAGGAATCCATATATTTCTCGCTTATGTATTTGACGCAGGCAGGGGAAGCGGCTTCGTTCATGTACATCATTTCGATCATCCTTTCCAACCGGCAGCACCGAGGGTCTTCGGCACCGTTTCGTACCACGTTCGCGAGAAGGCGGCATCTTCATCTGAAACGATACAGTAAGTATCTTATATTCGCATTATATCAATACAGAAAGTCTTTGTCAAGATGCAAAATATGAAAAAATCTTGGTAAAAAGTTACAGATAGTATCGATTGCCTATTTACAAACCGTGCCGCGTGTGCTATAATATTTATAGTAAGAACAAAGGACCATACGGATATGAGCGAATCGAAACGAAATTCCGGCGGGCGTTCCCGCCCGTGCGCAGACGTGGAAGAAAAGTTTTGCTGCGGTAAAAACATCGAACAGGCTCGCCTTCGCAAGGGCTTAAGCCGGCCGGAGCTAGCCTCCCTCATGGGAATGACGCTGGGCGGCGTTTCCTCTTGGGAATACGGAAGGACCAGGCCGGATCTCGCGTCCATAAAGCGCCTGTGCGAAATACTGAAGGTCACAAGCGACGAGATCCTCGGCATTTCCGAAATGCGTGAAGAATTGAGCGAAAAGGAAAGAAAGCTCCTGAGCGATTACCGCGCGCTGCCCGAGACCGAAAAGAGCTACGTCGAAGGGTTGATCGGAATGATGGGCGCGCAGAGCAAAAAGAGCATCCCGTTTACGCCGATGCATGTAAAGCCAAGGCCCAAGCTGATCAGCTTGCCGGTCAACCCGCTCAGCATGTGCGCCGGCGACGGCTTTGACCTGAGCGAAGGCGGTGAGACCGAGTACATACAGCTTGTGCAGTGCGGCGCGCTCTCTGATTGCGACGAACTGGTGCGCGTGAGCGGAAGAAGCATGGAGCCTATGTTCTATGACGGGGACCTCGCTTTGGTCAAGCATACCGAAGATCTAAGCGAAGGCGACATCGGCGTGTTCGTGCTGGACGGCGAGGGCATGCTCAAGCAGTACCGAAAAGACGGGTTGTATCCCTTAAACAAGGCCTACCACGTCATCCGCCCCGCGGAATACGCAAGCTTCCGCTGTTTCGGCAAAGTCGTCGGCAAGGTGACGCGGGAAATGATGCCGAATTAAAAAAGCCTCACACCAATACGCAAGGCCCAATAAAAAAGGAAGCTTTCGGCCTGCAGGAGGAAAGAAGGCAAACGGAGCAGGGCATGGAAGACAAATGGACGATGCGGGGCCTTGGCGAAAAGGACCCGCACTGCATAAAGACGGCAGAAAAGCTTCTTCAGTATATCAAAGAAGTGGGCTTTTTGCCGCTCTTCAGAAACGAGGTTCCCGGCTTTTCGGTCGAAGAAAACGTACCGGCCCGCTACTGGTGGACAGACGACGCCCTGCGCGACCCTTGGGTATGGCGAATGACGCTGACCGCGTGCGAAGACATCGCTTACGGCAAGTTTTATGAAGGCAAGGCCGGATTTGTGAGCAGGGAATGGTTTCCGTATTTCGCGTGCGCCCGGCGAAGGGGATACGACTTCGATTCCCGCGTGGACGAGGGAATCGCAAAACCGGACGACAGGCGCGTCATGGCGCTGTTTGACGAAACGCACGCCTCGTGGGGCACGAACGAACTGAAGAGCAAGACCGAACTGAACAAACGCTTCGAACCTGCCGTAACGCGCCTTATGTGGCAAGGCTACCTCGTCGTGGGAGATTTTACGCAGCGCGTCAACAAAAGCGGGCTGCCCTACGGCTGGCACATGTCGGTCTACACGACGCCGGAAGCAAAGTGGGGCTATGATTTCGTGACCTCAGCCTATGCGGAAGGTGAGGAAAAATGCAAACAAAAGATCCTTTTAAAGCTGCACGAATCCTTCCCACACGCCGATTTCGGTGTGATCATGGGATTTGGCAAATAATCGCCGCGTGAAATACAATTAACTTCAATGTAATCGAATATTCCGATAATGCAGGTATAATATATCTGTATGCGAAAGCGTACAATCCGCTGTGAGTGAAATAACGAAAATGAACGAAATCGCAAACAATCTCGAAACGATCGAAAAGAAGATCCGTGCCGCCTGCGAAAGAAGCGGGAGAAAAAGGGAGTCGGTCACGCTGATCGCGGTCAGCAAGACAAAGCCCCTTTCGGACATCGAGGCCGCC
This sequence comes from Clostridia bacterium, assembly GCA_017395065.1. Taxonomy (GTDB): domain Bacteria; phylum Bacillota; class Clostridia; order Christensenellales; family Aristaeellaceae; genus RUG14130. Next base: position 4,218 of record JAFPWH010000029.1, on the reverse strand, counting down.
TACCTGAGCGGCTGTACGCAGTTCGGAGAGAACAAGGTACAGGAGCTGATGGAGAAACAAAAGCACTGTTCTTTGCCGCTCTCCTGGCACCTGATCGGGCATTTGCAAATCAACAAGGTGAAGTATCTGCCCGGCGCGGTAAAACTGATCCATTCCGTTGACAGCGAAAAGCTCGCCGCGGAGATCGACAGGCAGGCCGCAAAGCACGGCGTCGTCATGGATGTGCTGTGTGAGATAAACATCGCCTCCGAGGAAAGCAAATTCGGCATCCTGCCGGAGCAAGCCGTCGAAACAGTCAAAAGGATTGCAACTTCTTTCGGGCACGTCAGCGTAAAGGGCCTCATGTGCGTCGCGCCGCGCACGGACGACGCACAGACGAACAGACCGTATTTCCGCGCGATGCGGCAGCTGCTCGAAAGCATAAACGGCGAGCTTGGCGAGGATAAGCGCTTAAGCGAGCTCTCCATGGGAATGAGCGGCGACTTTGAGACGGCCATCGAGGAAGGCGCGACGATGGTCCGCGTCGGAACGGGCATCTTCGGCAAACGTGACTACGAAATAACGGCTTAGCAAGCATGACACAGACAGCATCGTTCGGAAAACAGAAGCGGATCGCGCTGATCAGCGACCTTACCGGCTTTGGCAGGTGCGCGATCGCGGTTCAGCTGCCCTTGATCTCGGCGCTCAGGGTGCAGTGCTGCCCGCTGCCGACGGCTGTGCTTTCCAATCATCCGGGCGTCGGAAGCTATTTCAAAAGCGATTTGACCGAGCAGATGCCGGGCTATGCTGCCGAATGGAAAAAGCACGGTCTTGCGTTCGATGCGATCCTGACCGGTTTTTTGAGCAGCGCGCGCCAGATCGATTACGTAAAAGACTTTATCGCCGATTTCAGGAAAGAAGGCACGATCGTGGCCGTGGACCCGGTGATGGGGGACCACGGAAAACAGTATTCCACCGTGACCGACGAAATCTGTAAAAAGACGAGGGAGCTTGCGGCCAATGCGGATATTCTGACGCCCAATCTCACCGAGGCTTGCATCCTCACGAACACGGCTTACCGCGCCGACATGCCCTTTGACGACATCGCGGAAATGTCTCAAAAGCTGATCGACGGCGGTGCAAAAAAGGTGATCATCACCGGGATCAACCAACCGATGCACGTGAGCAATTTTTGCCGGGAGGCCGGGCGCAAGCCATTCGTGGTCACGGTAAGGCGCGCCGGCGAAGACCGTCCGGGCACGGGAGACGTGTTCTCCGCGATCATTGCGGCGGACGCGGTAAACGGAAAAGACCTTGAGGAATCCGTAAGGAGAAGCACGGGCTTCATAAGCGCCTGCATCAGGAAATCGGCCGAATTGAATCTGCCGCCAAGCGAAGGCCTTGCCTTTGAAGAAATGCTTCAAAGGCTGAAATGAGTTTCCGATTCCGGATGGGAGACCTGATTGCAAGACCGGCAAGCCGTTCAAAGGAAAGGAGAAACAAATATGGCTGAAATACAGAATAAAGACACGAATGTGAACGAAACATTTGAAAGACGTCTGCCCGAAAGAATGCGCGTGACACTTTCCTGGAGCACGGGTGGCTATGACGGGGCGGCGGAGCTCGACGTCGACGCTTCGGCCTTTTTGCTCGGTACCGACGGCACCGTTCAAAGAAACGCCGACTTCGTGTTTTACGGTAATCTCCAAAGCGGAGACGGCGCCGTGGTCCATACCGGCGACAACCTGAAAGGCGGCCCGGGCGGAGACAGCGAGGCGCTGCTCGTCGACACGGCAAAGCTTCCCGGGGACGTTACCTCGGTTCTGATCGCCCTGACCATCTACGAAGCGCAGGAGCGCGGACAGAGCTTTGCTCAGGTTTCGGACGTTACCGTCCGTCTGACGAAGGAGCCGCAGGAAAACGGAAGCCGGGGGGAACTGCGCTTCGATCTGCCCAAAGGAAGCGCGGATGAGACGGCGCTGGCCGTTTGCGAAATAGTCCGTTTAGGCGACGAATGGTGCTTAAAACCCATCGGCGCCGGATACCGGGGCGGCCTGTATGCCCTGTGCAAGAGCCTCGGCGTGAACGTATAATCGGAATCCGACACTTTTGTTCCGAAATGACGTAAAACCTATATATTTTTGTAAAACACTTGAAAGAATTGAGAAACTGTGCTATAATAATGAAAAAAGCCGGAATAGGTTCGACAGCGGCTGTTATTTCCGGAAACGCATAAAGGGGAAATGAAAATGAAAAGGAGTTTTATCAGAATTGTCGCTTTTGTACTGCTGGTGATGCTTGCATTGCCGCAGTTCGCGCTTGCGGATTCCTATAACGCCAAGGTCAACACCGACAACGTGGTCATGTACAAAAGGGCAAGCACCTCGTCCACGAAGCTCGCGACGCTGAAGAGCGGTACGAGTGTGACCGTGAAGTCGATCACGGGCAGTTGGGCCTCGATTTCTTACAGCGGCAAAAGCGGCTACGTCAAGCTGAAATACCTGAACTACTCGACGAAGACGACCCTGTACACCACGGCCAAGACCAAGATCTACAAGACCGCATCCACGAGAGGCACGGTCGTATGCAGCGTGAGCGTGGACTATCCGCTCTACCGCATAAGCCGCGACGGCGACTTTTACAAGGTGGAGGACAAGGACGGTCAGTTCGAGGGCTACGTAAAGCGCAGCGTAACCTCCACGACTCGCACGAATCCCTATGCCGTTTCGTCCTCTTCGAAGAAGAGCTACAGCTCCTCCGGCTCTTCCACGACCGTTCCTTCGGCGGTGAAGTCCTCGCAGTACTATCTTTCTTCCAACATGAAGGCGGTCAAATTCAGGGACTATATGGTGTACCTGGCCGAAACGAAACTCGGCTGCAAGTATTCCTCCGGTCCCAACAACAAGACGAGCTTCACGAACCACAGCTTCGTAAAGACCTGCATGGGCTACATGGGCTACTCCATCCCGGACAAGACCAATAAGGTCGGTCATACCGGAAAAGCGCCCTACGTTTCCCGATCCAATCTGCTGAAGGGCGACATCGTCTGCTTCGACTGTGACACCAAGAACGGAAACCTCGTGGACCATATCGGCATCTATGTCGGAAAGGGCTACTTCATCCACGCTTCGGTCGAGGCCGGCTGCGTGATCATCAGCAAAATGAGCAGCGGCTACTACTACAGGTCCTTCTGCTGGGGCAGAAGATACATAGGTCAGTAAAGAGCCGAAAATCCACGCCGCGCCGGGTGCGCGGCGTTTTTGTGCGCTTGCGAGCAAGCAAAAACCAAAGTTCCTGCGCAAACTCTTAATGGTATAATGCTTGCTTTTTCTTATTCTGATGTTACAATGAGCAAATTGAAGGAAGGTGTTTTTTATGACAAAAGTAACGATCATATCCGGCTTTTTGGGCGCAGGAAAGACGACCCTGATCAAGAAGCTGCTCAAAGAAGCTTTTAAGGGAGAAAAATGCGTATTGCTCGAAAACGAGTACGGCGAAGTCGGCATCGACGGAGGCTTCATGAAGGACAGCGGGATCCAGATCACCGAATTGAATTCCGGCTGCATCTGCTGTACCCTCGCGGGCGATTTTACCGACGCCATCGGGGAAATCGTCGAAAAATTCAACCCCGACCGTCTTTTGATCGAGCCCAGCGGCGTTGGCAAGCTCTCCGACATCCGCAGAGTCGTCGAAGAGCAGGCGCAAAAGGGTCTCGTGAGCTTAAGCGGCAGCGCCACGGTCGTCGACGCGGCGAAATGCAAAATGTATCTCAAGAATTTCGGCGAATTCTTTATCGATCAGGTAAAGTGCGCCGAGACCGTGATTTTCTCCAGATCACAGCTGGTCAGCGAAGAGAAACTCAAGACGGCTTTCGAGCTTGTCAGGGAGCTCAATGCCGACGCCCGCATCATCACCACGAACTGGACTGAGATCGACGGGCAGATCATCGTCGACGCCATCGAGCATCCCACGAGCCTGATCGACGTGAACAGCCTCTATCCGCCGCACGAGCACCATCACGACGACGATGAAGACGAGGATGAGGACGAACACGAACACCATCATCATCACGAGCATGAAGAAGGCGGGCACGAGCATCACCACCATCATGACGACGATGACGATGACGACGAAGACGAGCATGAGCACCGCCACCATCATGACGACGATGAGGACGAAGATGAGCACGAGCATCATCATGAGCACGACGAGGCGCATCAACACCACCATCATCACCAT
>JAFPWH010000028.1 GCA_017395065.1 Clostridia bacterium | reverse complement strand
TAAAGAAACCTCCAATCCGGGCACTATATGCCGAGGCACTGGCATAGCTGCTCGATGTACTTGAGCCTCTGGACCGGCTGCCATTTGGCCTGTCCGGAGGCTCTCGCCTTTTTGTATTTCGACAGGTAGATGAAGGTCTGCCTGCAGGAATAGACCTCGCTGACCATCCTGGGCTTCTTCTTTGCGGGGTCGAGCGGCGTGGTGCGCAGCAGTCTCTGCACCCTTGTGGTGACGAGCACGCTCAGGAAGTTGACCAGCTCGGTGGCGCTGAGCCGGTAGTCGGTCCGCACGTTGCCCTGGCTGCGGTCGATGATGTTCTTGTAGGTGCCGAACATGACCTCGATGTCCCACCGCCCGAGGTAGGCGAGGTAGACCGTGAGCGGGTCGAGGTCGTCCTTGCACTGGAACACGATCAGCCCGAAGCGGCTCTTGCGCCTGCGGTACTGGCCGCCGTCCATGCCTTTTTTCGTCTTCGACGCGCGCTCCACGTAGCCCGTCTCCTGCTCGAAGGCGGCGCGGGTGTCGCGGTAGGCGTAGAGCCACTTGCCGTTCTTCATGCGCACCTTCTTGTAGAGCACGGTGGAGTTGCTGTACCCCTCCAGTTTCTCGACGGGGTCGTCCATGCCGTAGCGCGCGATGAGCCTCGAGTCGCCGCGCAGCGGGATCAGGCACGAGAGCCCTTCGCGGCTGTCGGTCAGCTCGAAGAGCGCGTCGCTGTGGAAGCCCTTGTCGAGGATCATCATCCCCCGCTCTATCTTGTACTCGTTGATGAAGTCGGCTATGGCCGTGCTGTCGAGCATGTTGCCCGGGTAGGGCTTGGCGGCTATCGGCTCCTTCGACACCGGGTCGAAGGCGTAGAGCAGGCTCACGTCCTTCGAGCCCTTCTTCAGGGCCTTGCGCGAGAACTCCGAGAGCGACCCGGTCACCGAGTTGTAGTCCTTGAGCATGCCGTCTATGACCATCCTGCCGCCGGGGAAGGCGGCGATGCGGTTGCGCATGAACTCGACGATGAGCGAGCTGGCCGCGCCGATGTCCCACAGGAAACGGCCCACCGAGTTCTCCGACAGCGCCACGCCGGGCACCGTCTCGCTCAGGAACGACGTCTGGTAGCGCATCTCCAGGTCGCGGTTGCGCACGTCGCCGTAGGCCGCACGCAGCAGCGCCATCACATACAGCCGCTTGGCGTCCTGGAGGTCCCACACGCGCGCCAGCTCCTGGAGCAGGTCGCCGGCGCACTTGCCGCACAGGGCCACCTCGCCGTAGTCCTTCACGTCGATTCCCTTCTTGCGCGGCTCCTTGCGCTTCTCCACATACCTGCCCCCGACAATCTCGCCTATCGTGCCAAGCTCCACCGGCACGTTGCGGCCGTCCACGCGCCTGCACGTGCGCTTGATCACCAGGTATCTCTCACCCGACTTCTTCACTCTCGTGTTCTTTGGCCTTTCGACGGCCAGAATCTCTGCTGGAATAGGCATCGCTTTTGTATGATTTAGATGTTAAAAACGTATAGCGTATATACGCTATGCAAAATTACTTGAAAAAGATAGAACCGCAACAAAAATCCGAGTTAAATATCCTAAAAACCGGGAAATTTCCGACTATTTCGACCTAACATGAGCGACAAGCGGCCGTCGGAACACGTCCGACAGCCGCCCGCAGCGTTTTTTGGCGGTTTTTCAGCCTATTTCATATAGTGCCTGAAATTGCGGTTTCTTTATT
>JAFPWH010000014.1 GCA_017395065.1 Clostridia bacterium | reverse complement strand
GACGTGCGCGGAGTGACGCTTGTCGGTCTCGTACTCGACGTGTGCGGTGTTGATGGTGATTCCGCGTGCCTTCTCTTCGGGCGCCTTGTCGATTTCGTCGTAGCGCATGGCGGTCGCATGGCCCTGCTGCGAGAGCGCGATGGTGATGGCCGCCGTCAGCGTCGTCTTGCCGTGGTCGACGTGTCCGATCGTGCCGATGTTTACGTGAGGCTTGGTGCGCTCAAATTTTGCTTTTCCCATGGTGAATCAGTCCTCCAATAGTAAGTAAGATGATGTGGAGCGGGTGATGGGAATCGAACCCACGTGATCAGCTTGGGAAGCTGGAGCTCTGCCATTGAGCTACACCCGCATACCCATATCTAATCATTCATATTCTACACATACAAAGTATTTTTGTCAACACAAAACAAAGATTTTAAGGTAAGATGTGTGTTATTTCTTACGTTCTTTTGAGGTCTTGACAGAAGGCACCGCATAAAGTAGAATGGAGGAAGCACGATATGGGAGGCATCTGTATGACTGCACGCACTTTTCGCGCAATCGCTTCTGCATTTCTGGTTCTTATCCTGCTCAGCTCTTCAGCGCATTCGGAGGAAACAACGATGTATTTGAAAGACATTCCGCTTACGCCGTTGGCTTCTTATAAGAAGACAGGCGAATTCAATCCCCTCTACACACAGCGCTTCGGCGCAGACCCGGGCGTCATGGAATACGGCGGAAGGCTCTACGTGTACATGACCGACGACGTCGTTGAATACGACCTAAGCGGCGCGGTCAAAGAAAACACATACAGCAAAATACGCACGATCAACTGCATCTCTTCCGACGATCTGGTCAACTGGACCGATCACGGGCAGATCAAGGTCGCAGGTCCGAGCGGCGCGGCCAAGTGGGCCGGCAATTCCTGGGCGCCGTGCGCAGCGCATAAGACGGTGGACGGAAAGGAGAAATTCTTTCTGTATTTCTGCAACGGCGGAAACGGCATCGGTGTGCTCACTGCCGACAGCCCGACGGGCCCCTGGACGGATGAGCTCGGCAAGGCGCTCATAGACAGGAGCGTGCCCAATTGCGCGGACGTTCTGTGGCTGTTCGATCCCGCCGTGATGGTCGACGACGACGGCACAGGCTATCTCGCCTTCGGCGGCGGCGTACCGGACGGAAAGCAGGCCGCGCCGGGAACGGGCCGCATCGTGCGGCTGGGCGAGGATATGATCTCTCTCGACTGTGACCCGGTTCGCCTGGACATCCCTTGGCTGTTTGAGGATTCCGGCATTAACAAAGTTGGAGACAAATACGTCTACTCCTATTGCTCCAACTGGCAGACGGAGGGCAATTCGCTAAAGCTCACAAGCGGAGCCATTGAATACATGACGAGCGACGATCCTCTTGGGCCATACACCTACGCAGGCGAACTGTTCCCCAACGAAGGAAAGTTTTTCGGCATGTGGGGCAACAATCACCACTCGATCGCGTGTCTTGACGGCAAATACTATCTGTTCTACCACAACCGCCCGGTCGAAAAAGCGATGGGCATCAGCGGAAATTACCGCAGCCCGCAGATCGATAAAATCTACTTAAGCGACGACGGCAGCTTCCGTCAGGTCGTAGGCACCATGAAGGGCGTAGCGCAATTGAAGCCCTTTGACCCGTACAGGCCCGTATCCGCCTGCACGATGTCGCACGAGGCCGGCATCGCCGTATACGACAGCAATCTCGGCCCCTTCGTAAAGGCCGTCCCGGAAAGCTGGATAAGGATAAGCGGCGTCGATTTCCAGTCAGGCAGCGAAGGTCTGCGCATAAGGGCGCTGTCGAAAAACGGTGGAAAAGTATACGTGCTGCGCCGCAGTCTCTCCTCCCCTGTCGCTGCGATAATTGAAATCCCCGCAGGAAACCAAAGTGCGGAATACGAAGCCGCTTTTCAGGCAAGCGGCATAAACGACCTGTATTTCGTCTTTGACGGGGACATAAGCTTCTTCGGCTGGGAGGCCGCGCCCGCGAAGAACTGAGACAGACGCAGCGGGAAGCAGTGAGAATCTCCGTTTTCTTTGCGATTTGTTCTTAGGATATGCTTGCAAGCAGCAATTGATAGGCGCCCTCGATCATCGCAAACGCGTAGATGCCCATGCCGACGATGGGCACGAACATCTCGTACGATTTGTTCTTGTGGCGGCGCGTGTACGAAAACAAAAGCATGAGCGGCGAAAGCATCATAAGCGGTACGGCGTCGCCCACGCCCAGCGCCAAAGGCACGCTCCTTTTAAGCGGCGCGGTTAAGGCGTCCGCGCCGACGTCCGTAGTCAGGAAATAGACGACCAGGTCGGTCAGCCCCGCAAGCAGCAAGAGCACGGCGGTGAACACCGAAAAATGGAAAGAATTTCGGTTCGTCCTTAAAAACGCCCTGAACTGCCCGTGGGTATAGCCGAGCGCCTGAAAACGGCGCTCGCGCTGTTTTACAAAGAAGGCCATAACGATAAAAACGATAAACGTCATGGGCGGCTTGACTGTAAGCAGCGGAAAACACCACGGCGGAATGTACACAAGGCCGGCTGCGCTCATGGCTTTCAGCGTCAGAGAGGCTATTTCATAGGCGATCGGCAAAAGGGACAGCAACCTGAAAAGCACGAGCTTCTTTCCCTGAAAATGCTTTCTGGGCTTATAGGTAAAAAAGAACATGAAGAGCGTGCACAGCGAAAGATCCACGAAAATGTTCATGTCCCAGAAACCGTTGGGCGTCATCGAATAGAAGACTTCGTTCACCTGTTCGAGACCGACTGCCCAGTCCCCTTGCACCCGTGCGTACAGGCCGCCAAGGTACCTGTAATACAGGAGGAAGAACGCGAGGGCGATGAGCGCCATTGCGCCGGCGTTTCGGAAAAGCTGGTTCTTATAGCCATTTTTGTTGTCCAGGATGATGGCAAAGTTGCCGATCAGGAAAAACGGCAGCGAGAGCTGCTTTACGAACGACAGCACGATGTTCGCTCTGGCAAGCGCCTCCTCCGAACCAATATTCAGCAAATTCGCGGCTTTGATGACCAGCATCACCGATCCGGCCGCAAGGCACAGCCAGCCCATGAACTTGAGCGCGATATAGGACAGCGGCCCTCTGTAGCGCATATCCTTTTTGATCACGGCCTTTTGAAATCTGCGGTGCTTTTGCATTTCTGTCTCCCCGTTCATTTCCGTCTCAGGTTCGGTTTTGTTTTTTCGGTCAGTTCCACTTTTCTATTCGTCGTACCGCATACTTTGCCGTTTCGCGGTCGTTTATTCCGCTGATATTTGAAAACCACACGCCTTCAGGCCTCAGCGTCTCGAAGACCGTCGGCAGTTCGCTAAGATCGCACATCAGCTGGATCCCCTTTCCGGCCTGCTGGATTCTTCTGTAAACATGTGCCCAGCGCGCAAAGCCTTCGTTGCCGAAGCCGCACACCCACTGCACCGCGTCGAGCTCCCGGATTTCGAGCAGGGAGTCCAGATGCTTTAGCGCGCCGGGCCCGTCGAGATGATACAGCGAGCGCTCGTAGAACGCACACTCCTCCGCGATGCCGGGCAGGAAGTACTCGTCGAACATATGCTTTCCGATCATACAGGAAAAGTCGTTCGAAGGCAGGTAAAACGAACCGTCGTGGATGATCGGCGTCCAGGTGGTGATTGGCATGCCGCGGCTCCTGAGCATTTGAAGGAATACGCCGTAAGCGGCAAAGTATTCCGGCTGCGCGCGTTTCAAGGCGTGTTTGATCCATTCGGGATTTTCGAGCATGTCCACGGCTAGATTGGCGGGGTCCCTGAGCGCGGCGAGATGGTCGCCGCCGGGATGAAAGTCGGTGAGCCCGACGATAAACTTGCCTTCCGCCCTGTCGAGCAGCTTTTGCGTGAACTCGACCGTCTTTTGAAACAACGGATGGCGCATGTCCAGGCGTGCGGAATCGAAGTCCCTTGCCCAGTCGCTTATGCAGGGCTTCGTCCAGGCGGTATCCGCACCGAATTCATAGCCGCAGCCGCACCACGCGGAGAACACGCCCGGCCCCAGATTCGGCCAGGCGACGGGCAGCGCGTCGTACAAATAATCCGTTGACGCCATCTGCTCGTCCATCTGTTCGACGCGGGCGTCTATGTCCAGCCACTTGCTTTCAAAATCGGGATAGACCTTTCGGGCCGTGGCAGGCTTTCTGTCCGCTTTGGGCAGCGCGATCGACACGGGCGGCCTGTCCGTGATCTCTCTTTGCCAGAACGCCTCGAAGCGTTCGAGTGTTTTTTCATAATCCGGCTTGTAGGAGTACTGCATGCTGCTTCCCCGCAATCCGTCAAAAGTAATATTTTATATGTTAAAGATTATACCACAGCCCATCCGGCGATGCAAGAAAAAACAAAGCAGACGCGAAAGTTTCCGCGCCTGCTTCAAAAATATGAGATTGGTTTTGGGTTAATCTCCTATGCCCTGTCCTGTTTCCAGTGCTTTAGCTGAGACAGCATGCCGTCGTACAGCTTTCGCCTGTCCTCCTCGGAGGAGTTTTCCGGGTTCGGCATATGTGCAACGAGAAAATCGATCAGCGCCGATTTGCTGTCGTATGTGAATTGCCCCTGCGCGTAGCACCACTTGCAGTAGTCTTCGTTGAAGCTGCCGTCTGTTTCGCGGCTGATCATGTTGTCTTCGCTCAGCGGCATACCGCAGCATTGGCAAAACAGCTGTCTCGGCGCGCCGAGCAGCGTATTGATCGAAACGTCGAATTCCCTCGAAAGTATCTTAAGCGTGTCGGTGTTGGGCTGCGTGTCTCCGTTCTCCCAGCGGCTGACCGCCTGCCGCGTGACGAAGGCCTTTTCGGCCATCTGTTCCTGCGTGAGCCCGTTCCGTTCCCTGAGCTCTTTGAGTATCTCCCGTATCTCCATCGTGCGACCTCCTTGCCGTTTTGCCTTATTATACCGCCTTTGGTCATATTCGGCAAGCAACCCGCCGTTGCCTTTTTTCTTGACCGCCCGGCACTACCATATGAACGGAAGAAGTCTGTATTTTACTTTCCGCATGTAATCCTCATAGCCCGTCAGCTGCGTCTTTAGCACGCGTTCTTCGTTCAGTATGCGAGCACAGATGATCGGAATGTAAAACAGCATGATCGCAAACGAAACGGGCGAAGCGAGCACGAGCGGCATCGAAAGAAACAGAAGCAGCGTGCTCAAGTACATGGGATGCCTGACCAGGCCGTACAGGCCGGTATCGATCAGCTTTTGATTTTTGCTCACCTCCACCGTGCGGGAAAGCCAGGTGTTTTCCCGAAGCACTTCGGCATACAGCCCGTAGCCGCTCAGGAAAAGAAGCGCCGACAGCCAGCTGACCCAAGGCGGCAAAAGCAGCCAGCGAAAGCGGAAATTGAGCCCCGCCGCGACAAAGGAAAGGACGAACATCAACGCACTGCTCAAAACCACGAGCTTTTGCGCGCCTTGCTCTTCCCGGGCGTTCAATCTTCTTTCGAGGAGCCCGGGGTCCCGTTTTATCATCACGCAGCCTGCAATGAACATCGGCACAAACAGTATGCCCATCAAAAGCCATCCCTGCCAGAAAGCGAACGTTCCGGCAGGAAGAAAGATCAGGATTCCCACGATCAGTACGCCAAACAGATAGCGGATCAAAGCTTTCGTAAAAAGTCCGGTATGCATCGTTAATTATTCCCTCCTTAAGGCACGCAGGCAAAGGCCGGCCTGCATTTCACAACGAAACGGAGGATATCGCTTAAGGATATCCTCCGTGCAGTCAAATCCGATGTTGCGGACTTGCTATATTCGTACCGGCGATCGGATTCGAACCAATGACACTCCGGGTATGAACCGAATGCTCTAGCCAACTGAGCTACGCCGGCAAAGTTGCGGGGGAGGGATTTGAACCCTCGACCTCCGGGTTATGAGCCCGACGAGCTACCGGACTGCTCTACCCCGCGATAAGGCGCTGTTTTTCAGCGACTTGATTATTATACTGCCTGCCCGCTGAATTGTCAAGCCCCGAAACTCAAAAACGCAATTCTTTACATTTGCATTTTCGCTCCGGGGCCTGACGCGTGTCTGAGGATCAGTCAAAGAAGACGGGTTTGCCGGTCTTCGCAGAAGTATAGATGGCTTCCAATATCTCGCTCACCACGCACGCCTGCTCCGGAAGCACGACGGGATCCGTGTCGTTTTCAAGCGCGGTATACCAGCGCAGCTGCTCGGTGATCTGGGGGCTGGAGCCAACGCCTGCATAGAAGCTTACGCCGCCTGCGCTCATATCGGGCTTTATGTCAACGAGTCTGCCGAACTCGGCTTTGTTGATGCTCAAGCCGTTTTTGATCTGCGCGCCTGCTTTCGTGCCGCAAAGCTGTACGCTGCCCTCGGGCACGGGCTCGATGGTGTTGAGCGCCCAGGAAGATTCGAGGTTGATCGTCGCGCCGTTTTTCATGACGATAAAGCCGAACGCCGCGTCTTCCATCGTGTTTGCGCCCTCCGGCCAGCCGCCCCAGGGGTTGCCCTCCTGCGGGTTTTCGACCTTTTTGTAGCAGGTGCCAACGACCATTCTCGGCTCGTAATTGTTCATCAGGTACAGCGTAAGATCCAGCGAGTGCGTGGCGATGTCGATCAGCGGTCCGCCGCCCTGCTCGTATTCGTTCAGGAACACGCCCCAATTCGGCGTACCTCTTCTGCGGATGGCGTAGGCATGGGCGTAGTAGATCTCGCCGAGGTCCCCGCGGTCCACGACCTGCTTTAAGAACAGCGCTTCGTTCTTTGCGCGGTGCTGATAGCCGATCGTGAGTTTCTTGCCCGTGCGCTTTGCGGCCTCGACCATCCTTCTTGCGTCGGCGGCGGTTTTTGCCATGGGCTTTTCACACATGACGTGCTTTCCGGCTTCCAGCGCGTCGATCGTGATCTGCGCATGGGAACGGTTGGGCGTGCATACGTGGATGACGTCGATACTTCCGTCCTTGAGAAGCTCTTTGTAGTCTGTGTAGACCTTTGCGTCCGGGGTGCCGAAGTCCTTTGCAGCTTTGGCGGCTCTTTCTTCGATAATGTCGCAGAACGCCACCATATCCGCCTTATCCACGGCCTTTATGGACGGCATGTGCTTGGCGTTGGCGATGCCGCCGCAGCCGATGATCCCTACGCGGAAACGCTTGCTCATAGTGTTTTCCTCCCCTGTATTTTAATTATCATAGGTTTCTTCTCTGGGCGGGTTGCAGGTCGGGCAGGCCGTTTTACCCGCATTTTTGGCCGCGGTCAGTGTGACCCGCGGAGTGTTCTCGTGCACGTAGCGGCAATCCTTGAGATGGTAGTACTTGCCGTTGTCGTTGCAGTAAACCATCGTGGGCACCGGCGTCGGCGTAGGCTCCGAGATGAGGCTGCTCTGTTCGTTGGTGGAGCGCAGCAGCTGGGACGTATCCGGCAGATCCTCCGGCGGCAAGGGGGCGAGCATGCGGGTGTTGTAGGTCAGTTCCTTGATCTTAACGCTGCCCTTTTCGGGTTCCTCGAGCTCTATCAGCTGGGTGAGCATGATCACGATCACCGCTGCCCAGGCCACCGACACGGCGATCTTGAGCCATGTGCGCCACTTGGCTTCCGTCCACATGAGGTACAGTCCCAGCGGCGGCAGGAACACCAACGAAGCCAGCAGTATCCACTTGCCTTTATCGCCCACGAGCCACTTGGGTCTGTACTGCGAGCGCCTGACACTGTATGTTTTCATTTAGCTTTGCTTCTTACGCTCATCGCGACGTCCGGCTTGTTCGAGATGATGCCGTCACAGCCGATCTTCAGCATGCGCGCGATATCCTCTTCCCCGTCGGCCGTCCAGCAGTTCACCTTGAGATTTCGGGCATGGGCGTTGTCTACAGTCACCTTTTTCAGGTATCCGAAATGCGGATGTATCGCGCTGCAGCCGATGCTTTGCGCCGTAAAGGCAGGTCTATCTATTTTATCGTACAAAAGGCAGGTATACACGTCTGCGTGAAGCTCCTTTAAGCGCTTCAGGATCTGCTTGTCGAAGCTCGAAACGATCGTGTTTTTGAGCACGCCGCAGCCCGTGAGCACCGAGTAAAACCTGTTCAGTGCTTCGTCCTGATTGTCGCAGCCCTCAAAGCGCTTGATCTCGATGTTGATGACCTTCATGTTCTTTACGACGTCCAGCATCTCTTCGAGCACAGGCGCGGTGACGCCCGCAAATTTCTTATCGAACCACGCGCCGAAATCCAGGCTCTTGACCTCGGATAACGTCAAATCCTTTATGTAGCCTTTGCCGTTGCTGGTGCGTTGGACTTTGTCGTCATGGCATACGAGAAAATGTCCGTCCTTTGTAAGGTGGATGTCGCACTCGATTCCGTCCGCGCCCATGTCGACCGCGAGCTGAAACGAGGGCAGCGTGTTTTCGGGCGCGTAGGCGCAGGCGCCCCTGTGTGCGAGAATCAACGTTTTGTTCATTTTATCCTCCTAAGCTTCACCTGAGGCAGCAGGTGTTCTATGCGCTTCTTTTCGGGACTCTGTGTACCGCTGCACTCGACTGCGGCGGCGCTTGCCGCAAGCGCAAGCGTGCAGGTCTTTTCAAACGCAAGCCCCTCGTGCACGCCAAAGCACAGACAGGCCATCATGCTGTCGCCGGCCCCCACGGTGCTTACGGCCCGGATTCTCAGGGCTTCTGCAAAGTACCCTTCTTCCTCCGCAAGGAAAACGGCGCCCCTTTCTCCGAGAGACAGTGCAAGTACCTTTATGCCGTACTTTTGCCTGATTTCCTCGGCAGCCGCCGTCAAAGCGGGAATGCCGTCCTCCCGAACGTTTGTAAGCTGTTTAAGCTCGAGCTCGTTTGGCTTGATCAGGTACGGCGAAGCCGCGGCGCCCGTTTTCAGCGCTTCGCCCTCAGTGTCCAGAAAGGGCCTTGCGCCCTTGCGAACGATCCTGTGAATCCATTCCGCAATATCCAGGGCGGCGGTATCGATCCTGCCAGCGATGACCACGATGTCTCCCGGGGCAAGCTTTTTTTCAAGCTTTTCGATCAGCGCCTCCGCTTCGGCCGCGTCGGTGAAACCGCTTTCGTTGATATCCGTGGTGGTCCGGTTTTGCCGGTCGATGACCTTGAGGTTCGTCCGCGTGTTCTTTTGGCTCAGCACGAAATCGTGCGCAATGCCCGTTTCTTCCAGCCTGTTTACGATGTATTCTCCGGCTGTGCCGCCGAGGATACCCATTGCGACGCTCTCACAGCCCAGCGCCGAAAGGGTCTTGGAGACGTTGATCCCCTTGCCGCCGGGGTCCTTTCGTTCGCTTAAGATGCGGTTTACCTTGCCCAAGGCAAAGCCGTCTACGAAAACCGTCCTGTCCAGAGCGGGACAAAGCGTTACCGTATAGATCATACCTGCAGCCTCGTTTGTGCGTTCAATTCCCCTACGCCGGAGACTTCGCTTCTTTCGAGAAGCCTCATGGCATCCATGCCCGGGTCCAGCCAGTGAAGCGCGGCTTCTTTTTTGAAGATGACCGGCATTCGGCTGTGAATAGGTCTTAGCGTATCAGACGCTTCGCGGGTTAGGATGACGAATCTTTCGTCGCCCGGTCTGAAAAGCCCTGCCATATAGATGCCATCCGGCATGCCGAGGCTGTGCCGCACCCTTGCGCCGTCCCATTCAAAGTAGTGGCTCGCGGGAACGATCAGGCGGTTTGCCCGGATCAGCTCCCGGAACATGGGCTTAGCGTGCGCGCTTTCACTCCTTGCGTTGATGAGCAGTTTCCCCCCGTCCATCCGGAAACCCCAGGTCAGGGCTTTGAGCTTTACGCTGCATTCGCGCACGAATACGGCGGCGGAATCGTTTGGGCAGATTTCGCCGGTTTTGAGTTCAACGTTCAGTTTCCGGCTGAGCCGCCTCACCATTTCGCCCAGCGCGTCGTCGTCCGCGACATAAAACCTTCCGCACATAGTTCCTCCGTTTACGGGCATTATACCACACGCGCCGGAAAAAGTAAATCGTCGGGCGATATTTGTTTGCGCCTTGTCAGTTCGCCGCGAAGATCACGTCGTTTTTGGTTTTGAGCCAGGCCTGCGCACTCAGGCGGATCATGGCCGAATCTTCATCGCCGCTTTCGGCGATCTTTCGCGCAAGGTTGTTCGTGAGCGCAAGCAGATTGCTGTCCTCGCCGAAGCGCACGTCGAGCCCCGCGATCGCGCCCGTCTGACGCGTTCCGAACAGGTCACCCGGTCCCCTGAGCTCCATGTCCTTCTCGGCGATTTTGAAGCCGTCGTTCGTTTCGGTCAGGATCTTCAGCTTCTGCGTGGCGTTTGCCATCAGAAAACACCACGCTTCCCCGTTCCCTCTCCCAACGCGGCCCCTGAGCTGATGCAATTGGCTAAGGCCGAAGCGTTCCGCGTTTTCGACCACCATCACGGTAGCGTTGGGCACGTTCACGCCGACCTCGATCACCGTCGTTGAAACCAGCACGTCCGTTTCCCCACGATAGTAGGCGTCGAGGACCTGCTGCTTTTCTTCCGCCTTCTGCTTCCCGTAGATGAGGCCGAGCTTTAATTTTCCGAGCTCGCTTTGCTTCATGCTTTCATATAAATGCGTCGCGCTTTCGGCTTCCACGGTCTCGCTGTCCTCTACGAGCGGACACACGAAGTACGCCTGCCTGCCCAGGGAAGCCTGCTGAATAATGAAGCGATACATGTCGCCGCGCTTGTTTTCGGGCACGAGGCGGGTTTTGACCGGGATGCGCCCGGGCGGCAATTCGTCTATGACGGAAATATCCAGATCCCCGTAGAGGATCAGCGCCATCGTGCGGGGGATCGGTGTAGCGCTCATGACGAGCACGTTCGGGTTCTCGCCCTTTTCGCCCAGGCGCGTACGCTGCCTTACGCCGAAGCGGTGCTGTTCGTCCGTGATCGCAAGGGCGAGGTTTTTGAATTTCACGCTCGGGCTGACCAGCGCGTGCGTTCCGAATACGGCCTGTATCTCTCCCCTTTCGATGGCGTCGAGCACTTCCCTGTGCTTCTTTTGGCTGATCGAGCCGGTAAGGAGGGCGCATTTTACACCCAGCTTCTCCAAAAGGCTTTGCGCGCTTTCAAAGTGCTGCTCGGCGAGTATTTCGGTCGGGGCCATCATCGCGCACTGGAAGCCGGCCTTCGCGCAGGCATAAATCGCTGCGAACGCGACGGCGGTCTTTCCGCAGCCGACGTCGCCCTGCACGAGGCGCGCCATGGGCTTTGTGGAACGCAGGTCAGTCAGGATCTCGCCAAGCACCCGCCTCTGTGCGCCTGTCAGCGGAAAGGGCAGATTGCCGGTAAAATCGCTTACGTCCTTTTCGCAGACGTCTACGCGGATGCCGTCCCTGTTTACGGGTTTCATGGCGAACGCACAGACCATGAAGCACAGCATGTCTTCAAAGCGAAAGCGGTACAGCGCCTTTTCGAGCGAGGGCCTGTCGATCGGGTCGTGAAGGATCCTGACGGCTTCATTCCGGTCCATGAGGCCGTATTCATTTCTGAGTTTTGCAGGCAGCGTTTCGGGAAGTACGCAGCGCGCAAGGGATTGTTTTATGATGTCCGAAAGCAGCTTTGCCGGAACGGCGTCGATGGGTTTGTATTTCGGCGTAAACCTGAGCTCGGTCACGACGCGCGGAGCGCTTAGGCGCAGCACCCCGTTTTTGTTTTCGACGCGCCCGTATACGGTGAACTCTTCACTGTCTACAAGCTGCTTGTACATCCACGGCTGTCTGAACCAGGTGGCGTGGATTTTGCCCGTTTCGTCACACAAAACGGCGCGCGTAAGCGTTTTTCCGTTTACGTGCGCCTGTGACGGTTTTCCGTATACCGATACCCTTAAAACCGCATCTTCTCCCGAAACGCAGTCTGCGATGGGTTTTACATTCGTGTAGTCGACATATTTTACGGGCAGATAGAGCAGAAGCTCTTCGGGCGAGTGTATGCCCGCTTTTTCAAGCGCTTGGATGCGCCTCGGGCCAAGGCCCTTTATGCTTTCAAATCCCGCAGGCATTATTCGACCGCGATCAGGTAATAGTAAAGAGGCTGTCCGCCCGGTTCGAGAT
This sequence comes from Clostridia bacterium, assembly GCA_017395065.1. GTDB lineage: Bacteria > Bacillota > Clostridia > Christensenellales > Aristaeellaceae > RUG14130. The sequence goes on along the minus strand of JAFPWH010000014.1, from coordinate 57,468 downwards.
AGGTTTCGCAGTCCGGATAGGCCTTCTCGATTTCATGGCTCAGTTCGCTCGCGGTATTTTCGTCGATGTCCGAGCCGTAATACACCGTGATCACGCCGCTTTCCTCGGTCACCATGCTTTCAAGAAGCTTGAGCGCCACCTGCTTTACGTCGCTGCCGAGTTCCTTGATCTTGTTGTCGATCAGACCCATGATGTCGCCTTCGTGGATCTGCATGTCGTCAAAGACGGTGTCACGCACGGAATAAGTCACCGAAGCCGTGTGCACCTTCTCCGCGGCAGAGGTCATTTCGCTTAAGTTGGTTTCGTCGTCGGCGTCCGGAGAGAACGCGAGCGCCGCGGCGATCCCCATCGGAACGGACTTCGTGGGGATGACGTGCACAGTCTGCTCGGTAAGCTCGGCGGCCTGCTGCGCGGCGAGGATGATGTTGGTGTTGTTCGGAAGGACATACACGGTCTTGGCATTGGTGGATTCGATGGCCTTGTGCAGGTCCTCAATGCTGGGATTCATGGTCTGGCCGCCGTCCACGATCTTGTCTGCCTCGAGGCTCTTGAAGATCTCCATAAAGCCGCTGCCCAGGGATACTGTCACGATGCCGTACTCCTTCATGGGCTCTTTCGCCTTGGCTTCCGCCTTTCTTTTGGCGACCTCGCGCTGCTCCTCGAACATGTTGTCGACCTTGATCGCGTCGAGCTCGCCCAACTCCAGGCCCATCTGCAGCGCTCTGCCCGGGTCGTTTGTATGCACGTGCACCTTTACGATGGTCAGGTCGCTGACCACGAACACGCAGTCTCCGATGCGCTCAAGGCGCTTGCGAAGGCGGTTCACGTCGTTGTTGCTCAGATCCTCTTTCGGATGGATGACGATAAACTCCGTGCAGTAACCAAAGTTGATCTCCTCCAGCGCCTCGTGGTCGTCAACGAACTCCATGCTCATGTTCTGAGTGGAGGTGTCCTCTTCTATTTCGCCGTAGTTGCCGGTGAGCGCGGCGTAGAAGCCGGCGAATATGACCATGAGTCCCTTGCCGCCGGAATCGACGACGCCCGCCTGCTTGAGCACAGGGAGCATGTCCGGGGTGCGCTTTAAGATTTCTTCGCCGCTCCTTATGACGAGAGACAGCAGTTCTTCCATGTCGTCGGTGTTCTTGACAAAGCGCTCCGCGTCCTCCGCCATGACCCTCGCAACGGTCAGGATCGTGCCCTCCTTGGGCTTCATGACCGCTTTGTAGGCGGTATTTGCGCCGATCCTGAGCGCGACGGTGAAGAGATTTGCGTCGATGGTTTCGTGTCCGTTGAGCGCGGCGGCAAAGCCCCTGAGGATCTGGCTGAGTATTACGCCGGAATTTCCCCTTGCGCCCCTGAGCGCCCCTTTGGCGGCTTTTGCGGCGATATCGGCCGCGGAAGGCGTGTCGCCTGTGCCGAGGTCTTTTACGGCGGCGTTCATCGTCTGGGACATATTTGTGCCGGTATCGCCGTCCGGTACGGGAAAGACGTTCAGCGCGTCGACCTTGTCGCGGTTTTTATTTAAATTTGAGCAGCCGGTTATCAGCATTTCACGAAAAAGGCTGCCGTCTATGGTTTTTAAGCTCATGATAACTCCTCCATGCCGACCGATACACATCGTTCGGCTCTATCTTAAACGCGGATATCCTCCACGGTAACATTTACGTTCTTGACCTTCGCGCCGGTCAGGTATTCGATTTTGTATTTGACCGTGTCGATCAGCGTCTCGGCGACGGCGGAAATGGAAATGCCGTACTCGACGACGATATAGAGGTCTACGTCGACCGAATTGTCGCTGTCCATGTGAATGATGACGCCGCGGCCGAGGTTGTCCAGACCCAGCAGCTGAACGATGCCGTCCTTCGTGCGTTTTGCTGCCATGCCCACGATGCCGTAGCATTCCAGCGCGGCGCAGCCGGCCACCTTTAACACCACTTCTTCGCTGACGGTGATCGTACCGAGTTCATTTGAAAATTTGCAGTCCATATTGCGCTCCTTTCTTCGGAGTGGAAATAATCATTGTTATTTTACCATGCGCACGTTAATTATTCAAGTCAATGAAATGACACATTGGTTCAGTTTCTGAGACTTTGCAGCGGCGCAGGGATGCGTCCGCCCCTCGCGATGAACTTTTCGGAGGAGAACGGATGCACGGCCATGACCGGCGCTTTTCCGAACAGGCCGCCGAATTCCACGCTGTCGCCGAGCTTTGCTCCGGGAATCGGGATCAGGCGCACGGCGACTGTCTTGTTGTTGACCATGCCGATGGCCGCTTCGTCCGCGATGATCGCGGAGATCGTTTCCGCCGGGGTATCGCCCGGCACGGCGATCATGTCAAGACCCACGGAGCACACGCAGGTCATCGCCTCTAACTTGTCAAGGCAAAGCGCGCCTCTTTCCGCGGCACGGATCATGCCGGTGTCCTCGCTGACGGGAATAAAAGCTCCGCTTAAGCCGCCCACGTGGCTGGAGGCCATGACGCCGCCCTTTTTGACGGCGTCGTTGAGCAGTGCGAGCGCTGCCGTGGTGCCGTGCGTACCGCATACTTCAAGGCCCATTTCTTCGAGGATCTGGGCAACGCTGTCGCCGACGGCCGGCGTAGGCGCAAGCGAAAGATCGACGATGCCGAAGGGAACGTTCAGCCGCCTCGAGGCTTCTCTTGCGACGAGCTGCCCCACGCGGGTGATCGAAAAAGCAGTCTTTTTGATCGTCTCGGCAACCTCGTCGAAGCGCTTGCCCTTAACGCCCTCGAGTGCGCTTTTGACCACGCCCGGGCCGGAAACGCCTACGTTGATCGCGCAGTCGCCCTCGCCGGGGCCGTGAAACGCGCCGGCCATAAAGGGATTGTCCTCCACTGCGTTTGCAAAGATGACGAGCTTTGCGCAGCCGAAGCCCTTTTGCTCCTTTGTGTTTTCGGCAAGCTGCTTTACGACCCGCCCCATCAGCGCGACGGCGTCCATGTTGATTCCGGCGCGGGTAGAGCCTACGTTGACCGAGCCGCACAGTCTCTCCGTCACGCTCAGCGCTTCGGGCATGGAGCTTATCAGCTTTTCGTCTGCCTGCGTCATGGCTTTATGCACCAAAGCGCTGTAGCCGCCGATAAAGTTCACGCCCGTTTGCATCGCTGCGCTGTCAAGCGCTTTGGCAAGCTTTACGGGCTCCTTCATGCCGCCCGAGATCAGTGCCGCGGGCGTTACGGAAATGCGCTTGTTTACGATGGGCACGCCGAATTCCCTTTCGATCGCTTCGCCCACGCTGACAAGGTCACCGGCCAGGGTACAGATCTTGTCGTAGACTTTTTTGCACAAACGCTCGTCGTCGTCGCTTACACAGCCGATCAGGGATATGCCCATGGTGATCGTGCGCACGTCTAACTTTTGCTTGTCGATCATTCGTAAAGTGGAAAGTATTTCAGATGTCGTAACCATAGCCAAACCCTCAGATACGGTACATGGATTCGAAGATCTCGCTGAGCTGCGTGCGGATCTGCACGCCGAGCTCCTGACCAAGATCAGACAGCTCGCGGCTGAGCGCATCGAAGCTGCAGCCGGGCGCAGAGATATCCGCGACCAGTATCATCGTAAAATACCCGGAAACGATCGTCTGTGAAATATCGAGTATATTCGCTTCATTATTGTACAGTACGTTGCTGACCTTGGCGATGATGCCCTTGCGGTCGAGCCCAAGCACGCTTATGACCACTTTTTTCATTTCGTTCATGGTTTATTTCCTCTCAGCGACTTAATGACAGACTGCATTATACTGCAAACGACCCTTTCCGTCAAGTTTGGGATAAACCTGATCCGGGCGCGAAAGCGCGCTCAGACACATTTTCTTTCATTTTTCAGGTTAATTTTTGTGGAATTGCTTGCCATAGAGAGTCAAATCTGTTATAATACTTTGCGTTATGCAGTGATGACTACTCCACAGGGAGGTGTAAGTATGGGAAAATATTGTGAAGTATGCGGCAAGGGTATCGTGCATGGCAACAACGTAAGTCACTCCAATCGTAAAACCCGCCGTACCTGGGCTCCGAACACCCAGAATGTGCATGTGATGAAGGACGGCCGCGCCGTTCGTATGTCTGTTTGCACCAGATGCCTGCGCAGCGGCAAAGTAGAAAGAGCCGTCTGATCGAGTATGGCATTTTCAGCCGAAGCGAAGCGCTTCGGTTTTTTTGTATATATTTGACATTCCGAATCTTTGGCGACGTTTCTTTAAAAAAACATAAAATACCGCCGGCTGCCCTTTTCAGCCGGCGGTGCTTGTGCTCCGCTTTCGGAAGCCCTGATCCGGCATAAAGCCGGATCAGGTTATTTTGTTTGGTTACTGCGCCTCGTAGTAGTCGATGAAGTACTGTACGTACTCTTCGTAGCCAAGATCCTTGATGGTCTGGAAGTACTCAGCGAGGTTCTCCTCGTTGATTTCCTTCTCGCCGGAGATGAAGGCCACATACTGCTCGTTGACGTAGTTGTTGATCTCGGTGCGCAGCTCGCTGATGCGCTCGTTGGTCGCAGCGTCGAAGAAGCGGATGTTCGGATAGGTGTCTACCAGGTAGGGCAGCACGTTCTCGTCCACCTTGTTGTTGTAGGACGGCGGATTGACGTTGCGGGTCACTTCGCCCCAGAGGTCAACGTTCAGGCCCAGATAGCCGCCGATGATGCCCTGGATGCGGCGATTCTGATAGTCGCCGAAGCTGGTGAAGTCGCCGTCTTCAACTTCCTTGCAGCTGTATACCCACTTGCCGGTCTCTTCGTTCATGGTGGTGGTGTAGCCGCTCTTGAGGCCATAGAGGTACTCGGTCTCCTCAGCGGAGGGGCCCCAGTGGCTCATCAGGTAGTTGTCGTAATCGTACAGCCAGTCTACCCAGACCATCAGGCGCTCGATCTTCTCTTCGGTCATGTCCTCACGGTTGCCGATTGCGAAGCTCTGGCAGTTGATGGCGTTGTAGCTGCGGGCAATGGCGGGCTCGTCGTTCCACTCGCTGGTCAGCGGGATGGCGGCAGTCCACTCGTTGGGGTCGATGGCGTTGGAGGTGTTCTGATCGAAGCCGGTCAGGTCCTCGGCCTTCTGCTGCGCGGTCTGGTTGCCGGCATACTGATCGTCGAACACGTCTGCGGAGAAGTAGCCCAGCTCAATGTACTCCTTCATGATCTCCATGAAGGCGGGGAAGCGCTCCTCGTCGGCGTAGATGAAGCAGGGAGTGCCGTTTACGTCGTCAAGGGCTACAGCGGTCAGATAGCCTGCGCTGTCGGTGATCCAGCCGAAAGCATTGGCGATGAAGCGGGGCTGGTTGCCAAGGTCACCGGTCAGAGGAACGATGGTCTTGCCTTCGTTCTCGGGCAGGTTCTCACGATCTTTGAACGCGGCCATGACTTCGGTGAACTCATCAAGAGTGGTGGGTACGTCGAGTCCGGCGTCGTCCAGCCAGCGCTGGTTGTAGTAGAAGGTCATCAGCGGGCTGGCAGCGTTCTGGATCACGCCCAGGCAGTAGATGTGACCGTCGGAAGCGGTGATGGCAGTCTTGTACTCGGGATATGCCGCATAGATCCTGGAAAGATTGGGCATAAACTCAGGGGTGATGTACTCGTCAAGAGCAACCAGGTTGTGGTTGGTCACGCCCTGCTCAACAACAGAAGAGCTGTCGAGGAAGAGCTGATAGAATACATCGGGCATGTCGCCGGAGGCGAAAGCGGTGGACTTGTACTCACCGGTGGAGGTGAGCTGGGTCACGGTGAAGTTGATGCCGAAATACTCGCGGCAGAAATCCCACCACCAGATGTTCTCGGCGTCGCCCTGGGAGGAACGCTGATAGATGGCGACGGTGGCGTCAATCATGTCAGTGTATCCGCCGTAGTAGGTCTTCCCCTCTGCGAATGCGGACGCGAAGCCCAGCACCATCACCAGAGCGAGAAGCATGCAAAGCAGTTTCTTCATGTGTAGTTTGCTCCTTTCATATTTAATAAAGGGATCAACCCTTTACCGACCCGATCATAACGCCTTTGACAAAATACTTCTGAACAAAGGGATAGAGCACAAGCATAGGCAAGCAGGCGATAAAGATGATGGCGTACTTCATCGTGGTCACGAGGAAAGCCTGATGCTGCATCTCCATGATGTCTTCCTGCGTCATATTGTTGATGTCGAGAGACTGTGTGGAGTCCAGGATCAGGATTTGCCGCAGCCTTAACTGAAGCGGCCACTTGCTCTGATCGGTAATGTATATGAACGCTGAATACCAGCTGCCCCAGGTACCTACAGCCGCATACAGCGCCATAACCGCTACGATTGCGCCGGACAGAGGCAGAGCGATCTTTATGAACGTCTGCCACTCGGTGGCGCCGTCGATATACGCCGATTCGTATACCTCCGTGGGTATACTCGTTTGATAGTATGTTCGGGTAATTACGAGGTTCGAATAGCCTACGCCCATGCCGAGGATCATGATCCAGCGCGTGTTGATGAGTCCGAGGCTCCTGTTGAGCATGTACGACGGGATCAGGCCGCCGCCGATGAACATGGTCGCAAAGAAGTACCAGGTGATCGCTACACGGCCCGGCATGTTCTTTTTGCTAAGCGCGTAAGCCGAAGGGATCGTCAGCATAAGCACATAGGCCGTATGGGCGATCGTGTAAATAATTGTGTTGCCGTAGCCGATCCAGATCTTCTTTTCGGCGAAAACCTTGCCGTAGGCTTCAAGCGTGAACGTGCTCGGCCAGAAGTACAACTGACCCCTAACGGCCTCCTCCGGCGAAGCAAAGGAGACGATGAGCACGTACCACATCGGATAGATCATGATCAGGGTGATCAGTACGATGATGGCGATATTTATGATGTCGAAAGCGATGTCGCCCCTCGTGCGGCGGATGCGGTTGCGGTTTTTGTTTTCTTTGAACTGCTGCAGCTGTTTGGTGCCTGTCATGTCTTCCGCCTCCTTACCACAGAGTCACTTCTGAGAATTTGCGCGCGATGGTGTTGGTGATGATGATAAGCACCAGATTGATCAGGGAGTTGAACAGGCCGATGGCGGCCGACGTGTCCCAGTAAATGGTGCTGCCTCCGGCGCCCAGCGTCAGTTCGTATACATAGGTTGAAATGACGCGGCTTGCCGCGATGTTTCGCTGCGTCTGCAGCAGGAACACCTTTTCAAAACCGACACCCAGGAGGCTTCCTACGCGCAGGATCAGCATGATCACGACAGTAGGAAGGATGGTGGGAATGTTGATGTGGATCACGACGTCCCAGCGGGAAGCGCCGTCGATGCGGGCGGCTTCGATAAGATCGGGCGAAACGTTCGCGAGGTTGGCAAGGTAGATGATCGTACCCCAGCCAAGGCCCTGCCACACGCCGGACCACACGTAGAGGTGGTCGAACATATCCGTGCGGTACAAAAACTCCACGCGTTCGCCGCCCAAGGCTTCAATTGCCTTGTTCACGATACCGGTAGAGGCGTTGAAAAACATGTGGACCATGGCGCATACGACGACGGTCGAAATGAAGTGCGGCATGTAGGAAATCATCTGCACCGTCTTTTTGAACTTCTTGCTGCGCAGCTCGTTTATCATCAGTGCGAAGATGATAGCGCAGGGGAAGGTCGCAAACGAGTACAGCGATATTCGCAGCGTATTCCATACGATGTCGTAAAAGCTGGGCCTTTCTATAAACCACTGGAAGTGCTTAAAGCCGGCCCAGGGGCTTCCGAGTATGCCGAGGTTGGAATCGAATTCCTTAAAGCCGATCAGCACGCCGTACAGAGGTATATAGTGCCAGATAAAGGTGGTTACGATGGGCGGCAGCACCATAAGATACAGCTGCCAGTATCTGCCCATGAGTTTGAATTTTCTGTTCGCGCGCTCACTGAAGGTCTCGCGTTTTGCCATGAACCCCGTTCGCGTTTGCGCCATCTGTTTCATCCCTCTCGTTCAGAGCATTCGCATTTTGAAGTTTTTCACTGCGCTTCAAAAATCACCTTTTGTTAAGCACAGCATCGAATAATTATTTACCATTAACATTATACACCGAATGCACATTGAATGCAAGAGCGATTTCACATTTTCATCAAGTTTTTTTGCTTCGTGTTGCATCCTCAAATCCATTTTCTCATTTTCGGCGCAAAACACGCTTTTCTCTTAACGCAGATTTATTAATTCAATTCTTAATCCTTATGTCATGCGTTATTCAGACATAAAGCTTGCATAAAGCCTCCTTTTGCGGTATAATAAATTTATTGCTCACAACTATTTCAAAAAGGAGAAACCCATGAACGAACAAATGGCACGAAAGCTCCAGCAGGTCGGCAACAAATTCAACCTGCCCGGACCTTTTTTCAGCTATGAAGAAATCAACGTCGGCAACGTAAACCACACCTATCGTGCGGACTACATCCGCGACGACGGCACTGGCATGGCGCGCATAAAGAGTTACCTCGTGCAACAGGTAAACACTTACGCCTTCCGGGACCCCGTCGCGCTGATGGACAACATCGATAAGGTGACCGAATACATTCACGCGCAGCGGCCCAATCAGACCTGCCTTCACTACCATCACACCGCCGACAGGAACACCTACGTCTTTGACGGCGACGAGTTCTGGCGCATTTGCAACTACGTGCCCAGCGTGACCTATGACACTTGCGACAATCTTGAGATCGTAAGGAGTGCCGCGGAGGCCTTCGGCGATTTCCAGATGGTGCTTTCCGATTTCGACGCTTCGCAGCTGAGCTACACGATCCCGGATTTCCACAATACCCGCAAAAGGTACGAAACCCTTATAAAGGATATAAAGGAAGACAAGCTCGGCCGCGTCAAAAACGTGCAGGAGGAGATCGACTACCTCCTCAGCGTTCAGGACCTCGCCTGCAAGCTGACCGACATGGAAAAAGCGGGACAGCTGCCCCTGAGGGTCACGCATAACGACACCAAGATCAATAACGTCCTCTTTGAAGAAAACACGAACAAGGCGCTTCTGGTCATCGACCTGGACACCGTCATGCCCGGTCTCGTCGCGCACGATTTCGGCGACGCGGTGCGCTTCGCCGCCAACTTTACCGAGGAAGACAGCGAAGATACGAGCAGGACCGGCGTTGACCTGAACATCTTCTGGGCCTTCGCAGACGGTTTCCTCAGCCAGACCACCCCCATTCTCACCAGAAACGAGATCGATACGCTGGGGCTTAGCGGCTTTGTGCTGGCGTGCGAGCTTGCGACGCGCTTCCTGGACGACTATATCACCGGCGACAAGTACTTCAAAGTCAAGAAGGACAATCACAACATCATCCGCACGAAGTGCCAGATCGCCCTGGCCAAAGATATGTACAAAAAGCTCGACGCGATGAACGCGATCGTGGAGGGCTGTGCGAAGAAGTACGGCAAGTAAACGTTGATCCGACTGCCGCCTGAGGGCGGCGGTTTTATATGAAAATCGGGACTGTGGAGTTCGGCCGTTATTGGCCTTCTTTCACAGTCCCGCTTTTGTGGCGGCGTGGACGCCGCCGCTACGGAGGTTTACGGTATGTTGTACTTCTGTTGCGGCGGCAGTCTGCCGCCATGGGTGCAGCGTATACGCGGCTGTTATACGCCGTCTTTCACAGTCCCGGTTTTCCTGTTTTCCTTACAGCTTGTTTCTTTGAATCTTTCCGCTGATGGTCTTGGGCAATTCGTCGCGGAAGACCACGATGCGGGGATACTTGTACGGCGCGGTGTGCGCTTTGACGTAGTTCTGTATCTCTTTTTTCAATTCTTCGGTGGGGTCGGTGCCCTTGGTCAGTACGATGCTCGCCTTGACCACCTGTCCCCTGATCTCGTCCGGGGCGGCGCTCACGCCGCATTCGAGCACGTAGGGCAGCTCCATGATGACGCTTTCGATCTCGAAGGGGCCGATGCGGTAGCCGGAGGATTTGATCAGATCGTCCACGCGGCCCACGTACCAGTAGTAGCCGTCCTCGTCGCGCCAGGCGGTGTCGCCCGTGTGGAAGAAGCCGTCCGAAACGTCGAGCTCGGGTTTTCCGGTCTGCCCGTTGTAGTAGCCGAGCATCAGGCCGCAGGGCTTCTTCTCCCCCACGCGGATGACGATCTCGCCCGTTTCGCCGATGGCGACGCTGTTGCCGTCGTGGTCGATGATGTCCACGTCGTAGCCGGGCACAGGCTTGCCCATGGAGCCGACCTTGGGGCGCATGCCGGCGAGGTTGCCGATCGTGAGCGTGGTCTCTGTCTGGCCGAAGCCCTCCATGAGGCTAAGACCGGTCGCCTTCTGGAACTGGTAGAAGACCTCCGGGTTCAGCGCTTCACCGGCGATCGTGGCGTGCTCGATCGAGCTTAAGTCGTACTTGCTCAGATCTTCCTTGATCATGAAGCGGTACATCGTGGGCGGCGCGCAGAATGTCGTGATGTGGTACTGCTTGAACAGCGGCAATAGATCCTGCGCGCTGAAGCGGTCGAAGTCGTAGACGAAGGTGGCCGATTCGTCCATCCAGGGGCCGTAGAGCTTGCCCCAAAGCGCCTTGCCCCAGCCGGTGTCCGAGATCGTGAAATGCAGCCCGTCCGGGGTCGAGCAGTGCCAGTATTTGCCGGTGCAGAAGTGGCCGAGCGGATACTTGCAGCTGTGCGTGGCGATTCTGGGATAGCCGGTCGTTCCGCTGGTAAACAGCATGACCATGGGGTCGTCGCCCGAGGGCGCGTCTTCCGTGCGCTCGTAGACGCTCGAGAACAGCTTGTATTCCTTGTCGAAGGAGCGCCAGCCTTCCTTTTCGCCCGCGACGATGAACTTGTGCTTCACCGTGGGGCTGCTGGGCAGGGCCAGCTCGACCTGGTCGCTGACGCCGCCGAGCGCCGTGCAAACGATGGCGCTGACGCCTGCCGCGTTGAAGCGGTAGGTAAGGTCGTGCTCGACCAGCTGATTCGTCGCGGGAATGGCGATGGCGCCGATCTTGTTCAGCGCGCACATAGTCAGCCAGAACTGGTAATGCCGCCGCATGATCAGAAGCACCCTGTCGCCCTTTTTGAGGCCCACCGCCTTGAAATAGTTGGCGATGCGGTTGGATTCCTTCATGATCTGCTTGAAGGTGAAGCGCTTTTCGTTCTTTTCCCTGTCCAGATGCACCATGGCCAGCTTGTCCGGCCGGGCCTTGGCGAGACCGTCCACGATGTCGAAGGCGAAATTGAACTTGTCCGCATCGTGAAAGTCGATCTCGGTCACCAGTCCGTTTTCGTTTTCTTTCGCGGAAACGAAGCGGTCGTAGATCATGTTTTCGGTGCGCTTGGCCGCGGCGATTGTGCCTACCGTATCCGTCTGCGTGTCCTCGCCGGGCAGTACCACAGCGCAGAACAGGCAGTCCTTCCCGTCCACGGCGATCATGCCGTGCGGCTTGGAGGAATCGTAATAGATGCTGTCGCCCTCTTTTAGGACCTCGACGTTTTCACCCACCTGCACCTTCAGGCTCCCGCTCAGTACGAAGTCGAATTCCTGACCGGAGTGGCGCGTCAGATGGATAGGGCGCGTTTGCTGCTCGGGCACATATTCATATTTGACGAAATACGGCTCGGCGATTTTGTTTTTGAACATCGACGCCAGCGAGCGGATTTCGAGGCCGGGCTCACGCGCGGTCACCTGTCCCTGGCCGGTACGGGTCACGGTGTAGCCGGTCAGGTGGGCGCTTTTGCCCTCCATGATGTCCGTGATCTCGACGCCCAATTCCAGCGCGCACTTGTGGATGAAGCTGAACGGGAAGTCCGCCACGCCGTCCTCGTACATTTGGTACATTTCAAGGCTGACTTCGGTGCGCTTAGCCATTTCCTCCTGAGAATACCCTGCGATTTCCCTGAGCTCCCTGATACGGGATGCGACTTCGAAGAGCTTGTCCGACGCCGCGTTCTGGGTGTGCTGCATAGCCGTGTATCTCCTTATCTGATTTGAAATAAAAACGCCTCAAGGTCGATCCTTGAGGCGGTATTTCACCGTGGTACCACTCAAATTGCGCTTTCGCGCCGCTTTAGCGGGCTCTGTCAAGCCCTGCGCTCCAATAACGCTGCGCCTGCGGGACGGATTACTGTCTTCACCCATCCGGCTCGGAAGTGATAGGCTTTGCAACCTTTGCTTTACCGACTCGCACCATGCATCGGCTCTCTGTGAAAGCTTCGGTCAACCGTCTTCGTCTTTGCCGTTGTGATGCATGATAACACTTGCAATGCCTTTTGTCAATCCCCTCAATTGCGTTTTTTCAGTTAATTAAAGAGTTAAAGAGACACGTCATACAAAAAACTGCACGAAAGCAAAAGCAAGGCCGGCAGAGCCGTGACTGCCCTGCCGGCATATGCTATTTTTTTCTTTTTCAGTCCTCGTCCGGCGGGAGCAGCTCGTCTTTTCGGCGCTCCACGTTCAGGGCGATGCCGTCGATCTGCTTTTGCAGCGCGTCCAACAGCCTCCAGGAATCCTCGACCGCCTTTCTGCGGGTCTCGTTGGCTTCCTTGCGGCTGCGGCTTCTCAGTTCGCCCGCTTCTTTTCGGGCCTGCTTGGAGATCTCGTCCTCGCTGATGAGCTTCTTTGCATGGTTCCTGGCCTTGGCCACGATGCTCCTTGCCTCTTCGTTCGCGGTCGCGATGATCTGTTCGGCCTTGGATCTGGCTTCGGCTACGATGTCGCGGGCTTCCTTGTCGGCGTCGTCCTTGATCTTGCGGGAACGGTTCACGGCGGCGTCGACCTTGTTTTCGGCGATCTTTTGCGCGTTGTCGAGGATGCGTTCCTTTTCCCTGCCGGTCCGGGCGCAGTATTCGAGGCTCGCCGGGATGTTCTGGCGGATGTTGTCCACGATCTCGAGGCAGCCTTCCACGTCCACGCGGGGCTTGGACATGAATCCGCCGCCGCCCGTGGGTTTGCTGAGGGCTTCGGTCAGATAGTCCAGCAGCGTCATGATGTACTCGCTTTCGTCGGGCTCCTCGTCCGCAGGCATTTCTTCGGGATCCGCGTCCGCGCCGTAGTCGGGCTCAGCCTGTTCTTCCTCGTCGGATTCCTCCTCCGCGCCGTCGTACTGTTCCTCGTACTGCTCGTCCTCGTACTCGCTGCCATCTTCGTATTCGCCGGTGACGGTCGCGTCGCGCTTGTCGTCGTATTCCGCTTCCTGCGCTTCGATCTCCTCGTCCGCCTCGTCCCCTGCCCAGTTTTCCTGCTGTTCGGGCTCCTTTTCGTACTCGTTAAGCCAGTCCGCCATGGTTTACACTCCTTTTTTTATGGCTGTTAATATGTCGTCTTTTATGATTTCCGGCACGAACGCGCCGATATCGCCTCCGTGCAGCGCAATGTCCCTGACGATGCTCGAGGATATGCTGCTGATCTCGGGTTTGGCGGGCAAAAGCACAGTGTCTACGCCCGTCAGGGCCCGGTTTACGTCTGCAAGCCGTATCTCGTATTCAAAATCCTGCGCGTCCCTTACGCCCCTTACGAGCACTTCGGTGTCCAGGCGCTTTGCAAGCTCGCTCGTGAGCCCTCCGTCGCAAACGACCTTCACGTTCGCAAGATCGCACAGGCATTTTTCGAGCATGTGTACCCTTGTTTCGGCGTCGATCAGGTATTTTTTGTCCGCGTTTACGAGGATCGCCACGTACAGTTCATCGAACATTTTTGCCGCGCGGCGAATGATGTCTATGTGTCCCTTCGTTGGCGGGTGGAAGCTGCCCGGAAAAACCGCTTTCATTCTTCTGTCCCCTGTTCGTCCGTATCGCGGCGAAGGAAATCGATCGCCGTGTCCCGGTATTGACGCGTGTCGTACTTGGTGAGGCCCTTCGGCCAGATGATCTCAAGCTGCGTGCTTCTTTCCGCCGCAACGATCGCGTCTTCGTTCAGGATGGCGTTTTCAAGCAGAAAACGCGCGGTGTAAGCGTAAGCTTCCGAAAGCCTGTAGGGCGGGTCGAGGAACACGAGGTCGAATCGCTCCGTCTTCAGGCGTTCGAGCGCAGCCTTATAGTCCGCTTTGAATACCCTTACGCGTCCGTCGTCTTTTGTTACCGCAAGGGCGTTTGCCCGGATGGCCTTTATTGCAGGGTCGCTTATGTCGCAGACGACGGCGCTTTGTGCGCCCCTGCTGATCGCTTCCAGCGCAAGCGCGCCCGTTCCGCCGAACAGATCGAGCACCTTCGCGTCGCCGACATACCGCATAAGGATGCTGAACAGAGATTCTCTCGTCTTGTCCGCGGTGGGTCTTGTCTCCATGCCCTTGGGCGCGATCAGGCGACGGCCCTTCGCTTCACCCGCAATGATGCGCAAGCGTTTCGCCTCTTAAATCTCGGGCTTTTGGGAGCGCGGCACGTGCGTCCTTTGTTTGCGCATGCGGCGCAGCTTTTTGTTGGAGCCCTTCATCATGTCGTTGAGCGTCTTGGCTCTGAGCTTCGGTCCCTTCATGAAGCCGAACAGCATTGCGGCAGGCGCGACGAAGTTGAGCGGGATGTACAGTATGCTCAGCAGTCTTATGGGCGCGTAATTGTCCGTCACCACGCAGAAAATTCTGCTAAGATTTGCAAAGCCGCCGATCATCGCGTCCGGATCGAGGCTTGCGTTCCTGAACGCGGTCACGCCGAAGGAAGCCGCCTGCACCGCGCCGTTTATATCGGTCTTGACCAGATCGTTGCAAAGGCGCGTAAGAAAGATTTCCGGCAGGAAGTAAAAGCGCGTAATGATGGCGATCAGGTTTCGCTGCGTACTCGCAGGGTCATAGGTGATCAGGTTGAGGACCGACAGGATCAGACCCGGCGCGCAAAGCACGACGAATGCCCATATGCCATTCATCGGCGTAAAGCATTTGGCCAATTGCTCTTTGGTGGGCGTGTTGCCGGCGTCGCGTATCTTTTTGACCGTATCCGTCATCGCGCATTCGCTCTCACCTTCCTGTGCGCCCTCGGCGAACATGAAGATGACGTAGCCCACGTACAGACAGAACGTGAGCGCGACCGCCACGTACAGGTTCCCTATGCCGGAGACCAGCAGGCATACGATCATCATGACCGCATGCAGCAAAAAGCCTTTTGCAATTAATGTGCGCATAATTCATCCCTCTTGTGACTGCGTCCACGATCTGTGAACGCGATTTGTAAATCCCAGCATGATTTCGTAAGGTATGGTCTTGCAGATCGCCGCGATCTCGTCCGGCGTGATGCGTTCGTTCCCCATGCTTCCCATCAGCACGATCCCGGTATCCGTCGTGACAGACGGTATGTCGGTCACGTCCGCCATGAGCATGTCCATGCAGACGTTGCCGATGATCGGGGCGCGCCTGCCTTCGATCAGCACGCAGCCCCTGTTGCTCATCAGCCTCGGATACCCGTCGCCGTAGCCGCAGGGGATCGTGGCGATCAGGCTGTCCCGCGCGGCGGTGAAGGTCCTGGAGTAGCCCACGGTCTCGCCTTTCAAGACCCTTCTTATGGAGACGACGTGGCTTAAAAGCGTCTGCGCGGGCGAAACGACGTTTTCGAGTTCCTTTACGCCCGTTCCGTACAGCGCGATGCCCGCCCGGACCATGTCGTACTGGTATTCCCGGTGCAGCATCGCCGTGCTCGCGGCTGCGTGGCATACGGGCATAAAACCGTATTCCCCGCAGATCTCTTTGGCCTTTGCAAACACCGCGTTCTGCTGTTTCGTAAACGCTTCGTCCTCGTCTGCCGCGCAGAAGTGGGTAAACAACCCTTCGACCTTAACGTTGCGAAGCGTCTTGATTTCGTCAAGAAGGCGCCTGAGTTCGTCTTCCCCTTTTACGCCCGTACGGCTCATGCCGCTGTCGATCTTGATGTGCAGTTTCGCGGTTTTGCCCGTCTGTGCGGCAGCTCTGTCCATCAGTTCGGCGTTTTTCGGCGAATCCACAGCCTGTGAAAGCCCGCATTGGGCGGAGAGGATCGCGTCGACGTAATCGCTGATCTGTCCCAGGACCACGATGGGCTTGTCTCTTAATCCGCTTTCGTAAAGCTCCAGCCCTTCTTCAGGCGTCGCGACCGCAAAGGCGTCCGCAAGACCAGCATCCAGCAGCGTGCGGGCCGTCTGCACGGCACCGTGCCCGTAGGCGTCCGCCTTGACCACGCAGAGCATTTTGACGCTTTGGGGGACGCGCTTTCTTATTTCGAGTGCGTTTCGTTTCAGGACGCCAAGGTCGCATACGAGTTCGAGCCGCCTCACGACGAAAGCACCTCTTCCATATCGATCAGCCTCACGCCCTTTTGCGTGAGGGCGGACGCGGCTTCTTCCATGTCCTCAAAGCTCAGGATCAGCAGGTTTTTTCCGTCGATCGGCTTTGCAAAGCTGTACAGGTACTCGAGCGAAACGGCGGCGTCCTGAAAGATCGAAAGCAAGTCGTTCAGCGCGCAAGCACCTTCCGGCACGCGCACCGCCAGCACGCGGGACAGGCGCACCGAGTATCCTTTGCTGCGAAGCAGTCTGGATGCACCCTCGGCGTCGGCCAGAACCAAGCGGCATGCACCGAAGCCATCGAGCTCGGCGATGGACAGCGCAAGGATCTCGTAGCCGGCTTTGCTCAGGATGCGGGCGAGCTTTGCGAGCGCGCCGCCCTGATTTTCAAGCAGCACGGATAGCTGAATGATCGTAGGCATGTTTTCCTTCCGTATGACAGGTCGCGGATATGGTTATTCGAGCTTATTATACATAAACGCGCCGCAAATAGCAAGACTTTTCAGAAAATAAGCGCGCTTTGGCCGTTAAAACTCGATTTCGAGCCCGTCGTGGGCCACGATAAAGTTCGGCAGCAGCTTTTCAAGGGCTTCCCTGCTCGGATAACCATTGTGTGAAAAGTGGTTCGCCACGAAGAGCGTGTTTTCGTCCGCGGAACCGTTTTCGATCAGACGGCGCCTTATCTCTTCGTCGTCCAGTGCGCCCATATGCCCGATCCAGCTTACGTCCAGCACGCCGTTGGTGCAGTCCAGGCTGACGAGATCGAGGCGCTTAAAGCGCAGATAATCCATGTCGGCCTTGCTGAGCTTGTCCGTATCGTGTGCGTAGAGCAGGCGCTTTCCCTGCTTTTCGATGAGGTAGATGAACGCATCCTCGCTGCGGAAGACAGTCTTGTCTTCGTAGAGGACGGGGAAAGACCCGCCTTCCCGGCTCACACAGTGCACGCCCTCGAGCGGTGTCACACTGTAGCCCTCGATTTCGACCGTTTCAAAGGTTTTGAGCGACACGAAGTGCAGATACTCGCACTCGAGGCGCTTTATTTTGTCTCCGACGCTCTGATTTCCGTAGACGGTCATCAGCTTTTCGGTCGTAAGGATGTGCGCGAACGTGCCGCGGCGCAGGTTCAGTTCGTCCACGTCCAGATGGTCCTCGTGGGAATGCGTGATCAACACCGAGTGGATCTTTGCAAAGTTCAGCCCGTTGTCCAGCATCTGCTTGTAGGAATCCGGGCCGAAGTCCAGTTTTAGAACGCCGTCCAGCAGCGCGCCGGAGCGGGTATGCACGCCCTTAACGCCGAGGCTCCTTGCCGATTTGCAGCTTTCGCATTCGCAAAACAGCGCGGGGATGCCCTCCGCTGCCGCCGTTCCCAGATATAAAAGCTTCATCTTATTTATGTCCTTTCCCGTCGATTTGCCGTTTCCCGTTCGCAAAAAGCATGCTCCCGCGCTCTTTACGCGCTTAGGCCCGAGAGCAGTTCCAGCACCAAAGCGTTCTGGACCATGAGTCCCTCCGTATTCAAACGGAGACAATCTCCCGAAACTTCCGTATAATCCGGATACTTTGCTGCGTTGCGAAGCAATTGCCGAAGGTTCGCACTCCCGAAAGCGCGCTGAAAAGCGCTCAATTCAATGCCTCGCGTAAGGCGGGTCTGAAGCAGCACGGTTTCCTCAAGGCGTCCCTGCGCGTCCACGGTCTGCACGTCGGTTTTGTTTTTCCCGCTCAGGTATTCGTCGAGCGGCGGATTTGAAAACCGCTCGCCCTTCATATAGGAATGCGCCGCGCAGCCGAGCCCAAGATAGTCCCCGCCCGTCCAGTAGGCCGTGTTGTGCTTCGATTCAAAGCCTTTCAGGGCATAGTTCGATATTTCGTACCGTTCAAAGCCCCTGTCTTGCAAAAAACCGACCGCTTTCAGCTGCATTTCCCGGCACGTTTCTTCGTCCGGGAGGGAGAGCCTGCCTTCGGCGACCTTTCGGTACAGAGGCGTGTTCTCTTCGAGAATCAGGCTGTAGCACGAGATGTGCTTTATATTGAGCTCCGCCAGCGCGCCGAGGGTCTCGAGAAGCTCGCCTACTGTCTGACCGGGCAGCGCGAACATGGCGTCGCAGCTCACATTTTCGATCCCGGCTTCGCCGATCAGTTCGACCGTTCTTTCGGCGTCCTCAAACGTATGAATTCGCCCCAAGAGCCTGAGCAGCTTTTCCTGATAAGCCTGAACGCCCAGCGAGACGCGGTTGACTTTAGCGGCTTTGCATGCCGCAAGGAATTCCCTGCAGACCGCGCCGGGGTTGACCTCCACGGTGATCTCGGCGCCCTCTTCGGGTCTGAAAAGGCTGCAAAGCCCCTCCGTGAGACGCGTGAATTGGGACGCGCTCAGCAGTGACGGCGTACCCCCGCCGAAATAGGCGCTCGTAAGGGAAGTCAGGCCGTATTCGGCTTTGCGCGTTTTCGCTTCGTTCAGGACCGCGTCGATGTATTCGTCCGCCTTGCCGAGCTTTCCGGCGTAGGAAACGAAATCGCAGTACTCGCACTTCTTTACGCAGAACGGCAGGTGTACGTACAGTGCGGCCTTCATGTGTCCATTTTGAGCACGGCCATGAACGCTTCGCTGGGCACCGATACGCTGCCCACCTGGCGCATGCGCTTTTTGCCTTCCTTCTGCTTTTCGAGCAGCTTTTTCTTGCGCGTGATGTCGCCGCCGTAGCACTTGGCGAGTACGTCCTTTCGCAGCGCCTTCACCGTCTCGCGGGCGATGATCTTTCCGCCGACGGCGGCCTGGATCGGGATCTCGAAGAGCTGGCGCGGGATGGCGTCCTTGAGCTTTTCGGCGATGGAGCGGCCTCTCGCGTAGGCGCGGTCCCTGTGCACGATGATGGACAGTGCGTCGCAGGTCTCGCCGTTCAAAAGAATGTCCAGCTTTACGAGGTCGCTCTCCACATAGCCCTTGAGCTCGTAATCGAACGAGGCGTAGCCGCGCGTTCTGCTCTTGA
Source organism: Clostridia bacterium (assembly GCA_017395065.1). Lineage (GTDB taxonomy): Bacteria > Bacillota > Clostridia > Christensenellales > Aristaeellaceae > RUG14130. The sequence goes on along the minus strand of JAFPWH010000014.1, from coordinate 38,323 downwards.
GCGTATCGAAAAAGTCGTAGATCACTTCGTTGAGCGGCAGGTCGTACAGAATAGACACGCGGCCGCCGTCAATGTATTTCATGTCTCTGAAGACACCCCGCTTCTCCTGGCACAATTCCATGATCGCGCCGGTATAGTCAGCTGGGGTGATCACGTGCGCGTCGACGAACGGCTCTTCCATGCGGGCGATCTCGTTGATCGGCGGAAGGTTCGTGGGGTTGTCGATCGACACCATCGTACCATCGGTCTTAAGCACGTGATAGACGACGCTGGGCGCGGTGGTCACGAGGTCCAGGTCGAATTCCCTTTCGAGCCGTTCCTGTATGATCTCCATGTGCAAAAGCCCCAGAAAGCCGCAGCGGAAGCCGTAGCCCAGCGCGACACTCGTTTCGGGCTCGAAGGAAAGGGAGGCGTCGTTGAGCCTGAGCCTTTCGAGCGCGTCTTTTAGCGTCTCGTAATCGGCACCGTCCGCGGGGTAGATGCCGCAGTACACCATGGGCTGAACGGGCTTATAGCCGGGCAGCGCCTGCGCGGCGGGGCGGTCTGCGGAGGTGATCGTGTCGCCCACGCGGATATCCGCGATGTCCTTGATCGAGGCGGCGATGTAGCCTACGTCGCCCGCCTGCAATTCGCCCGTGGGAAGATAGCCGCCCGGAAGGAAAGCGCCGCACTCGGTCACTTCGAATTCCTTGCCGCAGGCCATCATGCGTATGCGCTGGCCGACCTTCACCGTGCCGTGCTTTATGCGAACCGACGAGATCGCGCCGCGATAGTTGTCGTAATAGCTGTCGAAAATGAGCGCCTGCAGCGGCGCGTCCCTGTCGCCCTCGGGCGAAGGTACCTTTTCGACGATCTGCTCAAGCACGTCTTCGATGCCCACGCCCTGCTTTGCGCTGATGAGCGGGCAGCCCTCGGTGTCCAGACCGATCTCCTCTTCGATCTCGGTTTTGACGACCTCGGGACGTGCGCTCGGCAGGTCGATCTTGTTGATCACGGGCAGTATTTCGAGGTCGTGATCCAAGGCAAGATAAACGTTTGCGAGCGTCTGGGCCTCTATGCCCTGCGTCGCGTCAACGACCAGTATCGCGCCTTCGCAGGCTGCGAGCGCGCGGCTTACCTCGTAGGTAAAGTCCACGTGGCCGGGCGTGTCGATGAGGTTGAGCTCGTACTCCCTGCCGTCCTTTGCCTTGTAGGGCATGCGCACGGCCTTGGATTTTATCGTGATGCCCCTTTCGCGCTCGAGCTCCATCGAGTCGAGCACCTGATCGGTCATGTCCCTTAAGACCATGACGCCGGTCTTTTCCAGCAGTCTGTCTGCCAGGGTGGATTTTCCGTGATCGATATGGGCGATGATGCAGAAATTGCGGATCATGCTGAGCTGCGTTGCCAAGTTGCTTCCTCCAAATCAAAGGGCGTTGTAGTGCTGCATGCGTATGATCTCCCCGTCCTCATTGAAGAGAACGAGATACACGGCGTGCACCTGATTTATATTGTAATAATTTTCTATGGCGATCGATATCTCCGTGTCGTCCGGACCCGTGTGCTTTAAGCTGTACAGCACGTTTCCGAGCTCGGGCAGCCACAGTTGCGCTTCGCTGCTCAGCTTGCAGGTATACGCCGTTTCGTCCGCGTTGACCGCGTAGGGCATGCCGAAGGTCGGTTCGTACTCCATGTCGCAGTAGTCGAGCGTAAGATAGATGCCGTCGCTCCTGCTTTCGCAGTAGGTCAGAAACGCGGTGTACGAGGTGGAGATTTTCATATGCTTAAGCGAAAAGCCCGCCATGAATTCGTCCAGCAGCTCGCTTCCCGCTTTGCTTGCGCCCCAAAAGCGAAGGCTCACGCTGAGCATGTAACCCGCGCCGATCTTCGCGGCGTATTCGCGCACGCTGTATACTTCATTGTCGAAGCTGTTCCTGAGTGAGCGGTAGGAATAGTTCACGCGGGCTGCCCTTTCGAAGCGGCTCAGCACACAGTTTTCCACGCTGCCGCCCTCTATGTTCTGACCGTATCTTGAGACGCCGGCGAAGCGGTTTCTCAAAAACACGTCGGGATTCACGTCCGATTCCTCGATGCTCACGGTGAGCTCAGCGCTTAGAGAAGTGGCGCTCAGCAAAAGCCCGGTGGGCTCGATATAGCTGATCGTCTCCCAGCCCCAAAGAAGGCTTTCGTCGTACTGCGGGCAGTACGCGTCGTATACGCTGCCGTCGAAGCTTTGATCGGCATGAGCTGCAGCCGTAAGGCAGATAAGAACGAGCAGCAGTGCGAGCTTTTTCATTTTCGGCGCCTCCTAATCTCTTGTATATCTTGCGATGAGGCAGGGAATGTAACTGTTGTTGTAGAACAGTCTGCCTTCGACGTCGGCGTACAGGGCATACTCGTTGCCGACGAGGAATTGTCCCTCGTTGGATTCGTTGATGAGGGCGACGAGCTTTATGTCCGCGTTGTTGCCGACGTTCATGATCGAGTACAGCGTGCCGCTCTCCATGTAGCTTGCGACGATCCTGCCCATGCAGAGGAATACCCGTCCGTGCCACTGCTCGTACAGAAGCGACAGCTGCGCGTAATCCATCGTCCAGGCATAGCGCGTGTATTCCGCCTTGGCGGGCAGATAGTCGACATAGAAGGAGATCGTCGAATCCTTCTTTCCCTCCTTCGAGGCGCGGAAGACCACCAAGTTTTTGCCGTAAGCGGAAAACTTCGCCCGGAAGGAGAATTTGCCCGTTTCGTCGTCCACCTTCAGGCTTCCGCGTTCGTAGTCGGAATCCACGGTGATCGAAGCGCCGGGCTCCGAGACGCCGCTTACCGTCATGTAATTTAAGCGGCTGATGTACTGTACGCTCGAAGCGACCTCGAGGTTGATCTCCATTTCCTCCCGGTAGAAGACCAGATCGCGCCTCGCCTCCTTGTGGTGGGGCGTGCGCACGATGATGGAAATATTGTTGTCGCCGATCGGCTCAATATTTAATGTAAGATTCAGGTTGCCGCTCCGGTCCACCTTGGAAGACACGTCTTCGCCGTTTATGATGACCTGGCTTCCGTACACCACGTTCATGCTCAGGCCCGTCTGCGACGTGATGACCGTGAGTCGGTCGGTCGTCGGCTGCGTGATGGTCACGGGCGCTTCCGGCACGTCCACCTGCACACTAAAGACGGGGATGCGCGTCTTTTTGCCGGTCGACGAAACGTAGATCGGCGAAAAGGTGATCATCGCGTTGTCGATGTTGGTCGGGTCCTCCTGAAACCAGATATAGTCCGGTACCTCCACGCGGGCAATGCCGCCGACGAACATGAAGCTTTCGCCAAGCTCTTCTATATAAATACAGTCGCCGTCCTCGCCGAAAAACGTAAACGCGTGCCCCTGATAGCCGCTGTCCAGCTTCAGGCTCTCGACGACCTGGTTTACGTACTCTTCGGTAATGCGTTTGTTCTTTGCGCGGATCCTGAGGGGTTCTTCGATCGCGACAAAAAGTATGACCGTCACCGCGAAAGCGAGCAAAACCAGGACGCAGCGGATCAGCAGCGTCTTGAGCGGTAATTTGTCGTCGCCGCTGACCTTGTCCTGATAGGAAAGCGGCAAACCGCATTTCGAGCATTTTTTCATCGATGCCTTGATCGTGGCACCGCAGCGTGGGCAAACCATCAATATCCTCCGACCTATTTGCTCTCAATCATATATTATAAAACAAACGGAGCGAAAAAACAAGATGCGCAGGCGCTGTAAACAAAAACACAACGCGGGGCGCTTTTTTCGCCGTTTTTCAGAGTATCCGTTTAGGCGTCTCTTCTTTCCCTTTCGTATCCGGAATCCGCAGGCCTTGCCGTGAATAAAACGTATAGCTCTGAATTATGCTTGTGCATCTTATTCATTTTCCCGCTGTATAAAGCAGGCCAATGTAAATTTTTTGATATATTTTGAATGAATGCCTTATTTTATTTGCAATTTCGGACAGAAAACTGTATAATATGTACCATCTTCAAACCATAAGGGGATCCGGTCGATGTTGGGTCGGCCACGGTCTCACAGTTCATGGCAATGAAGGAATAATTATGGAGGTAGTAAAATGAGAAAGTTCTTATCCGTTGTGTTGGCTCTGATTCTGGCTCTCAGCCTCGCTGCCGTCAACGCGGAAGCCGTCTACGAGCGCGCAGAAGATGAAGACATCTACTACGCCGTACTCGATGTGTATGACGAGCTCATGCAGGCAGCCAAGGCCGCCGAGACCAACGACGAGCGCTTCATGCTCTACGCGCAGGCTGAAGCCTATCTGCTCGACTCTGCCGTCATGGTTCCCACCACCACCCGCGGCGGCGCCTATCAGATCTCCCGCATCGCTCCCCGTACCGTTCCTTACGTACAGTGGGGCAACGATGACGACCGTCTGTTCGGTTTGGTCATCAGCGACGAGTTCATCACCAAGGAAGACCGCGCTGAGTTGATGGATGCCTGGAACAAGGCCGTTCTCGGCGAGGGCGTATACGATCCCGCCGCGATCCTTGAATCCAAGGGCCACACCATCCAGCACGATTACCGCACCACCTTCGCCACTGCTCCCGTGACGCTGGACTGGCTGAACACCTCTTCCCAGAGCGACACCGAGATCACGGTCAACTGCGTGGACGGCCTGGTTCAGTACAACAACCTCAACCAGCTGCAGCCCGCTCTTGCCGAGTCCTGGGAGATCAGTGAAGACGGCACCGTTTACACCTTCCACATCCGCCAGGGCGTGAAGTGGTATACCTCCGAAGGCGAAGAGTACGCCGAAGTGACTGCGAAAGACTTCGTGGCCGGCTTCCATCACATGCTGGACGCGGCCGCCGGTCTCGAGTGGCTGGTTGAAGGCGTCGTCGCCGGCGCCAGCGAGTACCTCGCGGGCGGCACCTTCGACGAGGTTGGCTACGAAGCCGCCGACGACTACACGCTGGTCGTCACCCTCGAAGGCAACATCCCCTATTTCATGACCATGCTCACCTACTCCTGCTTCCTGCCCATCTGCGAAGACTGGTATCTCAGCCACGGCGGAGTTTACGGCATTCAGGAGTATCAGGACGCTTTCGCGGATACCGCTGCGTACACCTACGGCAAGAACACCGACGTGGCCAGCCAGGTCTACTGCGGACCCTTCCTTCTCCAGAAGCTCAATACAGACTCTGAGATCGACCTTGTGAAGAACCCCAACTACTACAAGGCTGACGAAGTGACGCTGAACACCATCACCTGGATCTACGATAACGGCGAGAACATGGCTCAGTACTATGCCGACACCAACAAGGGCACCTACTCCGCAGTCGCTCTGCGCGAAGCCAACGGCACTATGAAGTTGGCTCTCGACGACGGCAACTTCGACAAGTACGCCTACATCACCGATACCGAGTCGACCACCTACTTCGGCGGCCTGAACGTGAACCGCGGTACCTTTGCTCTTGCCAACGGCAACTGCGCTTCTCCCAAGACCGAGCAGCAGAAGATCGACACCCACAATGCCCTGATGAACAAGAACTTCCGCAAGGCGTTCCTGTTTGCGTTTGACCAGGCGACCTACAACGCCGTTTCCACCGGCGAAGAGCTCAAGCTCTACAACCTGCGCAACATGTACACCCATCCGCAGTTCGTGTCCATCGAGAACGATGTGACCGACGAAGAAGGCAAGACCTTCCCGGCCGGCACCTTCTACGGCGACATGGTCCAGTACTATCTGAGCAAGATCGAAGCCGCTGAAGGCGTAGCCGAAGAAGACTACATCATCGTGGCCGACGGCGTAAACGGCTGGTTCAACGCTGAAAAGGCGCAGGCCTACCTGGCCAAGGCCAAGGAAGAGCTGGGCGACAGCGTTACCTACCCGATCACCATCGACATTTGCTACTACTCCCCCAACTCCACGCAGACCGCCCAGATCAATGCCGTCAAGCAGGTCATCGAAGGCACTCTGGGAGCTGAGAACGTAGTCATCAACATGATCGAAGCCACCACCAGCGAAGATTACTATGCTTCCGGTTACCGCGCCAGCACCGGCGCCGCCGGCAACTTCGACTTCTTCTATGGCAGCGGCTGGGGCCCGGACTACGGCGATCCTTCCACCTATCTGGATACCTTCGGCGTAAACGGCTACATGCTCAAGGTTATCGGCGTAGACTATTAATCGTCAGTTACCCTTTGACCTATGGGGAGGCGGCTTAAAAGCCGCTTCCCCGTATATTGATTATTTCACTTTTAAATCCCGAATGAAGCGGGAAATCCGGATTAAGTTGGTGCATTCATGAAAAGATACATGCTGCGGCGCATCCTGTTTTCGATCTTTTCACTGCTGGTGGTCATCGTGGTCGTCATGCTTTTGGTGTACACGTTGATAAACAGGAACGTCATCTTCCAGACAGACGACGTCTGGAACAAAAAATCCTGGAACGACAGAACGGTATATGAGTACCAACAATACCAGAAGTTTGGCTATCTGGATTTTGCGAATTATACGATCTTTCTGAAGAACAAATACGAGCCCTTGTACGGCGATCAGTACACCAAAAACGCGGATTACAAGGCCGACAAGGACGCCATACAGAATGCGGAGACGTGGCTTACGAACCCCTCCGTTCAGGAATTCATTGCCCAGAATACGGGCGTCGAAGACGCAGCCGCCTATCTGGCAGCGCATCCTGGCAAAGCCATCGAAGGCAACGGCTGGGAAATCGTTTACCTGGCCCCCCAGCTTACGCCCAGAGGGAAGGTCAAGGACGGCGGAACCGGCTATCTCCTGGCCATCTACGAAAAGAGCGTATTTACGCGCCTTTGGAATTACCTCGGTGATTTGTTCACCGTTGAAACGACAAACGACGTTACCGATCCCAATCTCAAGGATCGTTATGTGCGCGTCGAGAAAGACCCCTACAGCGGCTTCTACGCTGTGGTCGGTTCCGGCACGACGCACAAATATTTATTGTATTTCGATTCCCGTTTCCCGTTCATCCATCAGAACTGGCTGCATTTGAACCTGGGCACCTCCTTTACGAAATACCGCGGACAGGAGATCACGGAGGTCATCACGCAGCCCACCGGCGATCAGGTCAAGGTAAAGACGCAGTTCCCTGCCATGCTCGGAAGCGACGAGTACACGGAGACCGCGATCGATTTCCATTCGCTCACCTACAATTATTCTACGCCCACCAAGTACGAAACGGAGCGCTTCCCCGATCAGTATACGGCAAGTTCCTACCGTTTCGGCGGGCTTTCGATGCTTGAAAACTCCTTCGTGATCGGCATCATCGCCACGATCCTCGCATACCTCCTGGGTCTTCCGATCGGCATCACCATGGCAAGGCACAAGGACGGACTTTTCGACAAGATCGGAAACCTCTACATCATCTTCATCATGGCCGTGCCCTCGCTCGCCTACATTTTCATATTCGCCGTCGTCGGCACGGGGCTGTTCGGTTTGCCTTACAAATTTGCAAACGCACAGGTAAAGATACTTGCGTACTTCCTGCCCACGATCTCGCTTACGCTGCCGCACATGGGCAGTCTGATGAAGTGGATGCGCCGCTACATGATAGACCAAATGAACAGCGATTACGTCAAGTTCGCAAGGGCCGAGGGCTTCAGCGAAAAGGAGATCTACCGCAAGCACATCTCCCCCAACGCCATGATCTATCTGGTGCACGGCATCCCCGCCAGCATCCTCGGCTGTCTGACCGGCGCCATCATCACCGAGCGCGTATACGCGGTGCCCGGCGTGGGCAACCTTCTGACCACCGCAATCAACGGACACGACAACGGCATCATCGTGGCCTGTACCGTGTTCTATACGACGCTCTCCATCATTTCCGTCATACTGGGCGATCTGCTGCTGGCCAAGTGGGACCCGCGCGTTTCTCTCTCATCAAGCAAAGGAGGCGGCAGGTAAAATGTCTGAATACACGCAGAACAAGGCTGTCTTTGCAGACAACGCCGCAAATTCAAAGGACGATTCGCTGTTTTACTTTATCGACAAAAACAGCATTGAGGCCGAAAAGATCACAGCGCCGCGCTACAGCTATTGGCGCAGCGTATTCCGCGTCTTCTTTAAGAAAAAGGTCAACTTCGTGCTGATCGGGCTTTTGCTGCTGATCTTTCTTGCCGCTTTCGTGATCCCGGCGTTTGCGCCCTACGCGCCCTACGAAAACGTTACGGACGCGACGTCCTTCAACCTGAGCCCTGCCAAGGCGATCAACAAATACGGCTTCAGCCTGAAATACCTGCTGGGCACCGGCGGAATGGGCAACTCGATCCTCTACGGCATCTGCTCTTCCGCGAGGACGTCCCTCATGCTGGCCGTCATCTGCGCAGCGATCAACATGACGATCGGCATCATCCTGGGCGCGGTCTGGGGCTACAGCAAGCGCTTCGACCAGTTCATGCTGGTCATATACAACATTCTTGCAAACGTGCCCTACATACTGATGATCTCGGTATTGGTGTACATCATCGGTTCCGGCTTCTGGAGCTTCGTTTTCGCGCTGACCGTTACCGGCTGGCTCGGCATATCGTATTTCTTCAGAACGCAGGTCATGATCATCCGCGACCGTGAATACTCGCTGGCGTCCCGCTGCCTCGGCACGCCGATCCCGCGCATGATCACGAAGAACATACTGCCCTTCCTGACCAGCGTTACGGTTACGCTTTTGGCCACTGAGCTTCCCAGCTACATTTCGATGGAAGTGTTCTTAAGCTACATCGGCGTAGGCCTGAGCGCCAACGTGCCGTCTCTGGGCCGCATGATCCAGGAGGCGCAGTCCGCCTTCATGATCTACCCCTGGGAGTTCTGGCCGCCGGTCGCCGTGGCCGCCGCGATCACGATCATTCTCTACGTGCTCGGTCAGAATCTTGCCGACGCGACCGACCCGCGCACGCACATGTAAGGAGGAGCGTATGGCAGACAACGAAAACAGGAAAGTGCTCCTCTCGCTTAGAAACGTAAGCGTTAAATTCAACGTCCGCGGCCGCATACTGACCGCGATCAGAAACGTCTCGCTGGACATCTTTGAGCACGAGTCCATCGCCATCGTCGGCGAAAGCGGCTCGGGCAAGAGCGTGCTTACCAAGACCTTCGCGGGCATGCTCGAAAACAACGGTTTTATCTCCGAAGGCAGCATCATCTTTTCGGACGACGAGCTGAGCGTGACCACCGTTCCGCTGACGAAGCGCAACAAGCGAACGCTCGCCCTCATTCAAAAGAAGCTCGACGCATACTCGAAGCTCGAGCGCGGCGCCGAGGAGTACAACGCCTACAACGCCAAGCTGGAAGAGATCCGGCATCTGAAATCCCTGTCCGGCGCCGAAGAGGAAGAACAGAAATCCGAATTGAAGAAACTTGATGACGCGCTGGTCGAAACGCAGAACTATTTGCTCACGCTCGACAGGCACAGCCAGAGCGACGCCGGCGAAATCGCAAAGTGCACCGATAAGATCAGGTCCCTGAAAGCACAGCAGGACGATGTCAGGGCGAAGTGGGACAGGATCGAATCGGAACGCCTGGCTGCCTACAATAAGGATACGGCGAAAAAGCAAGCCGACGCCAACACGCTCAAAACGCTCAAAAACAGGATGCAGGAAAAAGTATCCGCAGGCACGGTTTTGAGCAATGAAGTGGTCGAGCGCAACAGGATACTGTCCTACGAGATCATGCTGTCCATCGGCCGCTACCCCTACCTTTCGCAGCTCAAGCTCATCTACAAGCTCATGAAAGCCTTCAAGCAGGCCATGCGCAAGGGCGAAGACCTGAACGACAGCGAGATCCGCAGGCGCATTTTCGAGACGACTTTGCTGTATGTCGAGTTCAGAAATCTGAACGAAGCGCAGCAGCAGCTCGAGGGCTGGGCTGTGATCGACTGCGCACAGGTGAAATACACCAAAGACTGGCAGCAGATCCGCGGGCGTCGCATCGCCACGGTCTTCCAGGACCCGATGACCAGCTTGAACCCCGTCGTCACCATCGGCAAGCAGATCATGAGCGTGGTGCTCAAGCACCAGAACTGCTCTCAGGCGGAGGCGAAGCGCCGCACGATCGAGATCATGGGCAAGGTCGGTATCCCCGACCCCGAAAAGCGCTTCGACGACTATCCCTTCCAGTATTCCGGCGGCATGCGGCAGCGCATCGTCATCGCCATCGCGCTGAGCTGCCAGCCCAAGATACTGATTTGCGACGAGCCCACGACGGCGCTGGACGTTACCATTCAGGCGCAGATCATTCGCCTGATCAAGGATCTGCAAAAGGAACTCGGCTTTACCACCGTATATATCACGCACGATCTGGGCGTCGTGGCCAACGTCGCCGAGCGCGTTGCGGTGCTCTATGCCGGTCAGGTCGTGGAGCTTGGCACGGTTGAGGACATCTTCTACGACCCCAAGCATCCCTACACCTGGGCTCTTTTGAGCAGTTTGCCCCAGCTTACCCCCAAGGATCAGGAGCTGTTCTCCATCACCGGCACGCCGCCGTCCCTGTACAACAAGATCAAGGGCGACGCGTTTGCCCCGCGCAATCAGTACGCAATGGCCATCGACCGCGAGAAGGAACCGCCCATGTTCAAGGTCAGCGACACGCACTACGCCAAGACCTGGCTGCTCGACCCCCGCGCGCCGAAAGTCGATATGCCCGAAAACATACAGAACCTGCATGAGAAGATGGTCAAAATCTACGGCGACTTTGAGGATTAAGGAGACAGACGATGGAACAAAACGCAAATAAAGAAGTACTGCTTTCCGTACAAAACCTTGATGTCGTATTCAAGCAGGGCAAAAACAAATTCAAAGCCGTCAGCGACGTGAGTTTTGACATCTACAAGGGTGAAACCCTCTCTCTGGTCGGCGAAAGCGGCTCGGGCAAGACCACCATCGGAAGAGCGATCGTTCGCATCAATCCCTGCTCCAAGGGTGCGATCTACTTCAAGGGCGAGAAGATCTCCGGAAAGCTCAGCCGCGGCAAGGACAGGGACGTCATCCGCAAAATCCAGATGGTCTTTCAGGATCCCGCCGCTTCCCTGAACGAAAGAGCCACGATCGAATACATCATCTCCGAAGGCCTGTACAACTTCCACCTCTTCTCCACCGAGAAGGAGCGCATCGAAAAGGTAACGAAGGCCATCAACGACGTAGGCCTTCTGCCGGAGCATCTGACGCGCTACCCGCACGAGTTTTCGGGCGGTCAAAGGCAGAGAGTCGGCCTTGCGCGCTCTATCGTCATGGAACCCGAGCTGATCGTAGCGGACGAACCGATCAGCGCGCTGGACGTGTCCATTCGCGCCCAGGTACTGAATCTGCTCAAAAAGTTCCAGCGCGAGCGCGGGCTCACCTATCTGTTCATCGCGCACGACCTTTCCATCGTACGTTTCATAAGCGACCGCATCGTGGTCATCTACAAGGGAAGGATCATGGAAGTCGCCGAGACGGAGGAGCTTTTCAATTACCCGCTGCATCCCTATACGCATTCTCTGATGAGCGCGATCCCGATCCCCGACCCGATCCTCGAAAAGAAAAAGAAACTCTTCGTATACGAACCCAGAGAATACGCCGAAAACGAATCGCAGCCGAGCCTTGTCGACATCGGAAACGGCCATCTGGTATACGGAAACGAAGAAGAGATCGTCGCTTACAAAAAGCAGCGCTTCGGAAACACTGCGGCAAAGAAATAAAGCACCCTGCAGAGCAAGCCGATTTGGGAGCATAAAAGTCCCAGGGTCGGCACCGGATGACCCCTATGAAAGAAAGCTGAATGAAAAAGAAGCGAATCATCCGCATCGTCTTTTTCGTGCTGGCGCTGGCCATCGCCATTTACGCCTTCACAAACGGTATCATGTCGCTCGCCCATCGGGAGAGCGGCTATTACGATGTGGACTTTACTGCCGAGGCAAACGCCACGCTCTACGGCAGCGGCCTGCACCTCGTCTATTACGCCGAGGGCTCGAGCAACGCGATACGGGAGACGCTCAGAAACGTTCAGCGCGTCTATACCGACAGCGCGCTTCGCACCTACAAGCTGCTAAGTGCCGATCAAACCTATGAAGACGTCGTGAACATCGCCTCCGTCAACGCTTCCCCCGGGCAGTGGCTGGATATTTCTCAGGATCTGTTGCTTGTGCTTGAAAGCGCACAGAGCGCAGGGCAAGGCGGCGGCTACAGCATCTATGCGGGTGCGCTGCACCGCGCCTGGCAAACGCTCAGATATCTCGACGAACCGGATGCATTCGATCCCGCAAACGATCCCGAAAAAGAAGAGCTGTTTCGTCGCCTGGCCGCGTGGATCGCCGCGCCCGGCACTTTCAGCCTCGAGCTGGATAAGCAGAACAGCCGGGCCCGCCTGAATATCTCGGACGAATACACGGCCTGGGCCCTTGAAAACGAAATCGACGCGCCCGTGCTCGATTTGAACGTGCTGCACGACGGCTATATGCTTTCCGTCGTGAGCGCGCTCCTCAAACAGGCCGGATACACAAGCGGCTATCTGTATACGGATTCGGGCTTGTCGATGTATCTTGATCCAAACGGCAAAGAGATCCCCTTTTCCCTGCTCACGAGGGACGGTGAACAGGCGCGGGCCAATCTGAAATCGCCCTTCTCGTCCGTTCGTTTCAGCGCCTTTGCGCCGGAAGGACAGCGCTACAACTATTATACACTGACGGACGGCGAAAGCACGCTCTACCGCCACCCCTACCCGGACATTCAAAGCGGTTTGTACACGGACCTTCTCATGACCTGTTCCGTCGCTTCCGCGAAGCAGACGCCTCAGACGCTTTCGCTCTTTATGGCGCAAATGAACGCCCTGGGCGACCACTACGCCTTGGACAGCTACATCGCCCGTCTGCCGGAAGACGTATTCGTCTTCTACACACTGCAAAACGACAGCGAAAAGACGCTTTATATCCGCCAAAGCGTCCCGAGCGCGCCCTTGAGTCTGCCCGAGGAGGGTGCTTGGAAGATCGTATCCCTGAATGAACCGTAAAATCCTTTCGCAGCGAGAGCTTTCTTCGCTGCGTTTTTTCTGCCCGCTGTCGCTTGACTACAGCGCGCGATTTCGGTATAATTAAGATATCAAACGGAGGTTCGTTTTCAGATGGATAGAAACACTGTCGATCCTTTATCGGTCGCGTCGCATACCCTTTCGACCGGCGACCGAATCCCCTGCATCGGCCTTGGCACCTTCGGTTCGGACAAGTACGGCCCGGACGAGATCGCCGCGGCCGTGGACGGCGCGCTGAAGGTCGGCTATCGGCTGATCGACTGCGCGGCCTGCTACGGCAACGAAGACAAAATCGGCCCCGTATTTGAAAGCGCGCTGAAAAACGGCTTAAAGCGCGAAGAACTCTTTGTGATCTCCAAGGTCTGGAACGATTCGCACGGCTATCAGGCCGTTCAGCGCAGCTGCGAAAAAAGCCTTCGGGACCTTAAGCTCGATTACCTCGACGCCTATCTCGTGCACTGGCCGTTCCCCAACTATCACGCCCCTGGATGCGACGGAGACAGCCGCAATCCCGATTCCCGACCCTATCTGCACGATGAATTCATGGAGACCTGGGCCGGCGTGGAGGAACTGGTGAAGCGCGGCCTCGTGCGAAATCCCGGCGTGAGCAACGTGACCATACCAAAGCTCCGGCTGATCCTGAAAGACGCGAAGATCAGACCCGTGCTCAACGAAATGGAGCTGCATCCGAGCTTTCAGCAGGGCGAGCTGTTCCAGTTCACGCTGGACAACGGCATGCAGCCGATCGGCTACTGCCCCATCGGCTCCCCCTCCCGGCCCGAGCGAGACCGCAGCGCAGACGACGTAAACGACATGGAAATGCCGGAATTGAAGGCGATCGCCGAAAGGCACAACGTCCACCCCGCGCTGATCTGCCTCAAGTGGGCCGTGCAGCGCGGCCAGATCCCGATCCCCTTCAGCGTAAAACCCGCGCAGTATCTTAGCAACCTGAAGGCCGTGACAGGCGACAAGCTCACAAGAGAAGAGATGAACGTGCTTCGCGGCCTCGACCGCAACGCGCGCATGATCAAGGGACAGGTGTTTTTGTGGCCGGGCGCAAAGAGCTGGCTCGACCTTTGGGACGTAGACGGCGTCATTCCCGGCTGGACAAGCGACTAAGCAAGCATTAGACAGGAGGAACGGCTTTGAATCAGAAAATCTTGGGCGCCATACTGCCCGGCAATTCCACGGTCGAGCTCAGGGAGTTCGACATGCCCAAGCCCGGCCACGGCCAGGTGATCGTAAAGACCAAGGCTTCCACCATCTGCGGAAGCGACATCCGCTGCATCTACCGCGCACATGTGGGCAAGGGCCCCGAGGGCTACCAGCCCGGCATGATCGCCGGCCACGAACCCTGCGGCGTCATCGTAGAAGAAGGCGAAGGACTTCGCCGCTTCAAAAAGGGCGACCGCGTGATCGTGTACCACATCAGCGGCTGCGGCGTCTGCTATGACTGCCGAAAGGGCTTTTACATTTCCTGCAAAAGCCCGCTGCGCGCCGCCTACGGATGGCAGAGAAACGGCGGCATGAGCCCCTACATGCTCTGCGACGAAAAAGACCTGATCGCCCTGCCGGACGAGCTCAGCTATGAAGACGGCGCGCAGGTCGCCTGCGGTTTCGGCACCTGCTACGAGGCGCTCATGAAGATCGGCATCAGCGGCAACGACCGCGTGTTGGTCACTGGCCTCGGTCCCGTAGGGCTTGCAACGCTCATGCTCGCCAAAGCCATGGGCTGTGGAACGACGATCGGAACCGACATCAACGAGGACCGCTTAAAGCTCGCAAAGGATCTGGGTCTTGCGGATTATGCGTTCAATTCAAAGGACGCCGAGGCCTGCGAAAAGCAGATCATGGAGGTTACGCAGGGCAAGGGCTGTGAAAAGAGCATCGATTGCTCCGCGAACAATTCTGCAAGGGCCATGGCCATCCGCTGCACGCGCGAATGGGGCGCAATGGCGATGGTCGGCGAGGGCGGCGACGTGACGTTCAATCCTTCCCCTGACATCATGCACGGCCAAAAGACGATCTACGGCTCCTGGGTCACGAGTCTTTGGCGCATGGAAGACCTGGTCGAGCACCTCGTAAGGTGGGGCATCCATCCGGACAGGCTGATCACCCACCGCTTTGAGCTCAAGGACGTGGACAAGGCGTATCGGCTCATGGCCTCCGGCGCCTGCGGCAAGGTTGCCATCGTTTATCCCGACTAAACTATAAAGGACGGTATCATATGACGAAATATCTTTCAAGCGTGCATACGCTGGACGGCGCTACGGTATACATGGCCAACGCGGGCGACCGCGACGTGCTGGTTTGCGAGGGCAAGGCCTATTTCGGCGGACAGGACGGAACGAACCAATACGAACTGACGCATGAAGTCGCAAATACCTTAAGAAAGCTCTTCCCCTTCACGGCCCCGAAACCCGTGCTGGGCTACGATCGTTCGATCGGCCTGGGCGACCGTCTGGGCATTGCCTCCTACGGGCACATAAGGCTGATGAAGCAGTACGACATCATGCCCGTTTTCGCCCAGCAGTCCATACGCGAACTCGACCTTACCGGGAGGACATATGAGGACGTGCTCGACGCGGCGAGCTTTGCCGTTTTCCGTGAGGACTTCACCCGCGGCTTCGGCGCGGACGGCGACCATCTCAAGAAGCCGGAAGACATCGAATACGCGCTTTCGCTGGGCTTCAGCATGCTGACCCTCGATCTGAGCGAGCACATTCACGCCGACGCCTCCGGCGTGTATTCACAGGACGTGGACGCGCTTTACGCCAATAAGGTCTTTCTGGTCGAAGACAACGAGATCACCTTCACGCCCAACGAATTAAAGCGCATTAAGGGTATTTACGGCGAGGCGCTGGACTTTGCGGTCGAGATGTACGAGCGCTTCCTAAAAGACGGAAAGTACACCTGTGACCTCGAGATCTCCATCGACGAAACCGACACGCCGACCAAGCCGAGCGAGCATTATTTTGTCGCGTCCGAGCTTCAGCGCAGAGGTGTAAATGTCGCTACGATCGCGCCGCGTTTCATCGGCGAATTCCAAAAGGGCATCGATTACATCGGCGATCCCAGGCAGTTCGACGCCGAGATGAAGGTGCACGCCGCCATCGCCCGCAAGTTCGGCCACAAGGTCAGCGTGCACAGCGGAAGCGACAAGCTGAGCGTGTTCCCTTCGGTCGGCGCGCAGACGAAACAGCGCTATCACGTAAAGACCGCAGGCACCAACTGGCTGGAGGCCATGCGCATCGTGGCGATGCGCGCGCCCGGCATGTACAGGGAAATCCACGCGTTTGCGCTGAGCGTATTCGACGAAGCCCGGAAATACTATCACGTCACGACGAACATCCACGCGATTCCGGACATCGCCAAGCTTACCGACGCGCAATTGCCCGAGCTGTTCAACGACAACAATTCCCGCCAGCTGATCCACATCACCTACGGCCTCATTCTGCAGGCCAAGGACGCAAACGGCCAGAGCCGCTTTAAGACCAGGCTGTACAGCTTCTGGAGAGAGCACAGTGAGGAATACGCACAGGCGCTCGAAAAGCACATAGGCCGCCATCTGGAAAAGCTCGGCTGCCCCAAGGCGTGATATGGACAAGCTGCTGAAACGCGCAATAGAGCACCGCAGGGCGCTGCACCGAATTCCCGAGATCGGTTTCGACCTTGCCGAAACGCAGGCTTACGTGCTGAACGTCCTGAAGGAAACCGGCGCCGAGATCGAAACGCTGTCGCCCTCCGGCGTACTGGCGTACTACGATTTCGGAAAGAGCGAAACGCTCGCGCTGAGGGCCGACATGGACGCGCTGCCCATAGAAGAACAGAGCGGCGTCGATTTCGCTTCGCGCCACCCCGGCAAAATGCACGCCTGCGGCCACGACGCGCACCTGGCGATGCTTTTGACGGTCGCAGAGCACTTGCGTTCCCTATGCCCGCCGACCAACGTCCTGCTGATCTTCCAGCCCGCCGAAGAGAGCGGCTGCGGCGCGACCGTCATCATAGACAGCGGCGCGCTTGAGCGCTTCCGCGTCAAAAGCATCTACGCCTGCCACGTCTGGCCAAGCCTGCCAAAGGGCTTTATCGCTTCCCGCCCCGGCGCACTGATGGCGATGACCAGCGAACTGCACGTGACCGTAAAGGGCAAAAGCTCCCACATCGCGCAGCCCGAGGACGGCATCGACGCGCTGTATGCAGGCGTACAGTTCGTAGGGCGCTCCAAGCCGCTGATCGAGGCCAAATACGCGGACGTGATGCACCTGTACGGTTACGGGCGCTTTCTGAGCGGCACCGCCAACAACATCATCTCCAACGAGACGAAAATGGCGGGCGTACTGCGCGCTTTCGACGAGGACGTGTTCGACGCGATGCTTTCCGACATAAAGCAGACCGCGAACGAAGTCGCACGCGAAACGGGCGCTGAATTTGACTTTTATCTGCCCAAGATGTATCCGCCTGTGATCAACGACGTGCTCAGCTTCGAGCAGCTCAGAAAGCTCGCTGGATCCCTGCCCTTCATGGAGCTTGAAAAGCCCTGGCTGATCGCAGAGGACTTCGCCTGCTATCTGAAGGCCATCCCCGGCGCGATGTTCCAGCTGGGTCTGAGCTCCCCCACGCCCCTGCACAGCGCAGAGTTCTGCTTCGACGAAAGCGCACTTGAAAACGGCGTCAGGATGTTTTTGGCGCTGATCCGGAATACGCCCGCAACATAAGTTTTTGAACAGTCTTAACACCAACGGCGGTCTTCGGGCCGTCGTTATTTTCATGAGAGCATTTCGTGACGTAAGCATTCGCCGAAGTCTCCATTTCTGTACAGTGCGCTTTCACTCTTTCATTGTTAAATTCCGTGTCTTATATTGACGCAGAACGCTTTTTGTATATAATATGAATTGTAATTCATATGAACGGAGGTTCATTTATGCACGACCACAGCGCACTGGTTAAGCACATGGTCGAGACCGCGCCGGACGAAGGGACGCTCAAAAACCTGAGCAGCCTCTTCAAGGTGTTCGGCGATCTTACGCGCATGCGCATCCTTTACGCTTTGAGCAGAAGCGAAATGTGCGTCTGCGCGCTGTGCGAGTTTCTTTCCATGGATCAAAGCGCCGTAAGCCATCAGCTAAAGGTGCTCAAGGACAATCGTCTGGTCACCGGTCGGCGCGAGGGCAAAACGGTTTACTACAAGCTCAGCGACGCTCACGTAGCAAGCATCATACTGCAGGGCTATGAGCACGTTACAGAAGAATGATTTACGAGGGGGAATATTTGTGTTCAAACGGATGGACGAAGAGCAAAGAAAAGAGCTGATCCGGCTGATCGCGGGCGGCGTCCTGTGGCTGGGCGCGCTGTTTTTGCCCGAAGGCTGGGTGCGCATCATCGCGTTTCTGGCGATCTACGCTTTTGTAGCATTCGACGTGATCAAAGGCGTCGTAGAAGAGTTTAAGGAGGGCGAGATCTTTTCCGAGGAATTTCTGATGACGATCGCGACGGTCGGCGCTCTGATCCTGGGCGAATATCCCGAAGCCGTGGCCGTCATGCTCCTGTACCGCGTAGGCGAATGGTTTGCCGATCTCGCGGTGGACAGCAGCAAGGAAAGCTTAAGTTCCCTCGCGGCACTGCGACCCGACAAGGCACGCGTCATCCGGAACGGAAAAGAGACGGAAATCTCGCCCGCCGAAGTTCAGCTCGGCGAAACCATCGTCGTTCTGCCCGGAGAGCGAATCGCGCTGGACGGCGAGATCGTTTCCGGCCGCACCACGGTGGACGCGTCCTCGCTGACCGGCGAGAGCCTGCCGCAGGAGAAGGCGCCCGGCGACGAATTGTTCAGCGGCTGCGTCAACATCAGCGGACGCGTGGAATTGAAGGTGCTGACCGTGCAGGGAGACAGCGCAGTCGACCGCATACTGAAAATGACGCAGGACGCGAAGGAACGGAAGGCCAAGGTCGAGGATTTCATTCACCGTTTCGCAAAGATCTACACGCCCGCGGTCATCATCGCGGCGGTGCTTCTGGCGATCATTCCTTCCCTGTTCACCGGGAACTGGTCCGATTGGGTGCACAAGGCACTCGTGTTCCTGACCGTCTCCTGCCCTTGCGCGCTGGTTGTCAGCGTGCCGCTTAGCTTCTTTTGCGGCATCGGCTGCGCGAGCAAGCGCGGCGTGCTGGTCAAAGGCTCTGTGTATTTGGAATCCCTGAGCCATGCGGACATCTGCGCCTTCGACAAGACCGGCACGCTGACGACGGGCGGGTTCCGCGTAAGCGCAGTCAAATCCTACGGTCTCGAAGAGAAGGAGCTGATCCGTCTTGCCGCTGCCGCCGAAAGCTTTTCAAGCCATCCTGTCGCAAAGTGCATTGCATCACTGGACGCGAGCGAGGCTTCGAAGAAGCTGATCTACGAAAAGCCAGGCATGGGCGTATGCGCCGAAGTAGACGGTCACAGGGTGTTGGTCGGAAACAAGAGCCTGCTCGCGAGCGAAAGCATCGCCATGGACAATGCAGAAAACGGAACGCTGATCGCCGTCGACGGAAGCTTCTCGGGCATCGTCGAGGTGACGGACGACCTGAAGCCCTCCTCTGCGGAGGCGATCAAAAAGCTGAAAGCGCTCGGCATCAAAAAGACCGTGATGCTCTCCGGCGACAAAGAGGCCTCGGTCAAAAAAGTCGCTGCGGCTTCCGGGATCGACGAGGCGTACCACGAGCTTCTGCCAAAGGATAAAGTGGACCTGATGCAGAAGCTGACAAAGCAGGGAAAGCCGGTCTATGTGGGCGACGGCATCAACGACGCGCCCGTGCTCGCTGCGGCAAACGCCGGTATCGCCATGGGCGGTCTGGGCAGCGACGCCGCGATCGAGACGGCCGACGTGGTGATCATGGACGATAACCTGAACCGCCTGCCCCTCGTGATCCGCATCGCCCGGAAGACCGTGCGCATCGCCAAAGAAAACATCGTGCTTTCACTCGCCGTGAAATTTGCGATCCTCGGCGTAAGCGTTTTCGTAAAGATGCCGATGTATGTCGCAATCGCCGGCGACGTGGGCGTGCTGCTGCTGGCGACGCTGAACGCTTTGAGAGCCTGGCGCATAGCAGAATAAGGGTAGGCCAAAACGAAACACGGCGGCTCTTCCAATTTCGGGAAGCCGCCGTGTTTCATATCATTTCAACGTGTGTGCTTACAGTGCCCCGTAGAGCGCAAAGCCCTTCTCGATCGCCTGCTGTACCCGCTGCGGACGGGCGGAGCCCTCGGGATAGAGCGCGTAGAGCTGGCTGAAGGGTAGCTTGTTCTCGGGATAGTTTTCGGTCAGCAATAGCAGCGCGCTGACCTCCTTGCTTACGTCGCCGGTGTAGGAGTAGGCGATCGCAAGCTTCAGCGCGGCTTCGTAGCTTAAGTCGCTGCTGATGGACGAATAGTAGTATTCGACGGCGCGGGGATAGTTCTTTTCCGCCATGTACTCGTCTCCGATCAGCATGTAGCCCCTTGCGCTGCCGAGGCCTATGCCTGCGAGGGTCTTTTGGCCGGAATCGCTGAACGCGCCCCAGAAGACGAACACGATCAACGCCGTCAGCATAAGCCCCATCGCAACCAGGGAACGCATGTGTTCCTCTGTCCATTCGCGGGAAAACGGCTTCTTTTTGCGCTTTTTTCGCGCTTTTTCGCTTTGAAGCTGTTTTTCACGGTATCTCTCGTTTGCAATATCCCTTGAAAGCTGTCTGGCCGCGTAGGTGTTGGCGGCGCTCGGCTTTCCGCCGGCGCCGGTGAGATAAGCACGGTTCGGCTTGATCTCGCCCTTCCGATCCGTCCGTACGTTTTTTTCGATCGGCGCGCCGTGCGTTTTGGATTCGGTTCTTTGGGGCTTATGCGCCTGCGCGGCGCTCTTTTTTTGCGGCATAGAAGCCTTGCTCTTTGCACGGGCGGGAACGATCCATTCCGTGAAGAGCTCTTCTTCCAAGTCGCCCTCTTCCTGCACGGGCCTGCGCTTTGTGATGGGTCTTTGCGCGCGTTCTTCTTTGATCAGGATCTGCTGCTTTTCTCTCTCCTGACGGTACTGCTGCCTTAGCTCGGCGGCTTTGCGCCTGAGCTTCGCGCCTGCTTTCTTAAGAAGCAGACAAAGTTTCTTTGCGCCCGAAACGCTGTGTTTCTTCAAGAAAGAATACGCGCGCTTCAGGAAAGCCCAAAGCGCTTTGAGCGCGTTTTTGAGTACACGAAGGCTCACGCCGCCGAAGGCTCTCAAATCTACGAAAAGCTTGCCAAAGAAGCTGCCAAGGCCGCTTCTTATTTTCGCCCAGCGCTTGCTCGTGCGCTTTTTCAGGCGTTTATAACGTATGCTGAGCTTGCCGGAGAAGGTTTGGTTTACATATTTTTCAAGCTCGATAAGCTCTTTGAGTCTTGCAGGTGTCACGAGGCGCATACCGCAGTCGGGACAGCGCTTTTCGCCGCTATGCCCCTGCCGTCCGCATTTTATGCAGTACATATGCGTGCCTCCGTTTGCTAAGTCACTTCTGCTGCTGTTTCAGTGCCTCATAGTACACATCGCCCGTAAAATCGCGCTCCGCGATGCATTCCCCGCCCAGCTTTTCGATTGCGTCCCTGATTTCGATGTAATCGATGTAGTTGATCTCTTCCCAGTCAAGCGCCTCTGTCAGCAGATCAAGCGCCCTGTCGTCGCCGTATCTGCCAAGCAGCGCGGCGTACAGGCCGCATTTGTCCCGCCGGGACAGGAATTCACGTGTGAGGGCCTGATAGGTCCTCTCGTCCGGCGGCAGAGCGCTTAGCAGATCGAGATAAGTCTCGCGCGCGAATTCGTTCACCTCTTCGAGGCGGGACAGCAGCTCTTCCTTGTGCGCCGGGGCAAGCTGTCCCACGATGTCCGCCGCGACATCGGCAAGCTCGTCGGTCTCTTCCCTGCGGTCGATCAGGCTTAAGCACACTTCCAGCGGCGCGTCGCCCGCGTCGAGCTCCTTTAAGAGATTGAGTGCCGTCATTCTGAGCGCCTGAGAGTTCTTATCGTCCCTGGCCGTATACACGAGCGGCTTTATGCTCTGCTCCCCCAGGTCGCTGATCCTGTCCAGCAACTGATCGGGCGTGGGTACATTCGACGCGTCGTACAGGCGCAGCCATTTGATCAATTCCGGCGCGCTGTTGAATTTCGTGAAAAATGCGCCGGGCGTTTCGCCACCCAGAAACGCCGCGGGACTATTGAGCCAGCGCAGATATACCTCCGGTATGGCATCCTCCATCTGCTCGAAGGTTTTGAATTTGCCCTTGTTTAGCTCTATCCATTTTTCGGTATAGGCTTTGAAGTTGGCATCAAAATCGAGTATCTCAAACATTTTTGTTTCCTTTCGGAGCACACATGATTTTTCTGATCATATAGTCGAGCTGTCTTACGGGAATGCGATAGCCTCTGCTCAGGCGCCTTTTGTAGCTCTTGTTCGCGTTCGGTTTGACCGTGAGCAACAGCACGGCGGCTTCGGCGGC
This sequence comes from Clostridia bacterium, assembly GCA_017395065.1. GTDB lineage: Bacteria > Bacillota > Clostridia > Christensenellales > Aristaeellaceae > RUG14130. Next base: position 15,865 of record JAFPWH010000014.1, on the reverse strand, counting down.
GTTTTGCCGCAAAAGCATTTCGTGCCTTACGCTGCGATTGCTGACGGCGCGATCGAATACCCGCTTGAGCGCAGTGAGCCTTCCGGATCTGTGGTATCTTACGAGCAGGTCTACGATGTTCGTGTAGATGTGCTTTAGCCATATACTGGAATCGACCGCAAGCGGCGGCTCGGAAGAAGCGGAATCGATTTTCAAAAGCGGGTAATGCTGAGTAATCCCGCTAAGTCCGTTGGCGGCGATAATGCTTTCGCACACCTCCCGTGCGCCGTCGCTGAGATCGGGCCGCACAGACAGTATCTCGATAAGCTGCCGGGCCGAAGCCTGCTCCAGCATGAGCAAAAGCCACGTACCCGCTTCCTGCAGTTGCTCACGGTCTTTTGTGTAGCAAAGGCGCACAGCTTCCTTGGCCGTCGCTCCTTTGCTGCGCAGGCGCTGATAGAGCGACAGGAGCATATCATCCGTCAGATCGAACAGGTATTCCTCTGCATCGCCCGTGAGCTTATTGCCCTCGTAAGCTTCGATAAACGCCTTGCAGATCATATTGTCTTCGTCTGCTTCGAGAATCTTTTTCCAGCCGTAGAGTACCTTGCTCTCCTCCAGCCCGCTCAAGGCGGCCGAAACGCTGAGCGCGTGCATCAGCCCCGCTTCGTATCGGTGGGCCTTCAGTTCCTTTGCGCAGTAAGCGTAGATTTCGGCGTGCAGTCCGCATTCGGAAAGCGCGCAGAAAAGCTGCGTCCTTTCTCTTGGCAGAAGGCTGCCTACGCGCATGGATCTGAGCAGCTGTGTTGCCTTATTCCGATAGCCGCAAAGCGCCAGAGCCCTTGCACACAATACTTTGACCGAAAAATCGCTGTCCTGCCTGAGTTTTTGGCAAGCGGAAACAGCATATTTCCCGGCGTCCGGGTTCTGGCAGCCCGCAAGCGTCACGGCATACATCGCGGTGACGTAAGCAGAATCCTCGCACAGGTTCAGGCTGCGTTTTACGAGCTCTTCGCCGCGCTTCGCTTCTCCGGATGAAATCAGATCCACGCCGTGCTTCATGAGCTTGAGCGCGTAGGCCTCGCGGCGCTTGAGAACCGGGTGCCGCCGCTCGTACTCCTTGTCCAGGTGGTACTCGACCAGCCGATTCGTGCATTCGGCCTGCACGTTTCCCTCCGGAAGGTTTTGAATGAGTGCAGCCGCTTTGGATTCCATGTCCCGCGCGAGCAGGTTTTCAAACAGCGCGTGTACGAGCTTTGGCTGATCGCATTGGCGCAGCATCGCTTCGCTGATCAGCTCCGAGCTCTTCTCGACGAGCTTCATGCGACTGAGCAAGACCGACTCTTCGAGCATGAGCTCCGCGTCGTCGGGTTTTTGCTGTCTCAGCTTTCCGAGAAGCCTGAGCGCGTCGATCAATCGGCCCTGTTTCAGGTTCATGTTGACGCGCTGTCTGTAATATTTTTCGCTTTGTTTGATGGGTACTTCGTTATTTCGCATCGCTGATTGTGTTTTGTTTCTCCTTTATCCGCGCGATGAGGTTCTTCAGTTCCTCCGCGGTAAAGCGCTGTCGGGTATTGCAGAAATGGCAGTCCACCTCTGCGCCGTTTTGCGTTTTGATCATGTCGTTTAGTTCGTTTTCGCCAAGGCTCATCAGCATGGTCTCGACCTTCTGACGGGTACAGCCGCAGCGATACGCGACCGGAACCGTGTCCAGTATTTCCGGTTCGAGGTGCGTAAGCAGCTGTTCGCACGTGCCCTCGAGGTGGTATTCCAGGAGTGTTTTGGATATATCCATGAACATGCCCGCGCTGTTTTCGATGGATTGGATCGCGGCCTCGCTCGCGCCGGGCATGAGCTGAATGACCAGCGCGCCGCTTGAAACGACCCTGTCTGCCACCAGTACGCCCACACTGACGAGAGAGGGCGTCTGCTCGGAGGAGGTAAAATACATCGCGAAATCCTCGCCGATTTCGCCGCTGACCAACGGCACCTGGCCGATGTAGGGCTCCTTCAGGCGCAAATCCTTGATGACGGTCAGCGTGCCGTTATGGCCGACCAGCGCGCCGACGTCCAGCTTTTCGCCGCGCCGCGCGACCTCCGCACCGGGATGGGAAACGAAGCCCTTTACACTGCCGTCGGGCTTTCCGACGCAGAGGATCACGCCGGCAGGGCCGTCGCCGTCCAGGCGCACGGTCACAGACTCGTCTTCTCCCTTGAGCATCGCGCCGAGGATCGAAGTGAGGGTCAGTGTCCTTCCGAGCGCGGCAGTCGCTGTTTTGCTCGTGGAATGCAGGCTTCTGGCCCGTTCGGTAAGGTGCGTGCTCTCGATCAGGAAGGCGCGCGCCTCGCCGCCCATCAATGACAGGCGCATCAGCCTGTCTGGATACAGCATATCGTTTTGCATTGATTTCTCCGTTTATCAGTTTGGTTTTGCCGCCGAAAAGAAGATGCGCTTTCCGCCGAGTCGCGGGTTTTCCGCTTCGTCATCGCCGATGCTCTCGACGTTCACGAAGCCGGCCTCGTTAAGTGCGTCCAGTATCTCGCATTTCTTCCACGCCCTCTGGCTGTGCGTTTCGGTGGTTTTATCGTATCTCCCGTCCGCGGCGCGGATGTAGAAGCTCAGATACATTTTAAGTATATCGTCTTCGAATTCGTTTTGCCAGAGGTACGCACAGGCATCCGTTTCCTCGGCGTAGAGTTTTTCCTTCCCCATGCCGAGCAGTTTTTCGCGGTTCGATATGTCGAAGGCGAACGCGCCGCCCGCTTTCAGGTTCGAAAAGACTGCGCTGAAAAAAGCCATGAGACCGTTTGGGGTGGTCAGATAATTCACCCCGTCGCAGGCGCACATGACCGCGTCGACCTTGTGCGGCAGTAAAAGCTGCCGCATGTCCTGCTTTACGAAAGTGATTCGCTGCCCGCTTAAGTGCGCCTTGTCCGAGGCCACGCTGAGCATGTCCCCGGACAAGTCTGTTCCGGTCATTCTGTAGCCCTTGCGGCTGAGCGCTACGGTGAGCGTACCGGTGCCGCAGCCGGCGTCACAGATCTCGCGGATGCTGCCGTTGTTCTTCTTCAGCAGCTCCTCATACAGTTCGCACCAGGCCGCATAGTCGAAATCGTATGCCAACGAATCGTATATGCCGGCAAGGGAAGCGTACATCATTTGGTCTTGTGCTCCCAATACCTGTCCTCTTTGACGAGGTTTTCCGGCTCGGGTTCGTCCTGCTTTTGCTCGTCCTCGCTGTCCGGATTATACAGTCCCTTGTTGACCTCCGCTCCTTCGATGCGGGGATTCAGGTACTTGTCAAAGCAGCTGTTCGCAAACGAGGCTTGCACAAATCCCACGAACGCGAATCCGATCAGCAGGTACACGACCAGAAGCGCGAGCAGGCTGTACGGCGCGGGCAGGAAGCTGAGAAGCAGCGGGAAGGCGACCGTGCCAAGCAGAATCAAAAAGGCGATGGGCAGCCGGGCGATGGCCATGATGATGGAATTTTTGATGAGCTGGCCGAACTTCATGTCGTAGGTGACCATCATCACATAGATCAGTTCGTTCATCATCCACCAGATCACGAGCAGAACGACCATCAGTCCCTGCGGGATCGCAAAGAACCAGCTGTTGTTGGCCATGTTTCCATAGGTCACCCACGCGATAAAGAACAGCAAAAAGCTCAGTCCGTTCAGAAAGCCCAGCGGCAGCGACTGCTTCCAGTTGTCCTTGATGGCGGCTTTATAATCCTGCCAGACAAAGGAATGGTCGTCTCTGGCCCAGTTGCGCAGTACGTACATCATGCCCGGGCGGCCGACGGACGCGATCATGAAAAGCGGGATCGCGATCAATAGCGTGGTGGTGATGTTGCCGTTTCTTTCCTGCGCGAGCAGATTATAGTAGTTTTTGTAGTGTTCGGCGCGGCTTGTTTTGAGCGTATCCCACTCCTGCGCGGTGTAGGTGTAGGTCGTCACTTCGCCGGTTTCGGTGTTGGTGGTTTGAGCCGTGATCGCACCGCTTTCCGTGAAGGCCGCGCTGATCTGCTCGTCGGTCTCGTACTTGTCGATGATCGCCTGAAAGCCCTTGTCGAGCTCCGCGTACGCGTCGTACTCGCTGACCACTTCGGGCGCAACCTGCCTTAAGCGCTCCTTATATTCGGGCGCCGTGGTTTCATCGATGCCGAAGTAGATGCTCAGCGTCTCGAAGCCCAAAAACAGCCAGATGAGCAGCGGCAGCATAAACAGAAAGTGCAAAAGGTTGATCCCGATCATCGAAGAAAAGCGCACTTTCAGCGTCGTAAAGAACAGCTGCTTGCGGGTGGTCGGCATTTGCTCTACGGTGTAGTCGGCCTGGCCGGCCTTGCCGTAGAAATAATTGTTCATGATGTTGCCCACTTGAGGCACCTCCGATCAAAAGTATTGCGCTTATTTGCCCGCCACGGAAATCTCGCCCACGTACAGCGCGGGAGACCCGATCGAGCCAAGGCCCGGGCGGCCGAACTCCAGATCGCTCGCCACGGCGCGGATGTTTTTCAGTATCTCAAAGAAATTGCCCGCGACGGTGATCTGCTCCACGGGGAAGGCCTTCTTTCCGTCCTTGATCATAAAGCCCTTCGCGCCGAGAGAGAAGTCGCCGCTGATGGGATTGGCACCGGAATGCATGCCCATGAGGCTCGTGATCAGTATGCCCTCGCCCACTTCAGAGAGCATTTCGTCAAAGGAGATGTCGCCGGGCTTTACGTACATGTTCGTCGGGGCCACGGTCACCTTGCCCGCATAGCCCATTTTCGCGGCGTTCGCGGTGGTGGTTTTTTTAAGCTCCGCGGCAGTCACGCGGTTGTGCAGGAGCGTCATGAATCTGCCGTCTTTTACAATGTCCTTCGTGAAGCGCGCAACGCCCTCCGCGTCGAAGGAGGAAGAAGCAAGCCCGTCCTTCAAAAGCGGTTCGTCGATGATAGTGAGCTTTTCGCTTGCGATGATCTCGCCTTCCCTGCCCTTCAGCAGGCTCATGCCCTTGCGGGCGCTCTCGCCCGAAAAGACGCCTGCGAAGGTGGCAAGAAGCGCGCCCGCCATGTCGTTTCTGAGCACGCATTTATACTTTCCGCTGGGGATGCTGACCGCGCCCAGCCCTTCGAGCGCCCTGTCGACGCTCTTATCCGCGACCTGCTCGATGTCCACGTCGCAGGCCTTATGGCTGTATTTGAGTTCGAAGCCGAAATTCGGATTGCCGCCGTCGGAGACGATCGGGGCGACCGCCGCCGCGTACAGCGTGCTCTTTCCGGAGATGTCCAGCCCCTTCGAGTTTACGATCCTTACGTTCGATACGCTGCTTGAAATACCGCAGCCCTCGACGCGAAGGACCCGCTTGTCTTTTGCCTTTACGAGCTGCTCCATTTTGATGCTCGCGGCGATCTTTTCGGAAGCGGGGATGCTCGGAACGGCATCGTCGAAGGTGTCGACTTCGGGATAGTTTTCGCTACCTTCAAATATGCTTTCTCCGTCGTTCGTCTGCAGAAGGGATGCGTTGTTCTTTACGCCCTCGATCAGCATGTCGATGGCTTCCTCGTCTTCGATCTCCGTGGAGGCGTAGCCCATCTTGCCCTTGTAAACGCCTCTGAAGCACATGCCACTTCTTTCGGAGACGGTGTATTCCTTGATCGCGCCGTCCAATACGTCCACGTCAAAGCTTTCGCTGCCGGCAAAATACGCCTCGCACTCCTCTATGCCCGCCTGCTTTGCGCCGGCGAAGAGCCGATCTATAAACTGCTGTCTGTTCATTTTCTGCCTCCTACGGTCATGTCGGTCACGCGGATCATCGGCTGACCCACGTTGGTGGGCACGCTGCCGCTGGACGAACCGCACATACCCTGCGCCATCCACATCTTTTTGCCCACTCGGTCGATCTTCATGATGGTCTGGCCGCCCTTGCCGATCAGCGTCGCGCCGCGCACCGGACGGTCGACCTTGCCGTTTTTGATAAGATACCCTTCGCTCACGGCAAAGTTGAATTCGCCGGTCAGGGGATTTACGCTGCCGCCGCCCATCTGCTTTGCGTAGAGGCCGTCCGCGCAGGAGGAGATGATCTCGCTTTCGTCGTCCGTGCCGGCGGCGATGTATGTGTTCCGCATGCGGGAGGTCGGCGCGAAGGTGTAGTCCTGCCGCCTTGCGGAACCGGTCACAGGCATGTTCATGCGGCGCGAATTCAGGCGGTCGATCATGTAGTTTTTCAGTATGCCGTTTTCGATCAGAACGAGCCTGGTCGTGGGCGTACCCTCGTCGTCGATGTTTTCGCTGCCCCAGTAGTTGGGGATCGTGCCGTCGTCGATCGCGGTCACTTTAACGGAGGCTATCTGCTGACCGAGCTTTCCGCAGAATTCACTGTTGCCGAAGGCTACGGAAGACGCCTCGAGCGAATGACCGCAGGCTTCGTGGAAAATGACGCCGCCGAAGCCGCCGTCGATGATTACCGGCATGACGCCCGCAGGGCACAGGTCGGCGTGAAGCATGGTCACGGCTTCTCTGGCCGCTTCCCTGCCCGCTTCCTCGGGGTTTACGAGCGTTTCAAACAGTTCGAAGCCGCACATGCCGCCGGGGCCCACGTGACCGGTCTGGTTTTCACCGTTCATGGAGGCGATGGCCTGCACCATCATGCGGGCATATACGCGGGTATCGTTTTTGAAAAGGCCTTCGGTGTTTGCGATGGTCACGTGCTGCTCCCAGTCCCACTGGGCGCAGCTTACGTGCGCGATCTCGGCGGAATAGGCCTTTGCCGCCTTGCACGCGTCCGCCAATAGCTTTGCGCGTTTTTCGCCGCATACGTCCATGGGCAGCTGTTTGATTTCATGAATGTTTGGCGTCACCGAGCCCACGAGCCGTACGTCACAGGCGGGCACTTTTTCATTGCCGACGGCTTCTGCCGCCTGGCGCGCGAGCTTCATCAGCCCTTCGGCGCTGGTATCGTTGGAATGCACATAGACGGAGTTTACGCCCTTGTAGACCCTGAGACCCGCGCCGTGATTGCGCGAGGTCGTGGCGGTGTCTATCCTGTCGTCCGTTTGAGAGATGCGGGATCTGCGCGTGTCTTCATAGAAGATTTCCGCAAAGTCGCCGCCCGTTGAAACCGCTTTGCTGAGCGCTGCTTCGGCAGCAGATTTGTTAAGCATTTGCATTCTCCTTGTCTCGAATTATTGTTTCGGCCGCACACCTGTCTGCGTCGGCCAGGTCGTATTGCGTCAGTTCTTCGGGTCTTACGTAGGTGATGCGTTTGTGCTCCAGCGCCTTCGGGGTACCGTTTGCGATGGAGCATTCATAAAACAGGACCAAAATGGCGCCTCTTTCGTAGCGCTTTATCCGCGCGTCCAGGATGCGGGATACGGTCACGTCGATGTCGAGTTCCTCTTTAAGTTCCCGCACAAGCGCCTGCTTAGGCGTTTCGCCCTCTTCGAGCTTTCCGCCGGGAAATTCCCATTTGCCGGCTTCGAGCGATTTATCATCGGGCCTTTGGCACAAAAGCAGCTCTTTGCCCCTGCGGATCACGCCCGCCGCCACGATCAGTGCATTCAACGATTCTTCTCCATGATAAGGTTTTATCTATTATATCACATTTGGCGCATTTCTTGCCCGCTGCAATGTGCGTTTTTGTTAAATATTCTATGTCAAAACTGTTACGCAGGTTCCTCTTCCGCAATGCCGTGCACGGAGAGCAGTCCGCCGTCCGCGCCGAAAAAGCGTATGTCCAGCACGTCATCTTCGCTCATGCTCAGGTTCGGCGCGATCAGCAGGCTCTCGTTTACGAAGATCGTGTCCTGTGAACGGCCGCCGAGATAAATCACGGCATCCTGCGTAAAGCCCTTGCCGTACACCTGCAGGTTACCCGCGCGGTCGCTGAACAGGCGCTCGATCTCTATCGGCTCCACGCCGAACTGCATGGGTTCCTCGCGCATGATGGGACTGTCGAGGTACAGGTAGTGCTCGCCGTAGGTGATATCGTACTGAACGAGCTTGAGCTTGTCCATATAATCGTAGCTGTCCATGTACTTCTGATGGATCGTGATCATAGTGCCCGCGTCCTTGATGTCCGCAAGCTTGAGCGCGTATGCGCCCAGCTGATAGGCTTCAAGGTCTCTGTCCTGCTTTTCAAGCTCGTAATTAGCCCAGATCACATAGGAGGTCGAGAACAGCTCCTCCGTGGTCATCTGATCGTGGTTGAAGCTTAAACCGGGCAGATGATCGCCGTAAACCACGAGGAGAACCTTCTCGTCATAGGATGCCAGCTTTTCCGTGAGATCGGCAAGGAAGGCGTCCACGCTGTTCATCTGTTCGAGATAGTACTGGAACTGCAGACGGTAGGATTCGTTGCCGTCGGGCGATTGGGTCACGAGGAAGGGAGCCTCCTCGTCGCTCAGTTCCGGGTAGGCGCTGTGCGTCTGTACGCCCACCGCCATGACGAAGTCCTTGCCCTCGGTGGATTCGAGGCTCTTCATGATGTAGGTGCCGAGCACCTCGTCCTTAGCCCAGCCCTTATCGGTCTCCTCGTAATCGTTCATGTATTCGAGGGAGGCAAAGCGGTCGAAGCCGAAGTTTGAATACACCTCGTTGCGGTTGTAAAACGTGCCGCTGTAGTTGTGCAGGAAGGTGGAATTGTAGCCGTAGGGCTTTAGGTCGTGCGCGAGAGACTCGAATTCGTTGTTTTTGACCAGATCGTAATAGGGATACTCGTTTGCGCCGAAAAGGTCGAGATCGCAGCCCGTGAGCACCTCGAATTCCGTATTGCAGGTACCGCCCGCGACCGTCGGTACGCCGAGCGTGCCGCTGGTGCAGCTTTGCTTCATGTGCATGAACGTGGGGATCGGTTCGCCCTCGTAGGCGTATTCGTTGATTTTATCGGGCTCGCAGAACGCCTCCAGCTGCAGCAGGATGATGTTGGGATAGTCCGCGTCTGCGCTGATTTCCCTCCCCCTTGTCTCGATGCCCTCGATCGTTTCCGCGTCGTAGCCCTCAAGGCTCGTGTTTTCGGTGATGATGCCCAGGCGCTTCGCGTTGGTCCCATCTTCGGTTTTGGTTTCTTCCTTCGACGTTTGATTCGTTTCGGTTACGATTGTCGTGTCAAGGATGTCCTTGACCGCCTGATCGGTATAGCCCGTGGGCTCGTTCATTCCGGTGTCGAAGACGCCGAAAAGGAAGCTGTAGGCGAAGCCGTTTTTCTTGTAAGAAGCGTAAAAATCGGGGCGTAAGCTGCGCGAGATGTAGCCGTTTTCGAGGCACAGAAGCAGCGAAAGCGTAAACACGAGCGCGGTGCTGACCAAACGCAGCCAGCTCTTCGTTATGTCTCTTCTGTACTTCTGCGTGCGCAGCAAAAGCACGACGAGGCCGGCGATCACCAGCATGACGATGGCAGAGATCAGCGCGATCTGCCACCACTCGAAGAGCTTGGGCATGACCACGATGCCCTCGGTTATGCCGTGCAGGTCGGCCGGGTACAGCGCAAGGCGGCCCCTGCGGCTCATCACGCCGTAGTTGACCGCTGCGAGGATGACCCAGATGCTCTCGGCAAGCACGATGGCAAAGAGCCTTCGCTTGAACATGAGGGCGATTGCAATCGCAAGCGCAACCAATGAGCAGTTCAGCAGAAAGGCCATCGGATTTTTGTGTACGAACTCGAACGCGCCCGCGACCGACCTTCGGCACAGGGATTCCACGATCAGCGTCACAAGTATGCTGCCCACGATCTGTATGATCCAGCTGGGTATCGGGAACTCCTTTTCCGAAAGCTGCCGCATGCGGCTTATCTTCTGCTTTTTCGTTTTATTTCCGGGCGCTTTCGTGTGCACGTGCAGTTTGCGCGGCTTGACGCCGAACTGCTCCGCCTCGCGCCTGTTTTCTTCGTCACTCATCGAAGGTTCCTCCGCTTGTATTCACGATGTGGTTCCATACGGAATTATTATACTACAATCGAATCGAAAAAGCGAGTAAAATAAAGTAAAGTATGCTGTTTTACTTGAGACGGAACAAAAAAGCGCCGGGGCGCAAACGGACCGGCTGCTTTTTAGCTCTGTGTCTTTTAGTCGTTATCGTCTTTTTTCCAGAGGCTGAACGGGTTATCGTTTGGTTTTTCTTCTTCCTTCGTCGGCGGTTCGTCTTCCCCTTCGTCTTCGTCCGGTTCCTCGTCGTCCTCGTCCAGGAAGGACATATCGTCCTCGCCTTCGTCGTCCCAGTCGTCATTCATCATATCCAGTTCGTCGTCGACCGTGTCCTGAAGCTCGTTCAGGTCCTCGTCCATCATGTCCACATAATCGCTCAGTTCTTGGTGGTCGCGCTGCATGTCGCTCATTTTTTCGGCGATGAGCTCGAGCGCGCCCAGCGTTTCCGACAGCGCTTTTTTCAACTGCTCCGCGTCGCTCGCGTTTTCCAGTAAGCCCCTGATCAGGCCGAGCTGCTTCATGATCCTGTCCATTGCTGCCTCCGTAAAAACTATCAAATCGGATATAGCGTTTCCGTTTTTGTACGCCAAACACGGAAGCGCCGTTTTTGCGTTTCCGTGCATTGGCTTTTTTGCCGTGTTATACTCTGCTCAGGTATTCGCCGCCATCGCGGGTGTCGATCTTGAGCACGTCGCCCACGTTGATGAACAGGGGCACCTGCAGGGTGAAGCCGGTTTCGACCGTGGCGGGCTTGGTGGTGTTGGAAGCGGTGTCGCCCTTGAAGCCGGGTTCCGTCGCGATGACCGCAAGCTCCACGAAGGTAGGCGCTTCAACGGAGAACGCGCTGCCCTTATAGAAGCGCACGGTGGCGTTGGTGTTGGGCTTCATGAACACGATGGCGTCCTCGACCTGATCCTTCGTAAGGCCAATCTGCTCGTAGGTCTCGCCGTCCATAAAGTAGTACAGGTCGCCGTCGTCGTAGAGATACTCCATCTCCTTGGTTTCGATGATGGCTTTGGGCATCTTGTCGGTGGGGTTGAACGTGCGCTCAAGCACCGCGCCGGTAATGATATTTTTGATTTTCGTGCGAACGAACGCAGCGCCCTTGCCGGGTTTGACATGCTGGAAATCAACGATCGTCCAGATGCCGCCGTCCAGCTCCACGGTAATGCCTTTTTTGAAATCGCCTGCTGTGATCATTGGAGTTCCTCCTTAAAAAATGGGTAGCTGTATCTCAAACAACGATGAGTTGCTTTGAAACCGTATACGGATCGACAAAGCCGTCTTCCGTCACAAATACCGTATCCTCTATGCGGCAGCCGCCGAGATTGGGTATGTATACGCCGGGTTCGATCGTGATGACGTGGCCCGGTACGAGCACCGTTTCGCCCTTCTGGCTTACGGTCGGCGCTTCGTGGATGTTGAGACCAACGCCGTGACCCAGCGAATGTCCGAACGCGCCGGGATAGATGGGCTCCAGATAGTCGCGGGCTATGCTGTCAAGCTCTTTGCAAACCATGCCGGCCTTCACCTTTTCGAGCGCTTTCATATGCGCCGTATAGACCGAATCGTAGATTTTTCTGAGCTCCGCGCCGATGCTGCCGATCGCGACGGTGCGCGTGCAGTCTGAGCAGTAGCCGCCGTAGCTGGCGCCGAAATCGAAGGTCAAAAGCTCTCCGCGTTGAATCTGCTTATCGGAGGGCACCGCGTGCGGCAGAGACCCGTTCACGCCGCTTGCCACGATCGTATCGAAAGCAAGGCCTTCGCTGCCGTGCAGGCGCATTTCGTGCTCGAGCAGCGCACAGGCGTATTTCTCCGTCATGCCGGGCTTGAGCTGCTTTAAAGTCTCTTCGAGCGCAAGGCAGCTGATCTTCGCGGCTTTTGCAATGAAGCCGAGCTCTTCTTCAGATTTTACGATGCGCATTTCGCCGACGGTCCCGGGCAGATCGCTTAGTTTTACGCCTTCCAGCGCGCTTTCAAGCCTGCGGTAGGCGTTTACGGTCATTATGCCGGTTTCGACAAAGAGTTCGTTTATGTTTTCCGCACTCAGACAGCTTTTCAGTATGCTTTCGCGGTTTACGTCCTTCGAGGTGGTTTCGAGCCTGCACTCAGGCGCCTGACGCGTGCACTGCTCCACGTAGCGGAAATCGGTGATGATGATCTGACTGTTTTCGGTGATCAGCGCGCAGCCCTCACCGGTAAAGCCGGTCAGATAATATATATTTTTGCGGTCCTCAATCAGCGCAGCGCCCTGAAAGCGCTTTCTGAATTCGCAAACCCTGTTCATTGTTGCCTCCAAACTGCATTCAGCTATGCAATACAAATCTTATTATATCACACCGTTGCAGATATTAACAGCGTGTTTTTCGTTAATTACGATAAAAATGTAGCAGGAAAAGCGCGGCCGGCGCTTTTAGCAGGTTTTAACTTGTCGATTTCGAGTATGTTTTTCATTTCCTGCGCAGTCTGCGCACGTCTGTTGACTTCCTCGGGATCGTGGAACGTCGGCACAACTTCGTGTAGCGCCTGCTTTACGGCGGCGTTGTCGTTTGTGCGCAGCGCTTCGGTAAGGCGACTAAGCTTGTTTTCGATTTCCGTCTGGCTCAATACCTTTTCGCGCTCCACGAAGATCTGTTCGTTTTCGGTCTTGTCCAGCTCTTCGGTCTTTATGAGCAGTTCTTCATAGAGCTTTTCGCCGGGACGCAGACCGGTTTCGATGATGTCGATCTCGGAATACGGCACAAATCCGCTCAATCGGATCATGTTCTCCGCAAGGTCGAGGATGCGGACGGGCTTGCCCATGTCGAGCACGAAGAGCTCTCCCCGCTTGGCCATCGCGCCGGATGTGAGCACCAGCTGGCTGGCCTCCGGGATCGTCATAAAGTAGCGGATAATGCGTTTGTCCGTCACGGTCACGGGGCCACCCTGTTCGATCTGGCGTTTGAACAGCGGGATCACGGAGCCGTTCGAACCCAATACGTTTCCGAAACGGGTGCAGACGAAGACGGTGTCGCTCCTGCCGTTCATGCTCAGGACCAGCATTTCGCACATGCGTTTTGTGGCGCCCATGACGTTTGTCGGGTTTACGGCCTTGTCCGTGGAGATCATGATGAACTTGCCCGCCTTGTATTTGGCTGCGGCGTTGACCACGTTCAGGGTGCCGAGCACGTTGTTTTTTACCGCTTCGCAGACGTTGTTCTCCATGAGCGGCACGTGCTTGTGCGCAGCCGCGTGCAGAACGATGTCCGGTCTGTACTTTTCGAACAGTTGTTCGACTTCGATCTTGTCGCAGACGGTGATGATCTCCACGCGCACGTCGAGCGCCGAGGCATATTGCAGGCGCAATTCCTGCTGCATGTCGTAGGCGCCGTTTTCATATACATCGGCGATCACGATGCGTTTTGGCTCCATGCGGGCGATCTGGCGGCACAGTTCTCCGCCGATCGATCCGCCGCCGCCGGTGATGAGCACGGTCTTCCCGCGGTAGAACGCACTGATTTCGGGCGTGATGATCTCCTTGGAGCTTCTGAACAAAAGCTCCTTGATGTCGAAATTGCGGATCGTGCGCTTACTGTTTTCGCCATTTTGGTGCATGACGGGATAGTCGTACACCAATACTCTTAAGCCCAGGGACGTATAGAGCTTTACCAGATCGTGCTGGCGCTGCTCCGGCAGGTCTTTGATCGTGAAGATGACCTGGGAAAGGTTGTATTCCTTGACGGTTTTCTCGCTGATCTCGTTTTCGTTGAGAACGATGATGTCGTTGACCTGTCTTCCGATGAGCTCCGGATCGTTGTCGATATAGCACACGGGGCGAAGGCGCGAATTGGGGTTGTTCCTTAAATCTCTTGCGAGCGCGGAACCGATGCGGCCCGCGCCGACGATGGCGACGTTCAGCTTCTGCGCGCGGCGGTCGGCGTCGATCCAGTGCGTCGCGTGGTTTACGTCAAAACCGGTAAGGAAATTGATCACGTTGCCGAAGCGATCCATACCCGGCAGATTCGGAAGGCCGTTTTGGTACAAATAGCGGTACGTGAGCCGTATGAAAAGTGCGGCAGACAGATTCAGCACGATGATGCAGACGATCGTCGCAAAAGGGAGATACAGCGAATTGCTGATCTCGTTCAGTATAAATCTGTCGACAAGGAAATACACGAAGCCCGCCGCGATGTCGGTGATGAAGAGGTGCAGATAGCAGCTTACGCCGCCGTAGCGCCACACGCGGAAATACGCGCCCAGGAAGTACCGGCAGCCGATCACGCAGACCGCACAAATGACGAGATGAAGCGAAAGGATGTCGACCTTATAATGCGCCACGAAGATCAGCGAAAACATGACCAGCGTGAGCATCAAAAGATCGTAAGCGACGAGCGCCCATTTGGGCTTTATCTTGCCATGCCGCCAGAAAAACAGCTTACCCATCAGAAATCAAACCGCCATTCCGAATCGTCTTTACCGGAGAGCAAAAACCCCGGTAAAGCAGTTTCTTTTATTTCGAATTCATAAACACAGTTTTATTTAGTTTATTTTATCACAAATACTTTCGGATGGCAAGTGTTTTCTTGTTATCGTTTGTTTACACATTAACGCGCAGTTAATGATTATTTCACGAGGAGAAATACATTCACATTCTCGGGTAGCCGCATAAAAAAAGACGCAGCGGAAAGTTCGTTCCGCTGCGCCGAAATTTTTATCTGTTGAAGTAGACGAGTTCGTCGTCGGGCTTCATCGCCGGTTCCACTTCGGTCTCGACCAATACGATGCAGTCCCTTCCATGTACCTGACTGAAGGCCGCCTCGCACCTTGCGGTGACCGTGATCCACTCGGCTTCCTTGGGCCGCTTTTTCATGTAGCGGCAGATGAAGCCGATACCGCCCACGTCCGCGGCGCAGCAGGTCATGGCGTATCGTCCCAGCAGATAGCTGCGCTTTGGCAGATCGTCCACGGTGAACGCCTGTCCTTTAACCCTGACCATACGATTGTTGTAGCGGTCCGGATGCTCCATGCAGTCGATATACCAGATGCCGAAATCCTCGTCCTTGATCTCGATGACATCCGCCTTCATGTCCCAGGGCAGGTCTTCCTCCCCCACGCCGTCGTCCGCGCTGCCGTCGTTGTTTTCGAACATGATGTTGCAGGAGTTGTTCATCGCCTTGATCATTCGGCGCATGCGGCTCTTTTCCGTGTTCTCGTCGCAGCGGTTGAAGATCACGAGGTCGGCAAGCTTGGGCGCTTCGCTCATCAAAACGCGCATGTTGGTCATGTAGTTGTCGAAGGTCGTCGAATCGATCATCGTGACCATCTGCGCAAGCTCCCAGTCCGAAGGCTTTTTCACCTTGAACAGCGCGTCGATCGTCCAGACGCTGTTGTATTCGATGATGACGCGCTCCGGGCGGTATTTGCTGTTCAAGCTGTTTAAGTGGTTTTCGGTCAGGTCGCTTAGCTCGTCGATCTCTTCGAGGACGGCGTTTGCCTTGCGCAGTACGGTTTTATCCAGCTCTTCTATGCCTTCCTCGCACTGCAGAATCAGCGTTCGCTCACCCGAGGAAAAGTTTTCGTCCTCGAGCATCGACTTGATGAGGCTGGTCTTTCCGCTCTCCAGAAAGCCGGTGATCAGATAGACGGGCGTCTTGTATTCGCTTTGAGACATCAGCTTCACCTCACAGCCCCAGCAGCGCCATGATTTCTTTCCTGTTGAGCTTGCAGCCTATGACGCAGAGCCTGCCGGTATAATCGGCGCTGCCCTCGCGGATCTCGCTTTCGCCCGGCGTATAATCGAAATGGATCCATTTGCCGTCCGCAGTCGGCATGATCCCCTTCATGCGCAGCACCATGCCGTACTTTTCCTCGTCGGCCAGGGCCTCAAAAGCTTTTTTCAGGGTATCCACGTCGATCTTCGAAGCGGTCTCTATGCCGATATCGTCGAAAATCTCGTCGGCGTCGTGCTCACCGTCGTGATGGTGGTGATGGTGATGATGGTG
>JAFPWH010000027.1 GCA_017395065.1 Clostridia bacterium | reverse complement strand
GCTCTTCCTCGGCGCTTTGGCCTACCACGTAGTGTTGTTGGCAGGCATCATGGGTGCAACCAAACTGGGCATAGGTGCAGGTTGGCAAGGCATTATTATGATTTCCGATGCCGTGCTGATATTCTGTATCTGGTGGCTCGTAGGTCGGAAAAGCAGGACAAATACAAATAATAAGGAACAATAAAACACAATCACTATGAACATACCCATTCAGATTGACACCACCTCCATCGCGCGGGCGACCAATGCGGCGCACTATGAATACCTCGACACGGTGCGGAAACGCACGGGCGAGATACGGCTCGAAAACGAGCTGTGGCAGAGGGCTGTCGAGGAGTTCCGCACGGCCTTCGAGAAGGAGGACACGGCTTTCAAGCAGTACCGCGCCAGCCTCAAGACCTCGCCGCTGAAGGAGGCCGACGCCGAGCGCGACAAGCAGTACGCCGCCCTGCGCGACACCATCAAGGCCTACGCCAAGTTCCCCATCCCCGAGACCGCCCAGCACGCCGAGCCCCTGCTGCGCGTCATCAAGAACTACAAGATCGACACCTCGGTCAACTATATGAAGGAGAGCGGCCTCATCGACAATATGCTGCAAGACCTGATGCAGTACGAGCGCCAGCTCAACCGCCTCGGCCTGCTCATCCTCGCCAACCGGCTGAAGGAGAGCAACGACAAGGTGCGCCAACTCATCGCCGAACGCAACGACGAGCGGTCGGAGCAGGTGCTGGGCGAGCTGGCCGCGGCGCGCCGTGCCAGCGACGAGGCCTACGCCGCCGTGGTGCTCTACACCAACGCCTACACGCTGCTCAACCCCGACCGCCGCGAAGCCACCGACCTCGCCAAGCGGATGCAGGAAGACCTCGAATACTTCCGCCAGCACGCGATGACCAATCCCAACCGCAGCCGCGACGCGAAAAAGGACTCCGACGGCGGCGAGCCGACCGACGACACCGTGGCCGCCGAGCCGGAAGAGGCCTTGTAACGATGCGGAAACGCGAAACGGCACCCGAAAACGGCTTTGCAATGATGCGAGGCCGTTTTTTGGTTTTCGGAACGCCCTTTGCAATGATGCGGGACCGATTTCCGGCTTCGGGCGGCACCCCGCATCAGCGCAAAGTTAATTTTTCGCCCTCAGACACCCCTTTGCAATGATGCGAGCCGAAATTCGGAAAAATCCGCGCCCCGTCGCCGCCCTACGGGCAATAAAAACAGGTCGGCGACGTTATTTTGCACAGAAACAATAAAAATTAGACAGACAATGAAGAAAATCGGATTATTCCTCTTGAAAAACAACATCCACCTGATGACCCTTGTGTTCGCGGGCTTTGCGGTGTGGACGGTTTGCAACTGGTCGGCAGCGACGCTTGTGCAGAAACTCGTGATGGGCATGTTTGCCTTGATTGTCGCACACGAGTATGAAGAGACCGGCTCGCACCCAGGTTTGACCGACCTGTTCGGACGTGTGATGCCTATCGACAAGCGGGTGGTTGAATCGGGCAAGTCGCACCTTGCGCAGGCGGTCTATATCACGGTGCTGTTCTCACTGGCGATGTTTTTCCCAAGCCAGATGTGGCTGGTACTGCCTGTGTTCATCCTCGGCATTTTCGAAGGCTTTGTGCACACTGTCGGCACCTTTGCTTTCCGTCTGGAAAAGCCGTCGGCGGGCTGGTACACAGCCATGCTGATGTGCGCTTACAGCATTTGGGCTGTCATCTATGTGGGGCGGCACGTGGAGTACGACGGCATACAATGGCTATGGGCTGCGCTTTACTATGTGGCGACGTTCGCACTGCTTGAGGCGTGGTTTCAGCATCTTGTAGGAAGTAGCATCCCCGTTTTCTTCCGTAGCGTGAAAGCGTATGTCTTCGGGAAAAAATAGACTGTTGCATACCCGAAGCAGACAAACGGCTGCCATCCTTGCGGACGGCAGCCGTTGCTGTTTTTAGGGTGTTGCCCTCGGTTTACATCTCGGAAAGCTTTTTATAGCCTTCGTAGCGCAGTTTGGCGTTGCGCTCGGTGGCGACGAAGAGTTCTTCGGCCTCCTGGGGGAAGGTCTTCATCAGGGAGTTGTAGCGGACCTCGCCCATAATGAAGTCGCGGAACTTGCTCCAGTCGGGCTCCTTCGAGTCG
>JAFPWH010000002.1 GCA_017395065.1 Clostridia bacterium | reverse complement strand
TTCTTGCGTTCTGTTCTCTGTATCGTTTTCAAGGTCCGATGCTCGCCGGGGCTAACCGCCTCAATTGGTGAGCTTGTCTATAATATCACCCCATATACGTTTTGTCAAGAGGGAATTTTGTAATTTACGAAGTGTTTACAATTCGGATTTCCCGCCGGGCCGTGCCGCGCTTCATCTATGCATAGATATACACTGTATGCATCGTTTTTGCAATCATGCCTGAAAAATATGCGCATATTTTTCAATTATTTGATTTACAGACGGGTGCTTATGGGGTATAATCGCTGCATCAAAGCAAAAGGCGGATAAGACATGAGCATCATAGAAACCGATCATCAATACGTCGCAAACACCTACAAGCGCTTTCCCGTGGCGCTGGTCCGGGGCAAGGGTGCAAAGGCCTGGGACGAAAACGGCAAGGAATACATCGATCTGGGCAGCGGCATTGCGGTCAACATCTTCGGCTACGGCGACGAAAAATGGAAGCAGGCCGTGACGGCGCAGCTGGACGCGCTGCCCCATTCTTCCAATTTATATCACACCGAACCCTGCGGAAAGCTGGCGAAAATGCTGTGCGAGAGGACCGGCATGAAGAAGGTCTTCTTCGCAAATTCCGGCGCGGAGGCCAACGAGTGCGCGGTCAAGGCGGCGCGCAAGTACGCTTACGACAAATACGGCGACGAGAGCCATTCCACGGTGATCACGCTGAAAAACAGCTTCCACGGGCGCACGCTCGGCATGCTCTCGGCCACGGGGCAGGATCACTTTCACCGCTTCTTCGGCCCGTTCACGCCGGGCTTCGTGTACGCGGAGGCCAACAACCTTTCGGACGTAAAGCGGCTCAGCGAAGAAAACGGCTGCTGCGCGGTCATGGTTGAAATGGTGCAGGGCGAAGGCGGCGTGATGCCGCTGAACTACGGCTTTGTGAAGGGCATCTGGCAATTGTGCAAAGAGAAGGACATGCTGTTCATCGTCGACGAGGTGCAGACCGGCAACGGGCGCAGCGGCAGGCTCTTCAGCTACATGAACTTCGAGCGTCAGCCGGACATCGTGACCACGGCCAAGGGCTTGGGCGGCGGGCTGCCCATCGGCGCCTGTCTCCTGGGCGAAAAGGCGGAAAACACGCTGGGATACGGCGACCACGGCTCGACCTTCGGTGGAAACCCCGCCGTGTGCGCCGGTGCGATCAGCATACTGGAGAGGATCGACGACGCGCTTTTGCAGGGCGTGCGCGAAAGGAGCGCCTTCATCGTCGACAAGTTGAACGGCGCGAAAGGCCTCAAAAGCATCAGCGGCATGGGCCTCATGCTGGGGCTGGAAACCGAGCGCAGTGCCGGCGAGATCGCGGGCGCGTGTCTGGCGCGCGGCGTACTGGTTTTGACCGCGAAGGCCAAGGTGCGCCTGCTGCCCCCACTGACGATCGGCTTCGAGGAGCTGGAAAAGGCCGTGAGCATATTGAGGGAAGAGATCGAGCGCGTCTGAAAAAGCGGCCTGCGGCTTTGCCGATCTGCGCAAAATCCGATAGTAAACGAACCCCGTCCTCAGCGGCGGGGTTTTTTGACGCCCGCCGTCGGGACGCGCCGGGTCTGTTATGCTGTTTTTCGATACATTTTTATATGCGCTTGAAAAGCGGGCGATCCTGTGGTATCATGAAGGCAGAAAAGAGGTTTTTCTCGGGGAGGCGGGAGCATGTGCGATTTTGACAGGCGGCGCATAGAAAAGCTCAGGAAAGAGGCGCTGGAGCCCGCGATCTGTTACGACGGGTTCTATCTGAAATTCTTCGAGCGATGGCAGCTGAACGCGGACAAGGGAAGCACGCAAGCGCGCTACGCGGACGCGTTCGCGCATGCGCTTGCCTCCGTTGAGCCCGTGATCGGCGAGGGCGAGCTGATCGTGGGCAAAGCGCCCGCCGCGCCGGTCGGCGAGGAGGCGGCGCGCTGGGAGAAGCTGCGAAAAGAGGTCGCCGATCCCATGGGCCTTCGCATCGGCCAGGACTCCCACATGGCCGTGGATTACGAACTGCTCTTGAGGGAAGGGCTTATCGGCGTTTCCGCGCGCGTGAGAAAGCTGCTCGAAGGTACAACGGACGATAGCAAAATCGCGTTTTACGGCGCGTGCCTTGCGTGTCTTAAGGCGGTAAGCGATTTTTCGCTGCGCTACGCCGCGCACGCCGATCATCTTGCCGAAAGCTGCAAGGACGAAACGCGCCGGAAGGAGCTGTGCAGAATCGCGGAAATCTGCCGCCGGGTGCCCGCAAAGCCCGCAGAGAGTTTTTATGAAGCCGTTCAGTCGGTGCATTTTTTGACGTTTTGCCTTTCGATGAACCCGCACCGCTATTTTTCGATGCAGCAATTCCAGCTGGGGCGGCCCGACCGCTACCTCTATCCCTACTACCGCGCCGACCGGGACGCCGGGAAACTCACGGATGCCGAAGCACAGACGCTTTTGGACTGTCTTGCCATACAGATCAACAACCGCGTGCCGCGCGGCCTGTCCAGCGGGTACATGCTGGGCGGCAGGAATCCAAAGGGCGATATCGTCGCAAACGAGCTTACCCGGATGGGGCTTCAGGTCATCGAGGACGTGCGTCTGGTGTACCCCTCCGTGGGCCTTTGCATGACGGAGGGCATGCCGGAAGAAATGCTCCTACAGGCCTGCGAGATCCTCTCGCACGGGCGTTCCCATCCCGCGATCTTCAACGACGACGTGATCAGCGCAGGGCTTATAGAATACGGCGTGCCGGAAGCGGAGGCGCACAGCTACATTCACAGCACCTGTGTGGAGATCACGCCCGAGGCCTCGAGCAACGTTTGGGTGGCGAGCCCGTACACGAACATGCTCCAGCTGCTTTTGGATCTGCTCGACCGCCCGTGGCCGTCGTTCGACGCGCTGACACAGGCGCTGCTAAAGCATCTGGACGAATCCATCCGCAAAAACTTCGAGGAGCAGAACAGATACCGCGCCTTGCGGGCGGAGCGCACGATCAACCCGCTGCTGTCCTGCTTCGTAAACGACTGCCTGCTTCGCGGCACGGACATCGAGCGCGGCGGCGCGCGGTACAACTGGATCATGCCCAGCTTCGTCGGCATGGCGAACCTCGTCGATTCGCTCGAGGTCATCCGCACGCTTATCTTTGAAAAGAAGGAACTGAGCTTCGAAGCACTCAAGGAAATGCTGGACAGCGATTTTGAGGGCTGTGAAGCCATGCGTCTCAAAATGCTGGACCGCGTGGACAAATACGGAAACGACGTCGACCGCGTGGACGAATTGTTCGACTTTCTGATCAGGCACATCGTTTCCGAGTGCAAAAAATATGAGCCGATGCTCCCGAACGCGCGCCTCATCCCCAGCGTATTCTGCTGGGTCAAGCACGAGTATTTCGGGCGCAGGACCGGCGCGTCCCCGGACGGGCGGCACGCAGGCTTTCCGCTGGGCGACGGCTCCGGCCCGTGTCAGGGCAGGGAAAAGAACGGGCCCACGGCGTCGATCCTCTCCTGCACGAAATGGCCGCACAGGGAGCTGATCGGCGGCGTCGCGGTCAACATGAAGTTCACGAAGAGCACTTTTACCGCGGAATCCTGCACCAAAGCGGCCGCGCTGATAAAGACTTATCTGCGCCGCGGCGGTTTCGAGATGCAGATCAACGTCGTGGACCGCGAAACGCTGATCAGGGCGCAGGCAGACCCGGAGAGCTACCGCGATCTGGTGGTGCGAATCGGCGGCTACAGCGACTATTTCGTAAAGCTATCCCCCGAAATGCAGGAAGAGGTGCTTCTTAGGACCTCGCACGAGGTATAGCGGATGAAGGGGCTGATTTTCAACATTCAGCGCTTCTGCGTACACGACGGGCCCGGCATCCGCACGGCGGTGTTTTTGAAGGGCTGTCCTCTGCGCTGCGCTTGGTGCCATAACCCGGAATCGCAGAAAAGCGAAGCCGAATTGCTCTTCGACCCGAAGCGCTGCATCGGCTGCGGCGCGTGCGAAAAGGTCTGCCCGAAGAAGCTGCACGTTCTCGGCGCAGCGGGACACGCGTTTGAGCGCGCATCTTGCGACGCCTGCGGGAAGTGCGAAGAAGTCTGCCCGTCCGGCGCGCTGGAGAAATGCGGAAAAGAGACGGACAGCGAAGAAATAATCGAGCTCGCGCTGCGCGACAGGGAGTTTTTCAATGAAAGCGGCGGAGGGCTCACGCTGACCGGCGGGGAGCCCATGGCGCAGGCCGCCTTTGCGCTGACGCTCGCAAGAAGCGCCCGCGCAGCCGGCCTGAACGTGTGTCTGGAAACCTGCGGGTTCTGCAGGCAGGAAGAAATGGCGCGTATACTGCCCTTCGTCGATCTTTTTCTTTACGATTTCAAACTCATGGACAGCGCGGCGCACGCGCGCTGTACCGGCGCTGGGAACGAGCGCATACTGCAAAACCTCGCTTATCTCAGCAGCGCAGGCGCGCGCATCGTTTTGCGCTGCCCGCTCGTCCCGGGCGTAAATTTTTCGAAGGAGCACGCGGAGGCGATCGCGTCCCTCGCAAATCGCCTGGACGGCGTCGTTCAAATCGACCTGGAGCCTTATCACGCGCTGGGCGCACAGAAGGCTTTTCGCCTCAGCCGGGCGGAAGGCTTTCGCGCTGCGGCGCCCACGAAGGACGAAACGGAGGATTTTGCAAAGCGGCTGCGAAGCAGCGTCCGCGTGCCGGTCGGCGTGAATCGGTAAACTTCCGGCAGGCAAAAGGAAGGAGAAAAAGGAGCATGGAGCTGAACGTCCGTCCGCTGTCCATGGTGGACAACGAGGGAAGGCAAAAAATCGCGCTGGAAGCAAATTCTCCGCGCACGATGCACTGCGTTTTGAAGGCGCTCGACGCTAAAACGGGCGCCGAGCTGTGCGCGTCCTCCTTCGCCGTAAGCGCGGGAGAGAGCGCGTGCAGCGTGCTTTTGCCCGCGCCGAAGGAGGACAGAGCCGTGCGCTGGGTCTGCATAGACGAAAGCGGTCAAACCGTGTTTTCACATAAAGATGTTTGGAAGCGCCCGCGCGAATGGACGTTTTACGTCATGATCTCCTCCCACACCGACATAGGGCTGCACAATCCGCCCTACGTTCAGCGATACAACAGCGCCTCGGCCGTCGACGCCGCGATGAAGCTGTGCGACGAAACGCAGGGCAGGAAGGAAGCCGACCGCTTCCGCTACGTGCTCGAGGGCACCTGGGTATTTGACTGCCACGCGGGCGAGCACGGGGAAGAATGCGCAAGGCGGCTGGTAAAGGATTACGTGCACGCCGGGAGCATCGGCGTGTGCGCGAGCCTCGCTGGCAACCACACGCAGACCTTCGGCCTCGAGGAAACGGCGCGGGCAGCCTGCGAAAGGAAACGTCTCAGGGACGAATGGGACGTCGAGTGTAAAACGCTCGCGATGATCGACGTTAACGGCATGTCCTGGGGCATGGTGCAGCCGTTTTCCGACGCAGGATACGAAAACGTCATTTTTTCGCCGAACCACTGGAACCCGCACATTTCCACGGTCTGGCAGATGGATCACACGCTGCCGGGCGCGGAGCTGAACCCCGAAGCCGGGGGCGGCGGCTCGCGCATGGACATGCGCTGGGGTTCCTCGCTGCCGCGCGTTTTCTACTGGCAGAGCGCGCACGGCGGAAAACCGCTGCTCGTCTGGTCCGGCGGCATGTACAGTCAGGGCGGGGTGATCTTCGGTTTCAGCTACGATACTTACCCGGACGGCTATGCCCTTCGCCGCATGGAAGCGCATTTCGCAAAACAGCTGCCGCGCATGGAGGCGGCGGTGCCCTACGATCTGTGGCTTTTGCCCTGTTACGGGGACGACGAGGTGCCGAATCTCCGTCTTACCGACCTGATCGCCCTGTGGAACGAAAAATGGCGCTGGCCGCGCCTTCGCACGCTGGGCGACCCGGACGAGCCGTTCAGGCTGCTCAGGGAGCGCTTCGGAGACATTATCCCCACCCTTCGCGGCGACATCACGGGCGGCTGGTACCAGCACCCCATAGCCGCGCCCGAACTGCTCGCCAAAAAGACGGAGGCCGACCGGCTCTTGCCCGCCGCGGAAAAACTGTGCTCCTTCGCGTCGCTCGTGAGCGCGGACTTCCGTTACCCGAGCCTGAGGATCGACCGCGCGTGGAAGGCGCTCTTGTGCAACGACGAGCATTCCTACGGCACGAGCGGCTATCAGGGGCGGCGGGTGTACGAAACCTGGATGCAGCACCGCGACTGGATCGACACCGCGCTGTGCACGGCAAAAGACGAGTCGGAAAAGGCGCTTCAGGCGATATCGGCCATGATCCATACGGACGGGCCGTGCGTGGTCGCGTTCAACACGACGGCGCGCGAAATGCGTACGGACGTCGAATACATGGACAGGATCTTCCCGGGCGCGGTACTGGCGCCGATGGGATACACGAAACTGCCGCTCGACAAGTTCGTTCCGAACGCAAAACAAAAGATTGAATGCTGCGAACCGCCCGTGATCGAGAACGAATACTACCGCGTACGCTTTTCGGAAAACGGCGGCCTTGCGTCCGTGTTCGACAAGGCGCTCGGGCGCGAGCTCGTTTCTCAAAACGCCGCTTTTCCCGCGAACTGCTTCGTCTGGACGCAGGACGGGCACAAAAGCTTCGCCGTGCCGGGCCGGGCGCGCTTCGAAGTGCTGACCTCTCCCTTTGGAACGGAGGTATTCGCCCATGCGGAGGAAGCCCTGAGCGGGGCAGCCGTCCTTCAGCGCGTAAGCCTGCGCAGGGGCGAAAGGCTGATCCGGATCGAAAATACGTTAAGCCACGTGCGGGGACTGTACAACGACGCGCGCTACTTCCGCTACGCCTACCAGGCCTTCCCCTTCGAGGTGCCCTCGGCAAGGCGCATATGCGCGCTCAACGGCTGCGAAGCGGAGTACGCAAAGGACGTCACCGGTCACGGCACCGACGTCTACATGGCCGCGCACGAGTGGGTCTGCGCGGAAAACGGCGATTTCGGCGTAGGCGTGATCCAATGGGACAGCGAGCTGGTCGAATTCGACCACATTCATCCGGATAAAACAGACTTCGGTCTGCCGGGTGAGGGCTCGGCGATGTACTTCTATCTGGTCAACGACTGGCTGCAGATGCACTCGGCGGGCGGCAGCCACATGAACTTCCGCTTGCGCTACGCGGTCACGTCGTACGAGGGAGATCATGTGCGGGCAGGGCTTCCGGAATTCGCCGAAAAGCTGCTCAATCCCCCTTTGACCGCGTTCGTCGGCAGGCAGAACGGGTGCCTTGCGGGCGACAGCTTAAGCCTTTTGAACGCCTTTGCGCGCGTGCTGACCGTGAAGCCCGCGCCCGATTCGGACGCGCTGATCGTTCGGCTCTACGGCCGCGAACTGCGTATGCCCGAATGGAACGAGGCGCTGCTCGGAAGAACCGAGGCAAGCTTTTGCACGGTGGACGGCAGGGCGCGGGAAAGTCTGCCTGAATCCGGCTTCGGAACGCTCCTTCTCAGGAGCGAACGGTTCGTCCTGCGCCCCTTCGCGCCCGAAACGGACACAGAAAACAGCGAAGCCGTTCCCGTGATCGGCAGCGCCTATACGGGCCTCATTCAAAGGCCCTGCGCCGCGCGCGGCGAAAAGGACGGCATGCTCTACCTGCTCTGGGGCGCGCCGAAGGAAAAGGATCTGAAGGGCTACGAGCTTTTCCGCGGCGAAGAGGAGGGCTTTGAAGCGAACGAAGCCAGCCTGATCGCCTTCGTCAAACCCGAGGAATACTGCGTCGGCCGCTACGTCGACGAGGGTCTAAAGCACCACAGCCGCTACTTTTACCGCGTGCGGGCGGTTGACGCCGCCGGGCGGCGCGGACCGCTGAGCGCCGTGTTCGGCGCGTGGACAAAGGAATAAGCCAAACGATGCAAAAGGGAGCTGCCGCGTCTGCGGCAGCTCCCCGTCGGTTAAAGGATTACTTTTCTGCGGTTTCGGTCTTGGCGCTTTGCTGGGCGGTCAGCCCCGGGAGCGCGCCCGCGAGGCCCGCACCCAGGCGGATGCCGGTACCGTCGGCCATGGCCTTCAGGAAGCCGTTCATGGCCTGCGTGATCTTGCCGATATACTCGCTGTTGGCGTCGGTGCCGTACATGGTCAGGTTTTCCACGCCGTTCAGGCTGGAGGCCAGCGCCTGCGCGACCTCGGGCAGCACGTTGTAGAGCATTTCCAGCTTGGACGCGTCGCCCATGAGGTTCTGCGCCTGCGCCTTCTTTTCGATGCCCTGCGCTTCGGCCAGCGCCTTTGCCTGAATGGCCTGCGCTTCGGCTTCGCCCCTGGCGCGGATACCCTCGGCTTCCTGCTCGGCGGCGTATCTGGCGGCCTCGGCGGCGGCCTTCTTCGCGTCGGCTTCCTTCTGCGTCTCGTACAGGGACGCGTCGGCCTCGTTCTGGCGGCGGATGCGCGTTGCCTCGGCAGAGGCTTCGGCGGCGTACTTCTCCGCGTCGGCGCGGGCGTTGGCGGCGTACTTGTCCGCGTCGGCCTTTTCTCTGATCTCGGCGCTCAGGCGGCGCTTCTGCACCTCGACTTCCTTGTCGGTGCGGATGATGGCCTTTTCCTGCGCGGCGATCTCGGCGTCTGCCTGGCGCTCCCGCAGGGTCTTTTCCTGAATCTGGGCTTCGATCTTACCGGCGGCTTCCGCGTCGACGGCGGCCTTGTCGGCCTCGGCCTTCAGAGCGGAGCGGCGCAGCGCCAGCTTGTTGTTGTTTTCGGCGATGGACGTATCCGCGGCCACCTGGCCTTCGTTGGCCTGCTGGGAAGCGACGGCGCGTGCGAGGGCGATGTCCCTCTCCGCGTCGGCCCGCGCGATCTCGGCAGCCTTTTTGACTTCCATTTCGCGCTGCACGCCGATGGCCTCCACGACGCCGTGGGTCTTGCCGCAGCTGTCCTGCGCGTCCTGAATGTCCTGAATGTTGAAGGTGATGACTTCGAGGCCTACCTTGGCCAGGTCCGGACGGGCGTTTTCGATCACGCGGGAGGCGAACTCCTTGCGCTTGGTGAGCAGCTCGACCACGGTCATTTCGGCCACGATCTCGCGCAGGTTGCCCTGCAGCACGTCGTTGACCTTGGCGTCGATCTGCGCCTCGTCCATGCCCAGGAAGTTGGAGATGGCGGCCTGCTGGCGGGCTTTGATGTATTCGTCGCGGTTTTTGCAGCCGCTCTGTTCCACTTCGCCCTCCGTCAGCGTGGAGGTGTTGCTGTAGACCTGGACGGTTACGACGCTGTCCATCCACAGCGGTACGCCTTCACTGGTCTTTACGCCGGTTTCGGGGGTCTTTACGTCCAGCTTCATCATGCGCATCGTGAGCCGGTCGCTCCTTTGCAGGATCGGCAGCACGACGACGCCGCGGCCGTTGACGACCTTGGGTTCCCTGTGGCCTACGCCGGTGACGACGATGGCCTCGTTGGGCGGCGCCTTGCGGTAGCAGGTGATCAATACGATAATGATGAGCACGACTGCGACGATGGCGATGGTGACGATGGTATCCATTGCTTTTTCCTTTCTGTGTTTGGTCGGTTTTTGCTCAGCCGTGATTGCAATCGGGCGTTTTGTTCCGAATGGTATTGTACCATACCGGAACAGGCCTGTCAAGATATTTCGGTCGATATCCAACAATTTTTGTATAATTTTGTTAATTGCAGATTAAGCGTGAGACTGCTCGGACGACGACCCGATCGGACAATAAAAAAGCAAAAGCGCCCGCGTCGCCTGCGCCTTTGCCGATTCGGATAATAAAACCGTCCGCTGCAGCGGGCAGCGGGCCGGGTAAACGTGCAAGATTTATTTGTCCCACAGCCCGTACTGCGCGGTGTTCTGCAGGGCGCTGAGCATGAGCTCGCGGGCGTTTGGGATCTTTTTGCAGATGCCGTCCAGTATCTCCTTGACCTCCTCGCGCTTGGTGTAGCCGTTCGCGGGGCAGGGCGAGGTGACGACGGGCAGCGAAAGCGCCTTTACGACGTGGATGACGTGTTTTTCGCTCGCGTAGACCATGGGGCGGATCTGGGTTATGCCGCTGCGGGAGAGGAACGTCTTTGGATGGAACGTATGCAGCCGCCCTTCGTACAGAAGGCTCAAAAGCAGCGTTTCCTCCGCGTCGTCGCGGTGATGCCCGAGGGCGAGCTTGTTTGCGCCCATCTCTTTGCACAGGTCGATCAGTGCGCCCCTTCGCATCTTTGCGCAGAGCGCGCAGGGATTTTCTTCCTTGCGGACGTCGAAAATGACCTCGGAGATCTGCGTCTTTTTGACGACGTAGGGCACCCCGATCTCGTCGCAGAGCTTTTGTATCGCGCTCAAGTCAAAGGGCTCCCGGCCCAGATGCAGCGTTGCGGCCGTAAGCTCGAATTTATTCGGGCAGAAGCGGCGGTACAGGTGCATCGCGTAGAGCAGGGCGAGGCTGTCCTTTCCGCCGGAAACGCCCACGCAAACCCTGTCGCCCTCTTCGATCAGGCCGAAATCCTTGTCCGCCCTGCGGATGCAGCCCAGCAGTTCCTTCATATCAATGCGTTCCTCTTGCGGTCACGGTTCAGAAAGCCAGATGGGCGCACAGCACCAGTATCAAAAGCGAGCACACGTCCACGATGGTGGTGATCAGCGGCGCGGCCATGAGAGCGGGGTCGAGCTTGAGCTTTTTGGCCAGAAGCGGCAGCGTGCAGCCGATGCACTTGGCCAGCGTCACCGTGCCGATCATCGCAAGAGAGATCGCCAGCGCGTCCATGCCGGCGTCGAAGATGAAGTACTGGATCAGGAACGTCACGACCGCAAGCAGCGCGCTCACGATCAGCGAAACGCGAAATTCCTTCCACAGCACCTTCAAGGCGTCGCCGGGGCTGATCTCGCCAAGCGCCAGGCCGCGGATCACCAGCGTCGAGGACTGGGAGCCGCTGTTGCCGCCCGTGCCCATCAGCATCGGGATGCAGGCCGTGAACGCGCCGGCGAGCGAACCGGAAAAGTGGGAGATGATGAGCTCGGTAAAGATGCTCGAGATCATCATGAACATGAGCCAGGGCAGGCGGTTGCCGGCCAGCTTTACGGGCTTGGTCTTTAAATATTCGTCCTCGGAGGGCAAAAGGGCGTTCATCTTTTCGATGTCCTCGGTGGCCTCTTCCTCGATGACGTCCATGATGTCGTCGGCGGTGACGATGCCCACCATGCGTCCTTCCTTGTCGACGATCGGCACACTCATCAGGTCGTACCTGCGCACGAGCTCGGCCACCTGCTCCTGATCGTCCAGCGTGTTGGCGTAGATGTAGTTCGTGCTCATGATGGAGTCGACGACCGCGTTTTCGTCTGCCAGGATCAGGCGCCTGAGCGGCAGCGTGCCGCGCAGCTGGTGCGACGGTCCCAGCACGTACAGCGTGTAGATCGTCTCCTTGTCGAGGCTGTTCTGCTTTAAGTACTTCATCGCCTCGGCGACGGTCAGCCCCTCTTTGAGCGAACAGAACTCGATGGTCATGATCGAGCCTGCGCTGTTTTCGGGGTAGGAAAGGAAGCGGTTGATCGTGCGGCGCTGCTCCTCGTTGACGTTTTTGAGCAGGCGGGTCACGAGGTTCGCGGGCAGCTCCTCCAGAAAGTCCACGGCGTCGTCCACGAACATGTTGCTGATGAGCTCGGCGGTCTCGCTGTCTCCGATGAGCTCCATCAGGTACTGCTTTTGCTCGTCGGAGAGGTAGGTGAAGACCTCGGCGGAGATGTCCTTGGGCAAAATGCGGTAGGTTTTGAGCATCTTGTCCTTTTCGAGGCTGTCCATGTATTCGGCGATGTCCACGACGTTGAGCATCATCAGCGCCCCGCGCAGCTCGCCCATCCTGTCGCTGTCCAGAAGCTTGTCCAGGCGCTGCTTGATGGTTTCAAAATCCATTGCGGCACCTCCCCTACAGCAATACCGCCGTCGCCAGCACGAACAGTATCAGCAGCGAGCACGTATCGGCGACGGTCGTGATCATGGGCGAAGCGATCAGCGCCGGGTCGAGGCGCAGCGCCTTCACGCCCAGCGGCAAAAGCCCGCCCAGTATTTTTGCAAACAGCACGCAGAAGATCATCGCAAGCGATATCGTGATCGCAACGCTCAGATCAATTCCGAAGATGAACTTCTGTATCAGAAAACATACGACGGCCAGCGCGCAGGCGACCAGGAGC
The DNA here is from genome assembly GCA_017395065.1 of Clostridia bacterium. GTDB lineage: Bacteria > Bacillota > Clostridia > Christensenellales > Aristaeellaceae > RUG14130. The sequence goes on along the minus strand of JAFPWH010000002.1, from coordinate 54,002 downwards.
GCCACGCGCGTTTCCTTCCAGAGCACCTTCAGCGCGTCGCCCGGGCCGACCTCGCCGGTCGCGAGGCCGCGGATGATCAGCGTCGAGGACTGCTGGCCGCAGTTGCCGCCCGTGTCCATGATCATGGGGATGCAGGCCGTCAGCGCGACGCCGATCGACCCAAGCGCGGGCGCGGTAAGAATCTCCTCGTAGTGGCTGATGATGAGGCCGGTAAAGATCGATGCGACAAGCATAAGCATAAGCCACGGCAGCCTGTTTTTGACCAGCGTGAACACGCCGGTCTTCATGTAGGTGTCCTCCGACGGGGTCAGAGCGCTCATCTTTTCGATGTCCTCGGTGGCCTCGTCCTGCAATACGTCCAGAATGTCGTCGGCCGTGATGATGCCCACGGGACGCCCTTCCTTGTCGACCACCGGCACGGCAAGCAGGTCGTACTTGCGCACGGTCTCGGCGACCATTTCCTGATCGTCCAGCGTGCCGACGGAGACGAAGTTGCTGTCGCTGAGCTCGCTTACAGGCTGATCGTCGTCCGCGCTGATGAGCTTTCTGAGCGCCAGCGTGCCGGTCAGCTTTCCGTTTTTGTCCAGCACGTAGAGCGTGTTGATCGTTTCCTTGTCCACGCCCGTGCGCCGGATCTCCTTCATGGCCTGCGCCACGGTGAAATCGCCCGGGAAGGCGCAAAACTCGATGGTCATGATCGAGCCCGCGCTGTTTTCGGGGTAGGAGAGGAAGCGGTTGATGACCTTGCGCGTGTCGTCGCTCACGTTTTCAAGGACGCGCTTTACGAGGTCGCTGGGCAGGTCCTCCAGAAAATCGACCGCGTCGTCGATGAACATGTCGTCGACCAGACGGCAGATCTCCTGATCGCCGATCGTGGAGATCAGTTTTTCGCGCTGGTCGTCGTCCATGTAGCTGAAGACGTCGGAGGAGATCTCGCTGGGCAGTATGCGGAAGACCTTGAGCATCTTCTCGGTGTCCAGTTCGCTCAGATACTGCGCGACGTCCACGCGGTTGAGCATTCTGAGCGCGCCGCGAAGTTCAATGCGCTTATCGGCTTCGAGCAGTGCGTCGAGCCGTTGTTTTACAGTTTCCCAATCCATGGAAAATCACCGCCTTCACATAAAAATATGCAAAAACCGTAGCACAGACCATATGTCGGTGCCGTGAAGGCGCGCCGGAGGGCTTACTTGATGCCGCGGATCACAGCGGCGAAGCACGATCGGGGCACGCCGTCGTTTGACATGGCTCTTCCGCTGTCTTCCAAGACATTCACCTCCGTAAACGAATTATGACCGAATTATGAACGAACCAATGATACCGCATTCGTCGCGTGCCGTCAAGCGCATTTGAAAAAAATACTGTTGCATATGTTTGACAATTCTGCGCAGGGTCGCTCATGAAACAGATTTGAAAGCTATGCTTCATGAATTTGACATACTTTTGAAGCCAAGTAGTCACATCCGTGTGGTACACTCTGTGACCGTTGGAGGTAGCAGTATGACGCCGATCAGTTTGTTTTACGGGATCATCATATACATGTACACGGACAAATCCACCGAGCGCAAGGTGCCCCATATCCACGCCGTTTTCAAGGAGGAAGAGGTCGTCATGTCTTTGGCCGGCGACGTGCTGGACGGCTATCTGAACCCGGGAAAGCTCGCTTTGGTGCGCGCCTGGCTGGTCATCCATCAGGACGACCTGACCGCCAACTGGCGCCTGATGCTCAACGGCAACGAAGTTTTCAGGATCGACCCGCTCAGGTAAAAGTAAAAATCCCATTTTACAAAGGGCGCAGCCCCCGAAGGCTGCGTTTTTTGTGCTTTTGAACGGTTTCTTTCGGGAAGACGCGACCCGCATTTTCCGGCGCGAGCGCTTGACAACAGCGCAAACAATGAGTATAATTGTAATGTTATTGTTGCAGAAAACGTTCTGCTCAAATCATTAAGGAGGTTACCCAATGAAGAGAATCGTTATCGCACTGATCCTCGCCGCGCTGCTGGTCGGCTGCATGGCCTTCCCAGTGACGGCCGAAAACGCCGAAGGCTGGAACAACGTAAACGCCGAAGGCTATGTGTTCCCCGACTACAGCGGAGAGACCCTGTCCCTCATGTGGTGGGGTTCCAACACCCGCGCCGAAATGACCGAGAAGGTCATCCACCTGTGGGAAGAGCACACCGGCGCCAAGGTTGAATTCGAGTGGTACGACGGCGGCACCTACTGGACCCAGTTCCAGGCCAAGATGGCGGCCGGCACGCTGACCGACGTATTCCAGATGGGCAACAACTGGCTGACCTATTACGACACCATCGAGCCCCTGAACGAGTACATCGAAGAGGGCATCATCGACACCACGGCCATCGGCCCCGCGATGATCGCCACCACCGTCAACCAGGCCAACGGCGACGTGACCGGCATGTCCAACGGCACCAACGCCCGCTGCTTCGCCTACAACCCCGCCATCTTCGACGAGGCCGGCGTGGAATACCCCACTGCCACCTGGACCTGGGAAGACTTCGCCGAGGCGGGCCGCGCCATTCACGAGGCGACCGGCAAGCCCGCACTGACCACCCTCGAGTACAACTCCGTTGCCTACTCCATCTTTACCCAGTGGCAGGAAGGCTACAACTTCTACACCATGGACGGCACCGGCTTCGGCTTTAACGGCGACACCGCGCCCCTTGCCTACCTGTTCGACCTGCTGACCACCCTGCAGCAGGAGGGCGTCATCGCCGACTACGGCATCCAGAACGAGATCGGTTCCAACATCGAGGCCGACTGGATCGCCTACGGCGACAGCGCCATCGTGATGCTTTCCTCCAACCAGTTCCAGGCGCTGAGCAAGGTCGCCGCCGAAAACGGCATCACCCTGGAGCTCGCCACCATCCCGCGCTACACCGAAGACGGACAGAGCGGCATGGTCGTTCGCTCCAGCCAGCAGATGAGCATGTGGAAGGGCAGCCAGAAGAAGGAAATGGCCGCCAACTTCATCAACTACTTCATCAACAGCATCGAAGCCAACACGATCCTCAACTGCGAGCGCGGCGTATCCATCAACAGCGACGTACTGGCCGCCCTCAAAGAGAACGCCGACGAGACCACCAGCAAGGTCTACACCATCATCGACCTGATCGGCTCCTTCCCGGATGCCGCCAACACCAGCCCCGCCGAGCCCGCCGCGAACGAAGAGATTTCCGACGTGCTCAAGAAGACCTACTTCCAGGGTCTGGCCGAAGGCAAGTTCGCCAGCGCCGAAGAAGCCGCCGAGCTGTTCTGGGCCGAAGCGCAGGAGATCTGGGCCAAGTTCGAGAACTGACAGGGCTTACGCTGCCTGAATCGGTTTGGGCACCCTGAAACACAGTTTTGGGGTGCCTTTTCAATCAAAAGGAGGTAATCATCCCATGCAGGCCACAAAGCGCAGATTCGGGAAAAGCGCCAACGGTTTCTGGAACAACGACAACACCGTGGGCTACCTGTTCGCGCTGCCGTTCATCATCAGCTTTTCTCTGCTCACGCTGGTGCCCATGGCGCTTTCGCTGTATTACTCTTTTTGCAGCTACACCATCGGCGCGTCGCCGGCCTGGCTGGGCATTGAAAACTTCTTCAACCTGATGCGCGACGAGACCTTCCTGAACTCGATCCTCGTCACGGTCCAGTACGTAGCCATCGGCGTTCCGCTAAAGCTCGTCTTCGCGCTGCTGATCGCGATGCTTCTGACCAAGCCGACCCGGGCGCAGGGCTTTTACAGGGCGGTTTACTACATTCCGTCCCTGATCGGCGGCTCGGTCGCGGTGGCGCTGGTTTGGAAGCAGCTTTTCGGCAGCCGCGGACCGATCGTCGGCTTCATCACGAGCCTCGGCGCAGAAAACTTCAACTTTTTCGGTTCCACCACCTGGGCGTTTTTGCCGCTGGTATTGTGCAACGCGTGGCAGTTCGGCTCCTCGATGCTGATCTTCGCGTCGGGCCTCAAGCAGATCCCCAAGGACTACTACGAGGCCGCCGAAATCGACGGCGCGCACGTTTTCCGCCGCTTTTTCTCGATCACGCTGCCCTGCCTTTCGCCGATCATACTGTTCAACCTGATCATGCAGCTGATCAGCGGCTTTATGACTTTTACGCAGGCGCAAATCATCACCGACGGCGGCCCGAACTACGCCACGAACTACATCGCGCTGAACATCTTCAAGGAAGGCTTCGCCTACCAGCACATGGGCTACGCCTGCGCGCAGAGCTGGATCATGCTTCTGATCATGGCGGGCATCACCGGCATCATTTTCAAGACGTCCTCGCACTGGACGTACTATGAAAACTGAGGAGGCGGACGCATGAAACAGAGACGGATCGCGATCAATACGATTTACCACCTCTTCGTCATCGCCTTCGGCGCGCTGATGGTCTATCCCGTCGTGTGGATGATCATCTCCTCCTTCAAGCTCAAAAGCGAGATCCTGGGCAGCGAAGCGCCATTTTGGCCCACCACCTGGGTGTGGCAGAACTACCCCGACGGCTGGCGCGGCAGCGGAAGCCTCACCTTCGCCACGTACTTTCGGAATTCCGCCATCGTTTCGGTCCTGGGCACGCTGGGCACCGTGCTCTCCTCCGCGATGGTGTCCTATGCCCTTGCGCGCGTCAAATTCGCCGGCCGCAAGTTCTGGTTCACGGCGATGATCATGACGATGCTTCTGCCCGGACAGGTGCTTATGATCCCGCAGTACATCATCTGGAACCGGCTGAACCTCGTGGGCACCTTCATACCGCTGATACTGCCGAAGTTCCTCGGCTGGCCGTTTTTCATCTACATGATGATGCAGTTCATCCGCGGCCTTCCCAAGGAGCTCGACGAGGCCGCGATGATCGACGGCTGCAACAAGTATTCCATCTTCTTCCGCGTGATACTGCCCTTGCTCGGGCCCAGCATCATCACCACCGTGGTCATCTCGTTCTACTGGATCTGGGACGACTACATGGGCCCGCTGCTTTACCTGTCCAAGCCCGGCCTGTACACGGTGTCGCTGGCGATCAAGGGCTTTGCGGACGCGCAGGGCACGAACTTCGGCCCGATGTTCGCGATGAGCTCGCTGTCGCTGATTCCCGTGTTCCTGCTGTTCCTCTTCTTTAACCGCTACCTGATGGACGGCGTGACCGCGGGCTCGGTGAAGGGATAAGGCATGGGATAATTGAAGGCTGAAGACTGAAAAATGAAGAATGAATAATGGGAATGGTCCGGATCGATGGGTCCGGGCCATCGTTTTTTACAGGTGGAAGGCAAATCATGTGAAGGTCCGCACGATTTCCCTTAGGTTGTTTTCCTCGAGCAGCCGCCTTTCGGGCGTGCCGTCCGGAACGCGGCCGTTTTCGTATCGGGCAAGCAGCGCGCGGCACCTGCTTTCGAACGCTTCCGCGTCGATCGGCGCCGGTTCGTTCAGCCTTCGGACGAGGTTTTGGCTGTAGATGTTTTTAAGCGCCTCTTCGGGCAGGCTGAGCGGCCTGAGCAGGCCGTAGTCGTGATCCTCAAAGCGGAAGGCCGCCCTGCCTTCGAGGGCGTTTCGTACCAGATTGAAGGGATAGGAGAAATTGTGTTCGCAGCCGCCGAGCTCCTCGGGGCTTGCCCAGTTGTCGGTATCGGTTCCGAAAAGGATGCGCTTTTGATAGCGCACGAAGAAATCCCGCCAGAAGTCCGGCCGTTGGGAGAACCAGTAATACATTTCGCTGCCCGGCGTCAGGTCGAGAAAGACACGCGGGTACCTTTCCATCAGCGTTTCCGCCCGCTCGGGCTCGTCGGCCAGAAAGCAGAAATGGCACAGTGCGACGTCGAGTTCGGGATGCCTTTCGAGCACGCGCCGGAACTCCGCGCGCAAAAGCTTAAGTGAAGGAACGTCCTCTCCGTATTCGGGCATCTCGCCCTTCCCGCCTTTTTCCCAATAGGCCGCGGGATCGCCCAGGTGCAGCGTCACGGGAAAGCGCTCCCTTTCGCAGTATCGCCACACCGGCTCGAGCAGTTCGTCGTCCAGCCCCACGCCCAGGCGTTTGCGCAGGCGGGGCTTGCCCAAAAGGACCTTGAGCCCGTCAAAGCCCGTCTCCCTGAGCGCGGTCAACTGTTCAAGCAGCCCATCTGCCGTGTCCCGACGGTCAAAATGATGGTACAGGCCGCCGAAAGCATAGAGACGTTTCTCCGGCCAAAGCGCGTTCAGCTTTTGCTTGAGATACAGCGCCTTCAGGTTGTTGGCCGGGTCGATGGCGGCGGCGCGGTCGGAATGCGGCAGGGCCAACAGCACAGCCCTCTCAAGGCCGAAATACGTCATATACCGATCAAGAAAGCGCTCGGTCAGCCCGATCGGCATCGCAAAGGCGATGTGCACGTGGCTGTCCGCGACGGCGTAGCCGCCGTAGCCTTTTTTCGTGTTGTTGATGCAGTCCATGCTCCGCCTCCGAAAGCGCGTTTAGTGTCTAAGCTTTCTTCCTAAGCCTTTCGAGGCCCCTGTAGTCTCCGTGCGCGGGAGCTTTGGCGAAGGCGGTCGAAACGTTGGCTATGAGATCGAGCAGCAATTGCGTTTTGACGCCGGCCATTTCGGGTTCGTTAAAGAGGTTGTGCCACTCGTTCGGGTCGTTTTTGAGGTCGTACAGTTCGCCGCGCAGGGGCGTGTCGTCGGTGATCACGCCGTCGCGGAAAAGGATGAGCTTGTAGTTTTCGTTTCGCCACATCCAGCTCGGCGCCGTCTGCGTCGCCTCTCCCCCGCCGCCGTGGAATTCGCTGAACGCACCGTTTCGGCTGTTCGGGCTCATCAGGTCGCTGCCCGGCAGCTGCGGGTCTTCTTCGATTCCGGCCGCGCGAAGGAGCGTCGGTAGGACGTCCACGAGCATCGCGGGGCGGCCGTCGCTCGTGCCCCACTTGTCCCTGCCGATATAATCGCCCGCCAGGATCAGCGGCACCCGAACGCTGGAATCGTACAGGCAGTACTTGCTGTAGCGCCCGTCGCGCTCGCCCATCATGTCGCCGTGGTCGCTCAGGAACACGAACAGCGCGTTCTCGTCCAGGCGCTTTTCGTGGATCTTTCCGAGCACCCGCTCGATAAAGCTGTCCATAAAGCTGCAGTTGGCGTAGTAGCGCAGGCGTATCCGGCGCTTTTCCTCGTCGCTTAGCGTATCCAGCGTCTGCTTTCTGCCGTAGTGCGCGTTGTAGAGGTTCGGGCTCACTTGCATGGCCGCGCGGATGTGCGTGTCCGGTTCCTCCGACCACGGAGGCGCGGGCAGGGGCGGGATGTCGTTTAAGTCGTACATCTCCTCGAATTCCGGCGGTATATTGAAGCCCGCGTGGGGCTTGATCAGCGAAAAATACAGGAAAAGCGGCTTGTCGCCCGGCGTGTAGCCGTCAAGGAATTCCATGCACTTCCGGTAGATGAAGCCGTCGCGGTGTCTTTCGGGCGCGAGGCGGCTGATCTTGCCCATATATCCCAGCGCGTTTTCCTCGCCGGAGCCGAACTCCTTCGTCTCCTCGAAGTAGGCTTTTAGGCTCTCGGGGTCCTCGTCGTCCATCATCACCGCGCCTTCCTCGCACAGCACGCTCAGGCGCGGCTGTCCCTCGGCGCGCACATCGAAGCCGCGGCGCGAACCCTGACCGCCCTTGACGGTGTTGTTCCAGTGCGTCTTTCCGAAGCCGGCGCAGAAGTAGCCCGCGTCGTGCAGCCGCTGCGGCAGCGGAACAGACGGAAGTCTGTTTTCATCGAGCAGCGCGCCGCCGTTGGTGCGCACACCGGTCTGCGACGCGTACAGCCCGAACATCAGGCTGTTCCTTGCGGGCACGCACATCGGGCACTGCGTCACGGCCTGCTCGAACAGTATGCCCTTTCGGCGCAGTGAATCGATGCCCGGCGTTTTTACGACGGGGTTTACGCAGCCCATCGCGTCGAAGCGCTGCTGGTCGGTCATGATCATGATGATGTTCGGGCGTCTGCTCATGGGTCAGCTTCCTTTCGACAGCGTATTCGGTCATACGGAAACAGAGGGACTGTCGCTGCAGTCCCTCCGAATCGGTTTTTGGAGTGTCTTATGCTTCGGTGAACGCGTCCTTGCCCAGTCCGCACACGGGGCATACCCAATCCTCGGGAAGGTCTTCAAACGCGGTGCCGGGCGCGACGCCGTTTTCGGGATCGCCGACCTCGGGATCGTACACATAGCCGCAGGGGCACTCATACTTCTTCATGAAACAAATCCTCCTGAAAATACATTGGCCTTGGCCTGAATATCATTGTAAATGCTTTTCGGCGCCGTGTCAAGCACATTCGGCGGCTTTGAAAAATAATGTCACCGTCCGCAACGGCAAAAAGAAAGAGACCGAACGCGCCGGTCCCTTTCTTTGATTCGTCTCTCTTACAGCCCGATGTAGACGCGGACCTGTATGGTCAGCTGGCTGATTTCCTTGTTGTTGCCGTCGTAGTACGTGCGGCGCACCCAGTACAGTTCGCCGGGCACGACCGGCTCGCTCACGTCCACGATGTAGCGGACCTCGCCGGGGCGCAGCGTACTTACGTAGATGACCTCCTTGTCGGGGTTCAGGATCTCAAGCTTTACGTTGTTCACATACATGCCGAGGTTCGAGAAATCGATCTTGACGCGCTTGCGCGTGATGTCCGTGGCGAGGCCGTCTTCCATGCGGCCCGCGATGTACTCGACCTTGTAGTTTTCGGCGTCCGGGGAGATCATCAATTCGTCCAGCTGCTGCTGCCTGTCTTCCAGCGTGGCTTCGGTCTCGGACAGCGTGTTCTGCGTGCTTTCGAGCTCTGCCTCGGTGGAGGCCAGCGTGGCTTCGGTGTCTGCCAACGTGTTCTGCGTGCTTTCAAGCGCTGCTTCGGTGTCCGCCAGCGTCGCTTCGGTGTCCGCCAGCGTCGCTTCGGTCTCGGCCAACGTGTTCTGCGTGGCAGAGAGCGTTTCCTCGGTAGAGGCAAGCGTCGCTTCCGTTTCGGTCAGCGTGTTCTGCGTGCTCTCCAGCGTCGCCTGCGTGCTCTCCAGCGTTTCCTCGGTTTGAGTCAGCGTTTCCTTCGTGCTGTCGAGTTCGGCCTGCGTGTCGCCCAGAAGTGCCTCGGTGGAAGTCAGCGTCTCTTTCGTGGTCTCAAGTTCGGCTTCGGTGGAAGTAAGCGTTTCTTTCGTGGTCTCCAATTCGGCTTCGGTGGAAGTAAGCGTCTCTTTCGTGGTCTCAAGCTCGGCCTCGGTGGAAGTAAGCGTCTCTTTCGTGGTCTCCAATTCGGCCTCGGTGGAAGTAAGCGTCTCTTTCGTGGTCTCAAGTTCGGCTTCGGTGGAAGTCAGCGTCTCTTTCGTGGTCTCCAATTCGGCCTCGGTGGAAGCGAGCGTCTCTTTCGTGGTTTCAAGCTCGGCCTCGGTGGAAGCGAGCGTCTCTTTCGTGGCTTCGAGCTCCTCTTCGGTGGAAGTCAGTATTTCCAGCGCGGAGGTAAGTGCCGTCTGCGCTTCTGCCAGCTCGGCCTTCGTGGTTTCGAGTTCCTGATTTGCCGCGACGAGAGCTTGTTTGGTCTCGTCCAGCTCCTGCTGCGTCTGGCTGAGCAGCGTTTCGGCTTCCTGCAGGGCTTCTTCGGTCTCGGTCAGCTGCGCGCCCGTCTCGTCCAGCGCGGTCTGAATCTCATCGATGCGGGTTCTGGCTTGATCCAGCTCCGCGGCGGTCGCTTCGGCGTTTTGGTTGAGGTCTATGATCTGATTGGCGTTTTCGACCAGCGCCGTGCTCGCTTCCTCGAGGCCCGCTCTCGCGGTGTCGAGTTCGTTTTTCGCGTCGGTAAGCTGCTGCTCTTTTTCGGAAATGGTTTCGGTCAGTGCGTCGAGCTGCTCGTCTTTTTCGCTCAGCAGCGACACGACGCCGTCATAGGCCGCCTGCACCTCGTTGAGCTGCGATTCCAGCTCCTCGATGCGCGTTTTGAGCGCGCCGTCGTCCTGCGTGCCCTCCGTGCCTTCCGTACCTTCCGAGCCGCCCGTGAGCTGTGCGGAGAGGCTCTCCACCTCCGCGCCGAGCTTGTCGATCGTGTCCTTGTACTGACCGGCCTCGGCCTTCAGGTCCTCGACTTCCTTTTCCGCGCTCGATTTCAGCGCCAGCGCTTCCTGGTATTCGCCCAGGAGCTTTTCGTACTCGTCGCTCTTTGCGCTCATGTCGTTTTTGAGCGTCTCGAAGCGGCTCGCCAGGTCGTCGTAGCTGACCTTGAGTTCGTCAAATTCGCCCGAGGCGGTGGCGGCGCTGGCTTCCAAGTTCTGGATCTTGCCGTTTAACTCGCTGATGGTATCGTTTGCCTGTTCGAGCTCGGCCTTGAGGTCGGCATTGGCTTTGTTCAGCGCCTCGATCTCCTTGTCCTTTTCGCCGAGGGACGCGCTCATGCTTTCGTTTTCGGTCTTCGCTTCGTCAAGCTCCGCGCTGAGCTGATCCACGTTTTCGGTGAGCGCCGCGATCTCGTCTTCCTGATCGGAGATCGTCTGCGCCTGCTGATTGATCGTGTCCTCGTTATCGGAGAGTTTTTGCGCCTGCTCGCCGATGGTCTTTTCGTTGTCCTCGAGCTTTTGCGCCTGCTCGCCGATGGTCTTTTCGTTGTCCTCGAGCTTCTGCGCCTGCTCGCCCACCGTGGTTTCGCTCTGGCTCAGCTGCTCGGAAAGGCCGGCGTTGCTCTCGTTCAAACCGGCGATCTTGTCGATCGCGCTGTCGAGCTTGGCCTGAAGACGGCTGTTTACGGTCGACTGGGTACCCAGTTCCTTTTCCTTTTCGCCGATTTCCTTGTCTTTTTTCTCCAGCTCGGTGTTCAGTTCCTCGATTTGGGTCATATAGGCGGAAACTTCCTTCTGCCTTTGCGACTCCTCCTTATTATATAACGCATTTCCGCCCACCAGCAGTCCCACGCTGACCACACCGGCGATAATGCCCTTGACCTTCATAGAAACACCTCCGGATTACCCATAAATATACAGATACATTTTAACACAAATGCATGGGCAATTGAAGAGCGCCGCATGTGTTTACCGTAATTTAACTTTGATCATTCCGCTGCCCGTGCGCCCGTTTTGCGTGCGCGGCTTTACTTTGCGGGCGACCTGTGATAGAATAAGGCAAATCCCTTTCGGAGGTTTATTATGAGCGCATTTTCTTTGGCGGCCGTCTTCAGCGACCGCTGCGTGCTTCAGAGAAACAAGCCCGTCAGCGTGTTCGGAAGCGGCCCGGACGGCATGAACGTCAGCGTTATTCTGCGCTTTCCGGACGGCGCCGAGTACCGCGCGGCCGCGGGCGTAAGCTGCGGAAGGTGGCGCGCGATCCTGCCTCCCCTCAAGGAAAACGGCGGCGGTACGCTGGAGGTGCGCTGCGCAGACGAAAGCCTGGTCTTTACCGACATAGCCGTCGGCGAAGTGTGGCTTTGCGGCGGGCAGAGCAATATGGAATTCGAGCTGCAAAACTGCACGAGCGGCCCCGATCATCTGAAAAACGATTCGCCGGACGTGCGCTTTTACTATACGCAAAAAAAGGTCATGACCGAGCCGGACTTTTTTGAATGCGAAAAGAAGACCGCCTGGGCGCTGTTTTCGCCCGAAAACGCGAAGTGCTGGTCGGCGGTGGGCTACATTTTCGGCAAAAAGCTCAGCGAAAAGCTGGGCGTTACGGTCGGCCTGATCGGCTGCAACTGGGGCGCGACGAGCGCGAGCAACTGGATGCCAATGGACGCGCTTGGCGAAAGCGAGGAGACGAAGCCCTACCTCACGGATTATCTCAAGCGCATCGAGGGAATAAGCCCCGAAGAACAGAAGCGCGCCTACGACGAATACGTGCCGCGCGCGGAGGAATGGAACCGGAAATACGGGGAGCTGCTCCTGAAAAAGCCCGGCATGGACTGGGCGGAGGCCGAGCGCGTCCTGGGCAAAAACCCCTGGCCCGGCCCGGTCAATTACTTCAATCCCTTCCGGCCGGGCGCGATGTACGAAAGCATGCTTAAGCGCGTCTGTCCCTACACGCTGCGCGGTTTTCTGTACTATCAGGGCGAAAGCGACGATTTCAGGCCCCAAAGCTATTACGCGCTCTTCAAGCACATGATCCGCATCTGGCGCGAAATCTGGCGGGACGATTTGCCGTTTCTGTTCGTGCAGCTGCCCGGGCACCGCTACGCGTCCGACCCGGATTACAAGCACTGGTCTCTGATCCGCGAAGCGCAGTATAAAGTGAGCAGGACCGTAGAGGGCACCGGCATGATCTGCGCGATCGACGCGGGCGAATTCAACGACATCCACCCCAGGGACAAAGAGCCCATCGGGGACAGGCTGTATAAGCTGGCGCTCGAAAAGGTGTACGGGCTTCTCAGCGCGGACGAAGCCGAAAGCCCCGACATCGACAGGATCGTTTTCAAAGGCGGCTGCGCCCGCGTGCAATTCAAGCACACGGGCGGAAAGCTCTGCGCGAAGGGAGACGGCGAAATTACCGGCTTCGAGCTTGCGGGGGAGGACAGCAGTTATCGGCCCGCCCAAGCGGAATTATCGGCGGACGGAAACAGCGTGCTGCTACGCGCACCCGGGATCTCTTCGCCCGCATACGTGCGCTATCTTTGGACGAACTACCCCGAGCGCGTAGATCTTTACGGCTCAAACGGTCTGCCCGCGCTGCCGTTCAGGATGGACGGGCAGGAGACAGAAATGCATTATACCGGCGGCATCCAACAGATCATGGAGCTGTGACCTGCTGTATTGCGCCGCGAATAAACGCTAAGGAAGGAAAAGATGACATCGACAGACAAGCGCCCCCCGGCCGGACGCCCACGGGGCCGGCACGAAAAGCCCTCCGCCGGGCGCCTGAAAACGGGCAAATCCGGCACGTTCGCAAGGCTTCTAACGCTTCTCAAAAGCGCTCTGCCGCATATTTGCCTCGTCCTGTGCCTTATGATGGCCGTATTCTTTTCGATCGACCGGGTCAACAGCCACATCGGGTTTATGAAGAACGAGTTCCACAAATGGCTTGCGCTCCTGCTGTGCGTCGCGGCGATCGTCGAATCCGGCATGCTGATGAGCCGGGAACGCCGGCGCGTAAAGCTCGAGGCACGGCGCAAAAGCCGCGCGTCTGAAGGGCAGGAGCCTTCACGCGGCAGGAAAAGGCCGGTCAGCATACTGCTCGTGCTGCTCACAGACGTACTGATCACGGGCGCAGCGCTGTGCGCGTTCGCGCTGTTCGATCACGTACTGCCGCAGAGCTACGGCACCACGGCGGATTCTGCGGAGGCGATCAGTCCCTACGCGGCCGATCTGCAAAAGCGCAGGCAGGCGACAGGCAGCCCTTCCGCGACGTTTACGGTTAGTCCGTCCGGCACCCCGGGCGCAGAGCAAACCGAAGCGCTTCAAAGCCCTACGCCGGCCGAAACGCCGGAAGCGACCGCTCCTGAGACAGTTTCCCCGACGGAAACCGCCTTTGGCAAAAACGCAAACGAAAGCAGTATCGGGCTGTTCGATTTCCCGGGCGTGTTCACCGACGGTGAAATCGAAATAACGGACGAAAGCTATCGCTCGGAAAACCTGTACATAGAGCTGACAACGCGCAGCTACACGAGCGATTACAAGAATTACAGGCAGACCTATCACGTGATGCATGTCTACGTCAGGGACATAGGCTGCTTAAAGAGCGTGTTCGCCAAGGATACCTACGGCAAAGGCATAAACGAGGAGTTTATGTCCATGGTCGGGCGCACCGGCGCGATCGCCGCCATCAATACGGATTTTTATAACTTCGGCAGACATCCCAAGAGCATGCTGATCAGAAACGGCCTATTGTACGGCCACGAGGTCAGCGACGAATACGACCTGTGCGTGATCAACTTCGACGGCACGATGGACGTATATAAAAAAGGGAAGAGCCCCGACGGCTACGCGCTTTTGAAAAGCGGCGCGATGCATACCTTCTGCTTTGGCCCCATGCTGCTCAGAGGCGGCAGCGAGCTTTCCGAATACGAGGACGTCGGCCGCGATCCCCGCACCTGCATCGGCATGGTGGAGCCCGGCCACTACGTATTTCTCGTGTGCGAAGGCAGAAGCGATTCCGCGAAGGGCTTTACGTACGAGGAGCTTGCAAGTCTCATGCTTGAGGAGGGCTGCAGCGTAGCCTACAATCTTGACGGAGGCGATTCTTCCCAGATGGCCTTTCTGGGCAAATTGGTGAACGATCCCTCCGGGGAAGGCCGCTCGCTTTCGGACATCTTTTATATAGCGGAACCGTAGGATTCCTCTTAGGCGAGTAGACCCGCCGACCGTCACAGGCGCTTGATCAGATAACGCGGCGCGTATTCGGTGTAGCCGTGTTTGGCGTAAAACGCGTACGATTCGTACCAGACCTCCGGGGGATGGCCCAGATGCACCTTTGCGGCGTCTATGCCGCAAAATCGCATCGCGTCCTCGGCAGTCTTTAACAGCGCACTGCCGATGCCCCGGCGCTTGAGCTCGGCCTTCACGTAAAACCGATGCAGGAAAGCTTCCCGCGTGCCCGCCTCGCGCGAAAAGCCGAGGCAGCCGAGCACTTCCTTTTCCACGCCGACGCACAGCCAGAACAGATCGCCCTTGTCCAGATAGTTGGCCTTGACGTCGCAGAGGTCCTTTCGCACGGAAGGGTCGAGTCCCAGCGCTTCGCGCGCCGCCATGACCATCGAGATCATCTCATCCCGGTAAAAGTCGTCGTAGACGATGATTTTCATATTAGCCGATGAGTCTTTTACAGGCCGCGGGCGTGCCCGTCCCGGTTCGAAAAGACGATCCTGATCCGCTTCCCGTCCGTTTCCCACAGGTGAATGCCCGTGTCCGCCGTGGAAAAGAAGGCGTCGGTGACGACGGGCAGTTTCAGCGCGGCGCGGTACAATTGATCGATCATGCCGCCGTGCGTGACCAGCACGAGCAGACCGCCTTTGTCCGGAAAAGCCAGCGCTTTTTTCAGCACTTCCTCGGCCCTTCGGCGGAAGGCGAGCTTCGATTCCTGCCCGTAGACCGCCTGATCGCAGGGGAGGTCTTTCACGGGCGGATACCTGCGGGCGGCCTCCTCGTACGGCAGACCCGCAAGCATCCCGTTATTGAATTCCATCAGGTTTTCGTCGTAAGCGACCGGCACGCCCGTTTCCCCGGAAAGGTGCAGGGCGGTCTGTTTGGCGCGCTTCAAGGTGCTCGAAAGGATCGCGCTAACGGTATAGTTCTCCTTCATGAACTTTGCCATCGCCGCAGCCTGCCTGTGCCCCCGTTCCGTGAGCTCGAAATCGGCCCTGCCCTCGTGCACGTTCAGTATGTCCGCTTCGGATTCGCCGTGCCGTGTGATCGCAAGAAGCATGCAAAGCGCCTCTCTTTTTTTTCGTTTGACGGGTATAAATCGTTCGGGCGCGGTTTTTTGCTTGCAAAACCGCGCCCGATTGCGAAATCAGTTTTTGTTGACCTTCGCCCAGCTGTCCTTGAGCGGGACGATGCGGTTGAAGACCGGTTTTTCGTTCGTGGAATCCGGGTCCTTGCAGAAGTAGCCCGTGCGCAGGAACTGGAAGCGGCTGCCGACCTCGCTTTGGGCGATGGCCGGCTCGACCAGCGCATTGGAGACGACCTTCAGGCTGTCGGGGTTGATGTTCAGGTTGATGCCCTTGGGCGCGTCGGTCTCCTCGGCCTCCTCGCTCTTGTCCTCTTCCTCGGCGCAGGGCTCCTCGTCGTTGATCAGGGGCTCGTAGAGCCTGATCTCGGCGGGCAGCGCGTCTTTTTCGCTCAGCCAGTGCAGCGTGCCCTTGACCTTGCGGTTCGCGCCTTCGCTGCCGGAACGGCTGTCGAGGTCCACGGAGCAGAGCAGCTCGACGGGGTTCCCATTTTCGTCCAGCTTCACGTCCTCGCACTTTACGATGTAGGCGCCCTTCAGGCGCACCTCGCGGCCGGGTGCGAGGCGGAAGAACTTCTTGGGCGGGTCGAGCATGAAGTCCTCGGCGTCGATGTAGGCGTGCTTCGTGAAATGCAGCTTTCGCGTGCCCATTTCGGGATGGTCCGGATGGTTCTCCATCTCGATCTCGTCCGTCTTGTCCTCGTCCCAGTTGACGAAGGTGACCTTGAGGGGGTTCAGGACCGCCATGGCCCTCGGCGCCGTATCGCCCAGCGCATCGCGCACGCAGGCCTCCAGCAGCGCGCCGTCCACGACGCTGTCTGCCTTGGCCACGCCGACGCGGGAGAGGAAGTCCTTGATGGCCTCGGCGGTGTAGCCCCTGCGCTTCATGCCGACCAGCGTGGGCATGCGCGGATCGTCCCAGCCGTTGACCAGATGGTTTTCGACCATGTAGCGCAGATAGCGCTTGCTCATGACCGTACGGGTCAGGTTCAGGCGCGCGAACTCGATCTGGCGCGGCGGCTGCTCGAAGCCGGCGTTATTGACCATCCACTCGTACAGAGGGCGGTGGATCTCATATTCGAGGGAGCACAGCGAGTGCGTGATGCCCTCGATGGCATCCTGGATCGGGTGCTGGAAATCGTACATCGGGTAGATGCACCATTCGTCGCCCGTCCTGTGGTGATGGCATCTCTTGATGCGGTAGATCGTAGGGTCGCGCATGAGGACGTTCGGGGAGGCCATGTCGATCTTGGCCCTGAGCACGCGGCTTCCGTCCGGGAATTCGCCGTTTTTCATGCGCTCGAACAGATCCAGGTTCTCCTCCACGCTGCGGTTTCTCCAGGGGCTGTCGACGCCGGGCTGCGTGAGCGTGCCGCGGTTTTTGCGCATCTCCTCGGGGCTTTGGTCGTCCACGTAGGCGAGGCCTTTTTTGATCAGTCCCTGCGCGATCTCGTACAGGCGCGGGAAAAAGTCACTGGCAAAGTAGAGCTTTTCCCATTTGAAGCCCAGCCATTCGATGTCCCGCTGGATGCCCTCGACAAAGACCGTGTCCTCCTTGGCGGGGTTGGTATCGTCGAAGCGCAGGTTCGTCACACCGCCGTACTTCTGGGCGATGCCGAAATCGATGCACAGCGCCTTTACGTGGCCGATGTGCAGATAGCCGTTGGGCTCGGGCGGAAAGCGGGTGCGCACGTGGTCGTAGCGGCCGCTTTTCAGATCCTCTTCGACGAATTCTTCTATGAAATTGCTTGCTTTTTTCTCGGCTGTCTCCATGGGAAATCAGACTCCTTATTGCATTATTGATTTGTTATTCTTCCGCGTATTCGTAGTTCACGTGGAACTTCTTGCAGTAGCTTTCGGCATAAGAGCCCTTGACGACGATGAGCTTGAAGCTTTCGCTCGTGAAGGCGCCGTAGCCGATGGACTCGAGTTTTTCGGACACTTTGAGTTCGCCCAGGCTGTCGCAGCCGCTGAAGGCGCCGGCCAGGATCTCGGTCACGCCGTCCGGCAGGATCACCTCTTTGAGGGCGCTGCAGTTCATGAAGGCGGTTGCGCCGATCACGGTCACGTTTTCGGGGATCGTGACGGTCTCCAGCATCGTGCAGCCGTAGAACATGTTCGTGGGCAGCTCCGTAAGCGCCTCGGGCAGTACGATCTCCGTCAGGTTCACGCAGCCGAAGAACGCGCCTTTGCCGATCTCGGTGATCGTGGAGGGGAGCGCGAGGATCCTTAAGGATTCGCACTTTCTGAACGTGCTCGCGCCCAGCGTCTGAAGCCCCTCGGGCATGATGACGCTGATCAGGGAAGCGCACTCCTTGAACGCACCGTCCCCGACGGACAGAATGCCCTCGGGCAGGTTTACGATGGTGACGTCGCTGCCGGCAAAGGCTTCCTCACCGACGGCGCTGACCGCGAGGCCGTCCACGCTCGCGGGGATCGCCAGCGTCCTGCCCTTGCCCGTGTAGCCGGTGATGACGGCCGTGCCGTCCTCGGCAAGGATGTAGGTGTAGTCTCCGCTCTGCTTCGGGCTCTCGGCGTAGGCGGTGAGTGCAAGGAGCATAAGGCACATCAGTAGGACAAAGATACGTTTCACGGTTCGTTCCCTCCTTTGAATCGGGTGATCGGGCTTACTTCACGACGCCCTTTTTCAGTATGATGTTCGCGTACAGCGCGCTTTCGCCCGTGGCCACGACGGCGTAGCAGTTCTTCGCGCGCTCGTAGAAGGCGAAGCGCTCGACGTTTTCGATCTTTTTGTCGCCCTCGTTCTTTTGGATGACGGCTTTGTACTCGTCCCAGATCACGGGCACCACGTCGTCGCCCGGCACCACCTGCATCAGCGTCACCGGCGCTTCGACGTAGGTGTCCAGGGGCATGAGCTTGAGCACCGCGTCCAGCACCTCGCTTACGCCGTGGCCGTCCAGGCGCACGAGGCGCTTGGCGATCGAGGCGGCCGGAAAGTTGCCGTCGCCTATGCAGAGCTCGTCTCCGTGTCCCATCTCCATCAGGATCTTGATGAGCTCGGGGCTGATGATCGGACTGATTCCCTTCAGCATGGCAAAAAGCCTCCTTTGATCAAATTTCGTATGGGTTCGCTTTGCACACGTTTCAGATCCGTTTATGGGTCTTTCCGGTGTAGAGCATCAATATGTTCATCATGAGCATGAGCGGCGCTGCCAACAGCGGGCTGATCGTAACGCCCAGCCACAGGCGCAGCGCGCCCGCCGCCACGGGCAGCGTTATGAGCTCGTACAAAAGCCACAGGCGCAGCCGTTTTTTTACGCTTCCGAAGGTGCGGCGCGCGATGGAGAGGACGTTTGGCAGATCGCCCAGCGCGCCGCGCACGTCGGCCCGCGCGCCGGGGTTCGCGCCCAGGTTCATTTTAAGGCCCGGCACGTCGAAGACGGGGCTTTCGCCGCCGTAGACGTAGAGCGTCTTTCGCTTGTCGGCGGCGAGGAGGCGGATGGCGATCTCCGCCTCGTGCGGGAAAACGCTCTTGTCCGCGCCCACCTGCAGCGCCAGTACGCGCGCAGCCTTCGTGTTCTCGGTCGCCATGACGTAGGTCTCTATCTTCATTTTGCGCAGCTTGTCCATCGTCTCGCACACGCGGGGCAGCAGCTTGCTTTCCAGCGTGATGATGCCCTTGATCACGCCGGAGGAAGCCACCATCACGCAGATGAGCCCTTCGTTCGTGAGCTCGTCCACCTGCTGCTCCCACTTGCTCAGATCCAGCGCGTTTTTGAGCAGGAAATCGTAGGAGCCGACCAGCACGCGCGTTTCTCCCACCAGCGCCCTTACGTCGCTGTCCTCGTTTACGTCCCTTTCGATCAGGGGGTCGAGCGGGAGTCTGAGCGCCTCGGCCCTTTCGCGGATGGCAATGGATACGCCGTCGTTTTCCATTTGCAGCGCCGACGCCGCCAGCGCCAGCAGTATGTTTTGAGACATGCCGTCCGTGAGCACGCAGCCGCGCACGATCGCTTCGCTCCTTGTCAGCGCGTCGTGGCTTTCGAAAATGACCGTGTCCGTTTCCTTTAACTTTTCCAGCACCGGCGCGTTGCTCACGGGGGTTTTGTTTTCCGCGCAGGCCGCGACGCCCCGCGTGATCAGCGTGGGCGCCATGCGGCGCGGAATGTTGGGGCAGCTTACGACCAGTACGCACACGGCGCACTTGACCGCAAAGGGCAGCCGCTGGTCGCGCACGATCCAACAGACCAGCGCGCCGAGTGCCGTAAGGAGCGCGACCCAGGTGAATATTTTGCTAAGACGCGCGGCGAACACGGCCTTTTTCGTCTCGTCCGCGCTGAGGAAGCGCAGGTTTTCGACCGGCAGGCCGAGCTCGCGCAGCGTGTTTTCGGTGCGGCGCGTGGCCCTTCTCTGCGTTGCGATGCCCAAGGTGGCCAGCGTCGGCAAAAGCGCCGCGGAGTCGAAGAACAGCTCCACGTTCACGTCCGCGCCCGCGCTGATCTTCCACGCGCAGTAGATCAGCGCCGGAACGGAATACGCCGCCGCGCACACAGCCGCGAGCGTCGCAAACGCGTACGTGTCCCAGCCCGCGTATCTGCCGCCCAGACGGTTCAAATTCAGCGCGCGAAAGCTTAAAAGCCACACCGCGAGCATCAGCACAAGCTCCGTTACACCCGCGCTCAGCGGATAACTGAACACCTCCGGCACGGGCAAAATAACCCGCGAAGCCAGCGTAAGGTACAGCATGCTCAGCGTCAGTACCCAGCACATCAGCTGGGCGAACGCGCCGAATCTGTCCACACTTCCGCCGATGATCGGCTGCGCGTCGATGCCCGCGTCCGCGACGGCGCGCTCGACCTCCGAGGGGCTAAGGCGCGCTTCGTCGAACGTGACGCGCAGGCGCTTTTTTCTTCTGTTCAGGCGCAGCTTCTTTATGCCGTCCGTTTTTTTGAGGCTTTTGAGGGACGCCTTCCATTCGCCCTTGCCGCCTTCCAAGGGCAGGGCGAACGTGAGCGTCATGCTTTGCCTCCCCTTCCCCGCGCAAGGATCACGGGCACGGTCATTTCCTCGTCGGTAAGCCCGGCGTGCATGCCGATCATGTCGGGTATTGCGCCGTAGACGATGAAGCTTGCGCCGGTCGCGCAGGCGAGATAGTCGCCCATCGCGTCCTCCGCCTTGGGGTGGACGATCCCGCGCCCCAGCAGGTTCATGCTAAGCGCGTCCTCGCGGGGGATCAGCAAAAATTCGTCCCCGCAGACGGCCCTGAATTCTCTTTCGAACTGTGCCCTGCGGAAGGGCTTTACGAACAGCGCGGCGGCCCGCGCCTCCACAGAGGGCGGCATCCACAGGCATTCGTCCACCGAGGGGATCGCCTTAAGGTCGACGGGGTTTATGCCGTCCACGAGCCCGTGGTCCGCCGTGACGATCAAAAGCGTGTCCTCGGGCAAAACGCCGCTGAGCCACTCCAGCTCGCGGTTCGCCGCGACAAATTTTTCGACGGTCTCCGGCGCGTTCACGCCCTTATTGTGCATCGTATGGTCGGGCTCGCCGTTGTACACGCACACCAAAGCGTTGTCTTCCTGCCTTATGAGGGCGTTTGCGAGCACCAGCTGGTCGTGGAACGTCCTGACTGCGTGCTGCGTAAAGCCCTTGCCCGGAAAGTTGTCGAAGGCCGAGACCATGTGCATGCCCGGGTGCTTCGCGCCGGCCATGACGCCCGGAAGCGGCATGAGCTTCGGCGCGGGAGAGCCGTCCGGGTAGCGCACGCCCTTTCCGCTGACGTTGCCGGTAAACACGTCGATGGCGGCGGCGCACTCCTTGAAGTACATGCTCCAGCCGATCCAGCCGTGTTCGAGGGGGCTCAGGCCCGTCCAGATCGACGTGGTCGCGGCGGCCGTGGTCGACGGGAACACCGAGGAAATGGCCGCCTTATCGTTTTTGCGCAGGAAGCAGTCCGCCGGCAGATGGCGCCGCATGAGCAGCTCGCCCATGCCGTCGCACAGCACGAGGACGATCTTTTTCACGCCGTCCCGGCAAAGCGCGAGGTCGATCTCCGGGAGCGTGGGATAGTTGCTCTCCCCGCCCAGGAACGCCCCCACGGAGGCCGTGATCGACAGGCTGCTCCTGTCATAATCGGGATACTTCATTTTTATACAAGCCTTTCGAGGGAAGCGTTCAGGCGGGCAAGCGTTTCGCTTCTGCCAAGCAAATACATGATCTCAAACGCGCCGCCGGGCGTGTTCTGCTGCCCGGAGACGGCGATCCTGAGCGGCCAGAGCATCTGCCCGTTCTTGATGCCGAGGGAAGCGATCTTCTCCATGACGACGTCGTGCAGATTGCTTTCGGACCAGTCCGTCACGGTTTCGAGCAGTTCTTTGGCCTCCTTGAGCGCGCTTACGCTGCTTTCGAGGGTGCTCTTTTGCTTTTTGTTGACGTAGAAATCGTTCGGAAAATCCGGCATGTCCTTCAGGAAGCGGACCATGTCCGGCAGCTGGGCGAAATACTCGGTGCGGCTTTGCAAAAGCTCGCACAGGCGCCTGTAGTCGAATTTCTCTTCGGAGAGCACCTGATCGAGCCACGGCCTTGCCATTTCCAGATACTTTTCGGGGCTCAGCCTCCGGATGTACTCGGCGTTGAACCAGTTCATCTTCTGCATGTCGAAGATCGAGGGCGATTTGCTCAGGCCCTCCAGGTCGAACAGCTTTTCGAGCTCGGAGAGGCTGAAGAACTCCTCCTCGCCCTTGGGGCTCCAGCCCAGCAGCGTCATGTAGTTGATGACCGCCTCGACCAGGTATCCGCGGGACAGAAGGTCCTCGAACGTCGGGTCGCCCTTGCGCTTGGAAAGCTTGCGCACGTATTCCACGGGCTGCCCGTCCTCTCCCAGGATGGGCTGACCGTTTTCGTCCTTCTGTACGTCGCGGCACATGACCGGCGTCAGGTGCACGTACACGGGCGGCTTCCAGCCGAACGCCTCGTAGAGCAGGTTGTACTTGGGTGCGCTGGAAAGGTACTCGTTGCCGCGCATGACGTGGGTTATGCACATAGTGTGGTCGTCGATGACGTTGGCAAAGTTGTAGGTGGGCAGACCGTCCGCCTTGATGAGCACGTTGTCGTCAAGCGTCGCGCAGTCCACCTCCACGTGGCCGTAGATCACGTCGTCAAAGCCCGCCTTGCCCTCGAGCGGTATGTTCTGGCGGATGACGTAGGGTTCGCCCGCGTCCAGGCGCGCCTGAACCTCTTCTTTGGAAAGGTGCAGGCACTTTTTGTCGTATTTGAAGGTCTCGCCCTTCTTTTCCGCTTCGGCGCGCGCCTCGTCCAGCCGCTCCTTGGTGCAGAAGCAGTAGTAGGCGTGGCCGCTTTCGATGAGCTGCTTTGCGTAGGGCAGGTACATGTCCTTGCGCTGGCTCTGCACGTAGGGGCCGTAGTCGCCGCCGACGTCCGGGCCCTCGTCGTATTTGAGGCCCGCGACGTTCAAAGATGCGTATATCTTTTCAACCGCACCGGGAACCTCGCGTTCCTGGTCGGTGTCCTCTATTCTCAGAATAAATTTTCCGCCGTTTTTGCGCGCCCAGAGATAGGTGTACAGCGCGCTTCTCAGGTTTCCCAGATGCATGTAGCCGGTCGGGCTGGGTGCAAAACGGGTACGAACCTCCATAGGAAGCACCTCACTTAATATATAGTCTATTATATAATAGCATAAAAGCGAAAAAAATCAAGAGAAAACTGTGTACAATTCGCTTTCTTTCGCGTATAATATAGTGTAAGCACTTTTGCAAAACACAAACGAGGCAAAAAGGAGAGATAATAAATGACATTCGGAAACACGAAGGCCGCCCTCGAGGAACGAAAGGCCTATAAGGAAAACGACATCGCCGTCAGCCGCAGGGTATACAACCTGCTGATCGGCGGCCTGCTGCTTTGGGGCTTTGCGCTCAACTTTCTGATGGTGAAGCTGCTGGGCGAAAAAGTAAGCGAATTTGCGATGAACGGCGGCGCGCTCCCGATCCTCCTGATCTATCTGGTCTGCGTGATCCTGGGCGCGGTACTCGTGCGCAGAGACAACCCCGTCACTTCCTTCATCGGCTACAACCTGATCGCGCTGCCGGTGGGGCTGATCCTGTGCGTGGCGCTGCAGGGCTACCCCAGCTCGGTCATTTCGACCGCCGTGCTGATGACGGCGATCATCACCGCCGTGTTCGTGGTGCTCGGAAGCATCTTCCCGAACCTGTTTTTGTCCATCGGCCGCGCGCTGGGCGTCGGGCTGATCATACTGATCGTGGGCGAACTGATCACGCTGCTTCTGTTCCGCTCCTCCCGCATGGAGCTCGTCTGGGCGTACCTGGGCGCGGGGCTGTTTGCGATGTTCATCGGCTTCGACTGGGCAAGATGCAACGTGTGCGCCTGCACGGTCAACAACGCCATCGCCGCCTCCGCAAACCTCTATCTCGACATCATCAACCTGTTTTTGCGGCTCTTGCAGATATTGAACAAAAACAGGAAGTAACAAAAAACACCGTAAGCTTTAAAAGGCGCACCGCGGCACAGATCGCCGCGGCGCGCTTCTTTATAAGCTTTGATCCCGCATTTTTCCGGCATCTGCCGATCCTATTCGATCTCCACGCGGATCGTGTTTCCGTTGTCCAGGTAGATCGTGATCGTCCGGCCCAGGATCTCGGCGATGTCTATGCCCTCGTACTGCATGTAGCACGGGTACTTGTTGTAGTAGAAGCAGAAGTTCAGGTTGTACAGCGTATCGGCCGCGGCCTCCTCGTCGGTCACCCTGATGACCATGCTTTCGTTTTTGTACAGCCAGCCGCTCGTGTTCTTGACCTTGCCCCAGTTGGAGGAACCCTCGGGATAGAGGTAGATCTCGCTGATGGAGAAGCCAGCATAGTTTCGCATCGTGAATTCGCGGGCGTCGGGAACGGTCCTCTCCTGCTTGCGTTTTTCGCCGTAATTTACGTCCCGCCAGTTTTTGAGATCCACGGCCTCATCCGCGCTGTGGGCATTGTACAGTTCGACGGCGTGCTTGATGCTCACCGCGAAATTCATGTTCTGCGTGTCCTCGCCCGCGCGCGTGGCGCTGGTAATGCCGATGACCAAACCGTCGTCGTTCAGCAGTGCGCCGCCGCTGGAGCCGGAGGAAATCGGCGCAGTGAACTGTAAGTACCCGCTCTTTTCGTCTTCTCCGGCGGAGGAGAGATTTCCGATCGAGACGGTGTTCTTAAAGCCGATGGGACTTCCGATGGCCACGACGCTCTCCCCGCGCACGGTTTCCCCTTCGTACAGTTCGAGCGGGTTTACGCCTGACGCCTCGTCAAAGAGCAGTATGGCGATGTCGTATCCCTCGTCGGCGCATAATACACGGTTGATCATGCGTGTTTCTCCGCTGTCCGTGTAAGCTACGATCACGTCCGCGTCCCGGATCACGTGACAGTTGGTGATCAGGTATTCGTCCGAGAACGCCACAAAGCCGCTGCCCGTGCCGATGAGCCGGTCTGCGATGTTGTATACTGCCAGCAGCATGACCGACTGCGCGCTTTCGTTGATGGCGTCCGGATCGAGGGAATAGCCCGCCGCGAATGCGGAACAGGAAAACAAAACCGTCAGAACAAGCAATGTCGAAATCAGTCGTTTCATTCTATGTCGCCTCCTTTTGACGGATGAGCTGCGAAGCTGAATTGTCTGGTTTTTTCATCGTATTCGGCGTGCAGAATTTGCCCGCACAACTCGTTCTCGTTTTTTGTATCCATGTCCAGCCAGGCCGACCAGGAACCGTAAGCGGAGGAATCGAAACCCACTCTGAATTTCCAGCGAAGCTTGCCGCCATTGTTCACAAAACGCTCCGGCAGTTCCACAACGGCAAATTCGCCGGGTTCAACGCGCTCCGAAAGCAGGCTTACGTAGACGCCTTCGGCAGACATCGTGATGTACGTAATGGCAAACTTCGTGTCGTTTATGATGATACAGGTGTTTTTTTCGAGATTGTGCTCGCGCTCGATGGTTTCGGGGATCGTGAACGATTCTTCTGTCTGCACCGCTTCTTTAATGTGGCGGCGCTCGGAAGAAGGCGCGTTTTCGGCTTCCCTGCGCACGAAGTCAGGTTTCACACCGTAGCCGCTGTGCGCTTCGATGCTGTAGGTTTGCTCCCACAATTCGCCCAGCGTGGTCATTACGTTGAACTGCTCGCTGCGACCGGAAACCCGCATATAGAATATCACTTCGACAACTGTTTCAGGGTCGTCGCCGAGCTTCGCAAGGTCGAGCGTAGCGGTTTCGCCGTTTTTGAACCAGCCTCCCAGTGTGACAGAGGAACGTCCGACGTTGACCCTGAAATCCGTCACGCTGTACCCGCTGTCGTTCACGAGCGTGACTTCCCGCGACTTTACGAGGTCGGAGACTTCATCGCTGTGCACACCGATATCGGTTATGCCCCAGTTACTCAATTCCACCGGCTCGTCGTCCCTGCAGTAGTCCCAGAGCTCCGTGACGTGGCGGACGCTCAGGGCAAAGTTCATGTTTTGCACCACGGTGTAGCCGATCTCGCCGCTCAGGCCGAACATCGTGACGCCCGCGACCAGGCCGTTTTCGTTCAGCAGCGCGCTGCCCGAAACGCCTTCCGCGACGGGCGCGGTGAACTGGATCAGGTCCAGCCCCTCCGCGCTGAAGCTGTTTGAAATGTTGCCGGTGTTGATCGCGTTCACGCCGTCCTGCGCGCCGATGCTGACGCAGGACGCGCCCCTGCGCACTTCGCCGCTTTCGTTGAACGCAAGCGGCTGAAGGCCCGTGGGCTCGCCGAAGGCAAGGATGGCGAGGTTGCAGTCCGAATCGCAGCCGAGCACCTTCGTTTCTCCGAGGTCCGTTCCGTCGTCGGCCACGACTTTGAGGGACGCTGCCTGACTGACCGCCGCCCAGGTCGTGACGGCGTGGCTGTCGTCAAAGGCGATGAAGCCGCTGCAGGTGACGGTTTCGTTTCCGTCCTTGTCGTAGGCAGTCAGGATCAGCGCGCTCGCGGCGGCCTCATTCATGGCCGCGTAATCGCGGGCGAAGGGCTGCCCGGAAAGCGCGGCGGGCGCGGCGAATGCCAGCATGAGCACCAGCAGCGCCGAAAGGATACGTTTCATGGATCGTGTTCCTCCTTTTTTTTGCGGATTATGGATTGTTGTGTTCTTTGGGATCTGCGCGGTGGGGTGCGGGGGCGACTTCATCCGTCTCGCCCGCGGCGAGCCACCTTCCCCGGAGGGGAAGGCTTTACTCGATCGTGATTTCGATCACCTTGCCCGGCGTCATCGTGACCACGAGCGTGCGGCCGAGGATGTCTTTGAGGCGCAGGCCGGTGTATTCGAAGTAACACGGCCAGCCGTTATAGTAAAAGCAGAAGTTGAACGTCCAGGTCGTGCGGGCCGAAAGCTCCTCGTCGCTGAGGACGACGGTCAGGCTCGCCTCCCGCTGGACCCAGCCGGAAGTGTTGCGGGCGTCGCCCCAGGCGGCCGCGCCGTCGGGATAGAGGTAGACCTCGCTCATCGCAAAGCCCGCCGAATTTTTGAGCGTGAACTCGCGCGCCTGCGTTTGCGCCGCCCCGCCTGCCGCCGCGGCGGAAAGCGGGATCGGCTCGTCGCCTTTGTGCGCTTCATACAGTCCGATAACGTGCGCTATGCTCACGGCGGTGTTGGCGTTCTGCGCGCCCGGCGCGGGATCGCCGATCATGCCGATCACTTCTCCCTCGTCGTTCATCAGCGCGCCGCCGGCGCCGCCCGCGGACACGGGCGCGTTGAAGCGGATGCGTGTTAAGCCGTTTTCGTCGGTCGTCACGGCGCTCACGTTGCCCGTGGAGACGTTGTTGGCATAGCCCTTGGGAGAGCAGATCGCCGCCACGGGCGAGCCGCGGTAGACGGTCTTTTCTTCGCTGAGCCTGAGCGGCGTCAGCGCCGTCTCCCCGTCGAACAGCAGTATCGCAGCGCCGACGGCTTCGTCCGTGCACAGCGCGCTTTTCAGGGCGTAGACCGTCCCGGTATCGTCGGTCGCCTGAAGGCGCGCCGCGCCTGCCAGCAGCCGGCAGTCCGTCACGAGGCAGCCTGCGTCGAAGGCCGCAAAGCCGCTGCCGCTTGCGATCAGCCTGTCCTCTTCGTCGTAGGCGTCCAGCTTCACCACGCTTTGGCAGGCCGCGTTGATCGCCTGCGCGTCCGAGGTGAAGCCCGCCGCCAGCGCCGCGCACGGGCACAAAAGCGCCGCGATCAGCCAGAAGATCGTCCATTTTCTCATTCAAATTCCTCCTTTTTCCGCTATTCTATTTCAAAAATGACGCTGTCGCTGTCCTTCCCGTTTTTGATGACCAGCGTGCGGCCGATCAGCGCTTCGAGCTCTATGGAATACGTGTCCGAGATGCTCGTGGCCGGGATGTCCGGATGCCCGCCCCTGTAATTGTTTTTCCGGACGAAGCAGGCCCTTACCGTAAACGTTCCGCCCCTTTCGAGGTCCTCCTGCGTGAGCGCGATAAACGTTTCGCTGCCGTAGCTCAAAAAGGCACTCAAACGGTTCGTGCCCGAAGCATATCCGTCCTGCCAGAGGTACAGTTCGGCGAGGCTGTAATACCCGTTCGTCGCGGTATAGCGCAGCCGGAAGCAGTTTTCCGGGATCGTGCCGTCCACGGGAGGCGTCGGCGAAGCCGTGGGCTTTGCCGCAGGGACTGCGTACTGCGCTCTTTCTTCGTCCGTCAATTCCTCGATCCTGCAGGCCGGTTTCTTGTTCTCGTCCTCATAGATCACGAGCTTGCGGCCCGTAAGTTCGCTTAAATCGACGTCAGGCCAGTTCGAATACAGCGTAGCGTATTGCGGCTTTGTCCACATATGCCCTCTGAAAGACGCGCTGATCTGAAACATACCTTCGCGGCTCAGATCCTCATCGCGCAGGTAAACCACCGCCTTTTCGCCCTCGGTGACGTATCTTTGGTAAATGCGGTTATTTATCGTCGCATAATTCCCCTGCCGGAGATAAAGCTCGATCAATGTAAAATACTGGCGGTTTTCGATCAGGAAGAACGGCGCGGGCGTCGGGGTGGCCGTGGGCGTCGCGGTCGGCGCGGCCGTGGGAGTCGCGGCCGGCGTGGGCGTAGGCGTCGCGGTCGGCGTGACTGTCGGGGTCGCAGTCGGCGTGACCGTGGGCGTCGCTGTAGGCGTGACCGTTGGGGTCGCGGTCGGCGTGACCGTTGGGGTCGCAGTCGGCGCGACCGTCGGGGTCACGGTCGGCGTGATCGCAGGCGTCGCGGCAGGCGTGACTGTGGGCGTCGAAGACGCGGGCTTTCCCGTGACGGAGACGATTTTCGGAGAGGGGCGCGTGTGTTGTTTTCCGTCCGATCCTTCGCCTTCCTCCGGGGTCTCTTCTTCCTCTTGCACGTCCCCGCCCTGCTCGCCCGGCGCGCCGTCGACGGGCTGTGCGGTGGCAACGCCGAAGGCGGCGTCCGCGGTCGTGTCCTCCCGTCCGCCGTTTAACAGGGTTTTGATCGTCGGCAGGCAAAGCGCGGTCAGAAGCGCGAGCGCGGCCGTGACCGCGAGCGCCGCCGTGAGGCGGAAAAGGCCGCTTACGGGTCGCTTTTGCGCATAATCGGTTTCTTCGCGCTCGGCTCTGAGCTTTTCCGCGTACAGCTTATAGGCGCGCTGCTTTTGCCTGCGCGTGGGTTCGAAGCCGCCTTCCGGGGCGGTCTCTTCCCTGCGGCGCGCCTCCTCGCGCTTCAGGGCGCGGCGTATGAGCGCTTCGAGCTGTCTTTCCCCGAGACTGTCTTTGTTTCGGCTCACCGTTTCACACCCCGCTTTCTTCCAGTTCTTTTCGTATGCGTTTGAGCGCCCGGCTTATGTATTTGCGCACGCTCCCGGGGCTCAGGTCGGTCTCCAGCGCGATCTGCGCGCTGCTTTTGTCCAGCAGGTATTTTAGCTTTATGCAAGCCCTTTCGCGGGGCGGCAGGCGCTCAATGATCTCGACGACCTTGTCCAGCTCGTCCCCCGCCCCGGCGTCGTACGGGTCGGTCGCCTCGTCCGCTCTGTACAGGCTTGAGAGCGCGGCCCTCTTTTCCCTGTCGCGGCGCAGCGTGTCGCGGCTTATGCGGTTGATGGCGGCGCGGCGCACCGCAGTAACGATATAGGCGGAAAGCTTTTTGCCGTCCAGCTTCCTGAGCGTGGACACGTTTTTCATGAGCGAAAGCATGCCGTCGGACACGATGTCCTCGGCCGCGGCCTCGCTTACGCCGAAGCGCAGGGCCGTTCTGAACATGACGGAGGCATATTTGTCGTACAGTTCGTCGAGAAACAGCCCGTCTTCGCGCTCGCTGCTCATGAAATCCTTTCCGCGCCCCGCGCCGCCCGATTTCCGTACGCGCGGGATCGTTTTTTTCTGCTCTGTATATAAAGACAATCGGGAGACAAAAAACGAGACAATTTTTGTATTAAAAGTTTGTAAAATATGAAAAGCCTGCCGCCGCGTCTTTCCGGCGTCAGGGCTTTGATCTGATTTTTCTGTACTTCTGATTTTTGCTGTTGGGTTTATCGGGAACCGTGCGTTCGATCAGGCCGCGTTCCAGCGCCGGGTCGAGGTAGTTTTTACGGAAAGTCTGCCTGTGCGAAAGGCCCAGACGCGCCATCAGCTCGCGAGCAGAAAGCGTGTCTTCGCCAAGCGCGCTCAGCAGCCTTTCCTCCGGCGCTTCAACTTGGTCGGTAACTTGGTCGGTAACTTGGTCGGTCAAAAGCACTTCGCGCGCAAGTCCTTCCAGCGCGGCCAGTATGATTTCCAGCATCAATTCCGCAAAGCCCGAACTGTCCGCTTGCGCGTCCGCCGCGCGAAGGGCCGCGTAGTATTCCTGCTGATGGGAGCGGATCAGTTCCTCCACCGGCAGCCACAGGAAGAGTTCCTTCCACTTGCTCAAAAGCAAACTGTGCCACATCCGCCCCATGCGCCCGTTGCCGTCCGAGAAGGGATGGATGAATTCGAATTCATAGTGAAACACGGCGCTTTTGATCAGCGGATGCAGCCGGGAATCCCGATACCAGGAAAGCAGATCGTGTATCTGCCCGGGCACGAACGAAGCCGGCGGGGCCATGTGGATCAGCCTGTTTCCGTCGAAGACGCCCACTGCGCCCGAGCGGAAAGCGCCGCTGTCCGCCGTGAGAGCGTCCATCATGAGCGCATGGGCTTTCAGAAGATCGTCCACATTGAGCGGGTCGAGGCGCGGCAGCATTTCATAGGCCGCATAGGCGTTTTGCACCTCTCTGATCTCGTCTGGGCTGCCAAGAACGCGCTTGCCGTCCAAAATCGCCGTTACCTGCGAAAGCGCGAGGGTGTTCTGTTCGATCGCAAGGGAGGAATGGATCGTGCGGATGCGGTTTATGCGCCGCAGGCGGGGGCTGAAAGTGCCCGGCTGCAAAACGCTCATCCTGCCGGCCAATTCGCAGATGTCCGCAGTCAGCGACGTCATTTTATCCGTCATGTGAAATGGCGGTTTGTAGCCGCTCACGCGCATTCCTCCTTTCAGGATCTTTGAATGGACAGAGGGGTGTTGCACGAACACAAAAGCCCGAGGGAGGTTTGGAGGGGCCACAGCCCCTCCAACTTCAATCTGCAGGACCGGCTTTGCCGGTTCGAGGATGGATTTTTACGAAGCGGAGCTTGCCCCGCGGGAGTAAAAATCCTTTCCGCTCAGTTTGAGGTCGATTTGCCTTTGGCAAATCGATCCCGCCTGTGGCGGGACGCACTGGTTCAAATCAAAGATTTGAAGCAGCGCGCCTTGCGCCCGGAAAAATCCGCAGATTTTTCAGCAAAAACTGCTATCCTGTTGGATAAGTATCGGTTATATATCGTTTGTACAAAACCCGCTTACCACAGCAGAAAACCTGACCGAATGAAATGAATCCCCGATTCATTTCATTCGAAGGGCTGTGAAACAGCCCCTTTTTATTCGTCCAGCTTTCCCTTAAGCTCCGCCTTCACCATGGGCTTATGGCGCTTGTATTTGGTGCTCATTCTGACCCATCTGCCGCTCTGGGCACTGCGCTCGAAGCCGGTCATCGCGTCCAGCACATGGAAGGTCTGCCTGTAGTCCGCCCTGGCTTCGCGGCCTGTGCGGATGGCCACAGCCATGTCGTCCAGGCCCAGCGCGCGGCTGTTTTCTTTGTAGTCGTACATCAGCGGCACTTCGCGCACCTCGCCGTCCTCGGGGCGGAACAGCTTTACGGGGCCGCCGAAGCCGTTGGGATCAGGCACGAAGAGCGTGCCGCGCGTCCCGTACACCTCGAACCTCGCCTGATAGGGGTAATAGACGTCGAAGGTCGTAAAGAGCGTGCCGACGGCGCCGGAATCGTACTTGATCGTGCCGGCGACGTAGGTGTTCACGTTGACGTCGATCTCGGTGCCCGCGAAGGGCTGGGAGGTGATCAGGCGCTTGTCGAAGCTCTTTTTGCTTGCGCTCATGACCGAATGGATGCCGCCGCACAGGTTGATCAGCGCGGTCAGGTAGTATGGGCCCATGTCGAACATCGGGCCGCCGCCGTACTGATAATAGAAATCCGGATCGGGATGCCAGGTCTCGTGGCCGTGGCAGATCATGAAGGCCGCGCTGCCCACGACGTCGCCGATGAAGCCGTCGTCGATCAGGCGGCGGCAGGTCTGTATGCCCGCGCCCATGAAGGTATCCGGCGCGCCGCCCAGCATGAGGCCCTTTTCCTCGGCCAGCGCGACCAGTGCCTTGCCCTCCTCCAGCGAAGCGCCCAGCGGCTTTTCGCTGTAGACGTGCTTGCCCGCCTCGAGCGCCGCCTTGCTGACCTCGAAGTGCTCGTAGGGGCGCGTTAAGTTTAGCACAAGCTCGACCTCCGGATCGTTGAAGGCGTCGTACATCGTCTCGTAGAGCTTCGGCACGTCGTACTTCTTCTGGGCGTTTTCGGCCCTTTCGCGCACCAGGTCGCATACGCCGACGAGCTTTATGTCCTTAAAGACCTTGGTGATGTTTTCCAGGTAGATGCCGCTTATGCAGCCCACGCCGATCATTGCAACGTTTACGGGTTTCATCTGAACGCCTCCATCAATACATCTTGGCCGTGTTTTCGAACCGCTCGGTGGTGAGGCCGTGGTCGATCGCGTACTGCTTGCCCTCGCCCGCCCACACGAGGCCGCGCTCCATCAGGATCGCCGCGTTGGGGGACTTGTCGAACACGTCGTCGTGGTGGCCAAGCGAGGTGTAGAACACCCTGCCGTTGCCCCAGAACTTCGTCCAGGCGACCGGCATGTCCACGGGCTTGTTGGAAATGTGGTAGTAGTGCACCAGCGGGAAGCGCGTCGTTGCCAGCACCTCGATGGAGGGATCGACGTGCAGATAGTAATGCTCGCTGCACACCGGGAAATCCTCCAGCCCTTCGACGATGGGGCTCGAGCCGTGGCAGATGTTGACCGTGTAGTTGATGCCGTCTCCGCCGGGATGGGAGACCCACTGGCCGCCGGTCATGAACTGCCATTCGGTGTTTTCACGGAAGCTGTCGCACATGCCGCCGTGACAGCCCGCAAGCCCCACGCCGCTGCCCACGGCCTTGCAGATGTTTTTGCACTGATCCCAGCTGATCTGGCCCATCGTCCAGCAGGCGATGATCAGATCAAGCTCCATCAGCGCGTCCAGGTTTTCCGCGGGCGCAAGCGAATCGTGAATGGTGACCTCGTAGCCGTGCTTTTCGAGCATTGCCGCAAAGCGTTTGCTGGTGAGCTTGGGCTCGTGTCCGTCCCAGCCACCCTGAAAGATCCATGCTTTTTTCATAGACAGCCTCCTGTTTTTATGTTTTGGCTAAAGGGATTATACCGCAAGATAAACGAAAAAGAAAGATGCCGCGGCAAATTTGTTTCGGTTCAAAGCAGTCTCGGAAAAGTCAGAAAAAACGTATAAAATAACGTGTAGGCCTTTATGAGACGCGGACGACCACAGCCGGACGCACAAAGCAGTCTGCGCTGCCTAAATCGTCGCCCACGTCATCCACGTCGCATCCTACAAAGATGACGAACCCGTCGTAAAGGACGTAGGACGCGCATCCGGCATAGTCGCCCGGGGAACGAAGCCACCAAACGCAGGGGCTTGCTGGTTCAAACACATAGTCTCCGCCCTGCCTGACCGTCTGCGCCCGGGCGGCATACACTGTCGGCCCGCACAGGCGCGACTCGTCGTCGGTAAAGTAACTGAAGACCTTATCGTTCCCGAAGTAATCGGTCGCTTCGTTTATGCTGAGCAGCCACACTTTATCGGTCGTGTCGTTTCCGCCGTCCGTACCGTAATACGGGTTGTCTTCGTTTTGAAGCATTACGGGGACGATCAGGCTCTGCTCCCGCGCGCTGAAGGCCGAAGTGTAGAATTCCTCATTGAGCCACTTTCGCAGCGTACAATTTTCCCAGGTCACGACGGTGAATTCCTCGTTGTACGGCTTTGCGTCCAGCGCGTATCTGCTGATCAAAACCAGGCTGCCGTCGCCCCGCTTGTCGACGACGATCCACTCGACAGGCTCCCTGCCGTTTGCTTTGTCGCCGTCCTGCTCGTAAGAACCGAAAGTGACGACCGAGCCGATCTTATATCCCGCATCGGCTGCCCGGGCGCCCGCTCCGTGGAAAACGGTAATCGATAGAATCAGCGTCAGGATCAGGATCATTGCAAGCAGCTTTTTCATATACCCGGCCTCCATGCGTTTATAATTTCAATCGGCCAGTTGGCTTCCCGCTTCATTCTCCCTGCGGCAGGAACCGCGGATAGGCCGGGAAGATCATTTGGCGGTTGTCTTCGATCAGGAATTCGCCGTCCCCGTCGTCCTCCGCGTAAGTAAAGAGGGTGCTGCTGCCGTCTCCGGCCTGGCCCCAGTCGTTCGTGCCCCAGGTGAGCACCGTTCCGCCCGCAAGCTCCAGCACGATGAACGCATCGCCCAGCGCGCAGCTCACGGCGTTTTCATAGACCGGAATGGGCGTTTTGCCGTAGCGGATCAGCGCGTCCTCGGCGCTCGAAACGTAGGGAAGCCCGTCCTCGCCGAACACGGACAGAAGCGAATACAGCGTGCCCCAAAGGTACAGCGTGCCGTCTTCGCCGATCGCGCCGCCCGCGCTCAGCCCCGGCGCGCCCAATAGCACGTTTTCAAGGCCGTTTGCCGTCGGGGAAGCGATCCACTGCGTCGTATCGAGGCCCAGCCGCCCCTCCGCGCCGGAGGCGCCGAAGACGTACAGACGTCCGTCCGCGCCGAGGATCATGCCCGTCTGGCAGGCGGCGAACACGCTTTTTGCGCCGGAAAGGAGGATAACAGGCGCTTGCGTGTCGTCCTTTTGACCGATATAAATGGGATCACCGTAAAAGTATGCGCTGCCGTCCGAAACCAGGAGCAGAAAATCCGCGCCGCAGGCGACGTCCGTGGCGTTCAGATCGAAGCTTCTTTCCGCCTGCCCGTCGAAGTACAGTACGCTCCCGTCCGATTTCAGAAGCGCGTAGCTGCTTTCGCAGGCGGCGATCTTCACCGTGTCTTTGGAGAGGCTTTGCTTTTCGCTTAGGCCGTTTCCCCAAAGCCACGCTTCCCCCTGCGCATCCAAGGCAAGGGAAAACTGCCTTCCACAGGCGACCTGCACCGCGCCCTCGAAGACCTTTGCGGGCGTTGCGATCAGGAGCGCTTCGTTTTCAGGCAGCGTCTCCCGCCTGTGGTTTGCGCCCCAGGCCCACACGGCACCGTTTCCGTCCACATACAGCGCGTGGTTTCCGCCGGCGGCGACCTGCGCCAAGGCGCCCGAAGAGCTCAGCAGCGCGCAAAGAAGGACGCACAGCGCGCAAAAACGCTTCATCTACCTTGCCCTCACCAGCTCGGTCAGCACGTCCACCATCTTTTCCATGTCCTGCACGCAGGCGATCTCGCCCCGGCCGTGGTGGTTGATGCTGCCGGTGGAAAGGTTGGGGCAGGGCAGCCCGCGGAAGGACAGGCTCGCGCCGTCCGTTCCGCCCCTGACGGGCGCGGAGAACGGCTTTACGCCGCACTTCTCGAACGCCGCCAGCGCGCGGGAAACGACCTGCATGTTGTCCTTCATGACCTCGATCATGTTGCGGTAGCCGTCTTTTATGCTCACCTCGCAGCATTCGGGGCCGTATTTTTGCCGTATGAACCCGGCGCAAGTGTGCAGAAAGGCCTTTTTCGCCCCGAGCTTTTCCGCGTCGTGATCCCTCAGGATGTAGGCAAGGGACGCCTGTTCGGGCGTTCCGCTCATTTCGACCAGGTGGTAGAAGCCCTCGCGCCCCTCGGTGTGCGCGGGCGTCTCGGCCGCGGGCAGAAGGGAGATAAACTCCGCGGCCATGAGGCTCGCGTTCTTCATGCGCCCCTTCGCGGAGCCCGGGTGGATGCTCACGCCCGTAAAGCGCACGCGCGCGCTCGCGGCGTTGAAGTTTTCATATTCCACGCCGCCCAGCGCGCCGCCGTCCACGGTGTAGGCCCAGTCTGCGCCGAAGCGCTTCAAATCCATGTCCGCGGCGCTGCCGCCGATCTCTTCGTCCGGCGTAAAGCAGATCATCACGTCGCCGTGCTTTATGGTATCGTCGCCGATCAGCCGCGAAGAAAGCGCCATGATCTCGGCGACGCCCGCCTTGTCGTCCGCGCCCAGAATGGTCGTTCCGTCCGTTACGATCAGTTCTTTTCCCTTCCAGTTTTCAAGGTAAGGATAGAGCGCGGGGTCCAGCGTTATGCCGTTTCCCACGTCGACGACGCCGCCTTCATAGCGGATGACACGCTCGTTCATCGGCGCGCAGGGCTCGTTGTCCACCACGTCCAGATGGGCGATCAGGCCGATCTTCGGCTGCCCCTCGGCGTTTGCGGGCACGCGCCCGTACACGTAGCCGTCTCCCTGGTTGAACACGTCGCTTATGCCCAGCGACCGCATGTCCTTTTCGAGGGCAAGCGCCATCGTCAGCTGCTCCGGGGTGCTGGGTTTGGAAAAACTCCCGTCCTTCGAAGCGGACGGGATGCCGATATATTTTCTGAACAGATCGATGACCTGTGACATGGCTGAAGCCTCCTGAAAGCTGCTTTGGATACTTTGCTCAATAACCCCTCTGCAGGTAGAGCAGCTGCATTTTTTCGTGCTTTTCGCCCGTAATCCAGTCCACATCGTCGGTCAGCCAGTCCATGATTTCGAGCTGGCGCGTTTCCCAGGCGACGGTGGCCTGCTTTTCCTCGGGCGTCATTTCGTGGTCGTAGCTCTTCACCAGCTCGCAGTAGCCGAAGATGTACTTTTCCCGGGCGCAGCGGATGGTGAAGTTGGTCTCGGGGCCGTCGGAGATTTTATCGCCCCGTGCGTCGATCAGCTTTTGGTGGCGGGCCTTGTATTCCGCTGCGCAGCCGTCCTTGAGAACCGTCGCGAACACGCGGCGGCGGATGAGGCTCTTGTCCGCGCGCACGACGCCGATGTCGTGATACATCAATTGCATCTCGTCCGGCGAAGCGATCTTTTCGGCGTAGAGGCCGAGTTCGTAATCGAAGGCGCCGATCAGGGCATTAAGCCCCTTCTCGCCCTCGTGCTCCGCGTAGAGATACAGGTATTCGCCCACGCTCCACGCGGAGGCGTTCTGTATGCCGAGGGACGCGCATTTCTCATCCACGTAGCGGCTGCCGCTCCAAAGCACGTTGATGAGCGTGTTCTTTTGCCCTTCCCGGATCCTGTACATGGCCGATTCGCGTATCATGGTATCTGCCTCCCGTTCGTATTATCTGCGGCCCGCGCCGCCGCCCGAAGAACGCCCGCCGCCGCCGGAATGGCTGCTTCTGGACGAGCCGGACGACCTCGACGATCCGGAAGAGAAGGAAGACCTTGAGCTTCCGGAGGAGAAGGACGACCTGCTGCTTCCCGAAGAGAAGGACGACCTGCCGCTTCCGCCGAAAAGGGAGCCCGCGCCGCTCGAACGGAACAGGCCGGACGTGCTCGCCGGGCGCGAAGGCACGATGACCGTCCTCCTTCTGCCCACGGGTGCGGGGCGCGGCGGGGGCGGCGGCGTGCGGCGATAGACGACGGTCGGCACGACCCTCACGGCGCCCCTGCGCCTTCTGGAGCCCGCCGCCGAAACGATCAGTATGACCGCGACGATCACGACGATGAACAGAAATACGCTCATAAAGCCGGAACCCCCTTCGGAGGAGCCGCCGCCTCCGGTGACGGCCGAATAGCGCGAACCGGACGCGCCGCTGTAGACCGCGCCGGACGCGCCGCGGAACGCAAGACCCGTATTGTAGTAGCTGTTCACGATATTGAACAGCTGTTCGTAGACCGCCTGTACGCCGGTGTCGAAGTTGCGCACTGCGAAGTAGGGCTCAAGGTATTCGTCCAGCAGTTCGCCCGCCAGGCTGTTGCCGATGATGTCCGTCGCGCCCGAGCCGGTCGCAAGGTAGTAGTTGCTGTCCTCGTCGGTGGATGCGATGTAGAGCAAAAGCAGAAGGCCGTTGTCCTTGTCCTTGTCGCCCACCTTCCACTGGTTGAAGAGCTTGACGGCGAAGTCGCGGCAGCTCATCCCGTCCAGATCGCGCGTCGTGACAACGACGATCTGAGATCCGCAGGCCTTGTCCAGCCGCTCGCTGTTGTTGTAGATGACGTCCTCCGTTTCGTCGCTTAAGACGTTTGCGGCGTCGTTGTAATAAAAATCGCTCGTGGCCTTGATCAGGTCGCTGCCGCAGGAGCAAAGCAAAAGCACCAGCAGCGCGGCCTCCAGTACGCAAAGCAGTTTTTTCACGCTTCAAACCCGCCTTTCCCGGTAAAAATCAAATGAATATTCTTTAAGAGTCCCTGTCCGGAACCGTAGATCCGCGCAAGATCGCTTCCGCGTCCACGAAGGCCAGGTTGAGGCCGTACCGGTTTCGTACCGTCTCAAAAAGCGCCCTGTAGAGCTTTCGCGTCCCGGCGGAATAGTCGTCCAGGGCAAAGTCCGGCTCCAGGTACGTATACAGAAGCTCGTCCGCCAAGGAATTGCTGACGAATTCCTCTGCGCCAGTTCCGGTCGCAAGAAAATAATCGCATTGCGCGTTTGTGTCCGCGATGTACATCAAAAGCAGAAAGCCGTTGTTTTTATCCTTGTCGCCTACGCCCAGCT
Organism: Clostridia bacterium; assembly: GCA_017395065.1. Lineage (GTDB taxonomy): Bacteria > Bacillota > Clostridia > Christensenellales > Aristaeellaceae > RUG14130. The sequence continues at coordinate 15,603 of JAFPWH010000002.1, read as the reverse complement.
CGTTGAAAAGCTGAACGGCGTAGTCCCTGCAGCTTAAGCCTTTTAAGTCCCTCGTCGTCACCACGACGATTTGAGACCCGCAGCTGTCACAGAGCGCCGCGCCGTTTGCCAATATCTCGAGTACGGCGTCCGTTTTCAGAACGTGCGCGGCGTCCTGCACGTAAAAAAGGTTTTCGTCTTCGTCCGGCGCTTTTTCGGTGGGACTCAAGCCGCCCGCAAGCAGACTTGCCGCCACGATCAGCGCAAGGAGCTTCACGAACCAGCCGTTGGGAAGTACGATCATGGGTCTCCTCCGTCCTATTTATGGAACAGGTTAAAATCTATCGTCTGAACCGTTTGGGCCGGCTGTCATTTGCCGGTCTTGTCCGGTATGTAATCGATTCCGTACAGGCCTCCCCACAGGCTCGCGGGGAAACCGCTGCGCGCGTTGTTGTAGGAGGCGGCGTCCTTCCAGTAGGCGCTGTCGTTGATCGAATCGACGCTTCTTTGTATGCCGTCGTTGTAGCGCCTGTAGACGCTGCCCGAGGCCTGAGAGCCCATCGCCCGTGCATATTCGTTGTAGACCCCGGTCGACTGCGAAAGCATCTGGCTGTACAGCTCGTACAGCTTGTTTTCGTCGCTTTCCGCGTCGATTCTGTCGAGCACGGCCGAAAGCGCGTCGGTCTTTTCCTTCGTGTAGGCGTCTTCGTTTTGCATGATCTCGCTCAGCATGCTTCTGCATTCGGCGGCAGCGCTCCTGATCTGCTTATAGACGCTGTTGTCGTAGGCGCTCTCGGTGCTTTGCTTAAAGCTCTTGAGCGCGCTGTTTCGCCTTACGCTCAATTTGATCGGGCCGATCACCAGTATGCAAAGCGCCAAAACGCCCGCCAAAACCGCCTTGGCCAGAGAGCGGTTTTCCTGAATCGGCGGCCTTTTGCGGCCCTCGGCGGCATAGACCTCCCGGATCAGCTCCTTCTCCTCGGCTTTTTTGAGCAGCTTCTCTTCCTGCTTTTGCACTGCGGTCTGGCTCATGGCGTACCTTCCTTTTGCGGTCGTTTGGCTTCGGCTTTATTTCAAGGCTGAAAGTCGGTTTATTTTGATAGAGCGGCCCGGGTCCGCCCGGAGGTCCGAACGCCGGGGCGGTTTGGAGGGGCCGAGGCCCCTCCAAGCGCATTCCCCGCCGAAACGGATCGGCGATCCCTTTTCCGTCAGCCCTTGAACTCGAGCAGCTTGGCCTTGAGCTCCTGCTCAATGTTCCTGAGGGTCTGCTCGGCCTCGCGGCGCTTTTCCCTGCCCTCGTTCTGGATGCGGAGCACCTCGTCCATCGTGTCGATGAGCTTTTGGTTGGTGTAGGTCAGCGTCTCGATGTCGATGATGCCGCGCTCGGCCGCCTTGGCGGTCTCGACGGTCGCCATGTGCAGGCTCTCGGCGTTCTTCTTGAGCAGCTCGTTGGTCAGGTTCGTGACCGCCTGCTGCGCCTCCATCGCCTGCTGGCTGTGCTCGATGCCCAGCGCCATGACCATCTGGCTCTTCCATACGGGGATGGTGTTGACGATGGTGGACTGGATCTTTTCGACCATCACGGTGTCGGAGGACTGGAGCAGCCTGATCTGCGGCGCCATCTGGATGGAGATGTTGCGGGTCAGCTCCAGGTCGTAGAGCTTCTTTTCGAAGCGGTCGGCCTTGTCGTTCAAATCTTTTGCGGCCTGCGCGTCCTCGGGCAGGTTCGTGCGCTGCGCGAGCGCGACGGCCTCGGCGACTTCGGTCTTGCGGAACTCCTCCAGCTTCTGCTTGCCCATGCCGATGTAGACGGTCAGGGTCTTGAAGTACTTGAGGTTCTCGTCGTAGAGCTCGTCCAGAAGCACGACGTCGTTGAGCAGCGTGACCTTATGGGAGTTGAGGGCCTTTACGATCTCGTCCACGTTGGTGGCGGCGGCGTCGTAGCGGGTCTTGAGCAGCTCGATGCGGTTGACCTTTTTCTTGAACCAGCTGAAGAAGCCCTTCTTTTGCTTTTCGTCCACGGTGAAGCCCTTGAGCTGAACGACGAGGTTGCTGATCATGTCGCCCACCTCGCCCAGGTCCTTGGCCTTGACCTTGGCAAGCGCCGTATCGGAGAAATGGCTCAGGTCGCCCTGGATCTCGCTGCCGAAGGCGAACACGTCGGCGGTCTCCTTGATGTCGGTCTTCTCCACGTCGCGGATGGCGTCGTAGATGGCCTTGCGTTCCTTCTCCTGCTTCTCGGGGTCCTGATTGGTGTCGATCTCCACGTCGATCTTTTTGAGGGCTTCCTCAAACTCGGGGATGACGGCAGTGGCGGTGGCGGTGAACTGGTTTTCGCTCATGGCTCTCTCTCCTTCTTCGTTTTAATGAGCTGATCCGGCGGCGACCTGCTTAAGCTCCATGTCGGCTTCGCTTTGCAGGCTCTTGCTGATGTTCTCTATATCGGCGTCCATTTCAGACGCAGAGTAGGCGGACATATCGGGTTTTTTGATCTGGGTCTTCGTGTCTTCCTTGCTGGCGAGGCCTTCGCTGCGCAGCATGATCTTGAGCACCTCGATGCTGGTTTTGATCTCGGCAGCGTCGTTTCGGTAGAGCTTGTCCAGAAACTTTTCGTACGCGCCCGCGACCATGCCCAGGCAGCTTTCGATGCGCGCCTTGCTGTAGGCCGCGTTCTCGCCGTGCGCGTTTTTGGAAAACTGCTCGTAGTAATACATCAGCTTGTCGATCGTGGGCAGATAGTAGCTGAAGAACGTGGACGCGTCTCCCCTGTCCTGCGGGTCGGTGATCACGTCGTCCACGATGCCCTCGGCGGCGTCGGCGATGCGGGTAAGGGAGGCAGCCGTTTCGCCGTCGCCCTCCTTCTGCGCGATCAGGCGGAAGCGCTCGATCGTCTCAAAGCCGTATTTGATCTGCGCGTCCAGCTGCTTGTCGCCGGTATAGTATTCGTGCGTAACGGACGCTTCCCTGCCCTTAAAGACCTTGAGTTTGAGGGCGGCGAAGGTCGCCGCGGCCAGGCCGCCGCTTACGAGGATGCCCCACAGGTTATATACCGGAAAGATCAAAGACCCCAGCAGGAAGACGCCCGCCGCCGCGAAGATGGGCAGCGCGCTGTCGATGTGGACCTGCTTTGTCTCGGTTTTGGGCTGTTTCATTGCTGTGTTTCCTTTCTTGCGCCTATCCGGGTCAGGCGCGTCAGTTTTCGTCGATTTCGAGCGATACGGGGCAGTGGTCCGAGCCGTAGATGTCCGAATGGATCTTCGCGTCTTTGATCTTCGGCCTCAGCCTGTCCGATACGATGAAGTAGTCGATGCGCCAGCCTGCGTTCCTTTCCCTCGCCCGCATGCGGTAGCTCCACCAAGAGTAGGCGCCGGTCTTGTCCGGATAGAGGCTGCGGAAGCTGTCCGTAAAGCCGCTTTGCAAAAGCAGCGTCATCTTTTCGCGCTCCTGATCGGTAAAGCCCGCGTTCATGTGGTTCGTGTCCGGGTTTTTCAGGTCGATCTCGTTGTGGGCGACGTTCAGGTCTCCGCACAGGATCACGGGCTTGGTTTTGTCGAGCTCCGTAAGGTAGGCGCGGAAGTCGTCCTCCCATTTCATTCGATAGTCCAGGCGCTTGAGCCCGTCCTGGGAGTTGGGCGTATAGCAGCACACGAGGAAGAAGCCGGGGTATTCGCAGGTGATCACGCGCCCCTCGTGGTCGTGCTCGCCTATGCCTATGCCGTACTTCACGCTCAGCGGCTTTACTTTGCAAAACACCGCCGTTCCGGAATAGCCGGGCTTTTCGGCGCTGTTCAGATACGCTTCGTAGCCGTCCATTTTGTTTGTGAACTGCTCGGGCTTGAGCTTGATCTCCTGCAGGCAGATCGCGTCCGCGCCGAGGGAAGCCATGCTCTCGTAAAAGCCCTTTTCCGCGCACGCGCGCAGACCGTTCACGTTCCAGGATACAAGTTTCATATTCCCCACCGTATTTTTGTATATTCGATATTATTATACCATCTTTTCGGAGCGATGGCAAGACAAAAATGCCGAAAAAAGCGCCCCGCGCACAAAACGCGGGGCAAAAACCTTATTTCAGCTTGTACTGCATCATCGCTTCGACGATTTTGGGGTACTCCCAGCGCATCGTGCTGCGGTGGATCAGGCCGAACAGCTCTCCGTTGCCCTTGAAGGCGTTGTTGTCCCACCACAGGCAGGGAATGCCGCGGATGGCGCCGCTGAGCACGTAGTAGGCGGCGTGGTCCACGCGGGCCTGCACGTTGTTTCCCTTGGTGCGGCTGCCGAATTCGCCCATGACGACGGGGATGCCGTTGAGGACGAACTTTTTGTACAGGCTTTCGAACTCGCCGGCGATATAGCTCTTGTCGCCCGCGCTCTGGATGCTCCACTCGGAGCGGCTGCCGCTCTCCTTGGGCGACTGCAGCGCGAAATCGTAGGGAATGTAGGCGTGGGTCGATATGATCAGCCTGTTTTCGGCGCTGTCCTCGGGCAAAACGAAGCGGTCGGTGATGACGCCCGCGACGGCCGCGTCGTAGCCGGAGACCATCAGGTAGCGCTCCGCGTTTTTGCCGCCGGAAGCGCGCACGGTGTTGACGAAGGTCTGGTTCAGGGCGTTGATGCACTCCATCGACTCGGTGACTTCCTTCGCCGTCGAGCCGGACATCCACTCGTAGGGCGTGTCCTTTAAGCGCGGCTCGTTCAGGTTTTCGAAGATCAGGTGTTCGTCGTAGTCGATGAAGCGGGCGCTCAGCTGCGACCAGATGGCCGAAACGTACTTTTGCGAATTCTCAAGACACTCGTAGGAGGGATAATAGTAGCTCTTTTCGCAGTCGTGATGGATGTTGACGATCACGTACATATCGCGTTCGATCGCCCAGTCGACGACCTCCTGCACGCGGCTGAGCCAGCGGTCGGAAATGTTGAATTCCCCGTCCACGTGATCGTGCCAGGAGACGGGGATACGGATCGAATCGAAGCCCGCCTGCCTGAGCGCCTCGATCAGCGCTTCCTTGGTCCTGTCGCCGTGCCAAGCGGTCTCGATGTCCATTTCGTCCTTGATCCAGCTGCCGCCCGTGGCGTCGAAGGTGTTGCCGAGGTTCCAGCCGACGCCCAGCGCCTTCGTGAAGGCGAACGCTTCGGTTTCCGGCACGGATTTATAGGTGACGGTCAGCTCCGGGACCGTGACTTCTCCGCTGGCGGAGCATGCGCACACGCTCATCGTCAGCAGCAGCGAAAGCAGCAGCATTGCGGCTCTTTTCATATTTGTCCTCCTTTACAGCTTGCCCGCGGCCGTAAGGATCAGCACGGCGGCGGAAGCGACGATCAGGTACAGCGTTACAAAACGCAGCTTTTCCTTTTTGACCAGCCACTGCGTGAGCTTCAGCGCCGCAAGCCCCGTCAGCATCGCGGCGGCCAGGCCGCACAGCAGCATGATCCCGTTCTCATTCACGGCCTGTCTGAGCGCGCCCGACTTTGCGGCCGTCAGCGCGTCCGGCAGGTACAAAACCAGCAGCGCGGGCACCATGCTGAGGAACGAAAACTCCGACGTCTTTTTGGCCTTGAGCCCGCTGCTTAAGCAGCCGCTCAGCTCCATGCCCGCAAGCGACACGCCCGGGAACACGCTCAGTATCTGCATGAGCGAAAGGGCCGCCGCGTGCTTTAAGCCCACCTTGTTTTGCGCGCTGTCCGCGAGGCGGCGGTTTTTGGCGATGCCCTGCGCGAGAAACAGTATCACACCCGTGAACAGGAACGCAAAGGGCAAAAGCGTATACGCGCTGCTTCGCAAAAGCCTGTCCCAGCCGGCCGCGCGAAGGATCAGGCTCACGCCCAGAAGCGGCAGGCAGGACAAAAGCACATATTTGAGCTCACCCTTGACCGGATGCCTCAGCATGGAAAGCAGCGGCTTTATGCAGCCGATCAGCACGGCCAGCAATACGCCCGCGCGCAGCGCCGTCATCGCGGGGATCAGCTCCTCGCCCGTCAGGGCGATGCCGCTCATCCTTTCGAGCAAAAGCACGTGGCCGCTGTCGCCGACGGGCAAAAGCGAGCTTATGCCCTCCAGGAAGCCCAGCAGTATGCTTTTGAGGTAGTTCAGCTCGTCCACAGCCTTCTCCTTTCGGGCTTAGAGCACGATGTTGAACAGTCTGCCCGGCACGTAGACCATCTTTTTGGCCGCCTTGCCCTCGAGCAGCTTTGCGACCTCCGGCAGCGCGGAAACGTAGGCGTTCGCGTCGTCGCGGGTCAGGGTGCTGGGCACCATGACGCGGCAGCGCACCTTTCCGTTGACCTGCACCGCGATCTCGATCTCGTCCTTGACGAGCGCCTTTTCGTCGGCCTTCGGCCAGGGCTTTCTGACCAGCTCGGTCTCAAAGCCCAGCAGCTCGTTCATTTCCTCGGTGATGTGGGGCGCGACGGGGTTGAGCAGCTGGATCAGCACGCCCAATTCGTCCTTCGACACGTTCGGCCTTTGATACATCGTGTTGACCAGCGTCATCATGGCGGCGATGGCGGTGTTGTACTTCATCGCCTCGTAGTCCTCGCTGACCTTCTTGATGCACAGATTTATATCGTAGGCCAGGTCTTTTGAAATGCCCTTGTCGTCGTTTACGCGCTCCATCAGCTTCCAGACGCGGTCGAGGAACCTTCTGCAGCCGCGCGCGCCGTCGGTCTGCCACGGGATCGCCTGATCGAAGGCGCCCATGAACATCTCGTACAGCCTGAACGCGTCCGCGCCGAGCTCGTCCACCACGTCGTCGGGGTTGACCACGTTTCCGCGGGACTTGCTCATCTTTTCGCCGTTGGAGCCAAGGATCATGCCGTGACTCGTGCGCTTTTTGTACGGTTCGGGCGTGGGCACCACGCCGATGTCGTAGAGGAAGCGGTGCCAGAAGCGGCTGTAGAGCAGATGCAGCGTCGTGTGCTCCATGCCGCCGTTGTACCAGTCCACGGGCAGCCAGTATTTGAGCTCCTCCTGAGAGGCCAGTTCGTTGTCGTTGTGCGGGTCGATGTAGCGCAGGTAGTACCAGCTGGAGCCCGCCCACTGGGGCATGGTGTCGGTTTCGCGCTTGGCGGGGCCGCCGCACTTGGGGCAGGTGGTGTTGACCCAGTCGGTCATCGCGGCCAGCGGGCTTTCGCCGTCGTCGGTCGGCTCGTAGTTTTCGACCTCGGGAAGCCTGAGCGGCAGATCCTTTTCGCTCAGCGGCACCCAGCCGCAGCAGGGACACTTGACAATCGGGATCGGTTCGCCCCAATAGCGCTGGCGGGAAAACACCCAGTCGCGCAGCTTGTAGTTGACCTTGCGCTTGCCGATGCCCTTTTGCTCCAGATAATCGATGATGGCGGCCTTGGCTTCCTTTACGCTCTTTCCGTTCAAAAAGCCGCTGTTTACCATCGTGCCGGCCTGAATGTCGGTAAAGGCGGCCTCGGCCACGTTTCCGCCGGCCACGACCTCGATGATCTTAAGGCCGAACTTCGTGGCGAAGGCCCAGTCTCTGTCATCGTGGGCGGGCACGGCCATGATGGCGCCGGTGCCGTAGCTCATCAATACGTAGTCGCTAATCCAGACCGGTATCTCCGTTCCGGTCACGGGGTTGATCGCGCGGATGCCCTTGAGTTCCACACCGGTCTTGTCCTTGTTCATCTCGGTGCGGTCGAAGTCGCTCTTTCGGGCCGCGGCTTCCCTGTAGGCGGCTATCTCTTCGTAGTTTTCGAGGATGTCCTTATATTTTTCGACCAGCGGATGCTCGGGCGAAATGACCATGTAGGTCGCGCCGAAGAGCGTGTCGGGCCGGGTCGTGTACACGCGCAGCTTGTCGCCGGTTGTCAAAGTGAAGTCGACCTCCGCGCCTTCGCTCCTGCCGATCCAGTTCTTCTGCTGTACGGCGACCTTTTCGATAAAGTTGACCTCGTCCAGGCCGTCGATCAGCTTTTGCGCGTAATCGGTGATGCGCAGCATCCACTGGCTCTTGACCTTGCGGATGACTTCGCCGCCGCAGCGTTCGCACACGCCGCCGACGACCTCCTCGTTGGCCAGGCCGACCTTGCAGGAGGTGCACCAGTTGATGGGCATTTCGCTCTTGTAGGCGAGGCCCTTTTCAAAGAGCTTGAGGAAGATCCACTGCGTCCACTTGTAGTATTTGGGATCGGTCGTGTTGACCTCGCGGCTGTAATCGAAGGAAAAGCCCAGGCGCTTGAGCTGGCTGCGGAAGTGGTCCACGTTGTTTTTCGTTACGATCGCGGGATGGATGTGGTTCTTGATCGCGTAGTTCTCCGTGGGCAGGCCGAAGGCGTCGTAGCCGATGGGGAACAATACGTTGTAGCCCTCCATGCGACGCTTGCGGGCGATGATGTCCATGGCGGTGTTGCTGCGGGGATGTCCCACGTGCAGGCCCTGTCCGCTGGGATAGGGGAACTCGATCAGCGGGTAGAACTTGGGCTTGTCGTGGCTGCTCTCGGCGTTCAGTACGCCGGTTTTGTCCCAGTGATCCTGCCATTTCTTCTCGATGCTTGCCGGGGTGTACTCCTTGAAAGTGGCCATTGTTATCGACTCCTTTGTGACGATCCCGCTTGAAGCGGTCGTTCTGTGTTTTCGTTGTTTGAGGGGGCCTGAAGCCGCTTTATTTCTTTTGCGCGGCGCCTCGTCCGCGTAAAATAAAGAGCCCTTACAGGCGAAGAGGCGCATGAAAGCACGCGCGGTACCACTCTTCCTGATCCTTGTAAGACCCTCTCTTTTGCCCTGTAACGCGGGCGGCCGCCCATAAAGGGATGCTCCGAAACGAGTTCACCGCCTCCGCCCGCTGCCTCGCACCGCCCGGCAGTTCTCTTTGGGCGCGGAAAAACGGTTACTGCTTTTCTTCAACGCATAAATGATTATACCATCATTTTGTTCGTTTTTGTATAGTTTTACAAAATAATAACCGAGCGGCGGAAGAAACGCCGCCCGGCGGGGGTGCGTATGCGGGTCGATGCGGTGCTGAACGCACGTTTACCCCGCGATCCCCACATATCCGCTCTTTTCCAGCAGCTCCTGGCCCTGCGGGCCTTTGATCCAGTCGAGGAAGATTTGGATGTTGGGGTTCGTGTCGCCCTTTCTGGTGACCGCGTACAGCGGGGTGATGATGGGGTAGGAGCCGTTTCTTATATTTTCCACGTTCGCCTCCACGCCGTCGACCGCCAAAAGCTTTACCTTGCTGCCAACCATGTCCGCGCAGAAAAAGCGGAAGGTGTAGCCGATGGCGTTGGGAAAGTTGCGGTATTCGATGGTGGTCAGTATGTCCTCCATGCCGTCGGAAACGTACATCTGCGGCGCTTCCATCAGGGGCGTATCCCCCATCAGCTTCTCCAGCGCGGTTTGGCTGCCGCTGTTCTTCGGGCGCTGGTAGGCGATGATGTCGCCCATGCCGCTTACGCCCACTTCGTCCCATTGGGTAAGCTTTCCGCTGTAGATATCTTTGATCTGTTCGAGCGTGATGCTCTCCAGCGGATTGTCCCTGTTTACGATGAATACGAACGATTCATAGCCCATCAGCGTGAACTCAAACTCCACGCCCGCGTCAAGCGCGTCTTCGATCTGCGCGTCGCTGGGGCCTGCGCAGAAGATGATGTCCGTTTCCCCGTAGATCAGGTTATCGTAGGCCCTATTGGTTTTTGTACAGGTAAACTGTGCGCCGTCATAATATTCAAAGTGCGTGTCCTGCGGATATGTCGCCTGCGCAAACGCCGAATAGGTGGGCAGAAGCGCAGTCGCGCCGTCGAGCCTTGGCAGGGAAAAAGCGCTGTCCCAGGCGATATCCGCCTCTTCGCCGAGCGTGACCACTTTTTCGCCCCGGTTGGGATAGTAATCCGAAAGATCCAATACCGTGTCCACGATCTCGATATCCTTGAGTTTTCCGTTTTCATAGGTACAGATCCGTTCTTCGCCGTCCTTTTCGGCCGTGATGATGCCGTCTTCGGTAACTTCGATATAATCGTAAATCGGCTCGAGCACCTCCCGGCCGTCATGATCCACGAGGCCGACATAATAATCGTCAAACTCGGTCCCCCACCACTCCGTCTTCCTGCCGTTGAGCATTTCCACTATGCCGAAACCGTGCTCAAACGCGTACGCACTGTCATATTTCGGTTCCGTCACATATTCCCCGGCAGTGTTTATATATCCCCATTTTCCTTCGGCGTTCCTTACTGCCGCGATTTCTTCGGAAAAAGCACAGGCATATGCGAACGCGGGCGGTATAACGAACGCACCGCTCATGTCGATATAGCCGTACAATCCGTCAACAGGTTCCGCAGCCAGGCCGCCGTAGAAATATATATCTTTCTCGAACCGCGGCTCGATCAGGTAAGCTCCGTCAAGCCCGACGAGTCCGTAATACCCGTCTTTTCTGACATGAGCATATCCTGCGGATCCGAAGCCGCTCGCCTCCTCGAACTGCGGCTCCAGCAAAAACGTACCGTCCGCTTTGATGAAACCGGCCAGGCCGTTTTTCCAAACACGCGCTATGTCATCGGTATTCATGAACGGCTCTGACGTCCATTCAAATTGCGGTTCAAAGAGGAATTCCCCTGACGTCGTAACATACCCGTACAGGCCGTTTTCATCACCGACCAGCGTGATCGTGCAATACCAGAACGGTTTGGCATCTGTGAATTGCGGTTCGAACAGGTATGTGCCGTCCTCGCGGATAAAGCCGTATAAGCCGTCTTTACGTACGCGGGCAGCGCCGTGATGGAATTGCATCCGTTCGCCCCAGCCCCGGTCGTTTGTGAACTGCGGTTCGAAAAGGTACGTGCCGTCCGAGCGCACATAGCCCCACAGGTCGCCCGTCCTGACGACCGCAACGCCGTTGTCCTGAAATGCATAGGCCTCGTCGAAGCCGAACGGGAACAGCCAGTTGCCCTCGCCGTCGAGGTAGCCGTACTGTTCGCCGATTTTGATAAGATACGTATCCGTCGCCTCGCTGTACGTCAGCGACCCGAAAAGCTTTTGCCTGACGGTCGCGCCTTCTGCGTCCTTCAGGCGGAAAACGCCTCTCTGCGCGTCGTAGCTAAGAAAGTACGTCTGCCCCTCGTATTCACAGGGTATGTTCTCGGGATAATTGTCTTCCGCAAGTGCGGGCAAAAGAAGCGCAAACGTAAGAAGAAGGATAAGCAAGCGTTTCATCGGAGTGCCTCCCGGGTCATTGGATTTCCGTCACGGATTGGGTTATGGCTGCGAATTCGTCGCCGTTTGGGATGCGTATGCGCTATGGCGTTGCGTATGATGCTGTTTCCTGTGTATACGTTTCGACTGTGGCGGCAGATTGCCGCCGCTACGGGGAATACGGGATTGCCGTCACGGATTGGGGTTTGCTTCGCGTCAGTACGTTTACCCGGCGATCCCCACGTATCCGCTCTTTTCCAGCAGCTCCTGGCCCTGCGGGCCTTTGATCCAGTCGAGGAAGATCTGGATGTTGGGGTTCGTGTCGCCCTTTCTGGTGACCGCGTAGATCGGGGTGATCAGCGGGTAGGAGCCGTTGCGGATGTTCTCCTCCGTCGGATCGACGCCGTCGATCGCCAGCATTTTGACGCCGCTGCCGATCATATCCTTGCAGAAGAAGCGGAAGGTGAAGCTGATGGCGTTGGGGAAGTTGCGGTATTCGATGGTGGTCAGGATGTCCTCCATGCCGTCGGATACGTACATCTGCGGCGCTTTCATCAGGGGTGTATCCCCCATCAGCTTTTCCAGCGTGGTCTGGCTTCCGCTGTTTTCGTTGCGCTGGTAGGCGATGATGTCGCCGATGTCCTGAACGCCGAGCTCGTCCCAGCGCGTGATCTCGCCGGAATAAACGCCCCTGATCTCGTCCACCGTGATGCTTTCCAGCGGGTTTTCGGCGTTTACGATGAACACGAACGCCTCGTACCCCATGCAGGTGAGCTCGAATTCCACGCCGAGCCCGGCGGCCTGCTCCGTTTCGGCGCGGCTCGGGCCCGCGCAGAAGATCATGTCCGTTTCGCCGTGCATCAGGCGCTCGTAGGCGCTGACCGTGTTGGTGTAGGTAAACAGCGCGTTTGCGTCCTCCACATAGGGCACAAGGCGCGTGTTTTCCGGATACACCGCCTCGGCAAACGCCGCGTAGACGGGCAAAAGTGCTTTTGCGCCGTCCAGGCGCGGATAGGGTGCGCCTTCGTCCCAGTCGATGTGCGCTTTCCCGGAAAGTTTCGCCACCTTTGCGCCCGTGTTGGGATAGTAGTCCCGAAGGTACATATCGTTGCTCACGATGGAAAGCGCCTGCAATCTGCCGTTCACAAAGCCGTACACGGTATCATTCCGGTCTTCGTCGTAAGCGGTGAACGTGCCGTCGTCGTGCTGGTCGATCTCTCGGTATACCGGCTCAAGCAGTACGCTGCCCGTCTTGTCGATCAGGCCGTATCTGTAGGTCCGTTCGGCGTAATCTAATACCTCGATCTCCGCGGTGCCGTTTTTAAAGCCGTAGGCGTAGGAATACATCCCGTACCCGGGATCCGGCTCAATTGCGACGGTGCCCTGCGCGTCGACGTAGACCCAGTCGTCCTGCGCCCTTTCGACGGCGGCAAGGCCTTCACAGAACGATTCTGCGTCCTCATATTTCGCTTCGACGACCATTTCGCCCTCCGCGTCGATAAAACCGTATCTGCCGTTTATTTCTACGCACGCAAGGCCTTCATAGAAGTGGTTGACGCTTTGAAAGCGCGGCTCTACGAGCACGGTGCCGTCATAGCGGACAAGCCCCCACAGGCCGCCGTGCGTTTCGAAAAACGCCCTGCCGTCACTTTCCTGCACGACATTGTAATACACCGGTTCGAGGATGATTTTGCCCGTTTTGGAGACAAGGCCCATCCCGTTTTCGAGTTCCACCCGCGCGGCGCCGTAATCGTCGAAGTAATACATGTACTCAAATTGAGGCTCGATGACCCACTTGCCGCTTATGTCCACGCAGCCCCAGTTTTCTCCGTCCTGAACCCGGATGAGGCCGCTTTTCTCATAGCCGTACAGATCGACGTTGTCGTAGCTGGGCCCGATCACTTCGTTTCCCTCCCGGTCGACGACCCCGTAAAGGCCGTCCCTGACGACCCAGGTCAGCGTATCGCCTTCAAACGAGTTTACCTCGTCGTACTGCGGCTCGACCAGGACCGTGCCGTCGCGCCGGATAAAGCCCTCGAGCCCGTTCTTGCGGACCCAGGTGATCTCGTCGTCATAGTCAAAGGAGCCGATGCGCTCGAACTGCGGCTCGAACACGTAGTTCCCCTCCATGTCGATCACGCCCCAAAGCTCGCCCACCGCCACGCGCGCAAGGCCGTTTTCGTCAAAGCTCATCGCGCTGTCGTAGCGGGGCTCGATCAGCCAGCCGCTTTCCAGGTCGTAGTAGCCGAACAGGCCGCCGTAATTGACGATCAGTATGTTTTCGTGGTTCCAGTCCTCCGTGCCGAAAAAGACGTTGTCCCTGAGGCGCTTGCCGCTTGCGTCCGCGAGCACGTAGTAGTCGCGGTAGGTGTCGTAGCGCAGAAACAGCCCTTCTTCCGCCCTGTAGGGTATCCACCCGGTCAGCGTGTCCTCCCCGCCGGGTGTATTCAGCCCGTTCTCCGCAAAGCCCGCGGGCAGCAGAAGAAGAACGAGTATCAGCGAAAGCAGTTTTTTCATGTCGGTTCCTCCCTTGTTTATTTGAATAGGTGTTCTGTATATAAGACAATCGGGCCAGGCGAAACGAGACAGAATTGCGGTTAAGTTTTAGTTAAATTTCGTTTTGGGCGGGGTGTTTGGCTGGTTGGGCGATGGGTTTGGGCTATGTTGCGGATTTGGCGTTGTCCGCAGCGGCGGCGCCTGCGCCGCCATGAGGTGATGCGGATGCGCGATGATGGCGCGTGTGATGGTGTTTTTCTGCGTGTACGCTTCGCCTGTGGCGGCAGATTGCCGCCGCTACGGAGAATGCGGGGGTTCCTGCCGCTGATCGGGTTACGTTTCAAACCCGGTGTACGCCGTAGCGGCGGCGCCTGCGCCGCCATGGGGCGGTGCGGATAAGCGATGGTGATGCGTTTGATGCCGGTTTCCTGCGAATACGCTTCGCCTGTGGCGGCAGATTGCCGCCGCTACAAAGAAGGCGGGGTTTCCTACTACTAATCGGGTTACGTTTCAATCCCGGTGTTCGCCTGTATTTGTTTATTTAAAAACACTTCTGTCCGTGTTTTTGGTCGCAGGTGTTCAGGCGGGCGCACTTGTAGCAGACTTCGTTGGGGCTTAAGCCGTCCTTCAGGAAGCCGCGCACGTTTTCGAGGGTCGTCGCGGCGATGTTGGAAAGCGCCTCGCGCGTCAAAAACGCCTGATGGGAGGAAACGATGACGTTCGGCATGGAGATCAGCCGCGCCAGCGTGTCGTCGTCCACGATGTGGCCGGAGAAATCGTGGAAGAACACGTTGCCCTCCTCCTCGTATACGTCCAGGCACGCCGCGCCGATCTTGCGGCTCTTGATGCCCTCCAAAAGCGCCTCGCTGTCGATGAGGCCGCCGCGGGAGGTGTTGATCAGAACCACACCCTTTTTCATCTTCGCGATGCTTTCGGCGTTCACCATGTGGGTGTTTTCGTCTGTCAGCGGGCAGTGGAAGGAGATGATGTCGCTGTTTTCCCAGACTTCGTCCAGCGTCACGTAGTTTATGCCGCTGTCCTTGGCCGGAAATTTGTCGTAGGCGATGATGTTCATGCCGAAACCCCGGCAGATGTCCATAAACACGCGCCCGATCTTGCCCGTGCCCACGATGCCCACGGTCTTGCCGTGCAGGTCGAAGCCGGTAAGGCCGTTCAAGCTGAAGTTGAAGTCGCGCGTCCTGATGTAGGCCTTGTGGATGCGGCGCACGGACGTGAGCAGCAGCGCCATCGCGTGCTCGGCCACGGCGTAGGGCGAATAGGCGGGCACGCGCACGACGTGGATGCGCCCGTAGGCCTTTTCGATGTCCACGTTGTTGTAGCCCGCGCAGCGCAGGGCGATGAGCTTTACGCCCATGCCGGCCAGGCATTTTATGACGGTCTCGTCCACGCTGTCGTTTACGAACACGCACACCGCGTCGCTGCCGTTAGCAAGCGCGCAGGTATCCGCCATGAGGCGCGTGTCGTAGTAGCTTATTTCAAAGGCGTCCCTGTCGTAGAGCGCGTCGAATGCCTCGCGGTCGTAGTCCTTCGTGTCGAAAAACGCGATTTTGATCTTTTCAGCCATTTTGTATGCCTCCTTCAAACGATTTGCTCACATTTCGGAAAGGATCAGGTTGCGAATCTTCCTGACCAGGGGTGAAGTACCGGCGTCCGTCGTGTTCTGGCAGAACAGGAGCGCAAGGTTTTCCTCTGGGAAGTTGGCAAAGTAGGTGCCAAGCCAACCGTCCCAGCCGTATTCGCCCCTGCGCGCAAGGCCCACCGACTTGCCCGGCGCCACGCACACGCGCATGAGCTTTGCGTAGCTGTAGCCGCGCTGGTTGTCCCAGAGGGTATCGATCATGAAGTCCGGGATGAAGGGCGCCGTGAGCCACTCGACCGTGCGGGGGCTCAAGTACCTGACGCCGTTGAGGCTTCCGCCGCCCAGCAGCATCGAGGCGAACTTCGCGTAGTCGTTCAGCGTGGAGACCAGCCCCGCG
>JAFPWH010000026.1 GCA_017395065.1 Clostridia bacterium | reverse complement strand
GTTCGGGGTAGGCCTTCGCCTTGTCGGGCAGGCCGACGCGTTCCAGCAACTCCATCGCCTTCTTTTCCGCCGCTTCGCGAGTGACGCCGCGGATGAGGCGCGGCGCCATCGTGACGTTGTCGAGCACCGTCATGTGGGGAAAGAGGTTGAAGCGCTGGAACACCATCCCCATGTCGGAGCGGTAGCGGTTGAGGTTGCGCTCCCGCGCGCGGTGGGAAAGACGGAGGTCCGAGCCGTCGCGCTGGAGCGAGCCGCCCGAGACGATCTCCTCGCCGCCGAACCAGATGCGGCCGGAGGTCGGCGTCTCGAGCAGGTTGAGGCAGCGCAGGAAGGTGGACTTGCCGCCGCCGGAGGGGCCGATGACGACGACTACCTCGCCCTTGAGGATCGTGGTCGAAATGCCTCGGAGGACGTGGAGGCTTCCGAAGCTCTTGTGGAGGTCTTCTACTTCGATCAGCGGGCGGCCCGGTGGGACGACGGGACGGTCGGAGAGAAAGGGATCGGCCTTGTTCGTTTCCGTTTGCATGGCGCGGAGTCTACCACAACCGGAAACCGGGGAAAAGCGGAAAATCGGAATCCGCGCGACCGATTCCGCCCCCTTGACACGCCGCGCGGGGGTGGTCTAGCATTCCGCCATGCAAACCGACACGGAAACGTCCATCGAAACGGTCCTCGGACCGGCATCGCTGGCGGGAATCGCCTCCGGCGGCGTCTGGCGCGCGTCGCTCGCGTCGGTGAGGCCGGAGGAGGGCGTCGAGGAGATCGTCCTCTCGCTCGAGACCGAGGACGGCGCCCCGCACGCGCCGCCGCGCGTCGCGCTATCGCTTCACGCGCAGATCGGCGCCTCCGTTTCGTGCTGGACGCCCCAGCACGTCCACTTCGAGATGCCGCTCCCGTGGACGCAGGCCCGCGTCGGTGCCAACGCCGCGCGCGACCTCCCGCTCTACGCCAACGTCGGCCCCGACGGCGCCGCTCGCCTCGTCCTCGCCGTCTCCGAGTGCGTCCGCCGCGTCTCCATCCGCGGCGTCGTCGACGAGTTCCGCTCCGACGAGGAGCTCGAGGTCGCCTTCTTCACCGAGCCTGAGGACGCCCTCACCCGCTACTCCGCCCGCATCCGCCTCGACGTCCGCGTCCGCCCCTTCGCCCTCGCCCTCGCGGAGGCGGCAAACTGGCTCGACGAGTCCGCCGCCGCCCAACTCGCCACCTTGTGTCCGCATCACGGGAATAGATTCATTCAGCATTCAGCATTCGGCATTCAGCATTCGGCCGCGAAGCGGCCCTGGTATTCCACTTGGTATTCCTACCACCAGAACGTCTCCGCGGAGGCCGTCGTCGCGGAGGCGCGCGCGGCGCGGAAACTCGGCATGCGCGGGCTGCTGCTCGACGCGGGCTGGATGAAGAGCCGCCCCGGGATTCCCGGCGGATGGATGGCGGAGGCGCGCTTCGGCGACTGGACCCCCGATCCGAAGAAGTTTCCCGACATGCGCGACGTCTCCCGCGCCGTGCGGGCCGAGGGCCTCGCGTTCGGGCTCTGGTTCGCGCTTCCGTTCGTGAGCCGCCACGCCTCGGCCTGGCGGAAGTGGCATGACAAAATGCTCTGGATCCGGCACGGCGGCACGAGCGAATGGGGCATCCTCGACCCGCGTTTCCCGGAGGTCCGCGCGCACCTCGCGTCGCTCTTCGGCCGCGTGACGCGCGAGTGGGAGCTCGACGGCCTCAAGCTCGACTTCATCGACTCCTTCGAGTTGCGCACCTCGGCGCCGGCGAACGCCCCCGGCGCGCTGATCGCGCCGAACCTCCCCCAGGAGGAGGCCATGCGATCGGACGGCCGGACGGCCGAGCCGGAGGGAGGCCGCAACTTCGTGAGCGTTCCGCGCGCCGTCGTGGCGCTGATGGCCGACGTTTCCGCCGCGATCCGCGCCGTAAAGCCGGACGCGCTCGTCGAGTTCCGGCAGGGTTACGTCGGCCCGGCGATCCGTCCGTTCGGGAACATGATGCGCGCGTCGGACTGCCCGTCGTGCATCGCGACGAACCGCATCAAGACCGTCGACCTGCGGCTCACCTCCGGCGCGACGCCCGTCCACGGCGACATGCTCGAATGGGACCTCGGCGCGAGCGCCGAGGACGCCGCGCTGCAGCTCCTCGCCACGCTCTTCGCCGTCCCGCAGATCTCGGTGCGCCTCGCGGACCTGCCGCCGCGCCACCGCGCGATGCTGCGATTCTGGCTGCGCTTCTGGAACGCGCACCGCGCGACGCTCCTCGACGCGCCGTTCCGTCCGCTGCACCCCGAGGCCGCGTATCCCGTCGTCGCCGCCGCGGGCGCGGAGGAGACGGTCACGGCGGTCTACCAAAGCGGCGCCGTCGCCGACGCCTTCCAGGACGGCGCCGCGACCGGCTACGTCGTCAACGCCACCGCCGCCCCTGGGCTCGCGGTCCGGCTCCCCTCCCCTCCCCGCTCGCTCGAACTCTACGACTGCACCGGCCGCAAAGTCCCTCATGCATTGAGCGTCGGGCGTCGTGCGTCGATCCTCGACGTTCCCGTTCCCCCTTCCGGGCTGGCCGTTTTTCGCGCTTGACTTGCCGGGGCGGGGAATGGTAGCATTCTGGCCCGTTGCCGCCAAACTGCCAGTATAGCTCAGTTGGTAGAGCAGCGCATTCGTAATGCGCGGGTCAGGGGTTCAAGTCCCTTCATTGGCTCCATTCGGGGCGTAGCGCAGTTTGGTAGCGCGTTTGGTTCGGGACCAAAAGGCCGTGGGTTCAAATCCCGTCGCCCCGACCAAAAATTGCAGCGATCTCATTATGATTTCGCTGCTTTTTTGTTGCTAAATTGCTTTTAATTTCCGAATACACTCCTGTGATTGTTGATATTTTTATAAAGCAAATGACAATATTAAATGACAATGCTCTTTCGGATGTATTTTCATAAATTCTTTTTCGGTTTGTTCATTATGTCCGCATAAAAACCCCTTTTTTCATTAAAAATGTGTGAAACTTTTGGACTATAATTCAGGCAAGACTTAACATTAAAAATACTGTGTTGTACTAGAAAAAAGTTGATTGAGTTCACAGGTCGAAATTATCCAATGGCGTAGTTCAAAATGCCCGAAAATGAGCAAATAGGCAATTTCGGTGCAAATAAAGAGGCTTCACAGTTCCTCTTGTGAAACCTCTTTCGGGGAATTCTTCTATGCTGTTTCAGCATTCATATTTCATCTCTGAGAGCTTGTCCAGATGTCCGTTAAGCGATTCTATCGCCTCATCGGTCTTGAACTTCGAGAGATGCGTGTATATGTTCAGAGTGACTTCGATATCGGAATGCCCAAGAAACATCTGTGCCGATTTGATATCCACATTCGCATCGAAAAGCATCGTAGCGTAAGTGTGTCTGAGCTGATGTGCCGTGAACTTTTCGATTACCCAAACCGTCTTTGTCTTGCGGCTGTTGCCGGTGATCCCACCTGCACACTCGTTTAAATGGAACATATAGGACTCCCATGCCCTTTTATATGCCACCTCGGTCATTGGAGAGTTCCTTGCCGATGAACAGACAAGTCCCTTGGGTTTTCTGACTTCTATCAGCACTGGCAACAGAATGTTGGGAATAGGTATCTCCCGTTTGCCTGCTTTGGTCTTTGGAGTTTTAACCTTGCTTTGATTCTTGAGCATACTCAGCGATTTGCTTATGCGCATGGTTCGTTTCTCAAGGTCTATGTCCTCCCACTTTAGCGCAAGCAATTCACCTTTCCTTATGCCTGTGTAGAGCATGATCATGGCGGCCGCTCCCATTCGATTACCGCGCCAGTGTTCGTTCACAAGTTTGAATTGTTCGGGCGTGATCGGAAGCCTTTCCTTCGCCTCGATCACTGGAACCTTTACTCCCTGAAATGGGTTGCGCAGAATCAGATCGGAATCAACCGCAACCGCCATAATCCTCGTTGCGGTTTGCTTGATGCCTTTCATGGTTCGAGTGGAATATCCGCTCTTTGCCATGCCGCTGATAATGGTCTGCAAGTGTATCTGCCGAAGGTCCTTAACGTTGAGAAGTCCGATTGACGGCAGAATGTGCTTGCTTATGATCAACTCCTGCGTGTACCTCCATCGCTCATTCGCAATAGGGTTGTACTGATCGAGCCAGATATAGGCAAGCTCCTTGAATGTCATGCCCTTTTCCCAAACAGCAAGCCCGTTGTTGAGGTCCTGTGTGATCTCAATGTACTTCATCTCAAGCTCTTTCTTTGTTTTGCCATATAGCGTTTTGCGCATATAGCTGCCATCTTCCTTGCGGCCTAACACGATGTTCTTCTGGTATAGGCCGCGAACCTTGTTGCTTCCGGTTGCCATGGTGATTTCTCCTTTCGGTGAGTATAATTTATGGTCATTATGATGATAGCGTATCGACAGTGAATGTTTGAGGATGTCAACGCAGCTTTCATCTCTTTTTCACTTGCTCATGCGTCTTCAGCCAATCGAAAAGCTTATCTTTCTGAACCAAGCGCCTTTTCCCGATAACGATAGTCGGAAAATCATTTGCCTGCAGAAGGTAGTACACATTGGTTCGTGACAGTCCGAGCAGACGGATAAGGTCATTTGCATCAAGCAAAAGAGGTATCTCATCATAACTGCAGTATCTGGATTCGGTCGATACAGAGTTGTTTTCATTGTAATTTTTATTCACGGTGCAGTACCTCCAGGCAGTTTTTATAGAGCATCTCACGAATCGATCGAAGCCTTCTTGATAACGTTGCCGGAGAAAGGCCGCACTCGTCGCTGCATTGTTCAATCGTAAGCCCATTTATGATGATTGAAGTTGCGATTATCCTTTCAACACCTCCTAACAGATCGATTTGCTCTTTCACGATCTTATCAATCTGTTCCGAGGGGAATTCTTCAATTCTTTTCAAATACAGTTCTTCCGGTGATTGACTTGTTAGCTCCAAAGGAACATTTATGCCCCATTCGTGTGACTCGCTCTTTTCCGTCAGTTCTTCTAATGTTCACCGCGTTACCGATGCAAACGGCGTTATCGACATCGCGGATCTGCAGCCCGGCACCTACACCGTGACCGAGGATGAATCCGAGCTTTACGCACCTCAGCCTCCGCAGACCGTAACCGTTTCCTAGACTGCGAACATCATCTCAACGCTCGCGCGCCCGAGGAACTTCTGCGCTGATTTTATGTCAATCCTGTATTTACGGTAGTTGCTCGCTCTGATGCTTTCAATAATACCTTGCCTTGCTGAGATCGAAAACCAGTATCGCCTTTATCAAGGTTGAAACTATTTCATACTTGCCTTTTTTCGACCTTTAGTTAAACGAAAAGCAGGTTTCGTGAGCATTTCCAATTGACCTTTAACCGTGGAACGCTAATGATTTATCTGCGCTTATTTTTATGCGTATCGAATTTTATGCACTGATAATAACGTAGAAACACCGTCTTTTTCGTTGACTGTCATGCGGCACTTTAGGTAATTATCAAAATCATATTGACCGAACACTATGAAATCTGGTATTATAGCAGGGAAGAAAAACCGATTGGAGGTTATAACATGAAAAGGCTGACCGCAGGGGCTCTTGTCCTGTTCATTATCACGATGCTGATCCTTCCGTGCCAGGCGATTTCGCTTGAGTCGGCTGTGCCTTCGAAAAGCGGGCTTACTGTTGAGGCACTACTGTCTTTCAGCGGGAGGCTGGGAGACATGATCGAACGGTACTCGGATATCGTCGCAAAAGGTGATCCGGAGGATCCGTATAATACTGCAAGGCTTATTGTCAAGGCATCAGGCGAGATCGATACCGGCGGCGCGCTCGGCTTCATTGACGGCTGGAACGGAAGAATCTGTATTCAGTATGCCTCAGCGGAAGAGGCAGAGAGAGCGGCCGCACGTCTGAAGCTCGATCACGCTGTCAAATATGCGGTTCCGGATACCGAATACAGGGTGGAATTCGGAAATACCAGCGGATCTCCTTTAGCAGTCGGCGAATTCAATTCCTGGGGCTACGGTGAGGAACACGTCGATATGGCGGCTCTGCAGGAAAGAGTGCTTTCAAAGTATGGCGGAGAGATCGACAACCTGCCGGAGATCATCGTTGCCGTGTGCGATTCCGGCGTAAACATTTCGCATGAGTTCCTGACGGGACGGACCGTTCCGGGGTACGATTTCGTGAATGGCGATAACAACCCTGCGGACGGCTTCGGGCACGGCACCTTCTGCGCCGGAGTGGTCGCAGACGGAACGCTGCCGAACGTGAAGATAATGCCGCTCAAGTGCATTTCCGACAACGGGTCTTTCTCAACGAGCGATGTTGTGAGCGCCGTCGAGTACGCGTATCTTCACGGCTGCGCGGCGGCGAATCTGAGCCTGATCGAATACAATCCCTATGTTGAGGAGCTGTATGAAGAGGTCATAAACGAGGCGGCGGATGCGGGAATGGTCTGTTGCGTGGCTTCCGGGAACTGGAGCCAGGACGCCTCAAACTTCGTTCCCGTCAAGATCGAACGTGCATTCACCGTTGCGGCGCATGACGCCGGACACGGGATGTGGCCGCTGTCGAACACCGGTGATTGCGTGGACATAACCGCGCCGGGCGTTGACATCCTGAGCACGACAAATAACGGCGGCATGGACACTCAGAGCGGAACGAGCTTCGCCGCCCCGCACGCCGCGGCATGCTGCGCTATGATAAAGACCTACGATCCGGAGCTGAGCGCCGACAGCATTATGGAGCTGCTCAAAGCAAGCGCGATCGACGAAGGCTATACGGGCGGCGGTACGGGAAGGCTGTACGTCGGCTCGCTCTTTGCAGACGGACCGCAGATGCCCGTCCCGGGCGACGTGGACGGCAGCGGTTCCGTGACCGTGAGCGATGCGCTGCTGTGTCTTCGCTGCACAATGGGTATTCTCCCGCTTGAAGGCATGGCACTCACTGCCGCCGACGTCGATCAAAACGGCAGTATCGATGTTGCCGACGCTCTGCTTATCCTCCGCTTCTCAATGGGCCTCAGTACGATGTTATGATATACAGGGAAGGAGCGTACACGCTATGAAAAGAGCACTGACATTAATAATCGCGTTTTTATTGCTTGCTGTCTGCATTCCCTCAGGCGCTTTCTCGATCGAATGCAGCCCGGATGCCGAGCTGCTGCGCTTCAACGCGGACGTGGTTCGGATCGTAAAAGAATACTCATACATCGGCGAAAAGGACGGCGAAGCCTATTCCACGGCGAGAATAATCGTCGGCTGCGAAGATATGCTTGAGCTCAGCGGCGCGCTTGCGCATGCCCGCGGCTGTGGCAGATATTTGATTCAGTATCGCACGCCAGAGGAAGCGAAAGCTGCAGCCGAGCATTTCAAAACGCTGAGCTGCGTTGGGTATGTCGTTCCCGACGCGCCGGTCGCTTTCGACTGCTCCGTAGGAGAATTCGATTCGGCGCGCCAGCAGCCCGGAGTTAACGGCTTCAAATCCTGGGGCTTCGGCGAAAACTATATGAACGCCTTCGCCTATAACGAATGGCTTCTTGAATCTGTCGGAGGAAATGCCGACGCACTTCCGGAGATCATCGTTGCCGTGATCGACACCGGGCTTGAGTACGATCATCCTTTCTTTGAGGGAAGGACGGTTCCCGGCTGGGATTTCGGAGACAACGACGGTGACACAGGAGGCGGCTTCTACCACGGCACGCATGTTGCCGGCACGGTCGTCGACGGCACTTTGCCGAACGTCAAGATAATGGGCCTCAAGTGCACGGATGATTACGGCGGAGCCATGACCTCCGTTATCATAAACTGCATCCAATACGCCTATCAGCACGGCGCACACGTTGCGAACGTCAGCATGGGCGAGTACTTTTCCGAGACCGTGGACGCTTACGCGAGCGTGATCAACGCTGCCGCGAACGCGGGCATGGTGACCTGCGTCGCCTCGGGCAACGATAATTTGAACGTTTCATATTGCTGTCCCGCATGTATAGAAAGGGCTTTCACCGTGGCGGCGCATGACCGCGATTTCAATATGTGGTCCGGCTCCAACTACGGGGATTTCGTGGACGTCACGGCGCCGGGCGTGGATATCGTGAGCGCGATGCCAAACGGCGGTTATCAGGCGCAGACGGGCACCAGCATGGCATCGCCCCACGCAGCGGCAGCCTGCGCGATGCTGAAAAGCCGTGATCCGGAAATGAGCGCGGACGAAATCATGAGTGCGATAAAAAACGCCGCCGTCGATCGCGGGATCGCGGGCGGCGGAACGGGCGTGCTCTGTATGACGGCGCTTATCGGAGAAATTACGATCATTCCCGGCGACGCCGATGGCAGCGGATCCGTGGACGTCGCGGACGCTTTATTGGCGCTGCGTTATTCGATGGGCTTGATCGACGCAGCCCAAATAATTATCTCTGCCGCAGATATAAATCAAGACGGGACGGTGACCGTGTCCGACGCCATTATTATCCTGAGAAAGGCAATGGGCTTCGAAGCTTCAACGCTTGGTATTCGTTGCGAAATAATCCCTGAAGCTCTTTTCAAGGGCAAGTATGCCTTTCATATTTGCCCTGAAATAGCTTTTACCTCCTTCAAAATAGCTTTCCGCCAGTCCGCTTAAAACGAGCTTAGTCATATGATATGAGACCGTTGGTGCGGTTACGGAAAACTTCTCCACAAGCTCCTGACCGTACATGGGGCGCTCGCTGATGCACTTGAGCATTTCAAGGCGCGTTGCATCGGACAGCAGCTTGAACATGGCGGAAAGATGCTCGCTCTCGCTTCCTTGAAGGAGGATACGGCTCAGCTCGACAACACCGATTCCGACATAGATGTCCATCGAATCGAATATCCCGTCGCGGATATTCACCGTGTGCGGCGCAAGCACGCTTATATGCGCGATGTGGCTGCCCGTATCGTTCAGGTGGAAGCTGTGATTGCTTATCATATAGGCTGCAAGACCGCCCGCAGCCTCAAATCTTGATGCTTGTTCAAGCGCCGCCGCTTCATATACGGCGGTGCTTTTTTCGATCGTTTCAACCGCAGGGCGCAGCAGCTCCGCAAGCCTTTTTATATGCTCAGCGAAATGATCGTACAGCTCATGGAGCTTGATCCGCGTGAGAGAATTGAGCCTGCTTACTGAAAGGGCTTCGGTGATACAGCCCTTTTTGCCCGCATCGGCAAGCAGCGCTTTGACGCCTGTATCCTCAAGATCGAACATATAGCTTAAAAACAGCTTATCCTTTTGGGCGGGAGATAGCGCAAGCCGCTTTTCGATCGCTTCATCAAGGCTCTGCGGGGAGAGTGAGAGCCCGGCCGAATAGCCCAGAAGCATGCCCGCTGCGTTCCACAGAGGCTGAGAATTGCCTTCCGTCGATCTGTCGAGTCCGAAAAAGAACTCACATTCCTGGTCCATATTCGGAATAGCCGCATCAAGCAGACGCTCCAGCTCCAGAGAAGGAGCAAGTATCTGCTCAAGCTGCTTTTTCAGTTCCGGATGCTTGGAAGCGAGCGCTTCGTAATACTCTTTGACGGTCGTCTTTGCGACCCGATTTGTGAAATACACTATCGCATCATCAAGGGTATAATAGTAATCGATCATTTTACACCACCGATTGTTTGGATACATAATAAGATAGCATACCTAAATCCCAAAGTCAACGAAAATAATGTATTTGCACACGGAAATCAATTTTGGTTTTGACCCAACACCTTCAGAATATTCGCAGGCTCCAAGAGGCAATCGAACATGATTTTGGACAGAGCTTTTTTGGAGCCGGCTGTGGATTTATACTGTTTTATCAAATTAAGAGCGGCTTT
>JAFPWH010000013.1 GCA_017395065.1 Clostridia bacterium | reverse complement strand
CCAGTGCGTCCCGCCACAGGCGGGATCGATTTGCCAAAGGCAAATCGACCTCAAACTGAAAGGTATGAATTTTTGCTCCCGGGCGGCAAGCTGCCCTTCGCAAAAATTCTCCTCGAACCGGCAAAGCCGGTCCTGCGGATTAAGGTCGGAGGGGCTGCGGCCCCTCCAAACCACCCCGTACTCCGTCGCGGCGGCAATCTGCCGCCACGTCCCTCTCACACACCCCATAGTGACCCGCAACCCTCCGCCCTCTCCGTAGCGGCGGCAACCTGCCGCCACGTCCCTCTCAAACACCCCATACTGACCCGCAAACCTCCGCCCTCTCCGTAGCGGCGGCAACCTGCCGCCACGTTCCCCTCAAACACCCCATACTGACCCGCAAACCTCCGCTCTCTCCGTAGCGGCGGCAATCTGCCGCCACGTTCCCCTCAAACACCCCATAGTGACCCGCAACCCTCCGCCCTCTCCGTAGCGGCGGCGTCCACGCCGCCACGTCCCTTTTCCTCTCTCCACCCCCACTCTTCAAACGAACGGAGACATCTTCATGAAACAAAACCACTCCAACCGCGCTTCCCTGCGCTTTTCCGGTGAAAGCCGGCTTTTGCAGCTCTACGCGCTGATCCGCGCGCTTTGCGCCGCGGCGGCGCTCGTGTTCCTTGCGCGCTTTGTATGCGGCAGGCTGCAGCTGGAAAACCCGCTGGGGCGCTTCAGTTCCTTCGGACGCCTCGTGAAATACGGCTTTCCCGGCGGCGGCGCCGCGGCGGGGATCGTGCTTTTGCTGTTCGTTCTGCTGGGTGCGTGCGCGCTGCTTTGCCTTCTGAACAAAAAAAGCGGCGTAAAGCTCGGCCGCGGTTTGATGGTCGCGCTGGGCGCGGTCAAGCTGCTTTCGTGCGCGGGGATCCTCGCGGGCGGGCTGATCCTCCTTCCGCGCCTTGCGCAAACGAAGCTGCTGATGGGAGACGACGAAACGGTTCTTTACTGCGCCCTGGCCGCGCTGTGCGGGTATCTGTTACTCAGCGCTGTAAGCCTCTTCGCGGCGGCTTCCAAAAGAAAGCCCGCGCTGCCCATGGCGCTTTGCGCCCTGTGGGTGCTGCTTTGCGGCGCGGCGCTTTACTATTTCGACACGGACGGCACGCGCCTTTTCAGCTACACGCTTTCCCACGTGCTGCCCTTTGAATTAAAGAGCGAATACACGCTGTACGCGTTCCGCGCGGCGTGCCTGCTCTCGGCAAAATACGCGCTGCTTTGGCTAGATGCGCTGAAAAAGAACCAAAAACGCGCGGTCTACCCGGTCTTCCGCGTGCTTTCCGCGCTGCTGATGGGCGCGCTCCTCTGCGCGTACTTAAGAGAATTTCTGGATCTGCTCAGCCGCATGAACCTGTATTCCCGCCGAATCTCCGCGATCACGAAGCTCAAGCATCCCCTGTGCATGCTGGGCTGTGCGCTTACGATCGCGGGGCTGAATCTGAGGCGCGGCCGAGCGTTCCTCTTTGCGGGCGCGCTGACGCTGTGCCTGACGAAGGCGCTTGTTTTGTACGTCGACACGCCCTACATGACGCTCAAAAGCTTTAACGCCGCGTTCGAAACCTGCCTGCCCGCGCTGAAGGCGATACTGTGGGGCGCGCTTGCGCTGTTTGCGCTGGTGAGCCTCCTGATCGGAAAAAGGAGCTTTCCCGCATGGCTGCGCTATGGATTGGGCGCGCTGATGCTCGTTCCGCCGGTTTTGGCCTTCGTCTATTACGCGGACAAGCTCGAAGCGATGATCGCCCGCGCCGGCGCGCTCAGTGTCATCGAACAGCTCGCCGTAAAACACCTGCTCCCCTCAGCCGCAACGGCCTCGGCGGCGGTGTGCACGGGGATCGGGAAATAGAGAAAGGGTAAGAATGCTATGGCGGCGTGGACGCCGCCGCTACGGAGATAAAAGATATGTCGTACCTCTGTAGCGGCGGCAATCTGCCGCCATGAGGCGATGCGGGTACGCAGAAAACGGCGTATTACGGCAACAACATTGCGCTCACACCGTAGCGGCGGCGTCCACGCCGCCATTTACGTTGCGTATACGAAGAAAAACCGTTTTGAAGCAGCAACCTCCCGCGTCCCAGTAGCGGCGGCAATCTGCCGCCACAGGCGATGCGTAAACGCAGAAAACAGCGTGTTACGGCAACAACATTGCGTTCACACCGTAGCGGCGGCAATCTGCCGCCATAGGCGACGCGAATACGCAGAAAACAGCGTATTACGGCAACAACGTTGCGCTCACACCGTAGCGGCGGCCTCCAAGGCCGCCATGATTCGTATTCATATCAACGTGCGTTATGCGGCATTATAGTTCGAATGCGCAATGCCCTGTGGCGGCAGATTGCCGCCGCTACGACAGGCGGGATCGCTTGCTCCTTGCAGAGTTT
>JAFPWH010000025.1 GCA_017395065.1 Clostridia bacterium | reverse complement strand
TGCGCCTCAAAACGCAAGCGCGCGTGTTGGCATGTTTGCAAGTCGTCTTTCTTCACTCTCTCGCTTGTCAAAGAACAATCCCTCTCCGAAAGCCTGGTTAGGCTTGAAAAGAATTGTTCCCATTATATCTACGTTGGAAATCGAAATTTCCTCTTATGGGAACAATTGTCAAGGGCCAATCGCATGCGATTTTGCCCGTCCGCTTTCCTCGTTGTCCTGATTCGTCAGTTTATCGTCGCCTTTCTGCCGATTCGCTCCGTCTTCAAAAAAGTCAGTCGTGTCTTCCTCTTATTCGTAATCCGCAGCCTTCGCCGCGCTAGCATCGTATAGTCCGTCTTCGGGGGTGGCAATCTACGCAACGCACTTCCATGCAAGGAAATCCTTCGCACTCGCCCTGGACGGGACATCGTGACTTCGTGAAGCCGGGCGCATGGGCGAATGGCCTTCTTGCGGTTCGTCTTTGCCCGAAATCGTCTTTTGCGGCTACGCCATCTTTTTCGCCTTTCGTGAAGCCTTCTGCATTGTCAGGTACTCCATCTCGGCGCGGTAGCGCTCAAATCCTATTTTGCCCTCGTCCGACAAGGGGACGTATCCCCGCTCCGGATGCTGCAGCAGGGCGAGCATCGCCACGGCGAGCCCTCTCGCCACCGCGACTTTCGCCTTCTTCCTCGCGATCTTGCCTCCTCGCATCGCAATGCGAAGGCCCTTGAGCTTGAGGTCTGTGTCCTTCGCCTTCTCCATCATCACCACGCCCGCGCACTCCACGAGCGCCTTGCGGGCGATTTCGGATCCGGCGTGGGTGATGTGCAGCTGCTTGTCGTCGTCGCCCGACTGGTCGCGCTTCGGGATCATCCCGAGGTAGGGGCCGACGTCGCGCGCGTGTCCGAACCGGTCGGGCCTTCCGCCTATCGCCGCGACGAACACGGTGGATCCGACGATCCCAACGCCGTACACGGCGCGGGCGCGCTCGACCATCGACTTGAACTCCGGCCTCTCGGCGAGCTCCTCGATGAGCTTGTCGTACGCCTTGATCTTCAGGGCGATCGTCTTGAGGACGTCCATCAGCGGCCATGCGCACTCCTCCAGCTCCTTCGGCCAGTCGGCCTTGCCCAGCTCGTGGAACTTCTCGGCGGAGCATTCGATGCGGTGCCCCATCGACTTGGCGAACCCGCGGATCTGGTTGGTCGTCTGCGTCCGCTGCGAGATCAGCACGTTGCGGGCGTGGTGGAACCTCAGCATCTGCTGGTAGACTTCGTCGCGCAGGGACACCGGGTGGAGCATCTCGGGGTCGGCTATCGCCAGCCTCGCCAGCTCTCGCGCGTCGCTGCGGTCGGTCTTCGTGTTGGACTTCGTTATCGACGGTATCTTGCCGGCGTTGCCGACGATCGTCCTGAAGCCCATCCCGCGGAACAGCCTGTCCATCCAGCGGCAGTGCGTCCCGGTCTCGAACACGACGGGCCACGAGCGGTCGAACTTCGCGAACACCTCCTCGAAGCCGGCCTTCGTCGTTGCGCACGTCGTCTCCAGCACGTTGTGCCTTTCGCCTCCCTCGGCCTTCGTCATCACGCAGATCTTCGTCGTGCGGTCGCTCACGTCGGCCCCGATTGTGGTACAATACTCCATGTCAGTCCCTCCTTGGGTTTTGTTGTGATTGCACCTCCCAACGCAGAAGAGTGCAGTGTCAAATCAATTATAGCAGAATCGGGGAGGGGCTGGCCTTGCCTTTGGCGGGAAGACTTGTGAACATGTCAACGCGCGCGATGCGCCTCAAAACGCAAGCGCGCGTGTTGGCATGTTTGCAAGTCGTCTTTCTTCACTCTCTCGCTTGTCAAAGAACAATCCCTCTCCGAAAGCCTGGTTAGGCTTGAAAAGAATTGTTCCCATTATATCTACGTTGGAAAT
>JAFPWH010000024.1 GCA_017395065.1 Clostridia bacterium | reverse complement strand
TCTCATAGTAGCGCCGCGTCTTATTCGGATCGTTGGGGAGGGGCGGCTGAATGCGGATCTTGTAGGGCTTCACGTCCTCGTTTCCGTATTTGTACCAGCCGGTGGGTACGATGTACCGGCTGGGATTGACCTCCCGGTTGATCATAAAGTCGATGACGTCGCGTTTCTTGATGGCGTAACAGCGGGTTTTCTTTCCCGTGCAGACGTGGGGGATCAGATTGAACTGGAGCAGATAGTGCGCCGTCCGCTTGCTGATATGGCAGACCTTGCGCAGCTGCTCCTTGTTCATGATTTCCGGGTATTGTTCGAGTTCCTTTGCATCGTATGTCATGACGAAGCTCCTTTCTGTTTTTTCGGTCCGAAAGGGTGCTTCATTGACGCTGCTGGGGTCTCTGTTTTCTTGCCTGACTTCTTGCAAACGCGCAAGAACGGAGGCTTTTTACGCAAGAACGCGGTTTTATTTGAACTTTAGGGCGGTTCGAATCGCCTCTGGCCGGTACGGGTCGGAATGTCCGCAACCCCTTGCGGCGCCTGGGTTTCCGCCTCTTAACAAAGCAGCCTGAAACGACCTGCCCCAGATGTGAATCTGCCAAAGTCTTACAACACTCGAAATCAGGTGACGGGAAACCGTCCGTGGGTTCGAATCCCACCCGCTCCGTAAAAAACAGAAAGCCCGGTTTTGAAACGGACTTTCTGTTTTGTTTTGATGGAAGGGCCTATTCGTCCACTTCCTTGCCCATCGGGTTCAAATCCATAAACCAGGTGTACTCTCCCTTGAAGCCCAGCTCCACGGTACCCAGGGAACCGTTTCTTTGCTTGGCGATGATGATCTCGGCCTTGCCCTTGTTTTCGGGCTTTGGATCGTAGTAGTCCTCGCGGTGGATGAACATGACGACGTCGGCATCCTGCTCGATGGCGCCGGAATCTCTTATGTCGCTTAGCACCGGGCGGTGGTTGGAGCGGCCGGTTGGCGCGCGGGAAAGCTGGCTTAGCGCCAATACCGGCACGCCGAGCTCCGTTGCGAGCGCTTTCAGGGAGCGGGAAATGGAAGCGATCTCCTCCTGCCTCGAGCCGAAGCGGCCGCTGGCGGTCATAAGCTGCAGATAGTCGATCATGATCACGTCCAGCCCGTGCTCCATCTGGAGCCTTCTCGCCTTCGAGCGCATTTCCGGCACAGTGAGGCCGGCGGACGCGTCTATGAAGATCTTCTTTCCGGCGATCACGGTCAGGCTTTCGCTGAGTTTCAACCAGTCGTCGTCCTCGAGCTGACCGCGGCGCACCTGCTGCATGTCGACCTTGGCCTCGGTGCAAAGCATTCTGAGCACCAGCTGTTCGGCAGGCATTTCCAGCGAAAACACCGCCGCTTTTTTATTTGCGCGGATCGCGGCGTTCTCTATGATGTTCATGCCGAAGCTGGTTTTTCCCATCGAAGGGCGCGCCGCGATCAGTATCAGCTCTCCCCCATGGAAACCGGTGGTCATGTCGTCCAGGTCGCGATAGCCGCTGGGCACGCCTTCGATGCGGCCTTTGTTCTTGTAGAGCTGTTCGATAAGTTCAAAGGTCCTCAGCAGCAGCGGCTGGATCGGCTCGAGCTGCTGGCCGCCTTTTCGCATCGTGATGTCGTAGATCGCCTTCTCCGCTTCGGCCAGGATCTCGCTCGTCTCTTTCTGTTCGGCGTAGCAGGTCTGGGCGATCTTTTCACCCGCCTGTATCAGATGCCTGAGCGTCGATTTGTCCTCTACAATGCTGATGTACGCGGAGACGTTGCTCGTGGCGGGAACGACCCTTACCAGCTCCACGAGATAACTCATGCCGCCGATCGCTTCGAGCCTTCCGCGGCGGTTGAGCTCTTCGCTGATCGTGACCGGGTCGACGGGACGCGAAAGAGAGGCGACCTGCAGCATGGCTGAAAACAGCTCACGGTTTATCGGATCATAGAAGTCGTCTTCCTTCAGGGTTTCCTGGGCCAGCATGACAGCCTCGGAGCTTTTGAGCATCGCGCCCAGGACGCTCTTTTCCGCGTCGTCCCTGTGCGGCAGAGTGTTGATTCCCGTTTCCATGGTTTATTTGCCGGAAACGGTGGTGTTTACCAGCATGCGCACGGAAATGCCGCTGTAGAGCTTTACGTTTACGAAGCTCTGTCCGGCCGTGCGGATAGGCTCTTCCTGCTCGATCTTGCGCTTGTCAACGTCGATGCCGTGCTGCTGCTTGAGCGCTTCGGCGATCATGTCGCCCGTGACGGAGCCGTAGAGCTTCCCGTTTTCGCCGCCGCGCGCCTGGATCTGGATCACCTTTCCCTTGAGCTCACGGCTCATGACCTCGGCTTCGCGGCGCTTTACTTCTTCACGGTGCGCCTGCGCTTCCTTGGCGTGCTGTACCGAATTCAGGGTCTCGGCCGTCGCCTCTCTTGCGAGCTTTCTCGGCAAAAGAAAGTTTCTGCCGTAGCCCTCGCTGACCTCGACGATGTCGTCCTTTTTGCCGGTGCCCCGCACATCCTGTAAAAGCAAAACCTTCATGAATATTCGCCCCCTGTCGTAAGCTTAAAATGGGTCGTCTTGATTTGTAGGATTGCTGCCGCGCCTTTTGCGCCACAGAGTTATGATGCCGTGCGAACCGATCAGCATGCTGAGCAGGCCGTAATAGAGCGAAGCCTGCGCAAGGAAGAGGATGAAGATGACGAACATCACGATCTTGAATCCTCTCGATATCGGCGCTTTGCCGAATCGGTCGCTGAGCGAAGCAAGCGTCTGTATGAAGCAGGCGATAAAGCTGAGCGTAAGCGCGGTGTTCAGGATCACTTCACCCTTTGCGCCGAGCGTGAAATTGAAGATAAGGGCGCTTACGAGGATAAGGAGGATCCCGAAAATGAACTGTTCGCTCATTCGCCATTCGGAAAGCGGCTTGCTTTCGGCACCCGGGAGGTTGCGCTTTACGCGCATATCCGAGGAAAACTTGACGCCGGGCAGGACGTTTATCGACGCGAACGTCAAAAGCATCGCCGGCATTCCCTCTTTGATGTATTCGCCGATGGTATCGGCTACGGCGGCAAGCAGTTCGTCGCCCGTCTCGTATTTCAGGGCGACGCCCATCGCGTTGTAAAGCTGTTTATAGTAGGACGCCAGCGCGTCTTTTAGCCCCGAGGAGAGCTGTTCAAAGCTAGTTTTCAGCATCCTGGCAGCAAGATCGCCGAGATTCTCGCGATAGATCAGCACGATAAGACCGAGCGCCGCGACCATGCCGAGAAGCTCGAAGGCCAAAGACAGGTACAGCCTTTTGAAAAAGGCGACGTGCCGCATTTCGAGCACCGTCATCAAAGCAAGCGGCAGTGCGACCGCAAGCAGCATGCAGGCAGCGAGGATGACGCCGCCAAGCAGCGCGTAGCCGGCTTCGAGCACGACGATATAGGCGGCAAGCCCCTCTTTGTCGCAGCTGCCGTAGACCACGAGCCCCGTGAAAACCGAAAGGAACACGAAGATGATGCTCAGCGACCCTATCAAAGGGATCACAAAACCCAGCCCCGAAGCGAGCAGCCCCGCCGCGGCACCGATCAGCAGCCTGGTTGCAAGGTGCTTGCGCCTCGGCTCGGCCTGCGTTTCTTTTCCGGTTTCGTTTTCTGTTCCGTTTTCTGTTTCGAAGTTGTTCTGATTCTCCAACGCGCCTTTGTCCTTCCCTCGTTTTCTTCTATCAATTATAGCACATTTTTGCGCATACGTAAATACGTTGACGAATAAAAAACCACGGCGGGTGTGAATTCCGCCGCGGCCTGTCGATCCGTCTGTCTGCGCCAAAGCTTATTTACCGGTAAGATCGCTCGTGCAGTGCGGGCAGCGGGTCGCGTCCTTATGGATCTCCTGGAAGCAGAAGGGGCAAAGGCGCGGGGGCTCCTTGGCCGGTTCGGGTTCCTTTTTCTTGAGACTCATGGCCTTGCTGATGGCCTTGATGATGAGGAACAGTATGATCGCGGTGATGATGAAGACGATGACCGCCTGCAAGAGCGTGCCGATCGGGAACTTGCCGATCGTCATGTCTTCCAGCTTCACGTTTTCGGTGAACAGGCCCAGAATGGGCTGAAGAATCGCGCCTACGACGGCGTTGACTACGGCGGTGAACGCCGAGCCGATGATCATACCTACTGCAAGGTCAAGCACGTTGCCTTTGAACGCAAACGCTTTGAACTCCTCCCAAAGCTTTTTCATCGGAACACCTCCTTTAATGTGTGACATTATTATAACACAGTTTCGATAGTTTTACAGCTCTTTTTAACAGATAATATTTATTTAACACAGAAAAAGGACGTTTATTAAGAGTTTAATATCATTTTCGCCCGCACTTGTTTTTTTGACAGGCATTTGCTATAATTTCTCCAGAGCTGAAGCTCAATATGTATAGGGAGGAAATCTACTTATGAAGAAAATCCTGGCCATACTGCTCGCGGCCATGCTTTGCCTGGGCTGCGTCGCCTTCGCCGAAAAGATCGTGCTCGTCACCGACGTAGGCACCATCGACGACGAAAGCTTCAACCAGGCCTGCTGGCAGGGCGTTGAAGCCTATGCCAAAGCAAACGGCGTAGAGTACGACTACTATCAGCCTCAGGCTGACTCCACCGACGCGCGCCTCGACGCGATCGATCAGGCTGTCAGCGAAGGCGCCACCGTCATCGTCATGCCCGGCTATCTGTTCGGCGAAGCGCTGATCACTGCGCAGGACAACTACAGCGACGTGAAATTCATCGCCGTCGACGTAGGCAGCGGCGACCTGACCTACGACTATGTGACCTATTACGACGCGGCTCCCAATGCCGTATGCGTGACCTTTGCCGAGG
The DNA here is from genome assembly GCA_017395065.1 of Clostridia bacterium. GTDB lineage: Bacteria > Bacillota > Clostridia > Christensenellales > Aristaeellaceae > RUG14130. The sequence goes on along the minus strand of JAFPWH010000024.1, from coordinate 140,661 downwards.
AGCAGGCCGGCTGGCTGGCCGGTTACGCTGCCGTGAAGGCCGGCTACACCAAGCTGGGTTACCTGGGCGGCATGGCCGTTCCCGCGGTCATCCGTTACGGCTACGGCTACGTGCAGGGCGCGAACTACGCCGCAAACGAAATGGGCGTTGAAATTGAGATCAAGTACACCTACGGCGGACAGTTCTTCGGCGACGCTTCCATCACCGCGAAGATGGAAGGCTGGTATCAGACCGGCACCGAAGTCGTGTTCTCCTGCGGCGGCGGCATCTACACCTCCGCTGTCGAAGCGGCCATGAACAACAACGGCAAGGTCATCGGCGTAGACGTCGACCAGTCCTACATCAGCGAGTGCATCATCACCTCCGCCATGAAGGGCCTACAGAACGTGACCGAGAGCATCCTGGCCGACCTGTTCGAGGGCAACTGGGACAACTACGGCGGAAAGTTCCTGACCTACTCCCTGAACGAGGGCGATTATGTGGGCATCCCCACGGCCGAAGGCAGCTGGAAGCTCAACGGCTTCACCGTTGAGGAATACAACGCAGTCGTCGATCAGATCAAGAACGGCACGATCGTCATCGACAATTCCATCGATGTCGACATGAGCACCGTCGCCAACGTGGACTACATTGCTTAAAACCAGACTTCATCGGACCGCGGTTTTCGGACTGCGGTCCTTTTATTTTTGATTTTTTATAATTTGGGTTGTATTTGAGGTCAAAATACATTATAATGTTCGCAATAAAGTCATAAAGGAGAGGTGCCTCTTGGAAGATTACGTAATCGAGATGCTGCATATCACCAAGACTTTTCCTGGCATAAGAGCAAACGACGACGTCACCCTGAGACTCAAGCGCGGCGAGATCCACGCGCTGCTGGGCGAGAACGGCGCGGGCAAGAGTACGCTGATGAGCGTGCTGTTCGGCCTGTACGATGCCGATTCCGGTGAGATACGCAAGGACGGAAAGACCGTGCACATCAACAACCCGAACGACGCCAACGCCCTGCACATCGGCATGGTGCACCAGCACTTCAAGCTCGTGGAAGTCTTCAGCGTGCTGGACAACATCATTCTGGGCGCCGAGGACACCAAACACGGCATCATCCAAAAAGACGAGGCCAGAAAAAAGATCAAGCGTCTGAGCAAAAAATACGGCCTGAAGGTCGATCCGGACGCGTTGGTCGAAGATATTTCCGTAGGCATGCAGCAGCGCGTGGAAATACTCAAAATGCTCTATCGCGACAACGACATACTGATCTTCGACGAGCCCACCGCGGTGCTAACGCCGCAGGAGATCGACGAACTTATGGAGATCATGCGCGGCTTCGCAAAAGAGGGTAAATCGATCCTTTTCATCACGCACAAGCTAAACGAAATCATGGCCGTCGCGGACCGCTGCACGGTGCTGAGAAAAGGCAAATACATCGGCACGGTGAACATCTCCGAAACCACGCCGGAAGAACTGTCCAGCATGATGGTCGGAAGGAACGTGTCTTTCACCGTCGACAAGGACGAATGCAAGCCCGGCAAAAAGGTTTTGAAGGTCAAAAACGTCACGGTCCCCAGCAAGATTCACAAAAACAATGCAGTAAAGAACGTATCCTTCGACGTGCGTGCCGGCGAGATCGTATGCCTCGCGGGCATCGAGGGCAACGGCCAGACGGAGTTTATTCAGGCGCTCACGGGGCTCGAAAAGGTAGGCAAAGGCAAAATCGTTTTAAAGGGCAAGGACATCACCCACGCCTCTGTTCGCAAGCATTCACTAGCCGGCATGGCGCACATTCCCGAGGACAGGCATAAGCACGGATTGGTTCTGGATTTCTCGCTGCAGGAAAACATGGTGCTTCAAAAGTACTACATGGACGAATTCCAGAAGTTCGGCTTCATCAAGAGCCGGAACGTGCTCAAATATTCACAGGGCATCATCGAGAAATTCGACGTGCGCTCCGGTCAGGGCCCCTATTCGACCGCCCGTTCGATGAGCGGCGGCAACCAGCAAAAGGCGATCGTAGGCCGCGAAATGGACAGGGGTATGCCCCTGCTGGTAGCCGTTCAGCCGACGAGAGGCCTGGACGTAGGCGCGATCGAATTCATTCACAAGGAGATCATAAAAGCTCGCGATTCCGGCGTGGCGGTACTGCTGGTCTCGCTGGAACTCGACGAGGTCATGAACTTAAGCGACAGGATCCTCGTAATGTACGAAGGCAAGATCGTAGGCGAATTTGACCCTAAGACCACGACCGTGCAGGAACTGGGCCTCTACATGGCAGGCGCAAAGAAGGACAGGCTGAAAAATAAAGAAGCGAAGGACCGAAGCAGAATCAAGTCGCACGCCAAAGGCAAAAAGGAAAGCGCCAAGGCTGAACCAAACCGAAAGACAAGCAAAAAAGGCAGGTGATTCGAATGAATATCTTCAAACGTTTCTCTAAATGTCTGAACACGATCGTCGCCGCGCTGATTTGCGTAATCATCGGTCTGGCCATCGGCTTTCTGATCCTGACCTTCCTTTCGTGGAGGTCGCTTGCGGCCGGAGCCGATCCCTACACCTTCCGGGACGTGATCGTTCAGGCCTGGAAGGACGGATTCCTGCGACTGATCGAGGGCGGCACGTACCCGATCTTCAACAACGCCACCGCCTCCTACAGAAAAATGCGCACGGAGCTTTCGCTGCTTCCGCCACTGCTCATGTGCGGCCTTTCGGTGGGCTTTGCGTTCAAGACGGGCCTTTTCAACATCGGCGCCGCGGGACAGTATACCTTGGGCGCGTTCGGCGCGCTGCTGTTTGCGCTGGTGCTTAAGTGGCCGTGGTATCTGTGCCTGATTGCTGCGATGCTGTTTGGCGCAGTGTGGGGCGCGATCCCGGGCTTTTTCAAGGCGTATTTCAACATCAACGAGGTCATCACCGCGATCATGTTCAACTGGATCGGACTGTACGGCGTCAATACCCTGATGTACAACGAAAAGCTCACTTCCCTCCCCTCCATGATGTACAACGCGAAGACGACCAAGACCTTCACGCTCAAGGCCATCAATTCCGACGCCATCATTCCTCCCCTCGCGAGTGACGAGTACATCAAGGCCCACAAGGGCGATACCCTCGCGGAATTTCTGCAAAGCCCCGTGACGTACGCCGTCGTGATCGCCGTCGTCATCGCGATCATACTCCTGATCGTGCTCAACAAGACCGTGTTCGGCTACGAGCTCAAGGCCTGCGGTTTTTCGAGGACTGCCGCGAAATACGCCGGCATCAACGAAAAGCGCAACGTAATTCTTTCGATGGCCATCTCCGGCGCGCTGGCGGGACTGGGCGCGGGACTGTACTACCTGACGGATACGCTGCAGTGGAACCCACAGGAGAGCACCGCGCTTCCCTCAATGGGCTTTGACGGCATTTCGGTCGCGCTGCTTGCCTCGTCGAACCCGATCGGCACGATCTTTTCCGCGCTGCTCATCGCGCACATCGATACGGGCGGCGGTCTTTTCTCGGCCAAGGTATTCCCGCCCGAGGTCGCGGACATCGTTTCCGGCGTCATCATTTACCTGTGCGCGTTTATGATGCTGTTCAAGAACATCATCGCCAAGCCCTTCGTCTTCCTGGGTCAGTTGAAGGCAAAGCTCACGGGCGGCAACAAGGAAGGGAGTGAGAAGAAATGACGGGATCTATGGCAATGATGGTATTTCTCCTGATTTCCAAATACACGCTGCTTTATGCTGTCGTACTCATGCTGGTTGCACTGGGCGGAATGTTCTCCGAGCGCAGCGGCGTTATCAACATCGCGCTCGAGGGCATCATGGTCATCGGCGGACTGGTGGGCGTCATCGTTTCCGCTTCGCTCATGAACCATGTAAACCCGTACATCAGCATGATCCTGTCCATTTTGGCCTCCGCGCTTTCGGGACTGATCTACTCTTCGCTGCTCGCCTTTGCGTCGATCAACTTAAGGGCCAATCAAACCATCGGCGGCACGGCGCTCAACATTCTGGCGACCGCCATCGCGATGGTCGTCGCAAAGCGCTTCAACGGTTCACAGTCCGCCAAAATCGACTACAACAACAGCGCATACCTCATCAACATAAAGACGAGCGAAGGCACGCTCACGATCAACGTTTTCCTGATTTTGGGCATCGTTCTGCTGATACTGTCCTACGTCGTACTGTATAAGACGCGACTGGGACTTCGGCTTCGCGCCTGCGGCGAACATCCTCAGGCGGCGGACAGCGTGGGCATCAACGTGCACAAAATGCGCTATATCGGCGTGCTGGTATCGGGACTGCTGGGCGGCATCGGCGGTTTTGCCTACATCATCCCGGCTGTCTCCAACTGGAACTTCGAATACGGCGTGACGGGCATGGGCTTCCTTGCGCTGGCGGTCATGATCTTCGGACAGTGGAAGCCGTTCAGGATCTTCTTTGCCGCGGTGCTGTTTTCGATCTTCAAGTCCATCGCGAACATCTACGACTCAATCGACTTCCTCAAGGATCTTGGGCTCAACAAGGAAATGTACAACATGTTGCCGTTCATCGTCTCCATGATTGTTCTGACCCTGACGAGCAAAAAGAGCCGCGCACCCAAGGCCGAGGGCATTCCCTACGACAAGGGCATGCGTTAGCTTAAAATCAGCTTCCGCTCCCGCAGCTGCATGCCGTTTACCGTTTTCGAGGCGGGAGCGGCCGACGGCCGAGCGGGAGCGTTTCTTTATTTCCGCAATTGAAAGGCTCTGTCAAAAAATGGAAACGGGGCTTTACTTTGCCCTTTGCTTATGTTATAATTACCGTATAAAATTCTGCTTTAAAAGGAGTAGAGTATATTGAAAAAAACATTTCGGGGCGGCGTGCATCCCGAAGGACACAAAGAGCTCAGCAGGGACTGCGCTCTGAAAGCGTTCGACCCAAAGGGCGAAATGGTCTTTCCGCTCTCGATGCACATCGGCAAACCCGCAAAGCCCGTCGTTCAGAAGGGCGACGAGGTAAAAGTAGGCCAAATGCTCGCAGAGGCGGACGGCTTCGTTTCCGCGCACGTGTTTTCGTCGTGCTCCGGCAAGGTCAAGGCCGTTGAAGACAGGCGCGTTCTGACAGGACAGCAGGCGCCCTGCATCGTGATCGAAAACGACAGCAGCTTTACGCCCGCAGACGGTTTCGGAGACGAAAGGGACGTAGACGCCCTGAGCGGCGCAGACATCGTGAAGGCTGTAAAGGACGCGGGCATCGTGGGTCTTGGCGGCGCGGGCTTTCCCACGCACGTAAAGCTTTCGCCCAAGGCGCCCGAAAGCATCAAATACGTGATCGCAAACGGCGCCGAGTGCGAGCCGTATTTAAGCTGCAACGATCAGCTGATGCGCACGAAGGCAGGCGAGATCGTAAGCGGTCTTAAGCAAATGCTGCGTCTGTTTCCCAATGCCGTGGGCGTGATCGCCATCGAAAAAAACAAACCCGAAGCCATCCTTGCCATGCAGGCAGCCTGTGAAGGCGCAGAAAAGATTCAGGTCTGGCCATTGAACACGAAGTATCCGCAGGGCGGCGAGCGCAGCCTGATCCAGGCGATCGCCGGCGTCGATTTTCCCGCCAGCAAGCTGCCCGCCGATTTCGGCTGTCTGGTCGAAAACGTAGGAACGATCTACGCGATCTGGCGCGCGCTGAGATACGGAGAGCCCTTGTTCACCCACACGCTCACCCTGACAGGAGACGCCGTCAAAAATCCCGGAAACTATATCGTAAGGGACGGGACCCTGTTTTCGGAGCTTCTGGAACAGTCTGGCGGCATAAAGGAAGGCGTCACGCTCAAAAAGGCGTTTTGCGGCGGTCCCATGATGGGCATCGCCCTGAGCAGCTTGAACGTGCCCATTCAGAAGCAGAACAACGGTCTTACGCTGCTTACGTTCGACGAAGTGGAAGAGGCCGAAAAGATCACGACGCCCTGCCTGCGCTGCGGGCGCTGCACGACGGTCTGCCCGCAAGGCCTGATGCCCGAAATGCTCGCGGAAGCCGCCGAAAGCAAAAACTACAAGCGCTACGAGAAAAAGCTTTACGGGCTCGAGTGCATACAGTGCGGCTCCTGCGCCTACATATGCCCCGCCAAGAGGCCGCTTACGCAAATCTTCAAGCATGCCAAAGCGGAAATACTCGCGCTCAAACGCGCAGAGGCAGGAGGTAAAAAATGAACGGCATATTAAATCTTTCCTCCTCCCCGCACGCAAGGGACAAATGGAGCACCGCTTTTATCATGAAGTGCGTCCTGGCGGCGCTTTTGCCCGTCACGCTCGTGGGCATCATCAGTTACGGCTGGAACGCGCTGCTCGTCGTCGTGCTCGCCGTCGTTTCCGCAGTGCTGAGCGAATTCCTTTTCGACAAGCTTACCCACAGGACGGACACCTGGAAGGATTATTCCGCAGCGGTGACGGGGCTTTTGCTCGCGCTCACGCTCTCCCCCCTCGTGCCCTGGTACATACCAATTCTGGGCTCGGTCTTTGCGATACTGATCGCCAAATGCTGCTTCGGCGGCATCGGGCGCAATTTCATTAACCCCGCGCTCGCCGGCCGTTGCTTTTTGATGGTATCGTTCAGCTCGCAGATGACGATCTTCCCCGTGGACAGCGTAAGCGGCGCGACCCCCATCGCCAACCTCGCGCTGGGCAGGGCCGTGGACATCACGCGCATGTTTATGACCGGCGAAAGCGGCGTCATCGGTTCCTCCGTTTTAGCGATCCTGATCGGCGGCATGATCCTCTGGGCGTTCGATTTCATTCACGGTCAGATTTGCTTTTCGGTCCTCGGAAGCTTTACGGTGATATTGGCTCTGTTCGGCGGTCAGGGCTTCGACGCCGGTTTCCTGCTTGCGCATCTTTGCGGCGGCGGCGTCGTGCTGGGCGCGTTCTTCATGGCTTCGGACTATGTCACTTCGCCCGTCAGCAGGCTGGGGCAGTTCGTCTACGGCGTGCTGATCGGTACGCTCGGCGCGCTGTTTCGGATCATGGGCGGTTCCGCCGATTCGTTCAGCTACTCCGTCATCATAGGCAACCTGTTTACGCCCCTGATCGACACCTACATCGTGCAGAAGCCCTTCGCCTACAGAAGGAGCGCGCTCAGGGCGCAAAACGGAGATACGCGCCCCTGGTACAAATGCCCCGGCACGCTGGCGAAAGTCTATCTCTATGAAAAGGGCTACAAGCGCATTCCCGGCGCGGTAAAAACGCTGATGCTGATCATGCTGGTAACGGGCCTTGCGCTGACGGGCGCTTACTATCTTACGAAAGCGCCCATCGAGCGCCAGCAGGAGGAAACCCGCAGGCTGGCTTTCCGTGAGGTCCTGCCGGACGCGGTGTCTTTTGTCGAAAAAAGCGAATACGACAAAGCGATCTCGGATAAAGCCGGCGCACCCTGGGACAAGGAATTCGGCGCTTCCTACGTAAACGAAGCCCTTGTCGGCGTAAACGAACAGGGTGAAACCGTGGGTTACGTCATAGGCGTAAGCTCAAAGGACGGCTACAAGGGCGACGCGATCCGCTTTACCGTGGGTCTGCTGAGCGACGGCACCGTCAAGAGGATATCCTTTACCGAGCTCAATCAGACGCCCGGCCTCGGAATGCAGGCCGACGAAGAGCCCTTCAAAGGGCAATTCTCAGACAAAAACGTAGACAGGTTCGTTCTGAACAAATCCGGATCTTCTACTTCGGACGAGCAGATCGACACCATCACCAACGCGTCCACGACCTCTTCGGCCGTCGTCAACGCGGTCAATGCAGCGCTGGACTTCTACCGCGAGGTCATAAAGGAGGGTGCGGCGAATGAATAAGTATCTGGAGCGCCTTTATAACGGCATCGTGAAGGAAAACCCGACGCTCATACTGATGCTGGGCATGTGTCCCACGCTCGCCGTTTCCACAAGCGCGGTCAACGGCCTTGGAATGGGCCTTTCGACGACGGTCGTACTGATCTTCTCAAATCTCCTTATCTCTCTTTTGAGAAAGATCATCCCCAATCAGGTGAGGCTGCCCGCCTACATCGTCGTGGTCGCTTCGCTGGTTACGGTCACGGAGCTTGTGATGCACGCATACTTCGCGGGTCTCTATACCGCCCTTGGCATTTACATTCCCCTGATCGTCGTGAACTGCATCATACTCGGCAGAGCGGAAGCCTACGCGAGCAAGAATCCGCCGCTGCTCAGCGCGATGGACGGCGTGGGCATAGGCCTCGGCTTTACGATCGCGCTCTTCATCGCGGGCGCGCTCAGGGAGCTGCTCGGCGCGGGTACTGTGTTCGGACTCAGGATCCTGCCCAAGAGCATGTCGATCGGCATCTTCCTGCAAGCCCCCGGCGCTTTCCTCATCATCGCCTTTATCATCGCGATCATGAACCTGAAGGGCGTCAAAACGAGGCAGAAGCAGCTGGTCGACAGCGGCTGCAATGGAAACTGCGCCGCCTGCACCGTTTCGTGCGACAAGCAAAAGGAGGCTGAGCAGAAATGAAAAGCATCATACTGATCATCGTGAGCACAGCCTTTGTAAACAACGTTGTACTCAATCAGTTCCTCGGCATCTGTTCCTTCCTCGGCGTTTCAAAACAGATGAAGGCGTCCGCAAGTCTCGGCGTCGCCGTCATCTTCGTAATCACCCTGGCTTCCGCGGCAGCGAATCTTCTGTACTCCCTGCTGCTCGAGCCGCTCGGCATGGACTTTATGAAGACCATCGTCTTTATCCTCGTCATCGCCGCGCTGGTGCAGATCGTCGAAATGTTCCTGAAGAAAAAATCCCCCGGACTGTACAAGTCCCTCGGTATCTATCTTCCGCTGATCACCACGAACTGCGCGGTCCTTGGCATCGCGCTTACGAACGTACAGAAGGAATTCAACTTTATCGAGAGCGTCGCCGCGGGCTTTGGAACCGGTGTCGGCTATACCGTAGCCATCGTGCTTCTCGCCGGCATACGCAGCCGCATCAACGAAGAGGACGTACCTGCTCCGCTTAGAGGCGCCCCCATCGTGCTGATCAGCGCTGCGCTGATGTCGCTGGCGTTCATGGGATTTTCCGAGCTTGTTTTCTGATGGGAGTAAGATAGATGATTATACTGATTGGAACGATCACGCTCGTCGTCATAGGCTTTCTTGTAGGCCTCGGCCTCGTGTTCGCGGGAAAGAAATTCGCCGTCGAAACCGACCCCAGAGAGGGTGAAGTGCGCCAGTCTCTGCCCGGAAACAACTGCGGCGCCTGCGGCTTTGCCGGCTGCGACGCGATGGCGCAGGCCATCGTAAAGGGCGAAGCCCCCGTAAACGGCTGTCCGGTCGGCGGCAAGGCGAGCGCCGAAGCGATCGCGGCCGTCATGGGCGTGAGCGCCGGAGAGGCAGAAAGAAAAGTCGCGTTCGTGCGCTGCTCCGGAAGCTGCGACGTAACGAAAATGCAGGGCAATTATACCGGGATCAGGGATTGCAGAAGCGCGCTGCTCAGCGGTCTCAGCCTGACCGACTGTTCCTACGGCTGCATAGGCCTTGGCAGCTGCGCAAAGGTCTGTCCGCAGGACGCGATCGTAATCAGGCGCGGCGTCGCCGAGGTCGATACGGAAAAATGCGTAGGCTGCGGTCTTTGCATGAAGGCCTGCCCCAAGGGAATGATCGAGCTGATCCCGGCAAGCAGTCATGTCGCCGTAAAGTGCTCCAGCAAGGACAAGGGCGCGCTGGTCAGGCAAAGGTGCAAAGCGGGCTGTATCGGCTGCGGTATCTGCGTAAAGCAGTGCGGGCATTCCGCAATCAGCGTTAGCGACAACCTGGCGCACGTGGATTACGCGCTCTGCGCGCAGTGCGGCGCTTGCGTATCCAAGTGTCCCTCCAAGGTCATCACCCCGCCGCTTGACGGCGCGGTACCGCAATAAAGAGAAAGCTGGACGAGTCATGGAAAAGATCAAAGAGAAAACGCTCGAAGTAAGCAGGCAGACTGTACAAAGCCTGAAAGCCCTGCCCCGAAATGCCGGACAGCAGTTCAAGGAATTGCCCGATAAAGGCAAGGCGTTTGCAAAGAGCACGGTAAAAGGAATCAAAGAGACGCAGACGCGCACCCGCGTCAAGCTGATCGTGGCTTTCGTCGTCATCATAGCGTGCATACTGATCGTAGGCGGCATCATCGGCGGAAAGCATATTCAGTACGCCAAAGAGAACCGAAGCGGCCTGGACGAAGAAGCGCTGAAGAACACAGCCAGCGCGCTGTCCGTTCCCCGTGTCGAAAGCATACTTGCTTGTGACAGTCTGAACGCAGGGTGCGTCGATTGCTTTAAGAGCATCCTCTGATTAACCGCTGCGCTTACAGCCAGTACGGCTTGCATAAAGCGCGCTTTATGTGCCGCCCGTATCCGAGTCGAAGCCGTGTGCTTTCGGCAGGTACGAGCGGCTTTTTCGCATTTTTATATGCAAAGCAAAATTGATGAATATTGTCCCCCTTACTATGAACTTGCCCAAATTTTAACGGTGAATAAATATAGATATTATTGAATTATTATGCAGTTTATGCTATTATACTTTGCATAAATATTCATCTGAAAGGACTTGCGATGTATAGCGTATTTATTGACGGAAGCAGTGGAACGACGGGGCTGAGGATCAGGGAGCGCCTCGGGGAGAGAAGCGACATACAGCTCATTACTTTAAGCGAAGAGCTGAGAAAGGACCCGAAGGCAAAGAAGGAAGCGCTAAGCAGTGCAGACGTCGCCTTTTTGTGTCTGCCGGACGCAGCCGCCGTCGAAAGCGTGCAACTGGTTGAAAACCCGAAAACGGCGATCATAGACACCTCTACCGCGCACAGGACGAGCGAAGGCTGGGTTTACGGTTTCCCGGAGCTTTCGGGGCAAAAGGAGAAAATCGCCGAAAGTAAACGCATCGCAAATCCCGGCTGCCACGCAAGCGGCTTTATCGCACTCGTCGCGCCCCTCGTGCAGCACGGGATCGTCTCTAAGGACGAACTGCTCAGCTGTTTTTCGCTCACGGGCTACTCCGGCGGCGGGAAAAAGATGATCGCCGAATACGAAAGCGATGGCCGCTCAAAGCTGCTCGACGCGCCGCGAATGTACGCGCTCAGCCAATCGCACAAGCATCTTAAGGAAATGCAGGCAATGTGCCGTCTTGACGCCGCACCGGTGTTTTGCCCGATCGTGGCCCCCTATTATGCCGGCATGGAGGTCACCGTCCCGCTATTTAATAGGAATAAGCAGGAAATCGAACAGCTCTATTCGGAATACTATGCGGGCGGTCTCGTAAGGTTCGTCAAAGACGACAGCGAAGACGGCTTCCTTTCTGCAGGCGCGCTTTCGACGCGGGACGATATGATCATCAGCGTTTTTGGAAGTGACGAACGAATGATCCTTGTCGCCCGCTTCGACAACCTCGGCAAGGGCGCTTCCGGCGCGGCGCTGCAAAACATGAACATCCTCATAGGCGCTGACGAACGCACGGGGCTGAACGTTTGACACTTTTTTCAGAAATAACCCTGCCGGGAACGTTGATTATAACTCCGCGTTCATACAAATATAACTGCGCTTTGCTATAATTACGCAATCGTATCTTTGGAGGACATGCTATGAAACAGATCACCGGCGGCATTTGCGCCGCGGAAGGCTTTACCGCAAACGGAATCCACTGCGGCATTCGGAAAAACCGTTCGAAGCGCGACCTGTCGCTTATATTTTCACAGAACCGCGCTGCTTGCGCAGCAGTCTATACGCAAAATCTCGTCAAGGGCGCGCCGATTTCGGTCACGAAGGCGCATATCGCCGACGGCTTCGCGCAGGCGGTCATCGTAAACAGTGGAAACGCCAACACCTGCAATTTCAACGGCGTGGAGATCGCCGAAAGCATGGGCGCGCTCGCGGCCGAAAAGCTGAATATCAGCGCCAAGGACGTCGTCGTCGCTTCTACGGGCGTGATCGGCCTTCCGATGAGCCTCGATCCGATCAGGGGCGGCATTGACAGTCTCGTAAGCGGGCTTTCGCGCGAAGGCAGCGCAAACGCCGCCGAGGGCATCATGACGACGGACACCCGCAAAAAAGAGATCGCGGTCGAATTTGCGATCGGCTCGAAGACATGCCGCATGGGCGGCATCGCCAAGGGCAGCGGCATGATCCACCCCAACATGGCGACGATGCTCGTCTTTATCACGACAGACGTCTCCATCACGCCCGAAATGCTGCAGAAAGCGCTTTCGACAGACGTCAAAAGCAGCTTCAACATGCTCTCCATCGACGGAGACACCTCTACGAACGACATGGTCGTCGTGATGGCCAACGGAAAAGCCGGAAACGAAACGATCAAGACCGGCGGCGAAGATTTTTCCGCTTTCTGCAAGGCGCTCAACACCGTCACCGTGGCGCTTTGCAAAATGATCGCAGCCGACGGCGAAGGCGCAACGAAGCTGCTCGAATGCGAAGTTTCCGGGGCGTCGGACGTCGAAACGGCCAGGACCGTCGCAAAAAGCGTCATATGCTCCAGCCTTTTGAAGGCCGCCATGTTCGGCGCGGACGCAAACTGGGGCCGCGTGCTTTGCGCGATCGGCTACAGCGGCGCGAAGGTCGATATAAACAGGATCGATCTTCGCTTCAGGAGTGCCAAAGGCGATATCCTCGTCTGCAAAGACGGTCATGGCGTCGACTTCAGCGAGGAGAGGGCTAAGGAAATCCTGCTTGAAAACGAGATCGAGATCCTCGTAAATTTGAACGCGGGCGATTGCACTTCCAAGGCATGGGGCTGCGACCTTACATACGATTACGTAAAAATCAACGGCGATTACCGGACCTGATTCTGAAAAAAACAAGTCCAGCAAGGCGTATCCATCCAACACCTTTTTCGCGAGGAGATAAAATGTCGAGCGGATTTTCAAACAGCCAGCGGGCCGAGGTGCTTACACAGGCGCTCCCCTACATCAAGCATTATTCCGGCAAGATCGTCGTCGTGAAATACGGCGGAAACGCGATGGTCAACGAGCAGCTCAAGCAGCAGGTCATGGAAGACATCGTGCTTTTGTGGCTGATCGGCGTCCACGTCGTTCTCGTGCACGGCGGCGGCCCCGACATAAACGACATGATGTCGAAGCTGGGCAAACAGCCGCAGTTCGTCGACGGGCTCCGGGTCACCGATCTCGAAACCGTGGACATCGTGCAAATGGTTTTGGCTGGCAAGGTCAACAAGACCCTGGTCAACCTTTTACAGCTAAAGGGCGGGCGCGCGATCGGATTGAGCGGCGTGGACGGCCAGATGATACAGGCCGATTTCAAGGATGAACGCTTAGGCTACGTGGGCAGCATAAACAAAGTCGATATCCGGCCCATAACCGACCTGATCGAGCGGGGCTACATACCGGTCGTCTCCACCGTGGGCTGCGACGAAAACGGAAACGTATTCAACATAAACGGCGACACGGCCGCCGCGAGGATCGCAGGCGCGTTGGGCGCGGAAAGCATGCTGCTGATGACGGATATCGCCGGAATCCTTCTCAATAAGGACGACCCCTCCACGCTGATCAAGGAGATCAGTTTGAGCGAGATCTACGACCTCAAACGAAACGGTATCATAACCGGCGGCATGATGCCGAAGGTGGACTGCTGCGCGCAGGCCATAAACGACGGCGTAAAGCAAGTGGTCATCATGGACGGGCGCGTGCCGCATTCCATCCTCATGGAGCTTCTGACCGACGAAGGCGCCGGCACGATGGTGAAGGGAGACAACTATGGCTATAAATCTTAAGGGCAGAAACTTTCTTACGCTGCTCGATTTCAGCACCGAAGAGATCGAATACTTTTTAAGCCTCGCAGCCGAGCTCAAGGCAAAAAAGCGCGCGCACATACCGCATCGCATGCACGATGGCAAAAACGTGGCGCTGATTTTTGAAAAGACCTCCACGCGCACGCGCTGCGCCTTCGAGGTCGCCGCGAGCGACCTGGGCATGCACAGCGTATACCTCGATCCCTCCGCCTCACAGATCGGCAAAAAGGAATCCATCGCCGACACTGCGAGGGTACTTGGGCGCATGTTCGACGGCATCGAATACCGCGGCTACGGGCAGGACCGGGTCGAAGCGCTGGCAAGATTTTCCGGCGTGCCCACCTGGAACGGCCTGACAAACGAGTATCACCCGACGCAGGTTCTCGCGGATATGCTCACGATGCAGGAGCATTTCGGTTCCCTGAAAGGAAAAACGCTCGTCTTCATGGGAGACGCCCGCTACAACATGGCCTCCTCCCTGATGATCGGCTGCGCGAAGCTTGGCGTAAACTTTACGGTCTGCGCGCCAAGGGAATACTTCCCCCCGAAAGCACTTACCGTTACCTGCAAAGAAATCACCCAAAAGACAGGCGCTTCCATCCTTTTCAGCGAGAGCATACCGGACGCCGTAAAGGGCGCGCACGTGATCTATACCGACGTCTGGGTCTCCATGGGCGAGGATCAGAGCGTTTGGGAAAAGCGGATAAAGGACCTTCTGCCCTATCGGGTGACAGGCGAAGTGATGATAACGGCCGGCTCTCAGTGCCGCTTCATGCACTGCCTGCCCTCTTTCCACGATCTGAACACCGGCATCGGCATGGAGATCTACCAAAAATTCGGCATCGACTGCATGGAAGTGAGCGACGAAGTATTTGAAGGCGAAAGCTCTATCGTGTTCGACGAAGCCGAAAACCGCATGCACACGATAAAGGCCGTCATGGCCGCAACATTATAAAGCAAAGAAGTGTTCGTATGAAAAAAGCGTATCTCGTGCTCTCCAACGGCATGGTTTTCGAAGGAACGCGCATCGGCGCGGAAAAGGACAGCATCGGCGAGCTCGTCTTCACCACGGGCGTCGTCGGGTATCTGGAAACGCTGACAGACCCAAGCTATGCAGGTCAGATCATTCTGCAGACCTTCCCCCTGATCGGCAATTACGGCGTCATCGAGGAAGATTTCGAGGGCACAAGCGCGTTAAGCGGCTACGTCGTGCGCGAACTGTGCGAAGAGCCCTCCAATTTCCGCAGCATGTACAAGCTGGACGATTATTTGAAGCGCGCAGGCATTCCGGGGATCGCCGGCGTCGATACGAGGCAGCTTACGCGTTTGATCCGTGAGCAGGGCGTCATGAACGCCTGCATCTGCTCCGAGATTCCTTCTTCCCTCGATGCGGTCAAAGCCTACAGCGTGAAGGACAAGGTCGCGCTTCTCAGCATAAAGCACAAAGAAGTTTTTGAAGCGGAAGGCGAAAAGCGCTACGAAGTCTGTCTCATGGATTACGGTGCCAAGCACAACATCGTGCGCTGCCTTCAAAAGAGGGGCTGCAGGGTGACGGTACTGCCGTACGACACGAGCGCGGAAGAGATCCTTGCCCTCCGTCCCGACGGGCTCATGCTGTCCAACGGCCCGGGCGACCCGATGGACAATCCCGGCTGCATCGCCGAACTCAAAAAGCTGATCGGAAAGCTGCCCGTATTCGGCATCTGCCTCGGCCATCAGCTCGCCGCTCTCGCCATGGGCGGAAAAACCGTGAAGCTCAAGTACGGGCATCGTGGCGCAAATCAGCCCGTCAAGCGCGTAAGCGACGGCATTTGCTTTATCACGAGCCAGAATCACGGCTACGCCGTCGTGAGCGAGAGCATGCAGGGCAAAGCGCTCGTAAGCTACGTAAACGCCAACGACCAAAGCTGCGAAGGCCTGGAATACCCGGACAAGAAGTGCTTTACCGTGCAGTTCCATCCGGAAGGCTGCTCCGGTCCGCGGGACACCGAATTCCTGTTCGATCGCTTCATTTCGCTGATGGGAGGGAAGAAAAATGCCTAAGGATAAAAGCATACAAAAGGTTTTGGTCATAGGCTCCGGTCCCATCGTCATCGGTCAGGCGGCGGAATTCGACTACGCCGGCGCGCAGGCCTGCCGCGTCCTGAAGGCAGAGGGCATCAATACCGTTCTGGTAAATTCGAACCCCGCTACGATCATGACGGACAAGCATCTTGCGGACGCCATCTACCTTGAACCCCTCACCGCACAGACCCTCGCGAGGATCATCGAAAAGGAGCGCCCCGACGGCTTGCTAGCGGGGCTCGGCGGGCAGACGGGCCTCACCATCGCGATGCAGCTGAGCAGGAGCGGCGTACTCGAAAAGTACGGCGTACGGCTTTTGGGCAGCGGGATCGACGCGATCGAAAAAGCCGAAGACCGCGAGCTTTTCAGGGATACGCTCAAAAACATGGGTCAGCCTGTCATTCCCAGCGAAATCGCAAACGACGTCGATACGGCGCTCAAGGTCGCGGACGAAATCGGCTATCCCGTCATCGTGCGCCCCGCCTACACGCTCGGCGGCACGGGCGGCGGCATCGCAAACACCGCAGAAGAACTGAAGGTCATCGCTAAAGGCGGCCTCGATCTTTCCCCCATTACGCAGATCCTCGTAGAAAAGTGCGTAAGCGGCTGGAAAGAGATCGAGTTCGAAACGATGCGAGACGCTTCCGGCAACGTCATCAGCGTCTGCTCCATGGAAAACGTCGATCCCGTGGGCATCCATACGGGCGACTCCATCGTGGTCGCGCCCGCGCTCACGCTGTCCAACAAGGAATTCCAAATGCTCCGGTCAGCGGCGCTGAACATCGTCTCCGAGATCGGCATCGTCGGCGGCTGCAACTGCCAGTTCGCGCTCAATCCGGACAGCTTCGAATACGCGGTCATCGAAGTCAATCCCCGCGTTTCACGCTCCTCCGCCCTCGCGTCGAAGGCGACCGGCTATCCCATCGCCAAAATCAGCACGCGAATAGCGCTCGGCTATACGCTGGACGAGATCAAAAACGACATCACCGGCAAGACCTGCGCCTTCTTTGAGCCCACCGTCGACTACGTTGTCGTAAAGCTTCCCAAATGGCCCTTCGACAAATTCGCCGGTTCCAGCCGCAGGCTCGGCACGCAGATGAAGGCCACGGGCGAAGTCATGGCCATCGCGTCCAGTTTCGAAATGGCGCTGATGAAGGCAGTGCGCGGCGCGGAGATCTCGCTGGATACGCTCTCCTGCCCGCCGCTTGATGGCGCGCCGGTCCGCGAGCGCCTGACCCGTCAGGACGACAGGCGCATTTTCACCGTGTTCGAAGCACTCAAAAGTGGCGTGAGCGTCGACGAAATCTACAATCTTACGAAGATCGACAAGTGGTTCCTCAATAAAATCAAGGGCATGGCGGAATTTGAAACGTCGATCGCGAACAGCCAAATTGATCACGAAACCTACGCCAAAGCCAAGCACCTCGGCTATACGGACGAAGCGATCAGGCGCCTAACGGGCGCAAAAGATCTGCCATCGCTTGAAATGAGCTACAAGATGGTGGATACCTGCGCCGCGGAATTCGACGCAGAAACGCCGTATTTCTATTCCGGTTACGACACGGAATGCGAAGCGCGCAGCTTTGCCAGAAGCGGAAAGCCCGTCGTAATGGTTTTGGGCTCGGGCCCGATAAGAATAGGCCAGGGCATCGAATTCGACTACAGCTCCGTGCACTGCGTATGGACCCTGCGCGAGATGGGCTATGACGTGGTCATCGTGAACAACAACCCCGAAACCGTCTCCACCGACTACGACACCGCGGACAGGCTGTATTTCGAGCCGCTCTGCCGCGAGGACGTGATGAACATCATCAAGGTGGAGCAGCCCGTGGGCGTCGTCGTCGCCTTCGGCGGTCAGACCGCAATCAAGCTTACGCAATACCTCGACAAGCAGGGCATACGGATACTGGGCACCTCGGCAGACAGCATCGACATCGCCGAGGACAGGGCAAGGTTCGACGCGCTGCTTGAGACCTTCGGCATTTCCCGTCCGAAGGGCCGCGGCGTAAACACGCTCGAAGAAGCGCTCGAAGCCGCAAAGGAACTCGGCTATCCCGTTTTGCTGCGTCCCTCTTACGTCATCGGCGGCCAGAATATGACGATCTCCCGCGACGACGAGACGACGGAAAAGTACATGCGCGGCATTTTGGCCGGCGGCATCGAGAACCCCGTACTGGTAGACAAGTACATGCCGGGCATAGAACTCGAGGTCGACGCGATCTCGGACGGCGAGGACGTGCTCATCCCCGGCATCATGGAGCACATCGAGCGCGCCGGCGTGCACAGCGGCGACTCCATTGCCGTCTATCCGCCCTACAACCTGAACGACAAATTCTTAAGCCGCATCGTAGAGGTCAGCGTAAAGCTCGCCCTGGCGCTTGGCACGCAGGGGCTGGTCAACATTCAGTACCTCATCTATGAGGACGAACTGTACGTCATCGAGGTAAACCCGAGGGCGTCCAGGACCGTGCCCTACATCAGCAAGGTGACGAATGTGCCCATGGTCGATCTCGCTTCGCGCATCATGCTCGGCGCAAAGCTAAAAGACCTCGGCCTCGGTACGGGGCTCTACAGAACGCCCCCGTACTACGCCGTAAAGGTCCCCGTTTTCTCCTTTGAGAAGCTCAACGACGCCAACTCCATCCTCGGCCCCGAAATGAAGTCTACCGGCGAAGTGCTGGGCCTTGGCAGGACGCTTGCCGAAGCCATGTTCAAAGGCCTGACTGCGGCCGGCTTCACAACCCCCACGCCCGGAGAGCACGGCGGCGCGGGCGTGCTCATCAGCGTAGAAACAAACGACTATCCGGAGATCATTTCCCTCGCCAGGCGCTTCCACGATCTGGGCATCAAGCTCTACGCCACGAGCGGGACGGCTGCCGCCATCGCGGCACTCGGCATCGACGTGACGAGCGTTTCCAATGCAACCGAGAGCAACGAGATCTATTCGCTGATGGAGAGCAAGGCGCTTAGCTATATCGTTTACACTGGCGCGGTAAAGGATGCGACGATGGGCGACTATATCGCGCTGCACAGGCGCGCGATGCAGCTTGGCATCCCCTGCCTTACCTCTCTGGACACGGCCAACGCGCTGACCGATATCATCGCCAGCCGCTTCAACCAGCAAAACACCGAGCTCGTCGACATCAACAACATGCGCCTTTGGCGAAAGAGCATCTCTTTTGCCAAGATGCAGGATTCCGGCAACGACTACATTTTCATCGAAAACTTCGACGGCGGGATCACCTGCCCCGAGTCACTGTGCGTGAGCCTCTGCGCGCCGCATTACGGCATCGGCGGCGACGGCATCGTGCTGATCGAGCCTTCCCGCGTCGCCGATTTCAGGATGCGCACGTTCAACCGCGACGGCAGCGAAGGCAGGATGGCCGGCAACAACATACGCTGCGTTGCCAAATACATGTACGATAAGGGTTATGTGAGAAGCGAGACCCTGAGCGTCGAAACGCCGGGCGGTATAAAGCATCTAAAGCTCTTTATCAGGGACGGAAAGGTTTCCTCCGTTTCGGTCGACATGGGCAAGCCTGTTTTCGACGCCGCGGCCGTTCCCGTAAAGGACGAAAGAAGCGAACTGATCGACGCGCCGCTCACCATTGACGGCAAGGAGTATCGCGTGACCTGCCTGAGCATCGGAAACGGACATTGTGTCGTCTTTACGGACAACATCGACGAAATCGACTTAAGCAAGGTCGGCCCCGCGTTCGAATACGCGCCCTGCTTCCCCGAAAGGGTCAACACGGAGTTCGTGCGCGTGGTAAACAAGAACACGCTGCGCATGCGCGTATGGGAGCGCGGCAGCGGCGAGACCCTCGCCTGCGGCACCGGCGCCTGCGCCGCGGCGATCGCCGCGGTAAAGCTGGGCCTTTGCCAGAAAGACAGGGACATCAAGGTCAACCTTCCCGGTGGCGATATGACGGTCAACGTTTCGGATAAGGGCGTAACGCTCACGGGCAGCGCCGTCATGGTGTTCGAAGGCAAGTTTGAATATTGATCCTCGGCTGATCGTTCAATCGTTCTTATCCGGCAGTGAATTTTCGCTGCCGGATTTTGCATCTTGTAAAATAGCCGGTTTTAAGATACAATATCGTTAAAGAGATCTCTGCCCAAAAATAAGACTGGTCAGGAACCGGAAAGAGTGAGAATATGAGATTTTTGCACATCGCCGATCTTCACCTCGGCAAAAACCTGTTGGAGCTGCCGCTCTATGACGAGCAGGCAAAGATGCTCGAAACGCTTACGGATATGGCGGTCGCCAACAAGGCAGACACCGTGCTCATCGCAGGCGACATCTACCAGCGCAGCGCGCCGCAGGCCGAAGCTATGGAAATGCTGAGCGCCTTCCTTTCCGGCCTGGCAGAGCGCAGCATCAAACTTTTCGTGATTTCCGGCAATCATGACAACGCGCAGCGCGTCTCCTATCTTGCCAGTCTTGTTCGGCAAAGCGGCGTATACATCAGCGAAAGCTTTGACGGCAAAACGCAAAAGATCAGCCTTTCGGACGAATACGGCGAAATCGACATCCATCTGCTGCCCTTCGTCAGGGTTTCCGCCGTGAAGCTCAAATACCCGGGCGAAAAGATAAGCACCTGCACAGAGGCCGTACAATGCGTGCTCACGCATTCGGATATCGATTATTCGAAGCGGAACGTCCTCATTTCCCATCAGTTCATTACGGGCGGCGAGCTTTCCGGCAGCGAGGAAAAGACGATCGGCACGCTGGAAAGCGTCGACGCGGAGATCTTAAGTGGTTTTGATTACGTGGCGCTCGGCCACCTGCATAAGCCCCAAAAGGTTTTCAGGGATACGATCCGCTACGCCGGTTCGCCGCTCAAATATTCCTTCAGCGAAGAAAACGACGTAAAGAGCGCCGTACTTGTCGACGTCGGCGAAAAAGGAGACACGAAGGTACAGCTGCTTCCGATCCCGCAGCCCAAGGACGTCCGCCGCGTCGAAGGCAGCATATCCGATATCATGCTCATGCCCTACAGCGAAGACCTCGTTTGGGTAAGCGTTACCGACGAGGACGTTCCGCCGGATACGCGCCGCATGATCACCACGGTCTTTCCGAACATGCTGCGCTTTACGATCAACAACAGCAAGACCAATCAGACGCTCGACGTCACGAACACGGAAAACGTGGAAGACCTGGACGCGGAGAGCCTTTTCAAAGATTTTTACGCGCTGCAGAACAATTCCGTTCAGCCGGGCGAAAAGCAGCTGGCGCTTTTCAGAGACCTGTTCACATGGGAGGAAGCAAAATGAGGCCGCTCACACTTGAATTCCAGGCTTTCGGTTCGTACAGAGGCAATGTCTTTATCGACTTTACGCTGTTCGGCGACCAGGGTCTGTATCTGATCGCCGGCGACACGGGCGCCGGTAAAACCACGATCTTCGACGCGATCAGCTTTGCGCTGTACGCAGAATGCTCGGCCGGCAAGGAAAGGCGGATCAGCCGAAGCTTTCGTTCCGATTACGCAGATCCGTCCGTGCCGACCTACGCGGAGCTGCGCTTTTTGCATCGGGGCACGACCTGGCGGATCAAGCGCTCACTCGAATACCGCCGCCTCAAGAAAAACGGCATCGATTATACGACCGTGCCGGCAAGCGCGCTCCTGATCAACGAGGACGACGAAACCGAATGGGACGGCTTCAACGACGTAAACGCCAAGATCTATGAGATCCTCGGCCTTACACAGGATCAGTTTTCGCGCACGATGATGATCGCGCAGGGCGAATTTCTGAAGATCCTGAACGCAAAGAGCACGGACAGAAAAGAGCTGTTTCAAAAGCTTTTCGGTACAGAGCGCTTCGAGGATTTTCAGCTGCGCCTGAAGGACGCGTATACAGCCTGCGAAAGCGAGCGAAAGCAAATCGACTTTAAGCTCCTGAACGCCGCGGGTGGCATTTCCTGCGACGCGGGCTACGAAGGTGCGGAGCGCATCCAAAGCTATTCGCACGAGGCAAAATACGCCGACGCGCTGCTCAAAGAGCTGGATGATCTGATCGCGTTTGAGTCAGCCAAAAAGACTGCCGCCATCACGGAGCGCGACAAATGCGACGCCGCGCGCATAAACCTTGTAAAAACCGTCGAGAACGCAAAGGAGATCAACCGCCGCTTCGACGAGCTTGACGAAGGAAATCGTGAGCAGGAAAGCCTGCACGCAAAGGCTGACGAATACGCGAATAAGGAAGCGGCACTTTCGCGCGCGCGGAAGGCACTGCCCCTGATCAGCCTGCAAAAGGGAATAAACAGTCTGAAAAAGGATCTTGCGGCGAACGAAGCGAGCTTGAGCGCCTATGCCGCAGCCGAAGAAGAAGCCTTGAAAAAGCTTCCCGAATTTGAGGCAAGGGAAGCGGAAGCCCTGAAAAACGCGGAGGACGCGAAAGGTTTTCCGGAGCGCGCCTCCTTGCTCGAAGCCGGGTCGATTACGCTGGAGAGATTGAAGCGCACAAAGAGCGAGCTTTTCAAAGCGCAGCAGACGCTGAACGCACACGCGCTTGACAGCTCGCAGTGCGCAAGGGAATACGCCCTCGCGAAAGAAGCCTACTTCAAAAATCAGGCTGGCCTGATCGCAAAAGAGCTCAAGCCCGGCATCCCCTGCCCCGTATGCGGCTCGGCCTATCACCCCTACCCCGCTTTGGCCGGCAAGGGCGCCGTCGACAAGGAGGCACTGAGCGCAGCGGAAAACCGTTCGCTTCTCAGCGAAAACCAATACCAGCAGTCGAAGAGCAAATATGAAGCGCTCGAACAAAAGCAGGCGACGCTGCTCAGAGAGCTTGAAGACAAGCACATTCCTTCGGATGAAGAGGCAGTCGCGCTTCGAAAGGAAGCTGCTAGCTTGAGAAAGCAGTTCGAAACGCTTAGCAAAACCGCAAAGGAAGCGCAAAACGCACATAACGATCTGAAGCTTGAACTGAGTCAGTCCCGCGCGTCCTGCGCTGCACTCGAAAAAACCATAGCGACACTCAGGCAAAACCTTGCCGAAAGCGAAGCGGAATTTGAAACGAAGCTCACCGGGAGCGGCTTTGACAGCGCGGATGAGATGAATCACTTCGTTTTGAGCGAGCAGGAAATGAAGCGGCTTGAAAGCGAGATCGACGCACACCGTGCAGCGCTCGCTGCCTGCGCCGACCGCATAGAAAGGCTGAGCAAGCTGCTGAAAGACGAACAAAGGCGCGACACCGCGGTTCTGGAAGCGCAGCTTTCGGACTGCACACAAAAGTACACCGACGCCTCTGCGCAGCTCAAGGATACCGAGTTCCGGCTCAGCAAAAACGCCGAAGTACGCAAAACGATCGCGTCTCTCCGTCAGAAGTGGAACAGCCGTCAGGAGTACTGGACCGTCGTTGACGACGTATACCGCACCGTATCCGGCCAAAAGCGCATGACGGCGAAGCTTACGTTCGAAGCGTATGTGCAGCAATACTATTTCCGCGCCGTGGTGCGCGCCGCAAACCGCCGCCTGAATCTCCTAACGCAGGGCATGTTCACGCTGCGCGTAAGGGAGACCGCCGCCAATATGGCCAGCAAAAGCGGACTCGACCTGGACGTATTGGACGCGCAGACGGGCCTTTGGAGGGACGTGAGCACGCTGAGCGGCGGCGAATCCTTCCTGGCTTCGCTTTCTCTGGCATTGGGATTAAGTGACATGGTGCAGGCGCAAAGCGGCGCGATCAGCCTGGACGCGCTGTTCATCGACGAGGGCTTCGGAACGCTGGACGAAAACGCGCTCTCGGCCGCGCTGGAGCTGCTTTCCTCCCTCGCGGACGGAAAACGGCTGATCGGCGTGATCTCGCACATGAGCGAGCTCGAGCGGAGAATCGAAAAGCAGATCCGTGTCAGCAAAACCAACGACGGTTCAAAAATCAGCATCGTGTCGATCTGAGCGAAAAATTAATAATTTTTGCCTAAACAGGGCGGAACCATTCGTCTCCTTCATGCGTATATACAAGTGCAACAATGAAGGAGGATAAAAACATGAAAAAGATACTGATCATTTGTCTGTTGCTTGCATTTGCCTTCGGCGCCGTCGCAGAGACCGTAGGCATGCCGAACCCCGTGACCGAGTACGAAACGCTCAGCGAAATCAACGAAATCGTGGGCTGTGAGCTTGCGCATCCCGCCGTGATGGGCGTAACCGACGAGCGCTTCAGCGTCATCGAGACAGAAAGCTGCCTGATCGCAGAGTACTGCTTCGATCTGAATGGACTGGAATACACGTTCCGCTGCGGAGCAGTTGCCGACGAGGATATTTCCGGCGTCTACATCGACGGAGAGTCTGCTTTCGGCAGCCCCGAGGGCAACGACATCGAATATGCCTTTGGCGAAGGCTTCAAGCTCGCAAGGTGGTTCGACATCAACGGCCAGTACGTATTCATCCAGGACGATCAGGAGAACGTCATGGACGAAGAGACCTTCCGGCTGATCGCCGAAGAGATGAAGGACCTTACGAGCACGGTCCCCACCGAAAGCGAACTCGAGGCGTTCTACAAGAGCCTCGAAGGCGTCTATGACGATACCTTCTCCCAGCGGGCTACGGCTGAGGTGACCGCGAACGGTTCCGAAGGCGCACTGATCAAGGTGTTCTGGGCGGAAAGCGCGACTGTCATGTACAACTGGACCATGAACGTAAAGCTCATGGAGGACGGGCTGCTTTACTACAGCGACGGCTCCCTCGTGATCGTCACGATCGAAGGCGAGACGGATACTGCCGAAGTGCAGTACGAAAACGCCGAAGGCTTCTTCAGCTATGACGGTGAAGCGCTCTACTGGAACGGCGCCGAGGACGAAAGCTGCACCGACTGCGTATTCGTCAAAAGCTGACAGACGCAGCAAAGCAGGTGCTGCCGCAAATACAAACGCGGCAGCGCCTGTTTTCTGTTGTGCTTTCGTTCATTACGGATAGACGGGTTTTATCCACTGACCCGTTTCTGCCGACCTCAGCGCGGCGTCCATGACTGCCTGCAGCTTTACGCCCTCGTCCAGGCTGGGGCGGGGCTGCTTGTCGTTTGCGACGCAGTCGAGGAAGGAGTAATAGCAATGGATGTGTCCCCTGTCCCAGCCGATCGCGTTTTTCGGCGGCAGGAAGCTTCCCGCCGGAAAAGGATAGCGCGCCATGCATTCGATCTGCTTAAAGCCGCGCATTCCCCCGTACGGCGCTTCGGGAAGGGTGTTGTCGAAATAGTAAAGCCATCCGGGCTCCATAAGGTTAAAGCGCAGGCTTCCCCTGTCTGCGTAAATCTCGAAGGAGAGCTCGTCGTTCGTGCCGGTTGCGATCTTGCTTGCTTCGCAGCTTCCGAGCGCGCCGTTTTTGAGCCGCATCGTGATCAAAGCGTGATCCTCGCTGAGTTCTTCGGTCACGCCGCCACCCCTGAGCGGCCGCGCCTTGTAGAGCCTGTTCGCCGCGCAGCTCAGGCTTTCCGGGTAGCCGCATATGTCAAATGCGAGGTCGAGCGCATGACTTGCAAGGTCCAGGATCACGCCGCCCTGCTTTCCCTGTTTCCAGCCGATCGGCTTATTTGCGTCGACCGAGCCCGAATGCAGATAACGGCACGAAAACGACAGTATGTTTCCCAATGCGCCAGCGTCTTTCAATTCCCCTGCGCGGATCACGGCCGGAAGAAAGCGGTTGTTCATGACCATCTGGATTCTTACATTGCTCCGGTCGGCAAGCTGTTTAATGCGAAGCGCGCTTTCATAGTTTGTCGTGAGGGGCTTGTCGATGTAGAGGTGTTTTCCCGCCCTGATCAAGGCAGTCACCATTTCTTCATGCAGGGCGTTGGGCGTACAGACGCTCACGGCGTCGACGTCGCTGCGGTTCAGCAGCGTTTTCCAGTCGTCCGTCACGTCCTGAAAGCCTGCTGCTTTCTGCCCTTCCAGCGCGTTTTCCAAATGCGCGGAACACAGGCATTTGAGCACCGGACGAAAGCTCAGGTTCCTGTACATCAGCGGGATCGCCCGCAAAGCGTAGGTGTGCATCCTTCCCATAAATCCCCAGCCGATCACGGCGATGTTTATGTCCTTCATTCCATTCCCCTCCCGGATTCCATTATATATCATTTTGACATAAAAAAGCAATACATTTGCAAATTGTTTTCGTTTTATCCGCGGATAAATGTTTCTATTTATCGGAAACCCGTATCTTTTACATTTTTCCGGTTGCCAAGCCCGGGATTTGGTTATATAATGAATTCAAATGCAAACAGGAGGTATTTCTATGGGTCAGGTACACGTTTTGGATCATCCGCTCATTCAGCATAAGCTCACCCTCATGCGCCAGGTGGAGACCGGCGCGAAGGACTTCAGAGAACTGCTCAGCGAGATCGCCACGCTCATGTGCTACGAGGTCACGCGCGATCTGCCGATGGAAGAGATCGAGATCGAGACGCCCATCTGCAAATGCAAAAGCCGCGTGATCACCGGAAAAAAGCTCGGCATCGTGCCGATCCTCAGGGCCGGCCTCGGCATGGTTGACGGCTTCGTCAATCTGATACCCACCTGCAAAGTCGGCCACATCGGTCTGTACAGAGACCCCGAAACCCATCTTCCCGTAGAATACTATTGCAAGCTTCCGCCCGACGTCGGCGAAAGAGAGATCATCGTGGTCGATCCCATGCTGGCCACCGGCGGTTCCTCCAGTGACGCGATCAGCATGCTCAAGGCCAGAGGCTGCAAAAACATCCGCCTCGTTTGCCTGGTCGGCGTTCCCGAAGGCATCACCAAGGTCCAGCAGGATCATCCGGACGTAGACATCTTTATCGCCGCAATAGACGAAAAGCTCAACGAGAACAAGTATATCGTGCCCGGCCTCGGCGACGCCGGCGACCGCATCTTCGGCACGAAATAACGGAGGCAGAACGATGAACACCTACGAAGTCTGGCTAAATAGCTCGAGCCTTACGCCCGAGGAGCGCACGGAGCTCGAAAGCATAAAGAACGATCCCAAGCAGATCGAAGACAGGTTCTACAAGGACCTTGAATTCGGTACCGGCGGTCTGCGCGGCGTGCTCGGCATGGGCACGAACCGCATGAACGTATACACGGTCAGAAGGGCAGCCAAGGGGCTTGCGCTGCGTCTGATCGAAGAGGGCGGCGACGAATACAAAAAGAAGGGCGTCGCCATCGCGCACGATTCCAGGCGCATGAGCCGCACCTTCGCCGAGGATTCCGCGCGGGTCATCGCCAACATGGGCATCAAGGTATACCTGTTCGATTCGTTAAGACCCACGCCGGAGCTCAGCTTTGCGATCAAGTACCTTGGCTGCGCCGCGGGCATCGTCGTGACGGCCAGTCACAATCCCGCGGAGTACAATGGCTTCAAGGCTTACGGCGCCGACGGCGGACAGATCACCCCCGTGACGGCCGACGCTGTGATCGCTCTGATGAATACGCTCGATCCGCTGAATATCGATCTGCTTCCTTCGCTCGACAGCGAGTTTATCCAAATCATCGGCAAGGACGTGGACGATCCTTACATCGACCATGTGCTTTCGCTTCGCCCGGACAAGGATCTGCTCACGCGCACCGGCGTTAAGCTCAAAATCGTCTATACGCCGCTGCACGGCGCGGGCAACAAGCTGGTGAGAGCGGCGCTCGAAAGGGCCGGCTATACCGACGTCACGGTCGTCAAGGAGCAGGAGCTCCCCGACGGCGACTTCCCCACCGTAAAAAGCCCCAATCCCGAAAATCCCGAAGCGTTCACGCTTGCGATCGGCTATGCCGACAAGGTAGGCGCGGACGTCATCATCGGGACCGATCCCGACAGCGACCGCATGGGCATGATGCTCAAAAAGAACGGCGTCTGGACAGCGGTGACCGGTAATCAGGCCGGCTGTCTGATGCTTGAATATATCTTAAGGGCAAAGAAGCCCGCCAGGGACGCCTACGCCGTCACCACGATCGTCTCCACGCGCATGGTTGACGCGATCGCCAAGAAGTACGGCATCACGATCGAGCGCGTGCTGACCGGTTTCAAGTACATCGGTGAAACCATCGACAAAAAGGAAAAGGTCGGCAACCACGGCTTCCTCCTCGGCTTCGAGGAAAGCTACGGCTATCTTACCGGCGGATACATCCGCGACAAGGACGCTGTCATCGCGACCCTCCTCGCCTGCGAGATGGCCGCTTACTACAAGAGCTTGGGTCTCAGCCTCATGGACGCGCTCGAGGATATGTACAAAGAGTACGGCTATTACGCGGAGAAGACGATCTCGGTCGTCATGCCCGGGATCGACGGCATGGAAAAACGCGAGAAGGCGACCAGAGCTTTGAGAGAAAACCCGCCCAAAGAGATCGCCGGCCGCAAGGTCCTCGAGGCGCTCGACTTTACGCCGGGCGGCGTGATGGGTCTGCCAAAGGCCGACGTATTGCTCTACAAGCTGGAAAACGACGCCTGGGTCTGCGTGCGTCCGAGCGGGACCGAGCCAAAGCTAAAGATTTACGCCGGTGTGCGCGAGCAAAGCCACGAGCAGGCAAAGGAGCAGTTGGAGCTGATTTCCGCCGCTGCAGCCGATTTCGGAAAGTAATTTCAAACGACACTGCCTGCGCCTTGCTTTGCGCAGGCAATCGTTTCATTGAGCCCGGTTCACGGAACACAGAAGGCCTGTCGTCCGTCTAAACAGAAAAACCCTCGGAGGTAACTATGGCAAGCAAGAACGCAATGTCGAAAAAGCAGCGCAAAAAAGCCGAAGAAGCCAGAAGGAAACGCAAAAACAGGATCATAGGCTTCTTCTCGGCGATCCTGTGCACGATTCTTGCCGTCGTCGCGGTAGTCATGCTGTTTCACGGCAGCGACAAAAGCGATATCAGCGCACAGCCCTCCGACATCGTGGATGACGGCTACCTGCGCGTTTTCCTGCGCTCGCTGAATACACCCAAAGCCATGGGCCTTACGCTTGACGGCGTCTATACCGTAGACGGTGACGCGGGCTTCCGCTTCGACAGGGGCAGCGAGATCACCGTCGCGCAGGACGCCGGCGTTTTGTACCTGAAGGTCGGGGGACTTACGATCGACATGGGCGGCTCCTTCAGCCTGATCCGCCACGCGCCCGAAAAAGAGGGAGAAAGCGCAGGCGGCATCTACATCCACGAGAGCGAAAAGGACAATCTGTTTGCGGGCGATCTGCTCATGAGTGCGACCGGCACCGGCATAGACAGCATACTGACCCTGCAGGTCGAAGACTATCTCTACGGCGTCGTAGCGTATGAGATGAGCAATTCCTTCCCCATCGAAGCGCTGAAGGCGCAGGCCATCGCCGCGAGGACCTACGCGATGCGCGCAAGGGCTTCATCGGGCAGCCGCGCCTATGACGTGGTGGACACAACAGCCGATCAGGTCTACAAAGGCTTCGATTCCTCGCTCGGCAACGTCATCAAGGCTGTGGACGAGACGCGCGGCATCGTCGGCATGGCAAACGGCAGCTTTGCGCAGTGCTATTATACCGCTTCCAACGGCGGTCAGATCGCTTCGACCAAACAGGTATGGGGCGGAACGGTAAGCTACATAGAGATGAAGGACGACCCTTACGACCTTGAAAACCCCTACAGCCAGCAAAAGAAGGCGTTCATATCCGAAAAACCCAAGCAGGGCTCCTCTTTGGAAAGCGCGCTGAGCGCCGCGCTGAAGCCGCAAATAAACGGCGCCGCGACGGTCAGGATAGACGGCATCAATTCGGTTTCGCTATCCGACAGCGACGTAAACGGCAGTTTGATGTACTCCTCCGTCACGTTCAACGTAAGCGCGAGCAAGCAGACGTATGTGCTTGCGGACAGTTCGGAAGCGATCAAGCGGCCGAAAATCGTCTTTGTGCACAAGGGTGAAGACGGCAAGCTCGTGATCACGCAGCCCGATCCGAACGCGCCCGTCTACGAGCTTAGCGACTGGCAAAAGTGCGACGGCAGCTACACCGTAAAGCTTCCCACCTACAAGAAGCTCAAGAACCTGTTGAGTCTCAACATCAACTCCGGCGATTACGAGGTGTTCTACCTTGAAAAGGCTTCCGGCGGGTGGGAGCTGATTTCTCGTCGCTTCGGCCACGGCGTTGGCATGAGCCAGCGGGGCGCCCAGATCATGGCCGGCCAGCACGGCAAGGACGCCGAAGAGATCCTTTCCTTCTACTACCCCGGCCTCAACTGGTATATCATCGACTGGACAGAGAAATCGCTGTCTCCGATTTCGGCGCTGCCCGAAAGCTTCGGCTACGCCAGGGCAAAGCCCACGCCCAGACCCACGCAGCAGCCGCTGCCGGCGCTTGTGGGAGACGAATACTACGCCACGGTCACTGCCACTACGCTAAACGTGCGTTCCGGCCCCGGCACGGGCAACGCCATCGTCGCCCTGTTGTACAGCGGCGAACAGGTCATCGTGACCGGCCAGTTCGAGGATAATTGGGTCAGCATAAAGACCGTGGAGTTTACGGGCTACGTCAAAGCCGATTATCTGAAAACCAACTGATTTCCGATGA
This sequence comes from Clostridia bacterium, assembly GCA_017395065.1. Lineage (GTDB taxonomy): Bacteria > Bacillota > Clostridia > Christensenellales > Aristaeellaceae > RUG14130. The sequence continues at coordinate 110,388 of JAFPWH010000024.1, read as the reverse complement.
AAAAACTGTTCATCTGCCTTTTGACCATCTTTCTGCTCATGCCCGCCTGCCGTTCGGAGGCGGGCGTTTACCGTGCGCTCAGTGCGGGCGTAGCGAACTACGACGACGGCCGCGTGCGCGTGGGCGGCATAAACTCCACGAAGGGCGTCTACGACGCGCTCAGCCGCTGCTACGGCCCGGGCTACAGCTTTTTGTCTTCGATGATCATCGATTTCACTTCGGACGAACTGTTTTCCGCCATCACCTCGTGCTTCGAGGAGGCAGCGGAAAACGACGTGTCTTTCCTCTACATCAACGCGCACGGCGGCTGCGAGGGCGGGATAAGCTGGATCGAGACGCGGGACGGTTCTGTCATCACGGCTTCCGAATTAGAGAAAAGCCTGCGGGGCATTCCGGGGAAAGTCATACTGTTCCTTGACGCCTGCAATTCCGGCGGCAGCATCGGAAATCAAACGCGCTTTGTGGGCGGTTTTGCCGACGTATTCGGCCTGAACTCCTTTGCTTCCGATAAATACACGGTTTGCGTAAGCTGTCTGTTCGACGAAAACAGCTACAGGGTCACGGCTTCCAGCGCCAGTGAAGAGAGCGTCTCCACCGTGTTTTCAAGAGCCGTGTGCGAAGGGCTCGGCTGGGATCTGATCGGCGACAGAAGCACTGCCCTGAAGGCGGACAGCGATCTGGACAGGCAGGTCACTTTTTATGAGCTCGTCGCCTATTCGCGCAGGCGCTGCATGTTTTATTTGAGTTCATCCCAAAACAGGCAGACGATCAACTTCTTTTGCGCAGATCCTTCTTTCGTCCTTGCGGACAGGAAAGGCCTGTAATCTTTTTCTTAAAGCAAATTAACGTAACGCGCTTGATACGGCCTGCGCGTTTTGCTATTATTTATACATATTATGCGGAGGTGTTTATATGGCGGAATTAACAATGGATAAATTAGTCGCCCTTTGCAAAAACAAGGGTTATATTTTTGCAGGCTCCGAAATCTACGGCGGCCTGAGCAACACCTGGGATTACGGCCCGTTGGGCGTCGAATTCAAAAACAACGTCAAAAAGGCCTGGTGGCGCAAGTTCGTGCAGGAGAGCCCCTACAACACCGGCGTCGACTGCGCGATCCTCATGAACCGCGAAGTGTGGGTAGCCAGCGGTCACGTCGGCGGCTTCAACGACCCGCTGATGGACTGCAAGGCCTGCAAGGCGCGCTTCAGGGCTGATAAGCTCATCGAAGACTTTACAGAAGGCAAGGAAACCGGCGACGGCTGGTCCAACGCCGAGCTCGAAAGCTACATCAAGGAGCACGCCATTCCCTGCCCCGTCTGCGGGAAGACCGATTTTACGGGCATAAGGCAGTTCAACCTCATGTTCAAAACCCATCAGGGCGTAAACGAGGACAGCGCGGCAGAGCTCTACCTGCGTCCGGAGACCGCGCAGGGCATCTTCGTAAACTTTAACAACGTCATGCGCACCACGCGCAAAAAGTTGCCCGCGGGCATCGCGCAGATTGGCAAATCCTTCCGCAACGAAATCACCCCCGGCAACTTCATCTTCCGCGTAAGAGAGTTCGAGCAGATGGAGCTTGAGTTCTTCTGCGAGCCCGGCACCGACCTCGAATGGTTCGAATACTGGCGCGCCTTCTGCCGCGACTGGCTTTTGAGCTTGGGCATCAAGAACGAAAACCTGCGCCTGCGCGACCATGAAAAAGACAAGCTCGCCTTCTATTCCAAGGCGACGACGGACTTTGAATTCCTTTTCCCCTTCGGCTGGGGCGAGCTCTGGGGCGTCGCCGACAGAACGGATTACGACCTCAAGCAGCATCAGGAGCATTCCGGCAAGAGCATGGAATATATGGACCCGACGACCGGCGAAAAGTTCATCCCCTATTGCGTCGAGCCCTCGCTGGGCGTGGACAGGGCCGTGCTCGCTTTCCTGTGTAACGCCTACGAAGAGGAGGAGCTCAAGGACGGCGACGTAAGGACCGTGCTCCATCTTCATCCGTTCCTCGCGCCCGTCAAGTGCGCGGTGCTCCCGCTGCAGAAAAACAAGCTCGGCGACAAGGCGAAGGAAGTCTACGCCATGCTGAGCAAGCGCTTCATGTGCGAATACGACGAGACCGGCTCAATCGGCAAGCGCTACCGCAGAGCGGACGAGGCCGGCACGCCCTACTGCGTGACGATCGATTTCGATACGCTCGAGACCGGGAAGGTCACGGTCCGCGACAGGGATACCATGGAGCAGGAGCTGGTCGCAATCGACGATCTGTGTGCCTGGCTGGACAAAAAAATCGATTTCTGACGCACTTTCCAAACGAATAAACGAGGTACGCTATGAATTTTGATCTCATCAAGGCAATCGATCCCGATCTCGCCGCGTGCATGCAAGAGGAGCTCAACCGCCAGATCAACAACATCGAGCTCATTGCATCCGAAAACTACGTAAGCCCCGCCGTTATGCAGGCAGCAGGCAGCATACTGACCAACAAATACGCGGAAGGATATCCCGGCAAGCGCTATTACGGCGGCTGCGAATGTGTGGACAAGGCCGAAGAGCTCGCAAGGGAAAGAGCGAAGGAACTGTTTCATTGCGAGCACGCAAACGTGCAGCCCCATTCCGGCGCGCAGGCGAATACGGCAGTCTATTTTGCATTTTTGAAGCCCGGCGACACCGTGATGGGCATGAGCCTCGATAACGGCGGCCACCTTACTCACGGCAGCAAGGCAAACCTGAGCGGCTCGTTTTTCAATTTCATTTCCTACGGCGTAAACCCCGAAACGGGCATCATAGATTATGACGCCGCGGAGCAGCTCGCGCTCGAAAACAAGCCAAGGATCATCGTCGCGGGAGCGAGCGCCTATCCCCGAATCATCGATTTTGAACGTTTCCGCAAAATTACAGACGAATGCGGCGCAATGCTGATGGTGGATATGGCACACATCGCCGGCCTCGTGGCAGCCGGGGAGCATCCCTCCCCCGTGCCCTACGCCGACATCGTGACCACGACCACGCACAAGACGCTGCGCGGCCCCAGGGGCGGCATGATCCTTTGCCGGAAGGAATACGCCAAGGCCATCGACAAGGCCATCTTTCCCGGCACGCAGGGCGGACCGCTGATGCACATCGTCGCCGCCAAAGCGCTTTGCTTCAAAGAAGCGCTGAGCGACGAATTCAAGGCCTATCAGCACCAGATCGTACTGAACGCCCGCGCGATGGCGAAGCGCTTCAACGAGCGCGGCATAAAGCTCGTGAGCGGCGGAACCGACAATCATTTGATGCTCGTCAGCCTACTTGACCGCGAGATCACCGGCAAGCAGCTCGAAAACATGCTGGATCAGGCACACATCACGGCGAACAAGAATACCGTGCCCGGCGAAACGCGCTCTCCCTTCATCACGAGCGGTCTCAGAGTCGGTACGCCCGCCGTCACCACGAGGGGCATGAAGGAAAACGAGATGCTGCAGATCGCCGATATGATCAGCGACATCATCGTCGAAGGCGAAAGTGCTTTGAGCAGCGTCTCAAGCCGCGCGCTCGACCTCACCTCCCGTTTCCCGCTGTACAGCTGATATGAAACGCATACTGTTTTTGATGACACTTCTTACGGCGCTGACGCTGCTTATCTGCGTCAGCGCCGCCGCGTCCTCCTGGCAGGCGTATCTCATGCCGGACGGAAGCATACGGGTGACGGACGCCGAATGCGACGGCGAAGTCGTAAGCGCGTTGACGCTCGGCCTCAACGAAACGCGCTTTATCGAAGTGGACAGCGAAGGCTATTTCAGCTTCTCTTCTTCCAGCATGTACGTGCGCGTCGACGAAGACGGCATGCTGCTGTGCGAGGGCACGGGCCGCGCGACCCTGAAGATCTATTACACGACGACGAGCTATCTGGAGATAAAGATCACCGTCGCAAAAGCGCCTTCCTCGATCAGGCTGAACCGTGAAGACATCACGCTAAAGCCCGAGCAAAGCTTCAAGCTCTCGTATACGCTCAGCCGCGATTCGGCCGGATGGGTCAGCTTCTATTCCGCAAACGAAGAGGTCGTAAGCGTCACGCCTTCCGGCGAGCTTTTCGCGGTATCGCCCGGCAGAGCGGAGATCTTCGCAGAGACGTACAACGGAAAGAGCGCAAGCTGCTCCGTCACCGTGCCCGCTCCTGCTCCCGCTTCCATCATCGCCGAGACCGAGCTCACCGGTTATGCCTGCGAGCGATTCACGATAGAAGCACGCCTCGAAGGCGGTTTTCACGAGACGCTGAGCTTCGAATCGCTCAATCCCGACATCTGCACGGTGGATCAGAGCGGCGAAGTGTATTGCATCAAAGAGGGCATCGCGTTGATCAACTTAAGGGCAAGCGGCGGCGCGCTTCTGAGCTGCAAACTGAACATAGAGCCCTCTGCAACACAAATCAGGGCGGCGGACAGCCAGCCTTACGTTTACGTCGGAGGGACTGTCCATTTAAGCGCAGTCACCACGGGCGGCAGCGGTTATTTCACGGTCGAAAGCCTTGACGAAAGCGTCGCCGTCCCCGACGGCGAAATGAGCGTAAAGGCGCTCAAGGCGGGCCGGGCAAGGCTTAAGCTGATCGCGCCCGGCGGCGCAAGCTGTGAAACGAGCATAACCGTGCTGCCATTCCCGAAAGAGTGTATTTTGAGCGTGCCCTATACAAGCCTGGCCGTCGGCGAGAGCATGCGCTATTCCGTGGCTTCGGACTACACCGTATCCATGCCGTTCACGTTTGAGACAGACGAGCCGAATGTTTTGCGCGTCGGCGAAGACGGAAGAGTCTACGCGCTTTCGGTCGGCAAGGCCGTGCTTTCCGCGACAAGCGGAGGCCGCACGCAGTCGGTCGAGATCGAAGTGACGCAGATCGCAAAATCGATCGCTTTTGCCGAAAGCGCCATATCGCTTGGCGTCGGTGACGTGTTAAGCGCAGATCTTACCTATACAGGCGGTTCGGGACACGCGTTTTATGCGAGCTCCGACGAAAGCGTCGCCATAATCGACGGCGAGGGCAGGCTGACTGCCCGGACTCCCGGCTCGGCTGTCATCAGCGCGAGGCTGGTCAGCGGTCCTTCGGCGCAGATGAAGGTTACCGTGATGCCCGCCGCGCAGAACGTCTATCCCGAATTCACACAGGCGATCATCGGCGCAGGAGACCGGCTGCCGATTAGCTACACCTTCGACGAGGGCTGCTATTCGCTCGTCTCCCTGCAAAGCGGAAACGAAGCACTGCTCGTGCCGGATCAAAACAGCGTACTGTCCTTTGGGGACAGGACGGGCGAAACGAGCATATTTCTTCGCACAGGCACCGGCGCGTCGGCAAGCATAAACGTGAAGGTTTTCCTGGCGCCCGGAAACGTGACGATGGACGCGGAAAGCCTGGGCGCGGGTTCTCTGTTTACGCACTATTTGTCCATGTCCGTCGGCGAGACCCGCGATCTGAACGTGCGCTTTGAAGGATACACCTTCGTGACTTACACGCTCACATGCTTTGATGAGGACGTCGCCACAGTCGACGAAAACGGGCTTGTCACGGCTATTTCGTCCGGAACTGCCCGCATCGAGCTCAGAAGCTACAACGGCCTGACGCGGGAGATTCTCGTCGAAGTGAAATAAGCACTAATTTTGTTATTGCGCTTGAAATTTGCCTCGATTCAGAGTATACTTTGTATGAATAAAGCGTAAAGGAACGTGTGAATATGAACGTCATAGTAAACGCAAAGCTCGTGCTTGAAAACGCCACCGTACAGGGATTGGCGCTTCGGTTCGACGACAAGATCCGGGGGATCATCTCACCCGACAGCATCGACGCAAACGACACCGTCATCGACGCAAACGGCCTGTACGTGCTGCCCGGCCTGGTAGACATGCATATACACGGTTACCTCGGCGAGGATGCAAGCGACGGCAAAGCCGAAGGCATACGCAAAATGGCGAGGGGCATCGCGAAAAACGGCGTCACCAGCTGGCTGCCCACGACGATGACCGTCAGCATGGACGACCTGCACAAGGCCTTTGCGGCGATCAGGGAAGTAAAGCTCGAAAGCGAGAAAGACGGTTTCGACGGCGCGCAGATCATGGGTATCAACTCCGAAGGTCCCTTCATCAATCCTGCCAAGAAAGGCGCGCAGGCCGCGGAGCACATTCTTCCCTGTGACCCGGAATTCATCGCCCGCTACGCCGATCTGATCAAGGTATTCACGGTGGCACCGGAAATGAAGGGCAATATGGCCGCGATCCGTCGCATACACAAGGAGCATCCCGAGGTGCTGATCTCCATAGGCCACACGAGCGCGACCTTTGAAGAAGCCGTAAAAGCCGTCAAAGCCGGCGTAAGACACGTGACGCACCTTTTCAACGCACAGACGCCGCTGATGCACCGCGATCCCGGCGTGGTCGGCATGGCCCTCGGAGACAGCAGGATAAGCACCGAGCTGATCGCCGACACCTTCCATGTCAATAAAGCGCTTTTCAAGATCGTAAGCGAGCTCAAAAAGGACAAGCTCGTGCTGATCACCGACTGCACGAGAGCCGGCGGCATGCCGGACGGCGAGTATTCGCTCGGCGGACAGCCGATCTACGTGAAGGGCATCGAATGCCGCTTAAAGGACGGCACGATCGCGGGCAGCGTGCTCAAACTCAACGAAGCCGTGCGAAATCTCAAAAACAACGTAAGCCGCCTGCCGCTCCACAAGGCAGTGCGAGCCGCGTCTCTCAGTCCCGCTTCTGCCATAGGCATCGACAAGACAAAGGGCTCGATCGCCGAAGGGAAAGACGCTGATCTTTGCTTCGCGGACGAAGAGATGAACATTCACCGCACGATACTGCGCGGCAGAACGATCTATCAAGCGGAGGTATAAGATGGAACTGAAGGTCAAAGCGGTATACGATCCCGATTTCATGCCGATCGTAAAATATGTCGAGCAGTTTGAAAAAGACGTTGCGGCCGCGCCGCACAAGCAGATCGCTATATCCGTCGAGCGCAACAAGGGCTACGTCCATACGCTGAAAATGGACGTCTTCGCCGAGGGCGTAGACGACAGGCGCAACAACGAAGTCGTAGAGCGCATCGTAAAGACCTTTCTTTGGGTCTACGGCGGCTGGAAGATCACCGTATCCGGCTCGAAGCCCATCTACGAGCACATCAAGGCCGTTTACGCGAAGGACGGCGCCCGCGCTTTCGACAACGATTTCATGAGCGGCGTCTATGAGACCAAATTCAAGGTCGATTACGTGGAAGACGTCAAAAACGCGCCGGCCACAAACGAGAGTTCCTCCCCTGTCGGAAAGCACCTGAACGGCTGCCGCATCGGTTTTGACGCAGGCGGCAGCGACGTGAAGGTTTCTGCCGTGGTCGACGGCGAAAGCATCTACTCGGAAGAAATCATCTGGCATCCCAAGACGCAGACTGATCCAAAATATCATTTCGACGGCATCAAAAACGCTATGCTCAAGGCCAAGGAGAAGCTGCCGCGCGTGGACGCCATCGGCGTATCCTCTGCAGGCGTGTATATCGACAATCGCGCGATGGTCGCTTCCCTGTTCATCAAGCTCAGCGAAGAAGACAAGATAAAATGCCGCAACATATACCTCGACGTCGCTAAGGAGATCGGCAACGTGCCGATCGAGGTCGCAAACGACGGCGACGTGACGGCGCTTGCGGGTGCGATGGACCTAAACGACAACAACGTGCTCGGCATCGCCATGGGCACGAGCGAAGCCGGCGGTTACGTGGACGGCAGCGGATACATTACCGGTTGGCTCAACGAGCTGGCCTTCGTTCCGGTCGACATGAACCCGAAAGCGCTCGTGGACGAGTGGAGCGGCGACGTTGGCTGCGGCGTGAAATACTTCAGTCAGGACGCGGTCATAAAGCTCTGCCCCGCGGCCGGCATAGAGCTGAGCGACGAAATGACCCTCGCTGAAAAGCTCAAGTACGTTCAGCAGCTGCATGCAGCGGGAGACAAGCGGACAGAGGGCATATACCAGACGATCGGCACCTATTTCGGCTATGAGATCGCCTATTACGCCAGATACTACGACATCAAGCATGTGCTCATCATGGGCAGAGTCACCAGCGGAAACGGCGGACAAACGCTTTTGAAGACAGCCCAGCAGGTACTCGATACCGAGTATCCGGAGCTTGCGAAAAAGATCACCCTTCACATTCCCGACGAGTCCAGCCGTCGAGTCGGTCAGAGCGTCGCCGCTGCGAGCCTGCCGGTTTGCTGAAAAACGCCTTGACCAGGTTTCCGGAAAGGAATATGCTTTCAAAAGCAGACTTTCGCGCACAGCTTCGCCGCGCCCCGATATCAGAAGAGGGCGCGGCGAAGGTGCGCGAATTTCTATATGCGCTTGAATGCTGGATAAATGCCGAAAGTGTTTTTATCTATGTTTCGGTCTATCCTGAGATCGATACACGAGAGATCATAAAGGAAGCGTTTCGCCTGAAAAAGCGCGTCGCCGTTCCGAAAATCGTTAAAAAAGGGATCATGCAGGCGCGCGGGATCCTGAGTCTAAATGATCTCGTCCCGGGCGTTTACGGTATACCGGAGCCGCCCAGAGGCGCGCCCGAAATGCTTCGACCGGACCTTTGCGTCGTGCCGTGTTTAGCCTGCGACAGGCACAGCGTGCGCCTGGGACACGGCGGCGGGTATTATGACGAATATCTGAGCCGCGTGCGGTGCAAAAGCGTATGCCTCTGTCCCGCATCTGCGGTTTTTGACGCGCTGCCCTTTGAAAAGCACGACGTAAAGCCGGACATCATACTGACCGAAAACGGAGTGCTCGAAACAGTCTGACTGTTTTTATTCGTCTATTAAATTCACAGGTCTCTGGTGGCTATTACGTCCACGCCCGTTCCAAGCAAATCCTTGATGACCGCCTGTCCCCTTTTGACAGGCGCATGCACGCTTGTCCGGTTTATTTCGTTCATCGCGTCGAACAGGAGTGCTTTCGGGATCGCCGACGCTGTCCTGACAGGCAGCCGCGTTATCGGTGCGCCTTCGATCCGGACGGTACTCGTGAGCGTTCTCACGGGATGAACAGCTTCATTTCTTCCGTATTCTGCGCCTCTTGGGCAGCTATTACCGGTAACGGCAAAGCCGTTGTCTTCGTCAACCTGCAAATGGCATCCGCGCGGGCAAACGATGCAAATAAGCTCTTTCATATGCTTTCCTCTTGACCGTGTACGGGCAGGGACGCCCTGCCGCTTGTCCGTCACTGTTCTTTTATGCTTACCCTGATCTCGCCTCTTGCTTTGCTCAAAAGCTCGCGGCTCAGCCTGATCGATTCCATTTCGCCCGGCGCAAGGCGATCTCTCTTGTAGACGGCTATGCTTTCGTCGCCGCTGAGCACCTCGATCTGCGCTTTACCGTAATTCCGCCTGACGCGGAAAAAGATCTCCGCTGCGCCATCGAGCGCGCTCACTCTTATGCGCTGCGGCAAGGTATAGCTTACGCCGTCGCCATTTATTACATCGATCGCTTCTCCCTCGTTCGGTCCCTGCAGCACGTATTTTGCCGCCGCCGCGCCGGCTTTTTCACTTTCTTTGGACACATAGTCCACGAGGTCATGCACGTGTGCGACGTTTCCGCAGGCAAAGACGCCCGGCAGGTCTGTTTCCATGTTTTCGTAAACGACTGCCCCGTTCGTGCGCGGGTCGATGGCGATGCCCATGCCCCGCGTAAGTTCGTTTTCCGGGATCAGGCCGACCGAAAGAAGGAGCGTATCACATTCGAAGTCCATTTCGGTCCCGGGGATCGGGCGGCGGTTTTCGTCCACCTTCGACACCGTGACACCGGAGATCCTGCCATTTTGGGCGCGTATTTCGGTGACCGTGTGGGAAAGATACAGAGGGATGTTGAAGTCGTTTAAGCACTGTGCGATGTTGCGGCTGAGCCCGCCGGAATACGGCATGACTTCCACGCAGGCGAGCACCTTCGCGCCCTCCAGCGTCATTCGCCGCGCCATGATGAGTCCGATGTCTCCGGAGCCGAGGATCAGCACGCGTTTGCCGCAAAGGTAGCCTTCGAGGTTCAGATACCTTTGCGCTGTCCCCGCCGTGAAGACGCCGGAAGGTCTGTCTCCGGGGATGCCGATGGCGCCCCGCGTGCGTTCCCTGCAGCCCATCGCAAGCACGACGCTTTGGGCTTCAAGGATGCGATAACCGTATTGCGGCGATACGCAGTGCACCTGTTTGTCTCGCGTGACGTTCAGCACCATCGTATCAGTGAAGACGTCGATGCCGCTGCCGCTCAGTTCGTCGATAAACCTGCCTGCATATTCGGGCCCCGTCAGTTCTTCCCGGAAGCGGTGCAGTCCGAAGCCGTTGTGTATGCACTGATTCAAGATACCGCCGAGGTATTTGTCGCGCTCAAGAATCGCAATGCGCGTAAGACCTTGCTTCCTTGCGCTCAGGGCAGCCGCCAGACCGGCGGGACCCGCCCCTATCACGATCAGCTCATAGCTCATTTGCTTTCTCTCCATCCTTGGTCTCGCTGTCCAGAATATAGCTGCCCGCGCCGTCCTTCAAAACTTCGAGCGGGCTTATGCCGAGCTCCCTCGCCAGCAGCTCGACGATTTTCGGCGAGCAGAAGCCGCCCTGACAGCGCCCCATGCCGGAGCCGGCGCGGCGCTTGATCCCGTCGATGCTGTGCGGCGTGAGCGGTGAATGGATCGCGCCGAGAATCTCCGCTTCTGTGACGGTCTCACAGCGGCAGATGACCCGCCCATAAAGCGGGTTTTCTGATATGGCCCGCTGCCTTTCTTCTACGGTCATATTGCGGAAGCGAAGCTTTTTTCTTTCGTCGGTGGCAGAAGGGTTCCGTTCCATAGGAAGGCCTACGCCTTCCAGCAGCTTCAGCGCTTCCAAAGCAATGGCCGGCGCGGCGCTGAGACCCGGCGATTTGATGCCGGCGATGTCCAAAAACGCGGGCGCGGCAAATTCAATGATAAAGTCGTCCCTGTCGTGATTTGCCCGCATGCCGGCATAAGAACGGATCGTGGAGCGGAAGTCGACGTCCGGCACGCTCCTGAGCGCCATGCGCTTCACAAAATCGATGCCGTCGGCGGTCGTGTTGACGCGGAACTTGTCTTCGCATGGTACGGCGTTCGGGCCTACGAGCAGGTTTCCGTGCACCGTCGGCGTGACCAATACACCCTTTCCGCTTTTGGACGGGCATTGAAACAGCGTGCAATGTGCCTTGCTGTTTTCGTTCTTATCGAGCACGCAGTAATCCCCCCGAACCGGCCGGATGGTAAAGCTCTTCGGCGCGACCATATCGTGCACGGTATCGGATGCGACGCCCGCGCAGTTGACGACAAAGCGGGTGTCGTATCTTCCCTTCCTCGTGATCACCGTGTAGCCGAAAGCCGTCTTTTCGATCGCGGTCACTTCCTGTTCGAAGCGGAAATCCACGCCGTTTGTCTTGGCCACCTCTGCAAAGGCGAGCGCATACTCCCAGGGGTCGACGATCGCGGAGGTCGGCGCGTACAGCGACAGCGTCACTTCCCTGCTCACGTGCGGTTCCATCGCGCGCGTTTGTTCGCCGTCAAGCAAGCTTAACCCTTCCACGCCGTTCTTTATGCCGCGTTCGTAGAGCTTATTTAACGTAAGCTCCTCCTCTTTATCGAAGCCGAGAACGAGCGCTCCGTTGTTCAGATACGGTACGCTCAGCTTCTCGCAGAGCGTGCGGGCCATATTGCTTCCCTGCACATTCAGTTTCGCCATCAGCGTTCCGGGCTCCGGATCGAAGCCCGCGTGAATGATGGCGCTGTTGGCGCGGGTGGCGCCCATCGCTACGTCGTTCTGTTTCTCCAGCACGAGCACCTTCAGTTTGTACTGGCTGAGCCTGTATGCAAGCGCCGCGCCGATCACGCCGCAGCCGATAACGATCACGTCCGTCATTCAGACTTCCTCCGAAAACAAATCCGTTGCATTCTATGAGTTATTATATAGTTTCCCTTTGTTTTGTCAATCAGATTTAACGTAAATGTCACATTAAAACTTCCATTAATTCTTTCTCCGCAGGATAAAGCGGTCCAGAGAAACGAGCAGCGCGGGCAACAGCAGCAGCACCATAATCAGCGAAAAGATCGTCCCGCTCGCGATCAGCAAGCCGATGGAGTAAATGTAGTAGACGGTGCACAGCTTTCCGATCGTAAGCCCGGCAAAGAACAGTATAAGACCCGAGGTGATGATGGTCGGGAAGGACAGTTCCATCGCCTGTTCAACAGCCTGACCGGGCGCAACCAGATTGCGCCTGAGATACACGTAGTTGTTCGTAAGCAATATGCCGTAATCGATGGTCGCGCCCATCTGTATCGCAAGGCAGATCAGGTAGCACATGAAAAACACATCTCTGTTTGTGGGGACGGAGAGCGCGAAGTTGATCCAGACCGCGCCCTGTATCGCCAGCAGCAGTATGACGGGAATGACGGCGTTTCTGAACGAAAACAGCACGATCAGGAAAATCGCAAGGATCGTTATAAGGCTTACGCGCATCAGATCTGCGTTGAACGCATGGGAAATATCGTATACGCTCATCATGAGCCCCGTGATCCCCGTCTCTTTGCCCGGGTAGAGTTCCTCGGTCACGGAAATGATTTGTTCCATGACCTCTTCGCTGCCCTCTCCCTGGATCGGCACGTCGAGCGTCAGGATCAGTCTGGAAAAGCTTTCGCTTTCGAACATGCGCTTTGCAAGCACGATCGCTTCCCTGCTTTCCTTGATCCATTCCTTTTGCTCCTCGCCCATCAAGCCCATGGCCGAAAACGTGCCGCTCAGGCTGTCCGCCATTTCAAGGAGCGCCTGAGCGCTTATGCCGTCCTCGTAGCCTGAGCTTTTCAGGAAACCGGCGATCGCTTCTATGCCGAACGGAAAACCGTTCGGCGTCATGGACGAGAGCAGTTCATGGACCTCTTCGGCTGTATACGTTTTTATTGCGGCTTCCCCTGTCGTGACCATGCCGGCTGCGTTTTTCAAGACAGACTTTCCGTTATGGCTTATATCCCCTATGCGGCGGAGGTATTCCTTTTGCAGCTCGTAATCCTCCCGGGTGCCCTGCGACGGCAGAAGAACGACGACCGAATTGGCGCTGCCGTAAACTTTTGATATGCTGTCGCTTTGCGCGTTGATCCCGGCGTCGGTAAACGTGTATCTTACGCTGCTTTGCATGAGCGCAGCCGCGAGCACGGCGCAGAGCAGTACCGACATTACTACAGCGCGAAGCCCTCTTTTGTTTGCAAGGGCCCCGAGACGTCTTCCGCCGAGCGGTATCGGCTTATGCCTGAAGCGTTTAAGCGGCTTTGAAAACAGCAGTATGACCGCGGGCATCAGCGTAAATACGCAGATCATCGTGATCAGTATGCCCTTGCTCAAGACCATGCCGATGTCGAACCCGATGGTGAAGGACATGAACATCAGCGATACCAACCCGCTGACTGTCGTGAGGGCGGAAGACGATATGGGCATGAACGTCCTTTCGAGCGCGAGCATCATCGCCTGTCGGTCGTCTTCCACACTTTCTCCGATCTCGAAAAAGCTGTGCAGCAGCATGATGCTGTAATCCATCGCAAGCGCCAGCTGCAAAATGGCGCATACCGCGAAGGTGATAAACGAAATCGTGCCGAACACGAAATTCGTGCCCATGTTGATCAGTATGCTTACGACGATCACGACAGCAAATACGAGCGGCTCCAGGAAGCTGTGGGAGGTGAAAAGCAAAACCGCCAGCACGACGAGGATGGCGATCAGCATGGCGATCGGGATCTCGCTTGCGATTTTGTTCTGAAGCTTTATCGTCTGCGGCGCGGAGCCGCCAAGGACGTGATCTGCCATGCCGGCTTTCGCGTCAAGGTCCTTTTCAAGCTCGGTATAAAACGCGATGGCGTCCACGTCGTCCAAAAAGAGCGTTATGCGGTCGTAGCGCGTGCCATCGATCGTCTTTACGTCTGCACTTGCGTCGTGGCTCGCGATCAAAACGCCTTTGCGGGTGCTGAGCTCTTTGACGAGTTCGTCCGCTTCCCCATCCTTCGCGTTCGTCAGCATGATCGAAATCGTTTCTGTGGAGCCGAATTCTCTTTCCATCAGCTCGAGGCTTTTGCGCGTCTGCGTATCCTTGCTGAGATAGGCCGTAAAATCGTAATTGATGTTTACTTTATTGATCGTAAAAATGCTGACGCAGGCAAGGAGTATATAGAGCAAAAATACTGTTTTTCGTCTGTGTACGATGGTTTCACTTAGGCTTTTGATCATTTTTCCACGCTCCGTTTCATATGGAGAGTTTACCATATTTCGCAGGCTGTAGCAAGCGTTTTTTGATTTTTGACCTTTACTTACTTTTAACAGTATTTTGTTAGCACTCACTATTGACGAGTGCTAATTTGTGTGGTATAATGCTCACGTAATCGAGGGAGGACGATAGAACACAGTCCCACCCGAGAGAATAAAATATACGGAGGACAAAACCATGTTGATGAGAAACTTTTTTAACGACAACCTTTTTGACGATTTCTTTGGAACCTTTGCGCGCCCCGCGAGCAAAACCGCTTACCCCTATATGCTGATGGGCACGGACATCAAGGAAAATGACGACGGGTACGAGCTCGGCATCGAACTGCCCGGCTACAAGAAGGAAGACGTCAAAGCAGAGCTCAAAGACGGCTACCTTACTGTAAGCGCCCAGACCTCGAAGGAAAACAACGAGGAAGAGAACGGCAAGTACATCCGGCGCGAACGCTACGTGGGCTCCTGCAGCCGCAGCTACTATGTGGGCAAGGACGTAAAGCAGGAGAACATCAAGGCCAGGTTCGAGGACGGCATCCTCAAAATCAGCATCCCCAAGCCGCAGCTCGAAGCGCCCAAAGAGGAGAATCATCTGATCGCCATCGAAGGCTGACAGGACTGACGCATTGACCGCGCGGCGCGCAACCCCGCTTCTTACGGGGATGCGTGCCGCGTTATTCGCTTTTATGAAACATTTTGAACACTTTTGTAATACCTGTGAATTTGCTTTACGCGTCGTTTTATGGTATACTTATATTAGAGAAAGTATGAGCATTTCCATATATTTCGGAGGGAGAAATGGCATCCAACTACACGGCGAAAGATATAACCGTTCTTGAAGGTCTCGAGGCGGTGCGCATGCGTCCCGGCATGTACATAGGCTCCACAGGCCCAAGAGGACTGCACCATCTGATTTGGGAGATCGTCGACAACGCTGTGGACGAAGCTTCAAACGGTTACGCGAATGAAATTACCGTCACATTGAAAAAAGACGGCAGCTGTGAGGTCACTGACAACGGGCGCGGTCTGCCGGTGGATATACACCCCAAGCTCGGCGTGAGCGCGGTCGAGGTCATCTACACGCAGCTGCACGCGGGCGGAAAATTCGACGACAAGAACTACGCCTATTCCGGCGGCCTGCACGGCGTGGGCGCAAGCGTCGTAAACGCCCTCAGCGAGTGGTGCGTCGTGGACGTTTACGTCGATTATACGCACTATCAGCAGCGTTTCGAATCCGTGGAGGATCCGAAGACGCATAAGATCCTTTCGGGCAAGCCTGTCGCGCCGCTTGCGAAGGTCGGCAACACCCGCAAAAGGGGCACTTCGGTGTGCTTTAAACCCGATCCCCGCGTGTTCGAAGAAATCGATTTCAACAGCGATACCGTTCGCCACAGGATACGGGAGCTTGCCTATCTCAACAAGGGCGTGCGCTTCATATTCACCGACGAACGCATTCGTGACGAAAAGCTGCGCCGCGTGGAATACATGTACGAGGGCGGCCTGAACGATTTCGTGAGCTACCTCAACGGCGAAAAGACCGCGCTGACCGAGCCCATCCTTTATGAAGGTAGCTTAAGCGACATACGCATCCGCTTTTGCATACAGTACACCGACAGCTATACCGCCAGCATCTTTTCTTTCGTGAACAACATCCCTACCCCCGAGGGCGGTACCCACGAGGTGGGCTTCAAGACGGCGCTGACCAAGGTGTTCA
The DNA here is from genome assembly GCA_017395065.1 of Clostridia bacterium. Classification (GTDB taxonomy): domain Bacteria; phylum Bacillota; class Clostridia; order Christensenellales; family Aristaeellaceae; genus RUG14130. The sequence goes on along the minus strand of JAFPWH010000024.1, from coordinate 94,393 downwards.
ACGATTATGCGCGCAAATGCGGCGTGCTGAAGGAAAAGGACAACAATCTGAGCGGTGAGGATTTCCGCGAAGGGCTCACCGCCGTTTTGGCCGTAAACGTAAAGAATCCCCAATTCGAGGGCCAGACGAAGGGCCGCCTCGGCAATACCGAAGTCAAGTCGCAGGTGGAAAACTGGGTCGACGAAAAGCTGAGCATCTATCTCGAAGACCTCAAAAATCAGGCGTCCGCAAAGGTGATCCTCGAAAAGGCGATCAAGGCGGCGAAGGTCAGAGAGGCCACGCGCAAGGCAAAGGACCTCGCAAGGCAGAAGACGGAGCTCGAATCCGCCCCTCTGGTCGGCAAGCTCTCCTCCTGCACGGGCAGGGACGCAAAGCTCAACGAGCTTTTCATCGTCGAAGGCGATTCCGCCGGCGGCAGCGCCAAGCAGGGCCGGGACAGGCATTTTCAGGCGATTCTCCCGCTTCGCGGAAAGCCGTTGAATTCCGAAAAAAAGAGGCTCGATCAGGTATTGGCGAACGAAGAGATCCGCTCTCTGATCACGGCGCTCGGCACGGGGATCGGCGAGGGTTTCGACATAAGCCGCCTGAAATACGACAAGGTGATCATTCTGTCCGATGCCGACCAGGACGGCGCGCACATCCGCGCGATACTGCTGACCTTCTTCTATCGTTACATGAAGCCATTGATCACCGAAGGGCACGTATACATGGGCATGCCGCCACTGTACAAGATTCAAAAGGGCGACAAGTCCATCTACTGTTACGACGACAAGGAGCTTGCAAGCGCGATGCAGGGCGTCAGCAAGGGCTACACGCTTCAGCGCTACAAGGGCCTTGGCGAAATGAACCCGGAACAGCTCTGGGAAACGACGATGAACCCCGAGGGCAGAAAGCTTACGCAGGTCTCGATCGAAGACGACGCCGAAGCAGAGCGCATGGTTTCCATACTGATGGGCGACAAAGTGGAGCCCCGAAAGGACTACATCTTCGCCTACGCTGATTTCAACAAAAAAGACGACTTCAAACCCGTCGGCGAGGAAGGAGGCAGAGCGTAAATGGCGCGCAAAAGCACGCATGAACCCATGAAGGGGCAGAAAACCGAAGTCATAATGCAAAAGACGATGGAAAGCGTCATGCACGCCTCTATGATGCCCTACTCCGAGCACGTCATATTGGACAGGGCACTCCCCCGCGTGGAAGACGGCTTAAAGCCCGTGCAGAGGCGCATCCTCTACACGATGCACGAGCTTTCGCTGACGAACGACAAGCCTCACAGAAAGTGCGCACGCATCGTGGGCGATTGTCTTGGAAAATACCATCCGCACGGAGACTCGTCCGTTTACGGCGCGCTTGCGCGCATGGCACAGGACTTCTCGCTCAGAGAACCGCTGATCGACGGGCACGGCAACTTCGGCTCCATCGACGGCGATCCGCCCGCTGCGATGCGCTATACCGAGGCGCGCATGATGCCCCTTGCGATGGAAATGCTCAGGGACATCGATAAAGACACGGTCGATTTTCATCTGAATTTCGACGATACACAAAACGAGCCGGAGCTATTGCCCAGCAGCTTTCCGAACATTCTCGTAAACGGCGCGGACGGCATCGCCGTGGGTCTTGCCACCAACATTCCCCCTCACAATCTGGGCGAGGCGATCGACGGCGTGATCGCCCTTATGGAAAATAAGGACATAACGACCCGAGAGCTGATGAAATACATCCCCGGGCCTGATTTTCCGACCGGCGGCATACTCGCTGCCGGCGAAGAGCTCGAACAGGCCTACGAAACGGGACGAGGCAAAGTGCAGCTGCGGGCCAAAACCTCCATCGAAAAAGGGCAGGCCGGAAGGACGCTTTTGGTCATAACCGAGATGACCTACGGCAAAAACAAAAGCGCTCTGCTCGAAAAGATCCTGCGGCTGAGCGAAGAGAAAAAGGATCTGTTCAGCGACATTTACGATATCCGCGACGAGAGCGACCGCAGCGGCATGCGCGCGGTGATCGAGCTAAAGAGAGACGCCGACGCCGAGCGCGTGCTCGCGGGGCTGTACAAGTATTCGGAGCTTCAGGACACCGTAGGCGTCAACATGGTCTGCATCGCACAGGGCAAGCCGATGCAGCTTGGGCTCAAGGCCATTCTCGAATTCTATCTGCAGCACCGCAAAAACGTGGTGCTCAGGCGCACGCGCTACGAGCTTGAGAAGGCGAAGGCGCGGGCGCATATCCTCGAAGGACTCATCATCGCCGTCGACAATCTCGACGAAGTGATCCGCCTCATACGCTCGAGCAAGACGCCGAAGGAAGCCAAAGAACGTCTGATGGCGCGCTTCAAGCTTACGGACGTACAGGCGCAGGCCATCCTCGACATGCGCCTGCAGCGCCTCACGAACCTTGAGATCCTGACCCTTCGGCAGGAGTATGCGGAAATACAAAAGCTGATCAAGCGTCTCGAAGCTATATTGAAAAGCGAAAAGAAACTGCTTGAAGTGATCAGGCAGGAACTGATCGAAGTCAAGACAAAATACGCGACGCCGCGCCGCACGCAGCTCGTCAGAGAATTCGATCAGGTGGAGATCGAGCCCTTGCCGAAAGTCGCCGAAGAAACGCTCGTGTACGTCACCCGCAACGGTTTCCTCAAACGCGTTTCGCCGAGGCTGTACGACAAGGCCGTTAGCGCCGGAGAGGCAAGCGACGCATCCGAATACCTGTTCCGCTGCGATACAGACAGCAGAATACTGTTCTTCACGGACAAGGGCAGCTGCTATCCGCTGGCAGCGGAAAAGATACCCGAATGCCGCGTAAAGGACAGGGGCTCCCCACAGGGAGCGCTGTTTGCCGGGCTTGAAAATGACGAAGCGCTGATCGGCGCGATCCTCATGAACGCCGATCCGGAAGCGAAGCTTCTGTTCGTCACGAGCGGCGGCATCGTAAAGCGCACGAACCTTAAGGAATACGACATCAGCCGTTCCAAATTCGCCGCGCTCACGCTGAAAGAAAACGATTCCCTGCGTAAAGTGCTTTTGCTGGGAGACGAAGAGAACCTGCTCATGATCACGACAGCCGGCATGAGCATACATTACCCGATCAGTGAGATTTCCCTGATCGGCAGGACGGCAGCCGGCGTCAAGGGAATCAGCCTTTCCGAAGGCGACAGCGTTTTCGAGGTTTTCCCCAACAATGAGGAAGGCGAGATCCTCTTCGTAAGCGACAAGGGCTTTATGAAGCGCGTCCTTTTGATCGACTTCGACCTTCAGGCGAGGGGCGGAAAGGGCGTCAAGTGCTTTAACTTTGCCAAGAACGGCGCAAACGGCACGCGCATCGTAGGCGTGCTTCCCGTCAAAGAGCCCTACGATTTCGAATACGAACAGAAGAAAGGCGCCGTGCAGACGCTGAACACGGATCTTGTGCGAATCGAGCGCCGCGAAAGCAAGGGTACAATGTACGCCATGTGCGTGCTTGACGATACCATCATCAACGTCAGAAAAAAACAGTAAGGTCAGGAGGTAGTCAAATGGATTACGGCATTCAAATGTATTCAGTACGCGATTTGACCGGCAGGGATCTGCGCGGCGCGCTCAAGGCTGTAGCCGATATCGGCTATAAGTACGTCGAATTTGCAGGCTTTTTCGGCTTTGCGGCCAAAGAGATCAAGGGCTGGCTGGACGAGCTCGGCCTCGTCGTCTCGGGCACGCATACCGGGCTCAGAGACATCGAAAACGACGTCGACGCGGCCATCGAATACCACAAAGCCCTTGGCAATTCCCGCATCATCATTCCGGGCCACGATTTAAACAATCAGCAAAAGCTCGACGCTTTCGTCGAAAAGGTCAATAAAATTCAACCGGTTCTGGAAAAAGCCGGCATAAGCCTCGGCTTCCACAATCATTCCGGCGAATTCCTGCCCAACAAGGACGGCTCGATGATCCACGAGCAGCTGGTTTACCGCACGAATCTCAGGATTGAGATCGACACCTTCTGGTACTACAACGCGACAGGAATATCCTCAAGAGGAATACTGGAGAGACTGAAGGATCGTATCGACTGCGTTCACATCAAGGACGGCTTGCGCGGAGGCGAAGGAAAGCCGCTGGGTTACGGCACAGCCCCGCTGCGCGACGCGTATCAGTGCTCCAAAGAGCTCGGAAAGCTCATGATCGTAGAAAGCGAAAGTCTCCGTCCCGACGGCGTGACCGAGGCCAAGCTTTGCTATGACTGGCTGAAGGCGCAGGAAAAGTAACTTCTTAAATATCAAATCACATAAAAACGGTTCTGCCGGATCATCGTATCGGCAGAACCGTTTCATTTTGTCCGGCTTGCATTTATCTTTGCATGCCGGACGATTGTATCAGTAGTTTACAAGTTCGGTCAAGGCAGTGCAGCCCTTGAAGGCTCTGGCGCCGATTTCGGTGACGCTTGCGGGAATGCTCACCTTGATCAATTGAGACTGGTTCAGGAACGCCTCGGTGTCGATCCTTACGACCTTCGCGCCGTCCATCGTTTCAGGTACCTTGATCGTGGTGGTGCCCGCGGGGCAGGAGACCAGCCTTACGGCGGCACCCTTGTCGCCCTGCGCGTCCAGGATCACGTATTCCCAAACGATGTTGTTCGCGGTGAAGGTGAACGCGTCGCTGACCGTGACAGAGGACTGCGCGCTCGCGGCTTCGCCTTCGCCATCGGTGATCGTCACACTGATCGCATAAGCGCCGACTTCGCTTGCCTTGAGCACAATGCCCGTCTCCGCGTCATATGCCGTCGTGTTCAGGACCGTTTTGCCGTCTCTCGTCACGCTTATAGTGTAGTTCACGCTGCCGATGGCATTGACCGCGTCAATCTTCCAAACGATGTCGTTGGTGAGCGTGATCCTCGTAAAGTTAGGCGTGACTTTTGCTTCCAGTTCGCCGTATACCTTAACGACACATTCGGCCGTATAGCCGCCGTCTTCGCTGGTCGCGGTTATCCTGGTTTCGCCTTCGGAAATGCCGGAAAGCACGACGGAGTTAGCGGATTGCGATTTGATGCCGGCGATCTTGCTGTTTTCGATCTTCCAGCTGACGTTTCTGTTGTCCGCGTTATCCGGCCGGACGTCGACAGTTATGGTCCCCGTTTTGCCTGTGCGCAGCGTGATCTCCTGCTGGCTGAGCGCAATGGACTTGACTCTTACCGGCTCGACATTGACCTTGCAGGTTAGCGTGTAGGCAAAGCCGTGCGTATCGGTAATCTTCAGCGACACCGTGGAGGAGCCTTCTTTGAGCGCGTCCAGGCGGCCGCTTTGGCTGACCGAAAGAACGGCGGGATTGCTGACCGTCCATACCGCGCTTGCGATGTCGGCATCCGAAGGCTCGAGCGTGTAGCTCAGATCAGCCTGACTGTAATGCTCTATCGTGAACTCCTCGCTGCTCAGGACCGCGGATATCAGGCGAACATTCTCTGCAGTCACCTTGACCGTCTTCTTGACGCCTGTGTCGTTGCTGATGCAGCTGATCACTGCCGTGCCGCTTCCGCTGACTGCCGTGATGTTGCCCTCGCCGTCCACCTTGGCGACGGACGGGTCACTGCTTGTCCAGCTGACGCTCTTGTCGTCCGCGTTGTCCGGTGCGACGGTGGCCTGAACAGACGCGCTTCTGCCCTTTTCGAGAACGATCTCGCTGCTTGAAAGCTCGATGTCGCTTACGCGCACGGGAGTCACCGTGATAAGGCAACTTGCGCTGATATTTCCGTCGTTGCTGGTCGCCGTGACGGTCACAGGCGCAAAGGTGACGTTAAGTGCCGTGACAGTGCCGTCACTGCTTACGGTGACCGTGTTCTCGTCGCTGCTCGTCCAAGTAAGCGTCGTGTCGTACACGCCTTCGGGCGCTATGGTCGCCTTGAGCTTATAGCTGTCGTAGTGTACAAGGCTCAGGCTCTCGCTTTCGAGGCTCACGCTCTCGACGTGCCTGTAGACGGTCACCGTTGTGTTGACCTTTACGCCGTTGTGAGAGGTCGCGGTTATGACCGTCGTGCCGGCGTTGACTGCCTTGGCCGTTCCGTCTTCCGTTACGCTGATCACGTTTTCATCGGCCGAAGCGAAGGTGACCGCAGCCGTGGTGCCCGCCGGGAAGACCGGCGTGAAGTTGAAGATGCTGCCCTCGAAGACGACGCTGTCACTGATTTTGACCGTGAAGGAGCTTGACGCCCTCACGACCTTTACGGTGAGCAGTGCGGTCTTTCCGTTGTGGGTCGTCACCTTTACTCTCGTGGTGCCGGCAGACTTTCCCTTGATGACGCCTTCGCCCTTGTTTTCCAGGACTTTGGAGGACTCTACACTGAAGCTCAGAGATGCCTGGCAGCCGTCCGGCAGTACGATGTAATCGTGCGCGTCGAAGGTCTGGTTTATGCCGATGGTGATCCCGCTTTCGCTGAAACTGATCTTTTCGGGCGCGGGCTTTACGTTGACCTTGCAGACTGCCTTTACGCCGTTTGCCGCGGTGACGGACACGTTTGCGCTGCCCTTGCTTATCGCACTCATTTTGCCGCTCTGGTCGACCGTGACGACGTTTTCGTTGTCGGAAGAGTAGGTAACTGAACCGTACTGGCCTTCCTTGAAGGTAAAGCGCAGGGTCGCGCTCTGTCCGGCGCCGAGATCGATCTCAGTTTGATCGAGCAGAAGCTCGTCGGGCTGGTTGTATACGTTTACGGTGATGGAAGCGGTCTTTCCGTTGTAGGTCCTCGCCGTAATTCTGGTGCTGCCGAAGGAAACGCCCTTGATCAGGCCGTTTGCGTCGACCTTCGCGATGCTTTCGTCTTCGCTCGACCAGGTGATGCTGCCTGCCGTCTTCTTGGGGCTGAGCGTAACCGTGGGCGTAAAGCCTTTTTCGCCGACGACCAGCCTGGTATCGGAGGCAGTGAGCTTGATGGAGCTCGGCGACGATACGACGGTGATCGTGATCTTAAGGGTGATGTTGTTGTAGCTTGTTACGGTGATCACAGAAGAGCCGGAGCGCTTCGCAGTGACGACGCCGTCTTTGTCTACGGTCACGTAATTCGTTTTGGAGCTTGCGTAGGTAAAGCTGCTTCCGGTCTCATTGCCGTTTGCGTCATAAGCGATCACGTCCAGCGAAAGCTTCTCGCCCACGCCCAGACTGGTCCGGGAGCTTGCACTCTTGAGGCTCGCTGGAACGGGCGTTACGACGACCGTGTATGCGGCGGTGTAATACTTCCCGGTGCTGCTGTTTTTGATGGTCGCGACGATGCGGGTCGAACCGACTCTGTTGCCCGTCACGCTGCCCGTGGAAGCGTTTACGCTTGCGACGTAAGGATTGCAGGAAACGTATACGATCTGCGCGGCAGTTCCCTGCGGGATGCCCGCCTTCACAGTCTCGCTGCTGCCGAGGCCCACTTTTATCTCATCCTTCTCGAAGTGCAGGCTTTCGGCTTCTGGCAGTACGGTTACGGTGATGCTTCCCTTCTTGCCGTTATAGCTGGTAGCGGTGATGCTCGCGCTTCCGAGCTTTTTGGCAGTGACGATACCGTGTTCGTTTACAACAGCTACGGAAGGATCGCTGCTCGTCCAGGTGACGAGGGCATCGGCCACGTTGTCGCACTTCGCCGTCAGTACGATGCTTCCGTTCAGCGCCACGTTTGTATTTTCAGCGGAAACAGTCACCTTGCCGGGCGCTTTCGCGACAGTGATCTGCAGCTTTATGCTAAGACCGTTGTCCGCAGTCACGGTTACTGTGACCTTGGATGCCCTTAGGCCCTTGACCTGCGTACCGGACACGGCAAGCTTTTTGGTTTCGGAAGACTTGACCGTAAAGCTCGTCTGTACTTCGTTGCCTTCCCTGTCATAGGCTACGGGCATAAGGTCTATCGTTTCGCCGACGCCGATGACCGTGCGCTCCTGCTTAAGGGCGATGCTTGCAGGCGCGGGCGTTACGGTGATGACCGCTTCGGCGGTGTAAACAGTATCGTTTGCGCTGTTGTATACGCTGGCCTGCACGACGGCGTTTCCGGTAACCAGACCTTTCACGGTGCCGTTCTGATCAACGCTCGCTATGGCGTTATCGCCCTCGTATACGATGCGGTATTCGGGCCTTGCAAAGCTGCCGGAAGGCGTCAGGACGACCTTTGTTGCGATCTCGGAGCCCTCGCTTACGCTGTAGGCTGCCTTCTCGAACGTGATCCCGGTCGGCGCTGCGCTGACCGTCAGCGTCATGGACGCCGACTTATTGTTGAAGGTCGTCGCGGTGATCGTGACTTTTCCTGCCTTCTTTGCGCTGACAGTGCCGTTTGCGTCGACGACTGCCATGCTTTCGTCTGCGCTCGTCCATTTGACCGTGCCGTACTGCTTGTCGCCGAAGGTGGGCTTGAGCGTGTAGGTTTCCCCTGCCGCCATCGTAAGCGACGCCGGAAGCTGAACCTTTGAAGGCGCTTTGAGGACCGTCACTTTGATCGTATCGGAGCTTCCGCCCGGCACGCTGACGCTGATCTCGGCTTCGCCTTTCTTCACGGCTTTGATCGTGCTGCCGCTAACGGTCACGAATTTCTTGTTGCTCGTAGAGACCGTAAAGGTCGTTTCGATCTCATTTCCGTCGGTGTCGAAGGCTTTCGGGGAAAGCGTGAGCGTTTCGCCTACGCCCAGCATGAGGCTGTCCACGCCCGCTTCGACCTTTGCGGGGTATTTGCAAACCTCAAGTGCGATGCTTGCGCTGATGGTCTTGCCTTCTGCGTTGGAATAGGCGCTTACCGTGATCACGCAGGAGCCGACCTTTTTGGCGTTGATCTTGCCGCTGCCATCGACCAAAGCGATGCTTTCGTCGGAGGAAGCGTAAGTCACTTCCGCAGCGCTTCCCGCAGGTGCAAATACAGGATTCAGCTGATATGTGCTGTTGATCACCACGCGGATCTGATCTTCGTTAAAGTCGATCTCAGTGGGCGACTGGGTCACGGTCACGCTGAGCTTGGCGCTCTTTTTGTTGTAGGTCGTGACGGTGATCGTGGCTGTACCTGCTTTGAGCGCGGTGATCACGCCGCTTTCGGAGACCTTTGCGACGGAAGCGTCGCTGCTTGCAAAGCTCATATGGCCCGTCTGTCCGGCGGCGTAACTCGGCGAAAGCGTATATTCGCTTCCGATTTGCATGTTCAGGCTGCTCAGGCCGAGATTTACCGCCTTAGGCGCTTCAAGCACCCTTATAAGCACGCTCGTCGTTTGACCGTTTGCGGCTTTGACCGTAACCGTGGAGGTTCCCTTTTTGCGGCCGGTCACGCTCGTACCGGAGCAGCGCACGTATCTTTCGGAGTTGCTCTTGAGCGCAAAGTCCGTATTTACCTCGTTGCCTCTCGCGTCGTAGGCGACGGGCCTCAGGTCTACGGTTTCTCCCACGCCGATCGTGGTCACGCCGGTTATTTTGATGAACTCCGGAGCGGTCGTCACGGTGATTTTGGTGCTCGCGGTGATGACCTTGCCGGTTTCGTGGTCCATGATGCTTGCAACGAGGATCGCGCTGCCGGATGCTTTGCCCGTGACGACGCCGCGCGTATCTACAGACGCGATTTCGTATTCGCTGTCGCTGTCCGTTATGCTGTATACGGCGTTTGCGCTGCTTTCTGCAGGTTCGAAGACGAGCGCCGTCTGTATGCTCTGGCCTTCGCCGACGGAGTAGCTTTCGCTTGCGAAGCGGACGCCTGTCGGCGCATGGACGGCATTGACCGTGCAGACAGCCGTCTTTCCGTTGTAGGTGGTCGCAGTGATCTGGGCAGAGCCATAGGCGACCGCGGTCACCTGGCCGTTTTCATCCACCGTAAGAACGGATTCATCGCTGCTTGACCACGTTACGTCAGCCGTGTCGCTGCCGGTGGTTACTGCTTTCAGGCTTATGGTGTAGCCGACGGCCACATCGGTTTTTTCCGCCGAGATCTTGACGGACGAAGGCGCGGCGACGACTTTGAACTTTGCTTCTTTCTTGACGCCGTTTTCGGCCGCGGCCGTTATCGTCGCAGTGCCCTTTTTGTCACCGAATACCGTGGTCCCCTCAACGAGCTTGACGTAGCTTCCTTTGATCGAGAGCGTTATCTTCGCGTCGATTTCGTTTCCTCTCGCGTCGTAAGCGACGGGCTTGAGATCCACGGTCTCCTTAAGGCCTATACTGCTCCTATCGTTTCTGAAGGCGATGCTGGCTACTGCAGGCACGACCTTCAGCGTGCAGCTTGCGGTTACGTAATCGTTGATTTCGTAATTGAAGACTTTGGCTGTCAGCGTCGCGGTGCCGGAGTACAGGCCCTTGACGCTCGTGCCGTTCAGAATCGCGATCTCTTCCACGCCGTCAAAGCGCAGTCCGTACTCGACCTCGCCGCCCGCGTTGGAGGGCACGAATTTGATGCTCGGGGTGACGACGGCGTTTTCCCTTACTTCGACCGCGCCGCCTTCGAAGCTGATGGACGTCGGTGCCGCGTAAACGGTGACCGTGCATTCCGCGTAGACGTTCGCAAGGTAAGTGGCACAGCGTATCTTTGCGCTGCCGGCGCCTTTGGCGACGATCAGCCCGTTATCTACGCTCGCTACGCTTTCGTCGGAGCTTGACCATTTGATGGCGCTTACCGTCGATTTCGAATCAAAGTTGTAGCTCAGTTGGACGCTTTGCCCGGCTGAGAGCGTAAGACTCGCTTTGGACAGCGTGACCTTTTTGGGTGCGGCGACGACTTTTACACTGATCTTTTTCGTAAGCCCGTTTTCAGCCTTTACGGTTATATCCGCAGAGCCGGTCGCGACGCCGTAGATTGCAGCAGCACCCTCTTGCCTTATCTTCTTCGTGCTCGAGGAGCTTACGCTGAAGGTCGTGTTCACGACTTCGCCGTTCTTATCGTATGCCACGGGATTCAGTTCGAGCGTTTCGCCCTTGCCGATGACTGTGCGCTGCGTTCCGAGCACGATGGTGTAGGGAGCGGGGCCGACCTTGACGATCGTGCTTGCTGAATAATCGATGCCGGTAATGTTGGAATGGGTCGTTGCTGTCAGCGTAGCCGTTCCGGCGTTCAGGCCCTTCACCGTTCCGTTTGCATCCACCGTCGCAACGATTTCGTTGTCGATCGCATAGACGACGTTTCCGGCAGCGCCTGCAGGCGTAAATACCACGGAAGTATTAACGTTCATGCCTTCAAGCACGCTGTATTCGTCTTTTGCAAAGCTTATGCTAAGCGGCGCTTCGCTCACGGTCACTGTGCAGGAAGCGGTCTTTCCCTTGACATAAGTGGACGCGGTGATCTGCGCCGTGCCGCTCTTGAGCGCGGTGACGTTTCCGTTTTCGTCTACCTTCGCCACGGCAGCGTTCGAGCTCGTCCACGTGATCGCGGAGGCGGTGCCGGAGGGAATCGTCGCCGTAAGGACAAGACTCTCTCCCACGCTCAGCTGCGCGTTTTTCAGATTGAGACTCACGGAGCCCGGCGCCTTCACGGTCTTTACGGAGAGCGTCGCGCTCACGCCGTTTGCCGCGGTCGCGGTGATCGTCGCGCTGCCGGTCTTCGCGCCGTAGATCTTGCTGCCGTTTACGGAGACGTAGGTTTTTTTACTCGTGCTCAGCGTAATCGTCTCGCTGAGGGCGTTGCCCCTTCCGTCGTATGCGACGGGCTTTACATCTACGGTCTCTTTATAGCCGATCTCGGTTCTGGGATTGGTAAACTCGATTTTGCATACCGCGGGCTTGACCGTAATGTCGAGGCGGGCAAAATAGGTCCGGTCGGTCGTTTTGTTGTAGACATAGAACGTCGCCGAAACCTTGCCCGAGCACAGGCCGGTAAGCTTGAAGGAGCCGCCGCCAAGAGAAGTCAGGCTGATCTCGCCGTCGCCTGTAATTTCGTCGCAATAGACGTTTCCGAACGCGTCACCCGAGAAGCTCGCGTCGATGCGAACAGTCTCGTTTTCGCTGATCGTGATCTGCGAGATATTGAGCTGTATGTCGTCGGGTTCGCTCATGACGCTTACGCCGCAGGAAGCGCTCAGGCCGTTATAGCTCGTCGCAGTGATCACCGCGGTTCCGGCGGATATACCCGTTACGACGCCGTGAGCGTTTACTTTTGCAACGCTTTCGTCACTGCTTGCCCAGGTCGCGGAGGAAGCGCTTCCGCTGTTTACCGTATACGTCAGTGCCGCGGTGCCGTTTACGCCCACGGTGACGCTGTCTTTCGTGAGAATAAAACTGTCCGGCGCGTTTACGACGGCCATGTCGAGCACGGCCTTTACGCCGTTCGCGCTTACGGCCACAAGTTTAAAGCTTCCGAGAGACTTGGCGGAAACCGTGCTGCCGGAAACGGTAACGTTGGTGCTTTCGGAGGAGAAGCTCACCGCGTCGTCCGTCTTTTTGCCGCTTGCGTCCACGCAGTAAGCGCTCACGCTCAGCTTGTCGCCAAGGCCGATCTCCCGATCGAAATCGCCGAAAACGACGCTTGCGGTTGCTCCCGCATTGGAAGCTCCCTCTCCGTATAGGCTCATCGTAAGGATGGGCGTATATTCGATGATTTCGGTGTATTCGTCCGTCTTTTCAGGTTCTGTATCCTGTGTTTCGTCCTGCGAGATCTCTTCTTCGGTATCGCCCTCGTCTTCGCCTTCCGTATCTTCGGTATCCTCGGGCGTCACCTGCCCGTCGGTTTCGTCGTCAGTCTGTTCGTCGTCGGACTCGTCTTCTTCTGCCGTACGGCCTTCTTCCGTTTTGTCCGTCGTTTCCTCTTCGTCTTCTTCGGATTCGGGCTCGTCCTCTTTATCCGTTTCGTCGGAAGGCGTTGTTTCTTCTACGGTTTCCTCTACGGTTTCTTCTACGGTTTCTTCTACGGTTTCTTCTACGGTTTCCTCTTCGATATTCTCTCCCTGTTCGTCTTCGGTCACCGCGTCTTCAGGTTTGTCGGCGGGAAGTTCGGTTTCGTCCGTTTTTTCACCGTCGGGGATAACGGTCTCCTCTGCCGTATCGAGCAGCGTTACTTTAAGTTCGGGCAGGCAGACGTTTCTGTCCTTCTCGTAAAAATGCTGTTTTTCGGAGGAGAGATTTTCAAAATCAGTTTTGAATGCGTTGACAGCATCCGCATCGAGTGCAAAAGCCGCGGACGCATTGACGTATGCGGTATACTCTCCGCTTTCGTCTGCATAGGCGATAAACAGCTTGTCGTTGCTCTTTCCGGCGTTGACGCGCTTGATCGCATACGCGACGCCCTTGCTGACGGTTGCAAAGGCCTCTTCGTCTTTATAATCGACATAGAGCTTCGCATCATCCACGAGCTCGACGTAGCCTTTCTCAAAGCTCGGGCTGTATTTCAGGCTCCTGGAATAGTCGATTTCGCCTTCGGAGGCTTCGGTTTCTTCGTCTTCGGGCGTTTCGTCGGTTTCTTCGTCCTCGTTAAGCTCTTCCGAATCCTCGTCTTCGTCGGATTCGGCGGTTTCTTGCGTCGTTTCTTCCTCTTCAGACGCTTTTTCCTCGTCTACCGCTTCCTCATCCGCAGAAGCGTCTTCGGTCTCGTCATCATCGAGCGCTTCGTCGGTAAGGACCGGCTCCTGCGCATCCTCTTCGGCAGTCTCATCTTCAGCCGCTTCTGTGTCCTCCGCGGTTTCGGATTCGTCTTCCGCCGTTTGGACGATCACGGTTTCTTCGCCTTCGTCCTCGTCTGCCGTTGCGCTTTCGCCGTCTGCGCTATCGCTTGTTTCGGTCTGTTCGATGACGGTCATCAGTTCTTCTTCGCCGTCGGTTTCAGACACCGCGAAAACGCTCGTAAGCATCAGCGCTATCACAAGCAGTACGGAAATCAGTTTTTTACTCATATATTCTACCTCCAAATGGACATATACACACTTATACATTTATGATTATAGCATACCGCAAAGGCAAATTCAAGTTTTCCTCGCCTCTGTAATTAAATATAAAGGATTGCTACATACTTTTGTAATATTATATACACGCATTTTGAATAAAAGTGGATTAAAATGTTAAGCAGTTGAAAGGATGGTTTGATATGTACATTTCCAAAGCCGATTCGCTTCGTTGGTTTGAGTTCTTTTCGCAGCTCAGTGAAAACGAACAGCCTCTCAGCGCAAAGCAGACGGAGATCGCTTACGCCGTACTGTCGCAAATCGAGCTCGCCACAGAAGCGCTTCACGAAACGGAGCGCAAAAAGATTCCCGGCCTGAAGACGCTGAAAGACCGAACATATTATATAGGAAACGACGCGCATTTTCCAAAGGGCTGCGTATCCTGCCTTTTGGGCAGCGGACTAACTGCCATCCGGAAGACCAACCGCTGCAACGCCGCCTGCCCCTTCTGCTATGATTACGGCATGCTGGACAGCATCGCGCCGATCGGAGAGGGCATGTGGGACATCGGCGGTACGCGCTTCCGTACGGAAGACATACCGATGCTGCTCGACATCTATCCAAAGCCCAGCGGCGTCGCCTACGTCTATCTCGAACCGTTCATGGAGATCGAAAAGTACTATCCCGTCGTTGCCGAGTTCGCAAAGGCCGGCGTATACCAGCATCTGTACACGAACGGGATCAGTGCAAACAAAGAAAACCTCAGGGCGCTCGGCGATGCCGGGCTCAACGAAATACGCTTCAATCTCGGCGCGAGCCTCTGTGCGGACAAGGTGCTTGAAAACATCTGCGCGGCGAAAGAGCGCATTCCGATGGTGGGCGTCGAAACGCCTATGACGAACGAGTTTTATAAGATTTTCGACAGGAAGTATAAATCAGTACTGCAAACCGGGATCGACTTTATAAACTTCGCCGAGCTGCACTTAAACCCGAACAACCTTCAGAACTATTTCGGAGAAAACCTGTACATGTACCGCCACGGTTACGTCTCCCCCATCTCGAGCCGGCTTCTGACGCTGAAAACGATGCAAAAAGCTGCCCGGGATAATTGGGGCGTCGTGATCCACGATTGCTGCAACAGGACAAAGTTCTTCAGGGATTTGCATCTCAAGGCAAAGGAAGGCGGCTGGTTCGGCCTGAGCGCCTATGGCTGCGAGTTCGACGAGATCCCGTTCGAAGCGTTTCTTCCCGTGCTGAGTGACGATAATTTCCGTTTTCTGAAAGAAGAGGAACTGCCCAAGGGCTACAGAATAGGAGAGTTGGTACTATGACGAATGCGCTTAAAATCTATCTCGACGACATTGAAAACCGTTTAAATCCCGAATTTGAAGATGAGATCCTCGAATTCTGGCGTCTGTGGGGCGAACATAAGAAAACCTCCTTCGATATGCCGAAGGGGCGCGTTCCAAAGCCTTCCGTGATCGAATGGCCCTGTGTCAACATAAACGACGCTATCAAGGACGACGAATTGATGGTAATCCGTGAGTTCGCGGGCGTAAGCAAGCGGCTTTCGCAATCCAACGCCTTCCCGCTCAGGGTCCGGGCCAATTACGGCGTAGCCAATGTCGCAAGCGCCTTCGGCTGCCCGCTGTTTGAAATGCCCCGCGAAACGGACACACTGCCAAATGCCGTAAAGCTGGGCGAGGACGCCTGCTGCGCACTGATCGAAAAGCCCATCCCGGACACGTACGCCGGCAACTTCGAGGGCATCTTCCGAATGGGCAAGCTCTACAGGGAGATTTGCGCCGCTTATCCCAGAATCGGCAAATACGTGCACATCGAGCAGCCTGACCTTCAGGGTCCGATGGACAATCTGGAGCTTCTGTGGGGCAGCGATCTGTTTTACGCGCTGTACGACATGCCCGAAGAGATCCATGCGCTGCTGGACAAAATCACGCAGTTCATTTCTCAGCAGCTTGACGCCTGGCTTGAGCTCTTCCCCGGCAACGCAGGCACGGCCAGCTATTTCCGCCACAGGGAAAAGGGATCTCTGGCGCTCAGAGACGACAGCGCAATGAACCTGTCACCCGCTTTTTTCGAGGAATTCATTGCGCAGTACGATCAAAGGCTTCTGAAAAAGTACGGCGGGATCGTGCATTTTTGCGGCAAGGGCGACCACTTCATTCCGCTTCTGAGCAAGCTCGAAGGCCTAAACGGCATCAATATGTCTCAGCCGCATTTGAACGACATGCAGAAGGTCTTTGCCAACACCATCGACAAGGGCATCCACCTGAGCCTGTCCATCAACCATACGCCCGAAGGCAGCCACGATTTCGGTAATCTTTTGCTGCTGGGCAACGACTGACACCGCATAACTTCCGTCCGGCGTTCCGCATCAAAAAACGCACCGCTTGCTGCATATTGTAGTCTGCGGTGCGTTTTGAATCTTTCCGCTTAGATAAGCTCCAGTACCACCATTTCGGCGGAATCGCCGCGGCGGGGGCCCATCTTTACGATCCTGGTATAACCGCCGCCCTGGCCCTTTTCGGTCGCGCGGGCTTTGTATTTGGGCGCGAGCTCACGGAAAAGCTTTTCAACGACGGGATGCTTGATATCCTTTTTGCGCTGAAGATACTCGTCCTTCTCTTCGTCCTTGCCCTGGATGACCGGCATTCTGTACAGATAGGCCATGACCCTGCGGCGTGCGGCAAGGCGGGAAGGCTTGTCGTTCACAACGGTCTTTTCGACGGTCTGACCCTTGTCGTTGTTGGTTTTCTTTACTACTTCCACAGTATTGTCACATTCGCGCATAGCAATGGTAATCATATGCTCGGCGATGGATCTGACTTCCTTTGCGCGGACCAAAGTGGTTTCGATTTTGCCGTACCAGATCAGGTTGGTCACCTGGTTGCGGAGCAAAGCTTTCCTTTGGTTCGTCGGACGTCCCAGCTTCCGGTTGGACATTCTCGGTTCCTCCTTGTTAGCCTTGGCAGCAAGGCTGAATTACTCTTCGGTGCTCTTGAGGTTAAGCCCCAGAGCCTGCAGTTTCTGCTCAACCTCTTCAAGCGATTTCTTGCCGAGGTTTCTGACTTTCATCATGTCTTCCTGATTCTTCTGAACCAGCTCGCCCACTGTATTGATGGAAGCGCGCTTTAAGCAGTTGAAGGCGCGGACGGAAAGGTCCAGTTCTTCAATCGTCATTTCAAGCACTTTGTCGCGGTTGTCCATCTCGGGCTCGGTGTAGTTCACGTTGACGACGTTCACCGTAAGATCGATGAACAGCTTCATGTTGTTCGTGATGATCTGCGCCGCGCTGGCCAAGGCTTCCTTGGGCAGGATGGTGCCGTTTGTCCAAACCTCAATCGTGAGCTTGTCAAAGTCGGTCACCTGACCTACACGGGTATCCTCGACAGAATAGCTGACCTTGCGGATGGGCGTAAAGATCGAATCCATGGGGATGACGCCGATGGGCATGGGCAGTTTCCTCTCCTGCGCAAGCTGCTTGTTGCGCTCGGCGGAAACGTATCCCCTGCCGTTTTCGATGGTGATCTGCATGGACAGATGCGCGCCTTCGGACAAGGAAGCTATATGAAGTTCAGGATTGACTATCTCAACTTCGTCATCGGTGCGGATGTCTCCCGCGGTGAGTTCGCAGGGACCGTAGCAGTCCACCGTCATGGTCTTTACCTGATCGGTGTAGACCTTCGCACAGATGAGCTTAAGATTAAGTATGATTTCGGCAACGTCTTCCCTTACGCCGGGTACGGTAGAAAACTCGTGCTGAATGCCTTCGATCAGTACGCTGGTCACAGCTGCGCCGGGCAGACTGTTGAGCAGAACGCGCCTTAACGCGTTGCCCAGCGTTTGGCCGAAGCCTCTCTCAAGAGGATTGACGACGAATTTGCCGTAGCGATTGGGTTCACTTGCTTCCAACAACTCAATTTTCGGCTTCTCGATCTGATCTATCACTCTTATCCTCCTTTACGTCGATGCGATGAGCCTCAGGCCGCCTTCAGGCGTCCAAAAGGCCGTTCATGTTGCGTTCTGTTAACGGGAGTAGAGCTCGACGATAAGATTCTCCTGGATTGTCAGATCTATATCTTCCCTTGCCGGGGCGGACACGACGGTCGCCTTCAGGTTTGCGCTGTCAAGCTCGAGCCACTTCGGTACGACCTTCGTGGTGCCTTCGCGCATCGTCTTGAAATACTCGCTCTCGGCGCTCTTCTCGCGGATGGTGATAACGTCGTTGACGTCCACGATATAAGAGGGGATGTTTACCTTCTTGCCGTTTACGCGCACGTGACCGTGGCGCACGAGCTGCCTGGCCATGGCTCTGGAGGAACCGAAACCGGCCCTGTAAACCACGTTGTCGAGACGCTTTTCCAGCATGATGAGCAGGTTTTCACCGGTGATGCCCTTCTGGTTGGAAGCGATTTCAAAATAGCCGTGGAACTGCTTTTCGAGAACGCCGTAGGCTCTCTTGGCCTTCTGCTTCTCGCGCAGCTGCATGCCGTATTCACTCATTTTACGCTGACGTGCCTGGCCGTGCTCACCCGGAGGGGTCTGACGCTTGGAGAACGCACAGTTGGCACCGTAGCACTTGTCACCCTTAAGGAAAAGCTTGCAGCCTTCGCGACGGCAAAGACGGCAAACGGAACCTGTATATCTTGCCATTAGTCGTTCCTCCTGTTACACTCTTCTGCGTTTGGGCGGGCGGCATCCGTTGTGGGGGATGGGCGTCACGTCCTTGATCATGGTAACCTCAAGACCTGCGGTCTGCAGTGACCGGATAGCCGCTTCACGGCCGGCGCCGGGGCCCTTCACGTACACTTCTACGGTCTTCAGGCCAAACTCCTGCGCGTTCTTGGCAGCGGTTTCGGCTGCGGACTGCGCGGCGAAGGGAGTGGACTTCTTGCTGCCGCGGAAACCGAGTCCGCCTGCGCTGGCCCAAGCCAGAGCGTTGCCGTTCAAGTCGGTGATGGTTACGATCGTGTTGTTAAAAGAAGAACGGATATGCGCTGCGCCTTTTTCTACGAGCTTCTTCTCGCGGCGCTTGCGCGAAACCTTTTTCAAAGCCTTAGCCATAAATTACTTCCTCCTGATTTATCGGTAGCCTAAGGATTACTTAGCCTTCTTCTTGCCGGCGACCTGCCTCTTGGGACCTTTGCGGGTGCGGGCATTCTGCTTGGTGTTCTGACCGCGCACGGGCAGACCCTTGCGATGTCTCAGTCCACGGTAGCAGCCGATTTCCATCAGGCGCTTGATGTTCATGGAAACTTCACGGCGCAGATCGCCCTCAACCTTTACGTTGTGGTCGATGTAGTCGCGCAGCTTACCAATTTCCTGTTCTGTAAGATCCTTGACTCTGGTGTCAGGATTTACACCGGTAGCTTCGATGATGTCGTCGGCGATATTGCGGCCAATGCCGTAAATATACGTCAGCGCGATCTCGATTCTCTTCTCACGGGGCAGATCGATACCTGCGATACGTGCCATCTGTGTAAAGCACCTCCAAATTATTCGTGCCGGTGTACCGGCTGGGTCTGCAGGGGATGACAAAACGTTTGGCGTCATTTTGCTTCCCGAACAGTATATAGAAAGGCATACGAAAACCGTTCGCACGGCCAGCCGCATCGCTGCCATTTCTTTGCATATAAAACCAATTAAGCATTATATTCCTAACGCCTGTTAAAGTCAAGTATTTAACTCAAATTTATTATTACAAAGATTATTATTCGACGAGGCCGCTCGATTCGACCGTTCCCCCGCCGATGAGCATATTGTCCTTATACAGCGCGACGCTCTGGCCGGGCGCAGGCGCCCGGAGAGGCGTTTGCGTCGTCACGTGCAATAGACGTCCATCGAATCGTGCAAAGCACTTCGGCGTTTCCCAACGCGTATGCCTCACGCGGATCGACGCCTCGAAGGCCTCCATGGGATAACCGTCTTCGAGCCAGCTCAGGTTTCCGACACACACCGTGTCGGTGAACAGTTCTTCCCAGAGGCAAAGCTCGATCCGGTTTTCCTTGGCGTCTATGCGCTTGATGTACGCTCTTCTTTCCCCCATATCCGTTTTCCAGCGCTGCCCCACCGTATAACGGTAAATGCCCTCGTGCGCATCGACGACGTTTCCTTTATAGAATACTTCACCGCGTCCCGGCACGTCTGGGCAATGCGCTTCGATGTATTCGGCATAGTTCATATCTCTTATGAAGCAGTTTTCCCGGCTGTCCGGTTTTTCGGCACACGAAAAGCCGAGTGATCTCGCCATCTGTCTGATCTGTGTCTTTGTGAGCGCACCCAGCGGCAGAGCGAGCCGCTTCGCCTGCTCGCGGCTTATGCGGGCAAGCATATAGCTCTGGTCGCACTCGCTTTGCCCCATATACAGATGTTCACGATCCTTCAGCACATAGTGTCCCGTCGCGATCTGTTCGATGCCCAGCCGGTCCGCCATGTCGGTCAGTGCCTTCAGTTTGACCGTCCTGTTGCAACCGGGGCAGGGGCTCGGCGTTCTGCCGCGCAGGTATTCCTGCATGAACGGTTCGCACACTTGTTCATACAGGACGTCTTTGATTTCCAGCGCCTGAAAGTCTATGCCCGCCTGTGCAGCGTTCCGCCGGGCCGCGTCCAGTTCGGCCTCGCCGGCGTTTGCAAGATACAGGCCCAGAACGTCATAGCCCTGTTTTTTCAGCAAAGCGGCGGCCACCGTTGAATCGACGCCGTCCGAGAGTCCGAGAACGATCTTCATCTTTCATCTCCGCAAATGTCTTTTCCATTTTTTCCATATTATATAGCGTATCTCCCTTCGGAGAAGTCTTCGCTTTGGGAAATCTTCGTTAAACCGTGATTCTTTTGTCACGTTAAATAACAGAGATTCACGTTTTTTTAATTGACATTCGCCCGCGCGGGTGATAATATACCCGTAATTTCATATTCAGAGTTGCGATGACGAAGAGGGATCTGTTCCGCGACGTTTCAGAGAAAAGCCGGTCGGTGCAAGGCTTGCGTCAGGGCAGAAAAGTGACTTCCGAGCAGAGGGAAGAAAGCTTAACGGCGATTAGACCCCTCCGTGCGCCCGCGAATGGGCATAAAGAGTGCATGCCGAGGCATGAATTTGAGTGGTACCGCGGAACAAATCCGTCTCAAAGTGATCTTTGAGGCGTTTTTATTTGGAGGAAAGCATGAGTCAGATCACCGGTCTTGAGTTCAAACTGCAGGAGATGGCAGGCCGCATCAAGGAGCTCAGAGAAATCGAAAACCTGAGTCAACAGGAAATGGCCGAAAAAACCGGCGTAAGCCTCGAAGAATACATTGCCTGTGAAGACGGCAAAAGCGACCTGAACTTCGCGTTCATCTATCGCTGCGCGCTGGTGCTCAGGGTCGACGTAACCGACATCATCGAAGGCGCGAGCCCAAGGCTGAGCAGCTACACTGTCACCCGCAAGGGCGCGGGGCAGCTGATCCAGCAGGCGCACGGAATGATCTATTACAACCTGGCCGCTCAGTTCAAAAACCGCATCGCGGAGCCTCTGTACGTAAACGCCGCCTACAGCGAAGAGGCGCAGTACAAGGACATTGAGCTTACCTCTCACGCGGGTCAGGAGCTCGACATCGTCATAAACGGAAAGCTCAAGGTCCAGGTGGGCACCCACTGGGAAATCCTCGAAGCCGGCGACAGCATTTACTACGACTCCTCCACACCGCACGGAATGATCGCCGTCGACGGCACGGACTGCCTGTTTTACGCCATCGTCTTAAATCCCAGCGGAGAGCCGATCCCCGAGCTTCAAAACACCTCAATGACGCTGCCGAAGGAAGCGCCCAAGCCCGCCGTCGCAAAGCCCGAAGAGACACAGCAGCACCTGTGGCAGCGCTATATCGACGTGGTCGAGGGCGAAGACGGCTCCCTCAAGCAGATCAGCTACAAAAACACCGAGAACTTCAACTTCGCCTTCGACATCGTGGACGAAATGGCAAAGCAGCAGCCCGACAAGCTCGCGCTTTTGCACATCTCGAGAGACAAGCAGGAGCGCCGCTTCACCTTTGCGGACATTTCGCGCCTTTCGAACCGCGCCGCGAACTACTTCAAGTCGCTGGGCATCAAAAAGGGCGACCGCGTGCTTTTGATGATGCGCAGGCATTACCAGTTCTGGATCAGCATGATGGCGCTGAACAAAATCGGCGCGATAGCGATACTTGCCACCAATCAGCTGCTCAAAAAGGACCTGGTCTACCGCTTCGACAAGGCCGGCGTCAGCGCCGTGCTCTGCACCTCCACCGGTGCGTGCGCCGAACAGGTGGAGCTTGCTGCAGCCGAGTGCCCGGGCGTCAAAACGCTCATCATCGTGGACGGTGAGCGCGAGGGCTGGCACAATTTCGACGAAGAATACCGCATGTTCCGTTCCACCTATACGCCCGTCAAGGGCACCACGCGACCCGGCGGAGAGGACATGCTGCTCATGGTCTTTACCAGCGGCACGACCGGCTATCCCAAAATTGCCACGCACACGCATACCTATCCCCTCGGCCACTTCATGACCGCGCACTACTGGCATCAGGTCGATCCCAACGGGCTGCACCTGACCATTTCGGATACCGGCTGGGCAAAGAGCATGTGGGGCAAGCTCTACGGGCAGTGGCTGAGCGAAGGTCCTCTGTTCGTGTACGACTTTGACCGCTTCGACGCCAACGACATACTTCCGATGTTCAAAAAGTACAACATCACCACCTTCTGCGCGCCGCCGACCATGTATCGCTTCATGATCAAGGAGGACCTAAGCCGCTTTGATCTGAGCAGCATAAAGCACGCGACGATCGCCGGCGAAGCCATGAACCCCGAGGTGTTCAACCAGTTCAAAAAGGCTACAGGGCTTTCGATCATGGAAGGCTTCGGTCAGAGCGAAACCACCGTCATGATCGGAAACGTCCTCGGCATGGAGCCCAAGATCGGTTCCATGGGCAAGCCCGTTCCGCAGTATGACGTCGACATCGTCGACCAGGACGGCAACAGCGTCCCCGTCGGCGAGACCGGAGAGATCGTCATCCGGGTCGACAAGGGTCTGCCCTACGGCCTCTGCCGCGGTTACTACGACAACGACCTTGGCAAGCCTGTGCTCGACACGCACGACGGCCTCTACCACACCGGCGACACCGCCTGGAGAGACGAGGACGGATATTACTGGTATGTCGGCCGCGTGGACGACGTGATCAAGTCCAGCGGTTACCGCATCGGGCCCTTCGAGATCGAGAACGTCATCATGGAGCTCCCCTACGTGCTCGAATGCGGCGTAAGCGCTGAGCCGGACGAGATCCGCGGCCAGGTCGTAAAGGCCAGCATCGTGCTGACAAAGGGCACCGTAGGCACGGAAGAGCTCAAAAAGGAGATCCAGAACTACGTAAAGCACCGCACCGCGCCGTACAAATACCCCCGGATCGTCGTCTTCCGCGACGAACTGCCCAAGACCACGAGCGGAAAGATCATCCGTAAAAAGCTCTGATTCACGCTGTGAAGCAGCAAAGCCGCAGAACAAAGGCGGTTTTGCTGCTTCAAAAGACAGGTAAGCAGTTTCCTCTTTGCACGTGATAATCGGCACAGTTTCCCACCTATATCGGTACAAAATGAATTAATTGTAAAATCTGAAAAACCCCTTGCATTCTGCCCGCCGATATGCTATTATATTACGCGTTGACTGAAATCTGCTGATGTAGCTCAGTAGGTAGAGCGCATCCTTGGTAAGGATGAGGTCGCCGGTTCGAATCCGGCCATCAGCTTAAAGCCTCAAACGCCCATAAAATAAGGCGGTTGGGGCTTTTGTTATGCGGTTTTGCGGGCTTTTGATGAGGTGGCAAATTCCAAAAGTGCAGAGCAAAGTGCAGAGATGAGCCTTATTCCGTGTCTGCAAGCTTGTCCATATCGCTCACAATGGCGTTCAGATTGTCAATGGTACGACAACAGGCTTCTTCCGGGCAGCCCTCTGAGTCAATTAGGCAAAAGCTTTTCACATAATGCAGTAACCGCTTACCCGAGGAAGTCCTCGCGGATCGGCGTGAAGATGTCTACGACCACGGAGCCGTCTTCGAGGGAGAGGGTGCCGTGCGGGAGGTTTGGGGCGACATAGAGGCTGTCGCCGGCGTGCACGATCTGTTTTTCGTCGCCGACCGTGAATTCAAACGAACCGGCGGCGATATAGCTGATCTGCTCGTGCGGATGGGTGTGGACCTCACCACGGCCGCCCTTTTGCATGGTCACCTCGACCATCATCAGTTTTCCGCCCCAGGAAAGGATTTTGCGGCTGACACCGCCGCCCAGGTCCCTGCTTGGGATATTCTTGTTCAAACCGAATGCGCTCATTTTCATACCTCCGATAATTGATCAGTTGTTTTGCGTTTCTCCGACCGTGAAGCTGTACTCACGCGGTATGTCGTTAAGGATGAAGTTCATCCGCACCGTCCCGCCGGAAATTTTGATGCGCACGTTTTTTATGTCGCTTTTGTCCCGGCTCAGGCGGAAGGCCGTGGCAAAGACGAGGTCGTCCGGGGCTTCCGGGACACGCCGGATCAGATACGTGAGTTCTTCGCTCATCGGGTTTCCGGGCGCTTCGGCCCGTATCACCTGCGCCGGGACAGAGCAGAAAGAAAACACGCCGAAGTAGCCTGCCTCGCTTTTCCAGACGCTTTTAACAGTCCTGCTACTCTCGGAAACGCGCGCGTTTTTGAAGTATTCGGCGGGTTTGCAGCCCGTAAGCCGGAACGGCCGCTCCGGCAGGTTCGCTTTCAGGCAGCGTCCCTTCGGATGAATGATCCAGTCGACCTGCCTCCCCTTTACCCCGCGCACGCGAAAAGCCTCCAGAAAGAATTCGTCGGTGAACAGGATGGTCCGATCCATGCTCACGCCGCTGTAGGCCGCTTCGTCCCACTGCCGGATGACGAAGCTCTCCGGCAATTGTGCCGGGGCGAGCCAGTCGGCGTGGCCTTCGACGAGCGTAAGATCGTCGTATTTCCTGTAAAGGTTGGTGCGGCCGTTGCAAGGCGGCTGGTTTTGGCCGTCTATGCAAACGGTGTTGTGCGTGAAGGTATTCTTGAAATAACCGTAGTGCGGCGGAGAACCGTAGGCGACAGTGCCGAGATCAGGCATAACGTCGTACCGTTCGACCGAGTAATGCAGGCCCAGCTTGTCGTAGTGGTCGTGCTCTCCGCCAAAGCGTCCATGCCTGAAGAGCAGGTACTGCTTTTTATCCCTGCCGCGCAGGACAGTCAGTCCGGAAGCTGCGTCGTTGTGATAATCGTCGAGCGTGAGTTCTGCCTCTTCGATCCTTTCTGCACCGTACAGGAACGTCTGAAAGCTTTTTCGGGGAGCGTTAAGATACGGATAATACGCTATGTTCAGAAGCGCCGCAAACTCCCTGTCTTTGTACACATTGTAAACAAATTCATAGTGGTCCGCCAACGCCCTTAGCCCGAAGCTGTACCCGCCGTCGCCGATGGCAGGCAGGTCGTAATCGGGCCGCAGGATCTTCAGCGGCATTTTGTACATGCGCAGGTATTCGGGCCTCGACAACAGGCTGTACTTCGTGCTGCGCGCCATCTTTTCGAAACCCATGAAGGCAAGCAGCGCGAAATAGTGATAATGCAGCGTGGCTTCAAACCACAGCCCGTCTTCGAGGACGCCGTGTTCGAGCTGGTAGATCAGGCCATAGGGGCTGTTGACCGCAAAATCGGTGAGCTCCTCGCGCCCCGTAGCGAGGCCGATGATCCCGATAGTGGCGTTTACGATGACCTCGTGGTTATGGATCTGCTCCGTGCGGTTCTTTTTGAGCAGCGCGGCGCCTGGGAAAAGGAGGTCATTTTCGATATGCCGGCGCTCCGCGTCAGATAAACTGTCCTTGATCAGGTCGTAGGCCTCGGCGAGCGATTTCAGACATTCCGCCTCGCAGATCAACTGTGAGTTCATGCGTCCGGGCTTGTTGTAGGGAATATCGCCGTGCTCTTCGTAATTCGGGTAGTTGTCCGCGTAGCCTAAAAGGATTTCCGCGCTCAGCTTTCTGCATTCTTCGTCGTCGTTCAGCACCCATAAGAGCGCGCCGTTTACCGCAGTGCCCGTGTTTACGGTATTGGTGATGCGCCACCACGCGCCGAGATACGGTTCGCCGTTGTAAATTTCTCCGCAGACCGGGCAGCGGAAATCGTGATCGCAGTCGTATTCGTATTTCAGCCGCGCAGCGTCCTTTGCGCAGGCGAAATAGTGGCCCCAGGTCGCGATGCCGCTCTTTGGGATGTTGACGTCCTGCTTCAAAAGGCTTTCGCAGCCTTCGCGCAGCCGGTCAACATGGCTCATGTCTTTTTTCAGTTTTTCTCTCAGGCGAAGGATTTCTTCGTTTGAAAACAGCACCACGGCAGTACCTCCGGAGCAAGGCGTTTGGAAGGCTCCTATACATAAACGCAGACTGCCCGTTTGCACAGACAGTCCGCTTTCTTTTACGCTTTCTTGACCTTTGCGCCTTTGGGCGTATCCTCGATGACGTAGCCCATCGCGAGCACCTTGTTTCTGATTTCGTCGGCAAGGGCATAGTCCTTGTTTTTCTTGGCAGCCGTGCGCTGCTCCACCAGCTGTTTGATCTCGTCGGGTACGCCGTCGGCTTCTTTTCTGAGCAGCCCCAGCACGTCCGTCATGCACTTGAGCGTGCTGAGCGCAGTATCGAACGTCTGTCGGCTTGCGTCGTTGGCGTCGGCCAGAACGGTGTTCATGTCGCGAATGTAATCGAAGATCACGCCGATCGCGTCCGCGGTGTTCAAATCGTCGTCCATCGCGGCGTCAAAGGCCTTGATCGCCTGCTCGCTGCGCGCGGCAAAAGCGGTCTCCTCCGGCGTAAGCTCCTTTTCCTTTGCGTGTTCGCGCGCGAAGATCGCGTTGTTCCTGGCTGTATAGAGGCGTTCGAGTGAACTTTGCGCCTGCACGAGCAGATTGTGTGAGTAGTTGATCGGGCTTCTGTAATGCGCGGAAAGCATGAACATGCGCACGACTTCGAGGTCGAATTCCTTGCTGATGTCGCGCACCAGAAGGAAGTTTCCGAGGGACTTGCTCATCTTCCGGTTGTCCACGTTGATGTGGCCGTTGTGCATCCAGTAGCGCGCGAAGGGTTTTCCGGTCGCGCATTCGCTCTGGGCGATCTCGTTTTCGTGATGCGGGAAAATGAGGTCCACGCCGCCGCAATGGATATCGAAAGTATCGCCGAGGTACTTCGTGCTCATCGCGGAGCACTCGATGTGCCAGCCGGGCCTGCCCATGCCCCAGGGGCTGTTCCAGGCGGGTTCGCCGGGCTTCTGGGCCTTCCAGAGCGCAAAATCCATCGGATTTTTCTTGACGTCGTCCACTTCGATGCGCGCGCCGGCTTCCCTGTCCTCAAGGTTCTGGCCGCTGAGCTTTCCGTAGCCGCTGAAGGCCTGGGTATCGAAATACACGTCCCCGTTGTCTGTTTTGTAGGCGTAGCCCTTGCTCTCCAGCTTTTTGATCATCGTGATGATCTCGCCTATGTGCTCCGTGGCTCTGGGATGCACGTCGGCCTTTTCGACGCCAAGTCCCTCCGCGTCCGTGTAATACTCTTTGATGTATTTCTCGGCGATCTCGGGAACGGTCGTCCCCTCTTCGTTGGCTCTGCGGATTAGCTTGTCGTCGATATCGGTAAAATTCTGAACGAAGGTCACGTCATAGCCCAGATGCCTGAAATAGCGTCTGAGTACGTCGAATACGATGAAGGGGCGCGCGTTTCCGATGTGAAAAAAATTGTACACCGTGGGGCCGCAGGCGTAGATGCCCACTTTTCCGGGATGCAGGGGTACGAATTCTTCCTTCTGGCGGGTCATTGTGTTGTAGATTTTCATATGCTTATCCCTCTTTGTTTCCGGAGTGAAGTATTTCGAGTTCTTTTTCGCTTCCCTTTTCTTTTCCCTGAAGTACGTCCGATCCCAGGGTGTTGATCATCTTTCCCGTCAGCGTTTTGTTTGAGAAGCGGAAGCGGTAGCCGCTGATCAGGCCTAGTATGAAAAGTATCACCGGAACGAACCACGAACAGATGAGCAAAAGCGCGAGCACCGTTACCGAGAGGCTTCCGATGACCTCGTCTCTGTAGAGGACTTCGATGCGGATGTCCTCGCCCTTCTTTACGGCGGATAAAAGAAAGCGCACGACGCTTGACGCCTTTTCGCCTATGCTCCCGGCGATCTCCTTGGCGCGCGAATCCCTGCTGACAACGATTTCGGGCTTGCCGGAAGACGGCTTTTCGCCGGCGGTGCTCTTTTTGCTTTTGAGCGCCAGCAGCGCGTCGAGCATATCCCAATCGTTCTTTTCAAGCGCATCCCTCGCTTCGTCGTAGGTGACGTCGGCTTTTTCGCGCAGCTTTTCCACCATTTCCAGCCTGGTCAAATGATCACCTCCCGGGCCATGTTCATTCGGTTTGTCAGGAATTATACCACAAACAAGCGCTTCAATTCAACTGTATTTGGGCAATAAACCAAATCATTTACATAAAGGCGCGTTTCCCGAAGAAGGCAAATGCGCTGCGAATGGCAGAATACGGCAAAAAAGCGCTTGCATTATGCTTTCGTTTCATGTATAATGACATTGTAAACAAATGAATCAACGGAGGGTTTACCATGAAAACACCCGAAGAGCTTGCCCTAAGAATTGCAGAGCTGCTTGACGGCAAAAAAGCTACCGACATCGTGATCCTGAAGGTCGATCACCTTACTTCCATCGCGGATTATTTCGTCATCGCCACGGGACGCAGCGCGCAGGCCGTGCATACGCTCTACGAAGAGGTGAGCGACAAGCTGATGGAAGAAGGCATCCCCTACCGCAGAAACGACGGCGTGCGGGAATCCAAATGGATCGTACTCGACTATTCCAGCGTGATCGTCCATATCTTCCATCCCGAAGAGCGGGAGCATTACAACATCGAGCGCCTCTGGGCGGACGGCACGAATCAGGTGCCCTTCGAGCCGAAGGCCGCCGAGGAATAAAGCCTGATCGGCGCTTAATTCAAGGGCGCAGGGAGTAAACCAAATGAAGATTTTTGTATCCAGCGATATGGAAGGCACCTGCGGGATCACCGCCTGGTGCGAAACGGACAAGGGAAAAGACCTGTACGAGCATTACCGCACGCAAATGTCCCGTGAGTGCGCGGCGGCCTGCGAGGGCGCGATCGCAGCCGGCGCTTCGGAGGTCCTGGTCAAGGACGCGCACGATTCCGCCCGAAACATCGATCCCGAATTACTGCCGGAGCAGGCAAGGATCTTTCGCGGCTGGGGGCGTAACCCCTTCTCGATGATGGCGGGTGTCGATCAGAGCTTTGACGGCGTGCTGTTCACGGGCTATCACTCTGCCGCCGAAATGAATACGAATCCGCTGTCCCACACGATGAACACGCAAAACGTGTACGTGAAGCTGAACGACGAACTTTGCCCGGAACTGATGATCAACAGCCTCACTGCCTCGTACTTCGGCGTGCCGGTATATCTGCTTACCGGCGACAAGGGCCTGTGTGACTGGATGAACGCGCACTGCCCGGGCACGAGCACCGTCGCAGTGAACGAAGGCGTGGGCGCGGGCTGCGTGTCGATCCATCCCGCGCTGGCCGTAAAAAGGATTCGCGAAGCCGCGGAGGCCTGCTTCAAGGCCGACAGAGCAAAGTGCCTGTTCCCGATGCCGAAGCGCTTCAAGGCGGAGATCAGCTTTAAGGAACACACGAAGGCCGAGGCAGCGAGCTGGTATCCCGGCTGTCAGAAGACCGGCTCCCGTTTCGTGAAGTACGAAAGCCGCGATTATATGGACATTCTGAAGTTTTTCTTCTGGGTTCTGTAATAAAGATGCTCCTGAACGCAGCTCAAAAGGCCGTTCAGGAGTTTTTTTTGCTCTTTTCGTGTACGCTGAGCAGATCGTCGAATTCGCTTTCCATCAGGTCGCCCGCCGGGGACGGCGCGATGGTGCTGAGCTTCAGCGTTTCGGAAGCGCCTTTGCGCGGCACGATCGTGGACGGTTTCGCCGCAGGCCGCGCGGCAGCGGGCTTTGCGGACTTTTTACCTTTGCCGCGCTTTTGCAGCAGTTCGTCGTTTACGACCATGCGCTTTTTTGCGAACCACCACCAATGGGGTTTCCAGCGAATGACGTAGATCACGATGTTTGCGATCACGCCCGAGATCAGCAAAAAGGCGAAAAGGCTTTTCCAGCTGCGCATCAGCCAGCTCAGCGCGCTGCCGGCGCCCGAGCCCGAAAAAATGCCAATCAAGCCGTTGACCGCGCTTTGGTAAAAGCTGAGTATCCACTCAACGAAGCGGCTTAAGAGACTTACGCCCTCGGAGCTATTCATCTTCTTCGCCCTCCGCGTCCGTTCTGCGCGTGGTCACGGTGAGCGTGACCTCGGAGGCCGAGTAGTATTTGACGTCCGAGTGCATGAGGAGCTTCAGGCTGTGGGAACCGCTGAAGTCCTGCACGTCCCCTACGTCCACGGAAAGGCTCTCCATCTGGCTTAGCAGATCGCTGCCCGCGGCGATGACCACGGTATCCGGCTGCACGGTCACGGAAACGATCTCGTATCCTTCCGGTACGTGCAGAAGCGATTCGTCCACCGATACCTCCAGCCTTTTCTTCGGATAGATTTCAAGGTTCACGATGCTCGCCCTCGTGGAAAGGGTAAGCAGCTGTGTGGGGATCTCGCTGTCGTTTGCGTCCATCAGCGAGACCGTGGTGTAGCCGCGGCGTATGGTGCTGCTGCGGCCGGAAACGTCCACCTGCACCACCGCGCGGCTGACCGAGCGCATCAGGGACGCAGGTCCCCTCACAGTAATGGTCTTCGGGTTCAAAGTGAAGTTCGCCGTATTGTACCAGTAGTTTTCTTCGTCTTCGTTTACGATCTCGAGCTCCGCCGTGATGTCGCGGGAAATCAGGTCTTCCACCGTCACCTGTATGGTGGAAGGCGAGATTCGCGTCACCGTACCGTAGGTGGAGTTTCCGCGCAGGGGCACCTCGTATTTGCCCACGGAATTTATGCCGGAAAAATCGGGTGTGAGCGTTATGTTGTCACTGGTCAGCTGCGCGTAGCGGCTTTGCGGCACTTCGACGGTGACGTCGATTTCGCCCGCGTATTCGCTGTGGATGTCGGTGGCCAGGGCGAGCGTCTTTGCGCTGAGCTCCGTCACGGATCCGCTTTCGACACTGAGAGACGAAAACGTCTTCGTGCGCGTAAGGGATGTGTTCACGCTGATGATGTACGCCCAGACCAGCAGCGCAAGCAGGAGACTTAGCATCTTAAGCCAGAGCCTTCGCGTAAACGCGTTCAGAAGGAAGCGAAAAAAGCGCTTGACATAGGAAAGCGTCTTGTTCACTGCGCTTCATCTCCCTTCGGTGTATTTTCACCCTCGCTCGGCGCTTCGGCGACGTGCTTTGCGGCGCCGGGGGCCTCGAAGATGCTTTTAAGCTGCTTTGTGAGCGCGGGCAGATCGAGATAGCGGGTGATGTGCCCGTCTTTTGCCATGGAAATGGTGCCGGTCTCTTCGCTTACGATAAAGCTTACGGCGTCGCTGGTCTCGGTTATGCCGATGGCCGCGCGGTGGCGGGTGCCCAGCTCCCTTGAAAGATCGGGATCGTTCGTCAGTTGCAGTATGCAGGCCGCGGCCAAAAGCTTTCCTTCGCGTATGATCAGCGCGCCATCGTGCAGGGGCGTGTTGGGTTCAAAGATGTTTTCGATCAGCGCAGCGGAAATGTCGGCATTGACGACCGTTCCCGTGTCCGCAAACTCCTGAAGGCCGGTCTTTCTTTCCACGACGATCAGCGCGCCGATGCGCTTTCGGGACATGTCGCTCATCGCCTGCACAAGTTCTGGCACGATGTTGGAGTTGTATTTGTTCGCGTGGCTCGCAGTGCCGCCGGTGAAGAACGAAGTCCTTCCCAGCTGTTCGAGCGCGCGCCTGAGCTCGGGCTGAAAGAGTATGACGAGCATGATGACGCCGGTGTTCAGCACTTGCTGGATCAGCCAGTTCACCACGTTCAACTGCAGTATGTCGGTAATCCAGGCAAAGAAGAAAAGGATCAGCACGCCCTTGATGACCGCGCTGGAGCGCGTGCGTATCATAAGGACAATGAGCTCATATATAATGACAGCTGTTATGATGATATCGAGATAGTTTCGCCAGTCGGGTTGCTGGAACAGGTTCACAAACAGCGTGCTTATGCCTTGCGGTATGGACTCAAAAAAGTTATGCACCTGCACATGCCCCCTTTCCGGAATATTATATAATAAATCGCGCAAAAATGAAATACAAAAGATACAAATTTTAATATTTTTAACGATAAAAAATCTCCTCCCGAATGTTCCGGAAGGAGATGCCGGTGTTTTGCGTCACAGGATGAACTTGTTCAGGTCCGCTTCCTTTACGCTGCCGGACAGCTGCCTGTTCACGTATTCGGCGTTGACCGTAACGGTGATCACCGGCGCGTCGCCGCCGCCCGCGTTGAAGGCGATGTCGCTCAGGATTTGTTCGAGCACCGTGTGCAGCCGCCTCGCGCCGATGTTTTCGCCGTTTTCGTTTGCGTCGTAGGTGTGCTTTGCGATGAGCGTGAGCGCCTCGTCGTCGAACTCGATGTCCACGCCGTCCACGCCAAGCAGCGCGCGGTACTGCGTGATCAGCGCGTTTTTGGGCTGCGTGAGTATACGCTTGTAGTCCTCGGCGGTCAATGGCTTAAGATCGACGCGCACGGGGAAGCGGCCCTGAAGCTCGGGGATCAGGTCCGTCACCTTGGACACGTGGAAAGCGCCCGCGGCGATGAACAGTATGTGATCCGTGCGAACAGGGCCGTATTTGGTGTTGACCGTGCAGCCTTCGACGATGGGCAGTATGTCCCTTTGCACGCCCTCGCGGGAAACGTCGGGTCCCCTGCCGCCGGACGCGCCGCGGCTGGCCACCTTGTCGATTTCGTCGATGAAGACGATGCCGTGCTGTTCCACGCGCGAAATCGCGTCGCTGTAGACCTTGTCCATGTCGATCAGCGTATCTTCCTCCTGCGCGGTGAGTATGCGGCGCGCCTCGCTCACGGTCACCCTGCGCAGCTTCGTCTTTTTGGGCAGCATGCCGCCCATCATGTCGTTGATGCTCATGTCGGTGCCGGGGATCTCGCTGCGCGGCGTGAACTCCTCCACCTCGACTTCGACCATGCTGTCTTCAAGCTCGCCCGCCTCGAGCTGCCGGCGTATGTCCTCGCGGCGCGAGGTGAGCTTTTCCTTTTCCTCGCCGCTCAGTTCCGGCTCCTTCGGACGGTTGCCCAGAATGATGTCGATCGGGTTCGTCTTCTTTTTGACCGGATGGCTGATGAGCTCTACGATGCGGTTGTTGGCCGCCTGAACGGCGAGATCATGCACGTTCTTGGTCTGCTGTTCCTTGATCAGGCGTATGCCGGCCTCGGTAAGGTCGCGGATGATGGAATCGACGTCCCGCCCCACGTAACCGACCTCGGTGAATTTGGTGGCTTCGACCTTCACGAAGGGCGCGTCCACGAGCTTTGCGAGCCGGCGCGCGATCTCGGTCTTGCCGACGCCCGTCGGACCGACCATCAGTATGTTTTTGGGCGTGACCTCCTCGCGGATATCCTCGGGCAATTGCATGCGGCGGTAGCGATTCCTCAGCGCCACGGCCACAGCCTTCTTCGCCTCGTCCTGCCCCACGATGTATTTGTCAAGCTCGCTTACGATCTGTTTTGGAGTGAGCGTATTCATTATACCACCTCGACAATGATATGGTCGTTCGTATAGACACAGATGGAAGCAGCGATGTGCAGCGCCTTGCCCGCGATCTCTTCGGCAGAAAGATCCGTGTTCTCCATAAGCGCCCTTGCCGCGGCCAGCGCGTAGTTTCCGCCGCTGCCGATTGCGAGCACGCCTTCGTCCGGCGCGATGACCTCGCCCGTTCCGCTTATCAGCAACAGGTCCTGCTTGTCCGCGACGATCATCAGCGCCTCCAAGTTTCTGGCTTCCCTGTTCAGGCGCCAGCCCTGCGCGAGCTCGACGGCGGCCTTTTGAAGATTTCCGGAATACTGGGTAAGGTTCGCCTCGAACTTTTCGCTCAGCGCAAACGCGTCCGACACCGTACCGGCAAAGCCGATGACGACGCTGTCGTTGTAGATCCTGCGCACTTTTCGCGCGGTGTTTTTCATGATGACGTTTTCGCCGAGCGTCACTTGTCCGTCGCCGGCGATCGCGGTAACGCCGTCGCGCTTGACCGCGCAGATGGTCGTGCCTCTGAATTCAGTCATAACGATCCTCCGTCATAAATTCTGTGTTTCGATGATGTTTTTGAGCGCCGTGAGCGAACGTTCGGCAAGGAATTCATAGCGCTCCTTTTTGTTGCGTATCTTTTTTCCCGCAGGCGGCAAAAGGCCGAAGTTCGCGTTCATCGGCTGGAAATCCTTTTGCGGCACGGTGACGTAGCGGCTGAGCGCGCCGAGCATCGTACATTCCCCGAAGTCGGGCTCTTCGCGCCCCTTCAGGCGCCGCGTTAAGCCGATCGCCGCAACGAGGCCGCTCGCGGCGGACTCCATGTACCCTTCGACGCCGCTCATCTGCCCGGCAAAGCGAAGCAATGGGTCGCTCTTTAAGCGGAAGTTCAGGTCGAGCAGGTCGGGGCTGTTCAAATAGGTGTTTTTGTGCATCACGCCGTAGCGCATGAATTCGGCTTTTTCGAGGCCGGGAATCAGCGAAAAAACGCGTTTCTGCTCCGAAAACTTCAGCCGCGTCTGAAAGCCCACAAGGTTGTAGAGCGTGCCGCTCATATTGTCGCGCCTGAGCTGCACGACCGCGTAGGGCATCTTGCCCGTGCGCGGGTCGGTCAGCCCCACGGGCTTCATCGGCCCGTAGGCCAGCGTCTGCCTGCCCCTTGCGGCCAGGATCTCGACGGCGATGCAGCCTTCGAATACCATGCTTTTATCGAAATCGTGCACCTCGGCGGTCTCGGCGGTAACAAGCGCATCGTAAAACGCGTTGTATTCCTCCTCGTTCATCGGGCAGTTCAGGTAATCGTCGTCGCCCTTGCCGTAGCGGGACGCGGCGAAAATTTTGCTGAAGTCCAGGCTGTCTTTTGAGACGATGGGCGCTTCCGCGTCGAAGAAATGCAGTCCGGAAAAACCGCATCGCTTCTGAATGTCGTCAAGCAGCGCTTCATGCGTGAGCGGGCCGGTCGCGACGATCGCCGGGCCGTCCGGCAAAGCGTCGACCCTTTCCCGGATCACACGAACGTTCCCGTGCGTTTCAAGCGTGTTCGTGACGTAATCGGAAAACAGATCCCTGTCCACTGCCAGCGCGCCGCCGGCCGGCAGCCTCGCGGCGTCCGCGGCCTTCAGAACCAGAGAGTCCATCAGGCGCATCTCCGCCTTCAAAAGCCCGCTCGCGTTGGAGAGATAGTCGGCCTTGAGCGAATTGGAGCACACGAGCTCGGCAAAGCCGCTCTTCTGATGCGCCGGCGAAAAACAGCCGGGCTTCATCTCGTACAGTTCCACATGAAAGCCGCGCTTTGCAAGCTGCCAGCAGGCTTCGCTGCCCGCGAGCCCCGCACCTATGACACGGACGGTATTATTCATCGCTCTCCCCGTCTCCGGCTTTCACTTCGACGCGTTTTCTGCACCCTTCGTTGGTGCATACGTGCCAGAGGCTGTGATTTTTGCCTCCCTTTAAGACCATCGGGCTTCCGCAGTCCGGGCATTTTTCCTTGACAGGCATGTCCCAGGAGATAAAATCACACTCCGGGTAGTTTTCGCAGCCGTAGAATTTTCTGCCCTTTTTGTTGATACGCTCCACGATCCGTCCGCCGCACTTCGGGCAGGGCGCCTCGATGTACGTCAGAAGCGCCTGCGTGTAGTGGCACTCGGGGAAACGGGGGCACGCGAGGAAGCGGCCGAATCTGCCGCGCTTGTAGACCATCAGTGTTCCGCAGTTTGCGCAGGGCACGTCCGAGACCTCGTCCTCGATCTTTACTTTTTCGAGCGTGCTTTCGGCTGTTTCGAGCTCCTTCTCAAACGGCACATAGAAATCGCCGATCACGCCGTGCCAGTCGAGCTTGCCTTCGGCGACTTCGTCGAGCTTCGTTTCCATATCGGCGGTAAACTCCTTGTCGACGATATCCGGGAAGGAACCGGTCATGACGTCGGTCACCACCTGGCCGAGCTCAGTCGGATAAAGGCGCTTGCTCTCCTTCGTTACGTAACCGCGCCCGAGGATCGTGGAGATAGTCGGCGCATAGGTCGACGGACGCCCGATGCCCTTTTCCTCCAGCGCTCTGACCAGCGAAGCCTCGGTATAGCGCGCGGGGGGCTGCGTGAAATGCTGGGTATAGACGATATCGTCGGGGTTTACTCTCTGGTCCTCTTCCAGACGCGGGATCGACGAGTCCGCCTCCTCCTGCTGATCGTCGCTGCCTTCCTCATATACGGCGGAAAAGCCGGCAAAACGCTGCTTCTGGCTCGAATGCTTGAAGCAGTAGCTTCCGTCCGTGATGTCGCACTGCATCGTATCGAACAGCTGCGGCATCATCTGGCTGGCCACGAAGCGCGAATAGATCAGCTTGTAGAGCTTGTACTGGTCGTTCGTGAGAGACCCCTTGATGTCCTCCGGGGCCAGCGTCACGACGGACGGGCGGATGGCTTCGTGCGCGTCCTGCGCGCCGGAGCGCGTCTTGTAGACGTTGGGTTCGTCCGGCAGATAATCGCTGCCGTACTTCGTCTTGATAAGCTCCCGCACCGCGACCAGCGCTTCGTCCGATATGCGCGTGGAGTCCGTGCGGATGTAGGTTACGAGACCCGTCGCGCCGATGCCGGCGATGTCGACGCCCTCATAGATCTGCTGGGCGATCTGCATCGTCTTGGCGGCGGTAAAGTTCAGTTTTCTGGACGCCTCCTGCTGAAGCGTGGAAGTCGTAAACGGCGCGGCGGGGTTCTTCCTGCGCTCGCTTTTCTTTATGTTCTTTACGGTAAAAGGCCTGTTTTTGCACGCTTCGGCGATTTTGGAAGCTTCGTCGCCGTCGATTATTTCTGCTTTGACGTCGTCCTTGCCCCAGTAGCGCGCGTGGAAGGAAGTCTTGCCGCTTTTGAAGCTTGCATCGATCAGCCAGTACTCCTCGGGCACGAAATCGTTGATCTCCTGCTCGCGCTCGCAGACCATGGCCGTCGCAACGCTCTGCACGCGCCCTGCGGACAGGCCCTTTCTCACCTTGACCCATAGCAGGGGGCTGATCTTGTAGCCCACGAGCCGATCCAGCACGCGGCGCGCCTGCTGCGCGTCCACGAGCTCCAGATTGATGGCGCGCGGCTGCTTTAAGGCCGCCTTGACAGCCGTCTTCGTTATTTCGTTGAATTCCACGCGGCATTTGGTCGAAGGATCGATGTTCAAAAGCGTGCTCAGATGCCAGCTGATCGCTTCTCCCTCGCGGTCAGGGTCGGTCGCGAGAAGGATGTTGGACGCACCTTTTGCTTCCTTTCGGATGTCGGCGATGATGTCGCCGCGCCCGCGTATGGTAATGTATTTGGGCTCGAAGCCGTTTTCCGTATCCACGCCCAGCTGGGATTTCGGCAGGTCTCTTACGTGCCCCTGGGACGCGATGACGTGATATTTGCTGCCAAGATACTTGCCCACCGTATGGGCCTTGGCGGGAGATTCCACGATGACTAAGGTATATCCGCTCATTCATTTCCTCCGTGTTTATGACAGACGGTACAAATTGCCCGGCAGTTTTATAATTATTGACCGAAGGGTCAGCATTGTCAAGCAGGAATTCAGCTCAGATGTGGTCATTTGTGTAACATTTTCAATTTCATCGAAGCTCATCGCACCAGACTTCAATAAATCATATATCTTTTTTTCGTTTTCGTCAAGCTCCGGCGCCTTATTTTGTTTTTGCCGCAGGTTCGGCCTCGTGCCCCAGCGCATGGATTCAAGGATGTCCCAGGGGCTGAGCGCCATGTACGCGCCGTTTTGAATCAGGCTGTTCGGGCCCTCGGACAGGGAATTGTAGATGGAGCCGGGGATGGCGAAGATGTCCCTTCCCTCCTCGAGTCCCAGCTGCGCGGTGATGAGAGAACCGGATTTTCTGTCTCCCTCCACGACGAGCACGCCCCGGCTCAAGCCCGCGATGATGCGGTTGCGCATGGGAAAGGACCATTTGGAGGGCTTCTGGCTCATTTCCATTTCACTTACGACACTTCCGCCGCTATCGACGATCCTTTGCGCGAGCGCTTCGTTTTCGGGCGGATAAACGCTGCCAAGCCCGTTTCCGAGCACTGCGACGGTATGTCCGCCCGCGTCCAGGCAGCTCGTATGGGCGATGGTGTCGATGCCCCTTGCAAGGCCGCTGATCACCGTGACGCCGTTTTCGCTGAGCAGCGTCGAAAACTCTTTCGCGGCCTTTTTGCCGTCGTAGCTTGCCCTGCGTGTGCCGACGATCGCAAGAGCTTTGTCACAGTTCAGATCGGGATCGCCCTTTACGTAGAGTGTAGCCGGCGGGTCGCTGATATGCATCAGGCTTTCGGGATACAGATCGTTTATCCGCGTGACCGCGCACACCTTGTTTTTCTCGAGCTGTTCGAGCATGCCCTCCGGGCTGCCGTTATTCATGGATGCCAGCAGGGCGCCAAAGAGCTTGTCGTCAAACAGGGGCTTAAAAGAACGCGGCTGCTCATATACGTTCTGAGCGTCCCCGGCCGAAACCAGTATTTTATAGAATTTCCGCGCCGTCATTCCTTCGATGGAGGAAAGCCAGATCCAGTATTTTTCCTGCTGCGTGTATTCCATAGCACCCTCTCCGTTCGTTGCCTGTTTCCATTATTGCATTCCAAAATAATGTTGTCAAGAAAATTTTTAAAAAACTATTGACAAAGCCCCCGGGAAGTAGTATTATATTATAGTCGCCGTAAGGTGATTGCTTCGGGAGCATAGCTCAGTTGGGAGAGCACTTGCCTTACAAGCAAGGGGTCACAGGTTCGAGCCCTGTTGTTCCCATTATGTGGTCCGGTAGTTCAGTTGGTTAGAATGCCAGCCTGTCACGCTGGAGGTCGAGGGTTCGAGCCCCTTCCGGATCGCGTATGCCTCGGTAGCTCAGTCGGTAGAGCAGGAGACTGAAAATCTCCGTGTCGGTGGTTCGATTCCGCCCCGCGGCATATTGTGCGGTAGTAGCTCAGTTGGTAGAGCGCCACCTTGCCAAGGTGGAGGTCGCGAGTCCGAGTCTCGTCTACCGCTTTTTTGGTACCATAGCCAAGTGGTAAGGCAAAGGTCTGCAAAACCTTCATTCCCCGGTCCGAATCCGGGTGGTACCTTCGGAAGTATCAAAAGCTTCTTTACAAGAAACGTGCAGCCAGGAATTCGTCGGGCTGCACGTTTTTTGCGCCTTGACCGCGCTTCTCAGACTTCGTCGTCAAGGCCGATCCGTTCGAGCGCGTACTGAACGTCGTCCCAGGAAAAGCCGCGGCGGATCAGCGCTTGAGACAGCTTCTGCCTGTCCCTTCGCGGATCGTCCGATACGTACTTCGCTTGAAGCTTCCTTGCGGACGAAAGCGCCGCTTCTTTCTGGCTTTCCTCGTCCAGTCCCTCCAGCAGGTCGAGGCTTTCTTCCCTGCCGATGCCGCGCGCCCTCAGCTTAACCGCCATCGCGTATTTGCCCTTGCCCGCCGCGCTCATCGCCGAAACGATGCGCTCGGCGATGTATTTGTCGTCCAGCAGCTTTGCTTCCCTGAGCTTGTCGCATACAGCCTGCGCGGCTTCCGGCAGATACCCTTTCAAAAGCAGCTTCTTTTTTATTTCCTGCTCGGTCTTTGCGCTCCTGTCCAGTATGTCCAGCGCGGCTTCATACCCTTCGGGGAACTGCGAGGCACACAGACGCCCGTAAAGCGCCTGATAGTCGAGTTCCTCGCCCACGCGCAGTTTTTGCGCTTCCACGTCCTTTTTTCGAAGGCGCAGTCTGCTTCCGTCGTCAAAGCAGACTTCCGCGTTGAAGCGGTTCAGTTCCACCGATGTGATTCTGATCATGCTTTCAAACCGTTCCGATACCGTCTAATACTTTCCGACTTCGTAATACGTTTCGATGATGGCTTTGAAATCTTCGAAGCTCACCTCGGGCGGGATCGAATGGTCCGAGGCGAAGATGTAACCGCCGTCTTTCATCATTTCGGGCACGAGCTTGCGTATTTCGGGAAGGATGACGTCGCGCTTGTGCCACTTTGCGGCGTTGGTGCCGCCGT
This sequence comes from Clostridia bacterium, assembly GCA_017395065.1. Lineage (GTDB taxonomy): Bacteria > Bacillota > Clostridia > Christensenellales > Aristaeellaceae > RUG14130. The sequence goes on along the minus strand of JAFPWH010000024.1, from coordinate 54,371 downwards.
GGAAGAGCAGCCTGTCTCCCAACTCGTGCTTCAGCTTTATGGGATCCATACCGGCCTTGACCTCCAATGGGTTCAGCCCGTCGAGTCCCATGTCCGCAAGCTCCGGCACGAGCGGCATGATGTTTCCGCAGGAGTGCAGGCGTACCTTGCAGCCGTGCGCGTGCCCCCAATCGATGGCCCTCTGGTGGAAGGGCTTTAACATCTCCCGATACATTCTCAGGGAAAAGAACTGCGTGCCTTTATACCCCATGTCGTCCGGCCAGTTGAGTTCGTCAAAGGTGTAGCCGGCATCCCAGATCCTGTCCATCAGCGCAAGATCAAGCGTGAGCTCCCGGTCGAACATGTCCATGACCCATTCCGGATCGTCGATCATCGCCGTGAGCATGTTCTCGGTGCCGATCATGCGCGAATGCGTAACGTCGAACCCGAACCAGAGATGCCCCATGATCCAGTAACCGTTCTCGCGCCAGGTTTTGTAGTTCTTTTTGAGCCTGTCCCAGGGAATCCTGTCGTCCGAGGGCGTCATGCGCTGCTTGATCTTATTCCACTGATCCGGCGTCGTGACTTCGAAGGCCAGATCCTCCGGCGTCGTCGTTTTGCGCTTGAAGTTTCTGACCGTCGCGCCCCAGGGCGTGGTCGTAACAAGGAATTCGTCGTTCTCTTCGACGACCCTGACCGGCAGCCTTGGCGAATTGTCCGTAGAAATGCCCGCGGTTCGGTCGAGGCCGAAAAAGCCCAGATAATCGTCCGTGGGCAGGCCTTCGCTGCGCCACCTCCGCACGGTTTCGGCCCAGGCGTAGTCGATAAACGGCACCCTGTCCGCTTCCCGGTGCTCGTACATTCTTTTGATCCGCTCGTGTGTCGTCATATTTCTACCTCCGCGCCGGTATCGGACTTTATTGCTTTTCGATGTCGCTTCTGACGATCGAATGCCACACCGCGTCGCAGATCCCGCTGTTGTTCCTCTGCGATTGCCTGAGGATACCCTCTGTCTTCATTCCGGCTTTTTCCATCACGCGGCCGGAAGCCGGATTGTTCGCGTCATGGCAGGCCGCGACTCTGTTTAAGCCGACGGTATCGAACAGGTAGCATGTAACGGCCTTCAGTGCTTCGGTCATGATGCCCCTGTTCCAATACGCCCTGCCCAAACAGTAGCCGATCTCGGCGGCATCCGCACTTTCGTTCAGATTCACGACGGCGATGTTGCCGATCACGCGGCCGCTGTCCTTTGGCGTTATCGCCCAGTTGAAGTAATCGCCGTTTTCGTAGGCCTTTACCCAATCTGCGATCACTTTCCCGGTCACCTCGACCGACGGATGTGCGGGCCAGGTCAGGAAGCGCGTGACCACAGAGTCCGAAGCCCAATTGTCGAACATATCCTGCGCGTCCGCAGGCGTAAAGCGCCTGAGTGTCAGCCTGTTCGTCTCCAGTGTGACGGTGCCTGTCTTATTCATGACGCATCCTCAGTCGTCCACCCAGTTTTTGGCGCGTTCGACAGCCCTGTGCCAGTCGTTGATGTGCTTTGCGGCTTCATACGGCGTAAAGCTCGGCTCGAAGACTCTTTCGCTTTGCCAGATCGTTTTCAGCTCCGTGTCGTTCCAAAGACCGACTGCCCTGCCTGCCAGCATCGCCGCGCCCAGCGCCGTCGTCTCGGTCACGCGGGGGCGGATCACCTGTGCGCCCAGAATGTTCGCCTGGAACTGCATCAAAAAGTCGTTCGCCGTCGCGCCGCCGTCGACCCGCAGACCCTTGACGGGCGAGCCGCAGTCGTGCCGCATGGCGTCCAGCACGTCCAGCGACTGGAACGCGATGGACTCCAGCACAGCCCTTGCGATGTGCGCCCTGCCCGCGCCGCGCGTAAGGCCGACGAGCGTTCCGCGGGCGTACATGTCCCAATACGGGGCGCCGAGGCCGGTGAATGCAGGCACGAGGTAAACGCCCCCGTTGTTTTCGATCGATTGTGCAAGGTACTGCGTTTCTGCGGCGGAGGTGATCAGCTTGAGTTCGTCCCTTAACCACTGCACCGCCGCGCCGGCCACGAACACGCTGCCCTCGAGCGCGTAGGTGGGCTTTCCGTCTATGCGCCAGGCCATCGTGCTGACGAGGCCGTTTGCGCTTCTTACGATCTCGCTTCCCGTGTTCATCAGCAAAAAGCAGCCCGTGCCGTAGGTGTTTTTGGCCATGCCCGCCTCGAAGCAGGCCTGTCCGTACAGCGCCGCGTGCTGGTCGCCCGCCAGCGCGGCGATCGGGATCTCACTTCCGAGCACGCTTTTGTCGAGGCAGCCGACGACCGCCGAGGAATCCACGACTTTAGGCAGCACGGCCGAAGGCACGCCGAGTATGCGCATAAGCTCCGCGTCCCAGGTCTGCGTTTTCAGATTGAAAAGCATCGTGCGGGAGGCGTTGGTGGCGTCTGTCACATGGCATTTGCCGCCCGTCAGCCTGTAGGTAAGGTACGAATCGACCGTGCCGAAGCATACCTTTCCGTTCGCCGCGTCGCGCTTCAGTTCGCTGTCCTTTTCCAGCAGCCACTTCAGCTTGCTGCCGGAAAAGTAGGCGTCCGGTACCAGGCCCGTCCTGCGGCTGATCTCTTCGGCATAGCCGTCGGTTTTCAGCTGTTCTATGATGGGCGCCGTGCGGCGGCACTGCCACACGATCGCGTTATGGCGGCTTTTGCCGCTTTCTTTGTCCCAGACGAGCGTTGTCTCGCGCTGGTTGGTGATGCCGATCGCCTGTATGGCCTTTGGCTCTATGCCGGCCTTTTCCACGGCCATTTTTAGCGCGTCCAGCTGGCTTTGCCAGATGTCCTCCGGGTCGTGCTCGACCCAGCCGGGCTGGGGGTAGATTTGCCTGAATTCGTTCTGGTGCGAGGCGACGATGCGCCCCAGGTCGTCGAAGATGATGCAGCGGGAACTCGTCGTACCCTGATCCAGTGCAGCGATGTATTTCATGCTCTCATCCTTTCGCGTTTAGGTCTTTCGGCGCAGCGGACGCCTTTCCGCCGTGCCGGCTTTTCGCGGGAATCTTTCCGGCGTCGGCGCGGTTTTATGGATCTGCACAATCCTGTGATCCCAGTCGCGCCCGGGGATATCGGCTCTGGAGATAAGTTCGATTGCTCCGTTCAGACTTTCGATGGCGAAGGCCGCTTCCCTGCACTCCTCTTCGGCCGCCGGTCCCTTCATGGCAAGCATGAGTCCCCCAAGCCGAACGAAGGGCAAAAGCCACTCGCTGAGTACGTCCATCGCAGCCACGGCGCGCGCGCAGGCGATGTCGAAGCTGTCTCTGTATGCCGGCATTTTTGCCGCGTCCTCGCACCTGAGATGCACGGCTTTCGCGTTCAGGCCGAGTTCTTCGATAACCGCGTTCAGAAAGCTTACCCTTTTGCCAAGCGAGTCGAGGAGCGTTACGCGAATGTCCGGCCGCATGATCGCAAGCGGGATCCCCGGAAAGCCCGCGCCGCTTCCCACGTCGATCAGGGTCTTCGCGTCCCCCAGGAAGCTCAGCAGCGTAAGGCTGTCGAGGTAATTTCGGTCGCAGGCTTCCCTTTCGTCCTCGCTGATGCGCGTAAGGTTCATTTCCCTGTTGGCCGAAAGCAGCATCTCGTGGTAGAGGCGGAATTTCCCGGCCTGCTCCGGGCTCATTTCCGCGCCCATCTCTTTAAGGGTGTTTATAAGGTACTGTTCCATTTTACTCCCCCATGCGACGCCGTTTTTCCAGCAGGATCATCAGCACGTTGATGTCTCCGGGTGAAACGCCGGGAATGCGCGAGGCCTGCCCCAGCGAGCGCGGTTTGACCTTGTTGAGTTTTTGTCTCGCCTCTATGCGCAGGCCGTCCACCTTCATGTAATCGACGTCCTCGGGAAGAAGCAGCTTCTCTTCTTTCTCAAAACGCTTTATGTCGGCAAGCTGGCGCTGTATGTAGCCCTCGTATTTCAGCTCGGTCTCCACGAGCTCCTTGGCCTGGCCCGAAAGCGCGGGCAGCCCCTCCACGCAGGACGCGATGTCGTCGTAGCGCACGTTCGGGCGCTTTATGAGGTCGCTTAGCCTTGCAGAGGCGTTCATTTCGTTTGCGCCGCGCTCGCTGAGCATACGGGCGATCTCGGGTTTCGGGCTCGTCCAGTGGCTTTGCAGGTAAGTAATTCCCTGTTCGAGCTCTTTAAGCTTGTTTTCGAGCCTGCGCATCCTTTCTCCGGACGCGAGACCTGCCCTGTAGCCCATTTCGGTCAGGCGCACGTCGGCGTTGTCCTGCCTGAGCAGAAGGCGGTATTCGGCCCTCGAGGTCATCATGCGGTACGGTTCGTCCGTTCCCTTCGTGGTCAGATCGTCGACCATCACGCCGATGTAGCTGTTCGACCTGTTCAGCACGAGCTCGTCCATGCCCTTGAGCCTGAGCGCCGCGTTCACGCCCGCGTAGAGTCCCTGCGCGGCCGCCTCCTCATAGCCGGAGGTACCGTTGATTTGCCCCGCGCAGTACAGGCCGCTTATGTGGCGCGCCTGAAAGCAGTGGTCCAGCTGCATAGGGTCGATGCAGTCGTATTCGATCGCGTAGGCCAGGCGCATGAGCTCGGCGTGTTCAAGGCCGGGAACGGAGTGGTACATTTCCCGCTGCACGCTCTCCGGCATCGAGGATGACATGCCCTGCACGTACCATTCCACGGTGTTCAGCCCTTCGGGTTCAAGGAAGACGGGATGCCTGTCCTTGTCCGCAAAGCGAACGACCTTGTCTTCGATCGAAGGGCAGTACCTGGCGCCGGTCCCCTTTATGTTACCGGAGTACATCGGCGATAGGTGCAGATTGGCTTTTATGATGTCGTGCGTTTCGCTCGTCGTGTAGGTAAGGTAGCAAAGCGTCTGATTCTTTAGTCCCGCGGGATCGGTCAGAAACGAAAACGGCACGATCGGGTCGTCGCCCGGCTGCGGGATCATCTTGTCGAAATCCACGGTGCGGGCGTCCACCCTTGCAGGCGTGCCGGTTTTGAAGCGTCGTATGGAGAAGCCGAGCTCGACGAGCGATTGCGTGAGCGCCGTCGCGGCCACGAGCCCCTGCGGTCCGCCCTCCCAGGAATGCTGCCCGATGATGATGCGGCTCTTCAGGTATACGCCGGTACAGAGCACGGCGGCGCGGCAGTCGATTTGCGTGCCGGTCATCGTCTCCACACCTTTCAGGCAGCCGTTTTCAACGCGCAGGCGCCTGACCTCGCCCTGCCTGAGCGTCAGGTTTTCCTGCGCCTCCACAGCGTCGCGCATGCGCTTTTTATAGTTCAGCTTGTCAGCCTGCGCGCGCAGGGAGTAGACGGCGGGGCCCTTGCCGGTGTTCAGCATGCGGCTCTGTATAAACGTGTCGTCAATCGCCCTGCCCATTTCGCCGCCCAGCGCGTCGAGTTCCCTCACCAGATGCCCCTTGCCGGTGCCGCCGATCGCGGGATTGCAGGGCATCATGGCCACGGAATCGAGGTTCAGCGTGATCAGAAGGGTCTTAAGCCCCATCCGCGCGGAGGCCAGCGCAGCTTCGCAGCCCGCATGCCCCGCGCCGACGACAACGATGTCAAAGTATTCGTTCATATCATCATGCCTGAATTCGTATGATTTCGTTTTGCAGGATTTCGTTTATTAACAAAAGCCCCTTTTACACAGTAAAAGGGGTGTTTCATCTTTGCATCCGGCGCGTGTCGCCGGCCTCGTTTTAAGATTATACGAACCCCGTCTCACCGTAAGTACTCCGAGGTTCGTATAAAACCGTTTGCTCGAGGTGACGGGATTTGAACCCACGGCCTTTTGGTCCCGAACCAAACGCGCTACCAAGCTGCGCTACACCTCGTAAAAGCCAACGAGGGGACTCGAACCCCTGACCTGCGGTTTACGAAACCGCTGCTCTACCGACTGAGCTACGTTGGCAAACAACATTGTTATTTTAGCACCATACGTCCCAAAATGCAATACCGTTCAGACATTTAACAAACGGGCTGCTGTATGAGGAAGCCTCCGGTCTGCGCGCGGGATGAGCGCAGGCCGGAGGGGCGATGAAAAGTCGTTCAGGGCGCCGTGATGTCGATATCGCCTGTGTTCGTTTCGATGACGCATTCGCCGCCCTCTTTCGAGCGGGGCACGTGCACGCTGCCGGTGTCGCTGCTCGCGCTGAATATCTTGGGGCTTAAGATGCTGCCCTCGATGTCGCCCGTGTCCGCCGTGAGCCTGATCGAAGGCGCGTCGCAGGACAAAAGCGAGATGTCGCCCGTGTCCGTCTCCACGTCCATGCGCACGTCGCAAAGCACGTCCTTGAGCTTCACCTTGCCCGTCGTCGCACAGGCGGTGAGGCTTTTGCCCGTGACGCCACTCATCGTTATGTGACCGGTCGTGGTTCCGATGCGCATGTCCCCTCCCGCGACATTTTCAAACGTCACGTCGCCGGTCGTGAGAGAGACCTCAGTCCTGTCCGCACTCACGTTTTTGAAGGTGACGTCTCCCGTCGAGTTTTTGAGCCGCAGGCTCGAAAAGCGCATGCCGTCGATCAGGACGCTTCCCGTGGAAAGGCCGATATCCGCCTGCTCAAAGCCAACCCGGCCGGAGAGCTTTATATCGCCCGTCGAATTGTCGATCGTGAGGTTTTCATAGGCCTGCCCGGGAAGGTACAGCGTGATGGTGACCTGCCTAAGCCTTAGGTCCAGGAAATCGTACCAGTTCCTTTTGTGCGGCCTGGTTACGACGAGCTCGCCGTGCTTGATCTCGGCCGTATGCTTTTCGTTTGCCACGTCGAAGCATTCGATCCTGCACGGGCCGCCGTCCGTAATGACGAAGGCGATGTCCGCCGTGCTGTCGTTTATTCTTATGGATGTGAAGTCGCCTTCGGGCGTCAGGGTGTGCGTGACGTATTCGTGCACGTCGAGCTTTTTGTAGTCGAAGCCCAGCAGCGCGGAGGCGAGCAGGAAAAGTGCCGCGCCGACAAGAAGCAGTATGAGCCCCGTCCTTAAGCCCGTGTTCGTCTTTTTATTCGTATCCATGCTCATTTTCCTATACCGCCTTTCTGTAGTATCTGCGCTTGAGTCTTGCGGGAATGCCCGCCATACAGACGCACAGCTTTTTTACGAGCATCGCGGTGGGCTTAAACAGTATGACGCCCAGCCCCACGCAGACAAGGCAGCCGCCCGCTATCGCCATCGCCTGAAGAGGATTGCCTTGGCACAGGCGGATCAGTCCGCCCAGTACCCCGGCTGAGCCGCCCAACACCAGTGAGGCTTCAGCCGCGCAAAGGGAAACGATCACGGCGATCAGCACGATAAACAGCGCAAGCACGATCGAAGCAAAGGCGATCAGCAGCGGGAGCCACAGCGGGAAGCCCAGTACGATCAGCACTTTTTGCCAGACGCTTCCGCTTTTTTGCCGGCTGAAATCGTTCGCAGCTGCGTTTGCGTATTTCTCCCGCACGAGGCCGCTTACGATCGCAGCGGGGTCCTCCATGGCCGAAACGGCCTCTTCCTCGCTTAAGCCATCCTCCATCCTGTCGCTGATCATTTCGTCGTAATAATCCAGCGTCTTTCTGACCGTGTCGGGGCTCAAGCCCTTCATTTCTTTCCTGAGCATTGTCAGGTATTTTTTCTTTTTCATCGTGAACCGCCTTTCGATATGTAATCGTAAATCGCAAGTATGCTCTTCCAGTCCCGCAGGAATTCCTCGATCCTTTCAAGCCCTGACGCCGTGATGTGGTAGTATTTTCTCAGCCTTCCGTTGTGCTCCACGTTTTTGACGGTCAGGCAGCCGGCCTCCTCCAGGCGCTTTAAGATCGGGTACAGGGTGGATTCCGATATCGCCACGTGCGGAGATATGTCTTTGATGATCTGATAACCGTAAGAATCTTCCGTCCTGATCGCGGAAAGCACGCAGATATCCAGAAGACCGCGTTTCAACTGTATGTCCATCGGATGCCTCCTTTCGCATAATACTATACAACACATAGTATTATGTGTCAAGCAGTATTTCACCCGTTTTTCCGGAAATAAAGCAGTTTTAACAAAGCTGCCGGTAAGCTGAAGCCGCGCCGGAAGTGAACGCGCAGAAATTTCATATTGCATTTCGGTCCGTTTCCTTTTATAATATTGTCGATACGAACAGAACCGAAGGAGGCATGCAACATGATACCGCGCAGCGAATATCCCCGTCCCCAGTTCCGGCGGAAGGACTGGCTGAATCTGAACGGAAACTGGCAGTTCGAGATCGATCATGCAGGAACAGGCCGCGCAAGGGGGCTTATCGAAAAGCAACCGCTTGACGGCTCGATCACCGTGCCGTTTTGCCCCGAGAGCAAGCTAAGCGGTGTGGAATACACCGACTTCATGCGCGCCGTATGGTACAGGCGCACTTTCGTTCTGCCCGCCAAGACGGAAGGAAAGCGCGTGTTCATGAATTTCGGCGCGGTGGACTACGCCGCGGAAATCTGGATCAACGGCATATCCTGCGGCACGCACCGCGGCGGTTATTCGAGCTTTCAGATCGAGATCACAAAAGCCGTGAAAACGGGCGAAAACACGGTCGTCCTTTGTGCGGACGACGATCAATTGAGCGGCCGCCAGCCTTTCGGAAAGCAGAGCAATCGCTACGGTTCATACGGCTGCTCCTATACGCGTACGACCGGCATCTGGCAGACCGTGTGGCTGGAATGGACGAACGAAGAGCGGATCAAAAGTGTAAAGCTGACCCCGGACGGAATAAACGGAACGCTTCTTGTGGAAGCGGAGCTCGAAGGGAACTTGATCGGCTGCACGTTCAAGGCACAAGCTTCCTTCGAAGGCGAATACGAGACCGAAGCGGAGCTCGACGCGGACGCGGGACAGGTGCGGCTGCTTCTCATGATGGAGGAGCCCAAGCTTTGGAACGTGGGCCAGCCGAATCTGTACGATCTGAAGCTCACGCTGCAAAAGGACGGCAAAGTGCTGGACGCGGCGGACAGCTATTTCGGCCTGCGCTCGCTGAGCTTCGACGGCAAAAAGTTCCTGATCAACGGAAAGAGCGTGTTCCAGCGGCTGATCCTCGATCAGGGCTTCTACCCGGACGGCGTCTACACCGCACCCAACGATGAGGAACTGAAAAACGACATACTGCGCTCGATGGCCATGGGCTTCAACGGCGCAAGACTGCACCAGAAGGTGTTCGAGCAGCGCTTTTTGTACTGGGCAGACAAACTCGGCTACATCGTCTGGGGCGAAATGGCCTCCTGGGGCATCGACCCGAAGGACGCCGCCACGCCGGAGATCTTCCTGCGCGAGTGGCTGGAGGTCGTAAAGCGCGACTACAATTCCCCCGCCCTGATCGGCTGGTGCCCCTGGAACGAGACCTGGGGCGAGAGCTTGGGCGGCGCAAAGGAAGCGACGATGCGCCTGAGCTATCTTGCAACGAAGGCGTATGACGCGACCCGCCCCTGCATCGACGCAAGCGGCGGCATTCACGCGCTCACCGATATTTACGACACGCACGATTACGAGCAGAACGTAGAAATCTATAAGGAAAGATATGCCCCGGGGCAGCCGCTCTACGACCGTTTCGAACGCCAGCAGCACTACGAAGGACAGCCCGTCATGATCAGCGAATACGGCGGCATCGGCTGGAATCCGGACGGCGCGGGCTGGGGCTATGGAAACAATCCCAAGACGATCGAAGAGCTCGTCGCCCGCTACAAGGGGCTTACGGACGCGCTGCTGGACAACCCCGACATCATGGGCTTTTGCTATACGCAGCTTACGGACGTGGAGCAGGAAAGAAACGGCCTGTACTACTACGACCGCAGGCCGAAATTCGATCAGAAGGTCATCAGCGCGATCACTTCGAGGAAGGCGGCCATCGAGGAATGAAGACGAAGAGCATCTTTGCCTGCGGCGCCTGCCTCGGCGGAAGGTACGATAAAACCGCGGACGGCTTCACGATGGACTGGCCCGGTTCCTACGCAAGGCTCCTTTCAAGCGGCAGCCGCCTCGACGTGGAGATCGAAGCCGTGTACGGCGAAAGGCGCGACTATCTGAGCTTTGAGGTGGACGGCCTGCGCGCGCAGACCTTTTCGCCCCTCGAGGGCAGGCACTGGTACACGGTGTATCTGGGCATGGAACCGAAGCGCGACCACAACGTGCGTGTAATAAAGGAGACGATGGCCTTTCCGGACCGTTGCTCGGTCAGGCTTACGCGGGTCAGGACGGACGGGGAGTTCAAACCGGTACCCGTTTACAAAAAGCGCATCGAGTTCATCGGCGACTCGATCACCTGCGGCGAAGGCTGCCGCGGACCGGAGCAATTCGACGAATGGCTGCCGATGATGTTCGGCGCCTCCGACGCGTTCCCGCGCATGACCGCGGACGCCGCCAAGGCGGAATACAACTGCGTATCCATCAGCGGCTGGGGCGTTCTGAACGGCTGGGACAACAATCCGGGCAGCCGCATCCCGGCCATCTACGACAAGCTCTGCGGCCAGAAAAGCGACCTCGAATACGCTTTCGATTTCGATCCCCATCACGTGGTCGTCGCGCTGGGCACGAACGACAATAACGCCCTGACCCAGCCGCCGTATACCGATCCCGAAAGCGGCAGGACGAACAAATTCACCGACAGCCCGGACGATCTTGAGCGTCTTACCGAAGCGGCCGAAGACTTCCTCATGCACCTGCACGAAAGGAACCCGCACGCATCTCTTTTGTGGATCAGCTTCTACAAGAGCGGGGTCGTCCACGACGCGCTTCAAAAGGCGGTCGAAGCGGCCGCGGTGAAAGGCGTCAACGCGCGCTTTGCCGTGCCCGCGGACCTTTACGCCCTGCCGCGCGGCGGCATGGGCAGCCGCTACCATCCCGGGCCGGTCACGCACAGAATGATCGCAAAGGAATTGAAAAAGCTTTTGAAATAGCGCGCGTTTCAGGTGAAACATAAAATGCGTCGCCGCCCGCTTACCGGTAAACAGACCGGAAGCAGGCGGCGATGTCGGTTCGAAGGACGGTTTTAACGTCCTATTGATCAGCTGCCAATCGAATAGACGATCAGTTCGATCATTGCTCCCTTTTGCATAAGGACGACATTCTCGTTTTCAAGCTGCCAGGCTGCGATGGTGCTGCAGCTGTCGATATAATCCACAGCATACTCCTCGAAGTTCTCATTCGTTTGCCGGACAAAATCAAGATCGCTCGTTCCCAACAATACGGTCAGCGGATCGCCGCCGGGTTCGCCGAGCAGCTTCTCAAGCCCCGAAAGCAGCGCAATGCAGTCTGCCTCGTCGCCGTAGCACATATAATCGATGATGCACAGCTTTTCCTCCTGGAATACAAACCCGATCATGGCGTCCTCGACCCCGAATACAGCGTCATAAACCAGTGTCGTGGTAAGCTCGGAGACTGTGTCTGTCTCATAAGGCTCGCCCATCAGGGCAGTCACCTGAGCGCTGTCCATTCCCATTTCAAGCTCCTGCAGTCCGGCAAAGAGGCCGCCAAACTGACTTTCTTCGCTCGTCTCACCGATCGCGCCGACGCCGGAAAGCAGCAGGAGAATCGCAAGAAGCACGCTTATCGTTCTTTTCATATGTTTCCTCCTTTATCTCGGCAGGCCCGGCCTGCTTCGTTTCAGATGTACACCGTCACTTCGCCGTCCTCAAGCGGCAATAGATCGCCTGAAAGCTCTTTCCCGTTGAACAGGACTTTGCTCATGCCGCCTCGCAGGTACCTGATCTTGTATACGTGTCCCCGGAATTCCTTTTCGGCACAGGCTTCGTTCCAGCTGTCCGGAAGGCAGGGCTTGATCCTGAGTCCCTCCAAAGAGGGCTGAAGACCGAAGACGAACTGCGCCATGGCTTTGAGCAGCCACTGCCCCGAGGCCGTGCGCCAGCTCTGGCCGGGCGTACCGTAACGGTAGCCGGTTTCCCTGCCCATGTAGCAGTTGCAGATGCTGTAGGGTTCGGCGCGGCCGTTCACGACGGGATTGGTGAAGGGCAGGATCTGTACGATGTCCTCCCCCACGCGCTTCGAATCGCCCCGGAGCGCGTCCACGGCGAGCTTCCAGCACATGGCGTGCAGGTAGACGCCGCCGTTTTCCTGAACGCCAGGCGCTTTTTCGCCGATGCCGCCGATCCATGCGTTTTTTTCCGTATAGGGCGGCGTCGATACGCGGGTGCCCAATTCGTCCCACAAAAGCGCGTAGGCGTTTTTGATCGCCTTCTCTTCGCGCCCCGCGCCCAGGCCGCCCGCGAGCACCGCCCAGAGCTGCGGATTCAAAAACACGCTGCCCTCCTCACAGTCGCTTGCGCCGATCCTTTCGCCGTCGTCCGAGATCGCGTAGATGTAATAGCCGCCCTTTTCGTCCCAGCCGTATTCGTTCACGCGGCGGCACATGTCCTCCGCCCAGTCGGTGAAGGTGCGGGCGGTCGCCTCGTCGCCGACCGTTTTGGCAAGCTCGCAGGCCATGCGCGCCGCCCGCACGAACGCGATGGACAGCCAGACGCTTACGCCCTTGCCCTTGATGCCCACGTTGTTCATGCAGTCGTTCCAGTCGCCGCCCCAGATACGTATAAGGCCGTGGTGCCCCGTAAAGCCGTGCAGGAATTCGACGGAGCGCTTCACGTGCTCCCAGACGGAGGCAATGCTGCCGTCGTTGAACGGGACCTGCTCGCTTAGCAGCGCGGCGTCGCCCAGTTCGTTGATGATGTAGTATACGGTAAAGCTCAGCCACACGGCGCAGTCCGAGAAATTGTTGTCCCTGATCTGCCCGTCGATGAACGTGCGCGGCGCGTAGCCGTTTGCATATTGATAGGAAAGAAGGCGTTTGATCCTCTGCCACGCGAGGGCGGGATCGTACACCGCGAGGCACTCCGTGTCGCTGGCGATGTCCCGGTAGCCGTTATGGCGGACCCTCGCCCAGCGGGAGCCGAGGTTCGTCTGGTATTTCAGCCAGTTGTTGATCAGGCAGTTGAAGTTTTCGTCCGGCGTGCGAAGCGTAAGTCCGCCGCCTGTCGCGCTGCGGATGCGCTCGGTAAGCGCTTTCAGCTCGTTTTTCGCGTCTTCAGCACTGCGAAAGCGCCTTTGCATTTCTTCCGCCTTTGCGGCGTTTGCGGTAAGTACCGTCACGAAGCAGCAAGAGGCGGTCTCGCCGGGCTTCAGCGTAAACGCCGTTTCGAGCGCGTAGCACGCCTTCTCGGCGACGCAGGCGCTGTTCGTGCAGCCTCCCCTGTGCAGGGCGATCGGATCGCGCAGCGTGTTGTACGGGCCGATAAAGCGGTTCTTCGCCGCGTCCCAGCCGGTAAGAGGCCTGTCGCAGAAGCAAAAGAAGGTGAAGGCGCGCTTCTTGCCTTCGAACATCTCGTTGAAATCAAGCTTCAGGCCATTGAAATCCGCCTGTTTTTCGACGGCGCGCGTGTTGTAGCCCTGGTATTTGTACGCGCCGTCGAGATCGTTTTCGGTGTAGGAGATCAGCTTGATTTCCCGCTCGCGCTGCGACAGGTTTTCGACGTCGACGACGCTGACCTCCGCGCCCGTGAACGGATCGCTTTCAGGCGGCACGAACAGCGTCCATCCCGTTCTGATGCCGTGCCGGGTCAGTACGATCTCGGTCGAGCCCGGGCGGTGTATGCATTTGTAGTCCTCATACTTGTCGTAGAGCGGCAGTCCGCTGAGCTCCCAGCCCGCATCCCCCTCGACCGCGTACAGTGCGCGCGCGGAAACGGGAGATATGCGCCTGCCGAGGCTGTCCTGCAAAAAGCCCTGGCCGATGCCGCACTGCGAGGTGAACGTCACGTACTGATCGGTAAAAAAGTAATTGTACCAGTTGCGCGGAATGTCCGGCGTGAAGATTTCAAAGCCGCGGCCTTCTTCGATGAAACGCCCGTAGGGAGAGAACATGCCCACCACCCCTTTCATGCTAATCATATTCTCACGGCGAAAGGATGTCAAGCCTTCCGAGCCAAAAACCCCTGCTTTCGTGCACATTTTTTCGGCAATAATTTACATACATTTGGCTTGCATTCGCCCTCTCCGTCGTGTTATAATGTATTTTGTGATATCGGGCGGTCCGCTGGCGACAAGTTACCGTTCAAGAACGCCCTTGTAAGGAAAGGAGGATATCGCGTATGAACGAGATTATCCGTTCCATTGAGCAGGCTCAGCTCAAAAAGGATGTGCCCTCTTTCAAGATCGGCGACACCGTAAAGGTCGAAGTCAAGGTCGTAGAAGGCACCCGTGAGCGTCTGCAGGCTTATGAAGGCGTCGTGATCGCCCGTCGCAACGGTTCCTGCCGCGAAACCTTCACGGTTCGCCGCACGAGCTACGGCGTAGGTGTGGAGCGTACGTTCCCGCTGCATTCGCCCCGCGTGGATTCCATCAAGGTAACCCGCAAGGGCAAGGTTCGCCGCGCCAAGCTGTACTACCTGCGTGAGCGCAGCGGCAAAGCCGCAAAGGTTAAGGAAGCTTAACTTACAAAACAGGGCCGCTGATGCGGCCTTTTGTTTTTTATTCAAACATATTTCAGTTTACATCCGTGTCAGTGAGGAAGAACGCATGCGCGAAGGCGAAGGACAGGAATTTGCAAACACCGCCATCTCCTGGTTTCCGGGACACATGGCAAAAACGAAGCGCCTTCTGGAGACCCAGATCAAGAGCGTCGACGCCGTCATCGAGCTGTGCGACGCCAGAGCCCCGCAGGCCACGAGGAACCCCGTACTGATGCATCTTGCGGGGCACAAGGCGCACATCCTCGTATTGAACAAGGCGGACCTCGCGGACGAAGCGGTCACGCGGGAGTGGCTTAACTTTTTCAGGTCAAAGGGCCTTACCGCGATCAAATACCAGTCGACCGGCGGAAAGACGAAGGAGATCTTCCGCCTGATCGAAACGGCCGTCATGCCGAAAGTAAAAAGGATGCAGGAGCGCGGCGCGAACAAGACCGTGCGCGTGATGGTGGTCGGTATCCCGAACGTGGGCAAATCCACGTTCATAAACGCCCTCAAGGGACAGGCGATAACAAAGACCGCAGACAGGCCCGGCGTCACCCGCTCCAACCAATGGGTCAAGATCAACCCCTACCTTGAACTGCTCGACACGCCCGGCATGCTGTGGCCGAAAATCGACGACGAAAGGACTGCCTTCCGCCTGGCTTTTCTGGGGTCCATCAAGGACGAGGTGATGGACACGGAGCGCCTCGCCGGGGAACTTTTGACGGTGCTCGGCGTCCTATATCCCGAGGGCGTCACCCAGCGCTACAAACTGAAGGAAGGCGAGATCGGCCTCGACAGGGACAGCCTGCTGGAAGCCTGCTGCAGGGGCAGGGGCTTTCTGCTGCCCGGCGGAAGATACGACACGCTGCGCCTGTCGCAGGTGGCGCTCGACGAGTTCAGGGGCGGCAAGACGGGCAAAATCAGCCTGGAAAGACCGGACAAGTGATATGGCAAGAGAGAGCAGCGAAGAAAAGCTTGAGCGAATGACGCTAACGGAAAAGCAGCTGATCGCCGATGCCGGCCGCACGCTCGTGCTCGCCGGGATCGACGAGGTCGGACGCGGTCCCCTGGCCGGGCCCGTCGTGACCGCCTGCGTTTCGATCCCAATGGACAAACTGATTCCGGGCGTAGACGATTCCAAAAAGCTCAGCGAGAAACAGCGCTTGGAGCTCTATCCGAAAATCGTCGAAAACGCGTCCTACGTCAAAACGGCGTGGATATGGCAGGACGAGATCGACCGAATCAACATACTGAACGCGACAAAGAAAGCCATGGAGGAATGCGCGGGCGGTTTTGACGGCGACGTGATTCTGATCGACGCGGTGGACGGGCTGCGCCTCCCCTGCCCCCACAAAAGCATACTGCACGGCGACGCGATGAGCTTCATGATCGCGGCAGCTTCCATCGTGGCAAAGGTCGAAAGGGACGCGTTCATGCTGGAAGCGGACAAGAAATATCCCGGCTACAACTTTGCGGCGAACAAGGGCTACGGCACTGCCGAGCACATTCGCGCGATCAAAGAGCTCGGCCCCTGCCCGCTTCACAGGCTGAGCTTCATACAGAAATTCGTTTCGGAGGCATAGGCTGATGAACACCCGTCTGTCCGGCAGTCAGGGCGAGGATTTCGCCGCCGCCTATATTCAGGAACAGGGAATGAAGATCGTCGCACGCAACTACCGTTTCGGGCGCGAGGAGATAGACATCATCGCAAAAGACGGAGACGTCACCGTTTTCATAGAGGTCAAGGCGCGCGAGAGCGACGCGAAGGGACGGCCCGAAGAGGCCGTGACGCCCGCCAAGCAGCGCGCGATCATCTTCGCCGCGACCGGGTATCTGAAAAAGAACGGCCTGCTTGACAGCCGCATGCGCTTCGACGTGGCGGCGATAAGCGGTACGGAGATCAAATACATAAAGGCCGCCTTCGACGCAAGCCGCCGTTAAGGACGGTGCGGGCACGGTCCGCAAAAACAAATATCGAATCACGCTCTTTCTGCCCAACGGGCATCGGAAAGGAAAAAATATGAAAAAGAAGCTGCTTACACTGTTATGGGCCCTTCTGCTTTCGGCCTTTCTTACTGTAAGCGCCGAAAACCTGATAAAAAACCCCGAATTCAACGAGGACCTGTCCGGCAGCATTTCTTCCTGGCAGGCGGACGCGTGGGACAAAAACGCGAGCGTCTTCGGCATGGAGGAAAAGGACGGCTGCAGCTGTCTTTTCATCGATTCCGGCCTTTCCAACGACGCAAGGTGGATACAGACGGTGAAGGTCGAGCCGGACACCGCCTATGAATTCACGGCTTCCGTTTGGGCGGAGGAATGCTCCTACAGCGCCAACGCGCGGGGAGCAAACATAAGTTTTTTCAATACGGGCGCTTACAGCGAGTCCGTCTACGACACGCAGGGCTCGTGGCAGACCGTGACGCTTTACGGGAAGACCGCGAAGGATCAGACCGAGGTCGTCGTCGCTTTGCGGATCGGCGGCTTCAGCGGCGACGGCGTCGGCCGCGCGTGGTTTAAAGACGTAAGCCTCAGCAAGGCGGAGGATACGGGCGCAGCGAAGGTGTACGACTTGAGCACCTACGCGCCCTACGTCGCTTCCTTTCCCGACGAAGATTGGGACGACGAGGACTGGGACGGCGAAGACAGCGAGTTTGCTTCGGATACCGGCCGCGCGCTGCCCGAAAGGCAGCCGTTCAAATTGTTCATCATGGCACTTGCGTGCCTTTTCCTGTTCGTGCAGGGCTATCTGTTCGTCAAGTGGCACGGACACAAGGCAAAAAACCCGATCGAGCAAAATACCCGCGGTCTGTATGTCCGGGCGGTCGTGCTCGAATCCGCGGCGCTGGTATTGGTGCTGGGCGCGGCGTTTGCGATCAGGCTGTATTACGCCTACGCGGTCAGGGGCTACAAAAACGACATCGACTGTTTCCTGTACTGGGGCAACCACTTCAGGGAGCAGGGCTTCCGCTTTTACGCCGACGACGGGTTTCACGACTATCCGCCCTTCTACATGATGCTGCTTGGCGGCGTGGACGCGCTGCGCTATCTCTTCGGCGTCGAATACAATTCCCCCGACCACGTGTTTTTGATCAAGCTGATACCGATCCTTTGCGACTCGCTTTCCGCGCGCTTCATCTATTCGATCACGCGCAGGAAATTGGGCGCGCCCTGGGCGGTGCTGCTTTGCGCCTTCATCGCGCTCAATCCCGCTTACATCTTCGACAGCGCCGCCTGGGGACAGGTGGACAGTCTGCTTGCGCTCCTTCTGATCGTGAGCGTCTACTTCGGCATGAAGGGCAGATGGGATCTTTCCTTGCCCGTCTACGCGCTTGCGATCCTCACAAAGCCGCAGGCGCTGATGTTCGGCCCGATCGGGCTGCTCTGCGTCGTCGCAGACTGCCTGCAAAGCCGCAAAGGCCTATTAAGAGCCCTGATGGGCTTACGCGCAGCGGTGCTGGTGCTGTTTTTTGTAAGCTTCCCCTTTGCGTATTTCGAGGCCAGGTACAACGGCGAAACGAACACAGCGTTCTATACGTTCAAATGGCTCTATACGAAGCTCACCGGCACGGCCATGAGCTACAAATACATGACCATCAACGCCTGCAACGTCTACGTTCTGCAGGGCAAAAACTGGGCAAGCATGGAGGGAAACGGCGCCGACCGCTTCCGCTTCTTCGCGTGGTTCATGTTCGCCGCGGCGTATGTTTATTCCGCGTACGTGCTGATCGGCTCAAAGATGCGCCGTGTAAGGAAGACGGGCGGAAAGCCGGCGAAAAGAGTGTTGCGCCCCGTAAGGAACAATCTGGCGCTGGCGGGCACGGTGCTGATAAGTATACTGTATACTTTCGCGCCAATGATGCACGAAAGGTACCTCTTCCCTGCGCTGCTTTTGTCGCTGCTTGCGTACTATCAGTTCCGGGACAGACGCCTGATCTGGTATTTCCTGATCGTCACCTTCACGCAGTTTTTGAACATCGCGCTCGTTCTGGAATGGGGCGAGTACGAAGCCATGGGGCAGCTGCAGGGCAGCGAGCAGAGCTATAATAACCTGGTTGCCGCGCTCAACATCGCTGCGACGCTCCTGATCAGCTGGACGGCCTTCGACCTGACCTGCGGAAGGCGCATAAGGGCGTTCAAAGCCGAAAGCGCGGGCGGAAAGATCAAAAGGCCCCTGGAGATCGGCCTCGTGCTGGGCGTCACGGTCCTGTATTCGTTTGCCGCTTTCCTGAATCTGGGCGAAGCGGATTCCCCCGTCAGCTTTTATCAGACGAGGCAGAAAAACGAGCAGATCGTGTTCGATCTTGGGCAGGTGCGCACATACCGCCTAACCTATTTCGGCGGCATCAGCAGCAATTACTTCAACGTTTCCCTCTCCAACGACGGCGAGAACTGGACGCGGGAGTTCGCCGCCGAATACGGCGAGGGCGACATGTACAAGTGGATCTGGTTTACGCCCAAAAACTACGTAAACGGCTCTTTCAGCGACGCATTCGGCGGCGCTTCCGCTGCGCAGGGCGAAGACCCCGCCTCCTTCACCTTCCGCACGTCGGAAGACGCCTATCCCCTGCAGACCTCGCGCTACGTGCGCTTTACCGTGGCCGACGAAAGCTACGTAAGCAAAGTCGCGACGCAAAAGATGATCTTCTGCGAGGTGGCGTTCCTTGACGAAAACGGAAAGCCCCTGCCGGTCTCCTCGGTGAGCGGCTCTCTGGAAGGCGCGGATTACGCCGCGCTGATCGACGAGCAGGACAAGGTCGCCGCCTATCCAAGCTACTATAACGGCATGTATTTCGACGAGATCTACCACGCCCGCACCGCCTACGAGCTTTTGAACGGGTACGAAAGCAGCCACATCCTCGAATGGTCGCACCCGCATCTTGGCAAACTGATCATCGCCGTCGGCATAAAGCTTTTCGGCATGACCCCGTTTGGCTGGCGCTTCTCGGGGACGCTGTTCGGCGCGCTGATGCTGCCGCTTATGTACCTGCTGGTAAAGGCGCTGACGGGTAAAAAGAAGTGGGCGTTCACTGCGATGCTGCTTCTTTCCCTCGACTCCATGCATTTCACGCAGACGCGCATCGCCACGGTGGACACGTACGCGGTATTTTTCATCATGCTGATGTACCTGTTCATGATCCTGTTCTTTAAGCGCGATCTCGTTCAGGGCAGCCTTTTGAAGGCGTTGATCCCGCTCGGGCTATCGGGCATAAGCATGGGGCTCAGCTGGGCAAGCAAGTGGACGGGCATCTACGCAAGCGCTGGGCTTGCCGTGCTGTTCTTCGTCAAGGTCGGCATGAGCATCCGTGAATACCGACGCCTCAAATGGCAAAACGTCGAAAGCGATCTGCCGGTATTCTGGAGCAGGCTGTTCGTTTTACTGGACTTTTGCCTCGTGATGTTCGTGTGCGTGCCCGCGCTGATCTACTATTACAGCTATTACTGGCACTTTGCCGAAAGCGGCGGGCTCAGCATAGAGCGCGTATGGGCGCTTCAGGAGCAGATGTATTCCTACCACAGCAACATCACGGACACGCACTATTTCAAGTCGCCCTGGTACGAGTGGCCGCTGATCGTCTGGCCCATGTGGTACTTCTCCTCCGATACGGCATTCACGGGTCAGGGTGTGGTCTCTTCCATTTCGCTGATGGGCAATCCCGCCGTGTGGTGGACGGGCATCTTTGCGATGGTCGTCTGCGCCGGGCTGTTCGCGATGCAAAAGAAAAAAGACATGCGGCTTCTTATACTGCTGGTCGGTTTTGCCAGCCAGTATCTGCCCTGGGTGCTCGTGCCGAGGTCCACCTATATCTATCACTACTTTACGAGCGTGCCCTTCATCATCTTAGCGACCGTGCTCGCGCTCGACTATCTTTCGCAAAGGCACAGAAAAGGCGCAATGATCACGGCAGCCGTGATCGTGGGGCTTGCGCTGGTATTGTTTATCGCGTTCTATCCGCTTGAATCCGGCTATTCCTGCAGTTACTCCTACGCGATGAAGCTGCGCTGGTTCGACTGGTACAACTTTGCGCTGCAGATCTGACAGACCTCAATAAACCATACGGAGGTTATTCCACATATGGGCAACTACAGAAACTTTAAGCTCGTGTACTACTTCGTCGCGCAGGCCACAGCGCGCACGGGCGAGGAACAGCTGGAAAAGGAAATCACTTTTTTCGAGCGCTATATGCGCCCCGACAAGGTATACCTCGAGCGCTTCCGGGGCGGCGTTTTCGCAAGCGAAGCGCAGGTCGAAATGTGCAAGAGGGTATTCGAAAAGCACGGCGTGGAGGTCGCGGGCGGTCTGACCACGACGATGCCGACGCCCGAAGGCGACGAGCCCAAGCAGCGCCTGTTCGACACCGTATGCTACAACGACGAAAAAATGCTCGGGCAGCTGACCGAAGCCTGCGCTTTTCTGGGCAGGCACTTTGACGAATTCATCATCGACGACTTCTTTTTCACGAACTGCACCTGCGAGAAGTGCCGCAAAGAGAAGGACGCCTACAACGCGTCCCACGGCATAACAGACGGAAGCTGGAAGGAATACCGCCTCTCTCTCATGGAGAAGGTGAGCCGCGAAACGATCATCGCGCCCGCTAAGCGCGAAAACCCGAACATCAAAATCACGATCAAATACCCCAACTGGGCCGAAAGCTATCAGCAGACCGGCTACAACCCCAAAGCGCAGAGAAGGCTTTTCGACAACATCTACACCGGCACCGAAGCCCGCGACACCGTGACCACGGATCAGCATCTGCCAAGGTACCTAAGCTACTCCCTGATGACCTATTTCGAAAACATGTGGCCGGGGCACAACGGCGGCGGCTGGTTCGATCCGTTCGACCTGCACATCACGGAGCAGTATCTGGAGCAGGCGTACCTGACCGCGTTTTCGAAGCCGAAGGAAATGATGATGTTCTGCTTCCAGGCGCTCGTAAACAGGATGAACGTGCCGGCGCTGGGCTTCCAGCTGGACAGGCTGGACGACGTATTGGACCACGCCGGAAAGCCCACGGGAATTCGGTGCTACCTGCCGGACGACAGCCAGGGCGAGGACAACGTGCAGGACTTTCTGGGCATGTGCGGCTTTAACGTCGTCTGCACCCCGTATTTCCCCGAGGACGCGGAAGTTATGCTTTTGACCCGCGCCGCGGCCTGTGACGAAGATATTCTCGCAAAGCTGGACCGCTTCGTCTCCGCGGGCGGAAAAGCCGTGATCACGAGCGGCTTTGTCGAGGTTATGCTGCCCAAGGGTTTAAGCGCCATGACCTCCGTAAGCATGAACGGGCGGAAGGCTCGCTGCTCCTTATACCGCGTGGAGCAGGCGACACGCCCGGTCACGGTCACCTATCCCCGCGGATGCGAGGAGATCACCATTCCCGTGTGCGAGTTCCGAAACAACGCGACCTGGGCCGTCGTAAAGGCCGCCGGCGGCGAGGAGAGCTTCGGCCTGTTGCTTATGGACACCTACGGTAAGGGTAAGCTCTACACCCTCACGATCCCGGATTCCTTCCCCGATCTGTACAAGCTGCCCCGCGAGGTGCTAACGCGCCTTCGCCGCGAATTGAACACCGCCGTCTATACCGACTCCGCTTCCGGCACGAGCGTGTTCACCTACGACAACGACAGCTTCATCCTCTATCAGTACGTGACGAGCGCCGCTCAGCCGGACAGCATTCACATCCATGTAAAGGGCAAGGCCGAAAAGCTCTTCCTGCCCGTGCAGAAAAAGACCCTCTCTCCCCTGTATGCGAAGGCGGACGAGACGGTGTTCGAAGCAAGGACGATGCCCGGAGAGTACGTACTGTATCAGATCGTCCGGTAAGCGTCCCATTTCAGACAAAGTTCGGCAAAGCCGGACATTAACCCGCAAAAGGCTCTGAAAACCTTCATTTTGAGGTTGAAGAGTCTTTTGTTTTTTGGTATAATGTCTTAACGACCCGTATTTTGGGAGGGATGGACGCACAATGCTTTCGAGTACGCTGTGCTACGCTTTGAGCGGCATAGACGGCATCTGCATCACCGTCGAATGCAACCTTTCTGGCGGGCTGCCCGCCTTTGAGGTGGTCGGCCTTGCGGACACGGCCGTGAAGGAAGCGCGCGAGCGCATCAAATCCGCCGTCCGCAACACCGGCTTCGAATTTCCGACCGACCGGCTGATCATAAACCTCGCGCCCGCGGACATCCGAAAGGAGAGCGCAGCCTTCGATCTGCCCATCGCGATCGACATACTGGCCTGCTGCAAATTCGTCAATCCCGAAACCATCAAAAGCATCGCCGTCATGGGCGAGCTTTCGCTGAACGGCGAGCTTCGCCCCGTGCGCGGCGCGCTGCCCCTCGTCATCTCCGCGCGGGCAGACGGGATCAAAACCGTGATCCTGCCCGCGGCGAACGCGCAGGAGCTTTTGTGCATAGAGGGCATAGAGATCCTGCCCGCCGAAACGCTGCTTCAGGTGGTCCATCATCTGAGCGGCAAAAAGCGGATCGAACCGCTCAAAACCGTCTCCTACCGCCAATTGCTGGGCGAAAGGGTGTATTCGTCCGATTTTGTAAACGTCAAGGGTCAAAAGAGCGCAAAGCGCGCGCTGACCATCGCCGCCGCGGGCGGGCACAACGTGCTCATGGTTGGCCCGCCCGGCTCCGGCAAGACGCTGATGGCGCGCTGCGTGCCCTCCATACTGCCGGACATGAGCTTCGAAGAGGCGCTGGTCACCACGCGCATCCACTCCGTCGCGGGCAGCCTGCCCGAAAAGGGGCTGCTGGTGGAAAGGCCCTTCCGCGCCCCGCACCACACCGCGTCGCACGTTTCCATCGTGGGCGGCGGCATACACGCCGTACCCGGCGAGATCAGCAAGGCGCACAACGGCGTACTTTTTCTGGACGAGCTGCCCGAATACCGAAGGGACGTGCTCGAGGCGCTCAGGCAGCCGATGGAGGACGGCTTCGTTACCGTGACCCGCGTTTCTGCGCAGAGCACGTATCCGAGCGAATTCATGCTGATCTGTTCGATGAATCCCTGCCCCTGCGGAAACTACGGCAGCCGCACGCGGGAATGCCGCTGTACGCAATTGGACATAAGGCGCTATCTGGGGCGCATTTCGGGACCGCTTCTCGACAGGATCGACATGCACATCGAGGTCGAGTCCATCCCGCCGGAGCGTCTGGCGGATGAAAAGCCGGGTCAGTCCTCCGCTGAGATCAGAAAAGAGGTCGAGGCCGCGAGGGATCTGCAGCGCGAGCGCTACAAGCTGGACGGCATAACCTGCAACGCGCGCCTCAGCGCAAATACCCTGAATCGCTACTGCCGCCTGTCTCAGCAGGCCAAGCAGATCATGAACGCCGCGAGCGAAAAGATGGGTTTGAGCAATCGCGCCTACACCCGCGTGCTTAAAGTCGCAAGGACGATTGCCGACCTTGCCGGCGAAAAGGACATCTCTCCCGCGCACATCAGCGAAGCGCTTCAGTACAGGATGATCGACGCGAAGTACTGGGGATAGCGAAAAGCCGGAAAGAAGCGACATTTCAGGAGGCATCCATATGGATCTCAGCGGCATTTCGGACGTCATACGGCAGTACGGCATGAAGCTGCTGGCTGGGCTGATCGTGCTCGTCATTGGGCTGTTTCTGGTGCATTGGGTGATGAAGCTGCTCGGCAAAAACGAGCGCTTCAAAAAGATGGACCCGACACTCCGGGGCTTTTTGCACAATTTTCTGAAGCTGCTCCTCTACATCGTCATCATCCTCACGGCAGCCAACATCATGGGTATACCGCTTACGTCCTTCGTGACGCTGCTGGCTTCGGCGAGCGTCGCGGTGACGCTGGCGATGCAGGGGGCGCTGAGCAATTTCGTGGGCGGGATCACGGTGCTGATGCTCAAGCTCTTCCGCAAGGGAGACTACATCAACATCGGCGACACCGAGGGCACGGTGCAGAACATCGGCGTTTTCTACACCGAACTCGTGACCCCGGACAACCGCCACATCTCCCTCCCCAACAACAGGCTGAGCAACACGGCGATCGTCAATTACACGCGGGAAGGCACGCGGCGGCTAGACGTGAACTTCTCGGTGAGCTACACGACCGATCTCGATACCGCGCAGAAGACGCTGACGGGCGCGGTCGAGCGCACCGAAAACATACTCCCCGAGCCCGCGCCCCTCGTAAAACTCACGCAGTGCGGCGACAGCGCGCTGGTGATTACGGTGCGCGTGTGGTGCAAGGCCGCCGATTACTGGACGGTCAATTGGGCGCTGCTCGAAAACGGAAAGCGCGCGCTGGACGAAAGCGGCATAGAGATCCCCTATCCACAGCTCGACGTCCACATGAGATAATCCTGTCTTTCCGCTGCCGCGTCGCGCGTTTTTGCGTATAAACACACAGAATTCAATTCAGGAGGAAAACATATATGAAACGCATAATTCCCATGATACTCGCTCTTGCCCTGCTGCTGGTTCCCGGCTGCTTTGCCTGGGCAGAAAGCGTCGAACTGCAGACCCCCAGAGAAGTACTGGGTCAATCGCCCGAGGCTTCCGGCGCCTGGGTCGTGAAGCTCGCCGAAGAGAACGACGCCAAACAGCTGTTCGTCGTCGCCGCCTACGGCGATACCACGGCGTGGATCTCCATGCACGAAAAGGACGAAGACGGCAAGTGGCAGATGATCCTGTCCACGCCGGGCTTCATCGGCAGGAACGGTCTGGGCAAGACGAAGGAAGGCGACGGAAAAACGCCCGTGGGCGTGTTCCGCTTTAACCGCGCCTTCGGCATCGCGCCCGACCCCGGCTGCGCCATCGAATACGTGCAGGCGGACGAGGACACCTACTGGTCCGGCGACGTGAACAAGGGCATGCGCTACAACGAGCTGGTGAGCCTGAAGGATTATCCCACCCTCGTCAAGGCCGACAGTGAGCACATCGTGGACTACCTGTACCAGTACCAGTACTGCCTGAACATCAGCTACAACGCCGAGGGCACGCCGGGCCTGGGCAGCGCGATCTTCCTGCACTGCTTCGGCGACAGAAAGCCCTACACCGGCGGCTGCGTCGCCATCCCCATGGAGAGCATGTACTTCGTGATGCAGCACGTCGACCCGGATTGCGTCGTTGTGATCGACACGCTGGAGAATCTGGGCGGCGCTTTCTGACGGATCACAGGCTTTTACAACATCAGGCGGTCAGGGTTTTCTGACCGCCGCAGTGCATCTTTACCGCATTCCCCCATCCGGCGAGAATGACAGGAAACGGAGCGTTCCGAATGAAGAATTGGTGTATCCAGCTAAGCGGCGTATCCGCCGGGCAAGCGAAGTTTGCCCTCAAGGAGATCTCCGCCCTCGTTTACGCGTATACCCGCCGCGCGCCCGCCGTATGCCATGCGGACACTGGCGACAACACGATCCTGCTTGTCGCAAACAAGGACGATGCGCCGCCAAACGGCTACCGCCTGCGGGTGCATACGCCGAAGGACGGGCGGCAGCTCGTATCGATCACAGGCGCAGACGCCGCGGCCCTTCAAAACGGCTGCATGGATTTTTGCGGGCGCTTCCTTTCGCAGGCGAGCCTTTCGCGCAAGACGGCCGACCCCTACTACATAAGGCCGCTGTTTTCGGAGGAATACCTGCCGCCCTCGGATTTCACGAGCGCGCCGCGCATACTTCGGCGCGGCCTCTGGACGTGGGGCCTCGCAGTCTATGATTGGCGCGGATACCTTGAAAACATGGCGCGGCTCAAGCTGAACGAGCTGATTTTGTGGAACGACTACGCGCCGGTCAACGGGCGCGAAATCGTTTCCTACGCGCACGAATTGGGCATCCACGTCCTCTGGGGCTACGCCTGGGGCTGGGACACGACGATGCGCCTCGACACAAGTCAGGAAGCCACCAACAGGATCGTAGCGACTTTTGAACGTCAGTACGCTTCACTGGGCGGCGACGGCATCTATTTTCAGAGCTTCACGGAGACCTCGAGCGAGACGCTGGACGGCGTGCTGATCGCGGAGGCGGTCGTGGATTTCGTGAACCGTACGGCCCGCGAATTGCTCAAAAGGCATCCGGGATTGCGGCTTCAGTTCGGGCTGCACGCGGATTCGGTCAGGAGCCACACGGAATGCATCGCGAAGGTCGATCCTCGAGTCGAGATCATCTGGGAAAACTGCGGCGGCTTTCCGTACCATTCGTGCCCGGACGTGGTCGGCGATTTCGAAGAGACGCGCGCTTTCACGCAAAAGCTGCTCTCGCTCAGACCCGGCGCGGGCACGGGCGCGGTGTTCAAAGGCATGACGCAGTTGGACTGGCAGCGCTTCGTCCACCAGAGCGGGCCCGAAGTGCTGGGCTGCGCGGGCGAAGAGGAGATCGCCGCACGCCTGCCCGCCGTGCGCAGGATATGGCGCTACATCGCGGGCGAATGGCTGGATCACGGCGCGCTTGCCCGGGACATACTGGGCCTCTATGCCGGGCACGGAAACGCGGCGGTCTACAACCTCGTGGAGGCCGGCCTGTTCGAAAGAGAGATTTCCCTGCCCGCCGCGCTGTACGCAGAGCTTTGCTGGGATTGCAGGCAGGACTGGCAAAGGCTGGTGCGCGAAACGGTGCAGCGCGCGGATATATCGGTTTGAACGGAAAGGAACTGAAGTATGGAGTTTTTCGATGCGTTTTCTTCCTGCACGGCGGCCGGCAGCGGCAGCCAGAACTGGTTCGAGACGGGCGACCCGAAGGCGCTCTGCACAGGCCGCGTCTATTACAGGCTTTCGCGCGACGTAGGCAAAATGGCGCTTTTGTTTTCAAACCTCATCGATTCCACTTTCGCCGACGGAAGCCACAGCCACGCGAACTTCGTGCCAGGCGATTGGGTGATACATTCGCTGCGGGCGGGCGTCGTGGATCACTGCGATTTGGAGACCTGCGCGGAGCCAAGGGGTTTTGTCGAAATACGCTTTGACGGGAAGAAATCGAAGCGCGTTATGCCGGGCGAGATCTTTGCAAGCGACGATTTTGACCTTTCGGCCCGCAAGGGCGAATACATTTGTCTGGAAACGGTCTTTACCGGCGCGCGCGTCCCCTGCCACACGGAAAGCCTGCTGCCCGCGTTCAAACTTACGGATGGAAAGTGGCAGCGCAGCACGGAGCTGCCCTTCCCCTCGATGCTCGGCGCGGAGCGCGGAAAAGAGATGCGGCTAAGCTTTCTGGGAGACTCGATCACGCAGGGCATCGGCACGGCGCCCAATTCCTACAGGCATCTGGCGGCGCTTTTGCAGGACGCGCTCGGGCCCGGCTGCGCCGTGTGGAATCTGGGCCTCGGCTTCGGGCGGGCGCACGACGCGGCGCTGGACGGCGGCTGGCTGTACAAGGCACGGCAGAACGACGCCGTGTGCGTGTGCTACGGCGTAAACGACCTGTTTCAGACCGGAGACGCGGAAATGCTCAAGCGCGACCTCTCCGCCCTTGTGAACAAGCTCAAGCAAAGCGGCGTGAAGGTTCTGATCCAGACCGTGCCGCCCTTCGATTACGCGCAGGGCGTACGCGAAAAGTGGCTGGACGTGAACGACTTTATCCGCCGCAAACTGCAATTCAAGGCCGACGCGTTCTTCGACACCGTGCCCGTGCTCGGCAAAGGCCCAAGCGAGCCCCACGCCTCCCGCTACGGCGCGCACCCGAACGAGGAGGGCAACGCCGCGTGGGCAGAGGGACTTCTGCCCGTGCTTAAGGAATTGCTCGCGAAGAAATGACGGCAAATGCCCGTCCGACCGCCGAAACGATTGACAGTTCGGCGGTTTTGACATATAATGTTTATTGAAAAAATATAACTTCGCGTTTGTATATATTGGAGGTAACACGATGAAAAGGAACACCGCGTTCTCCATCTTCGCAAAGCTCGCGCTTTTTGTCTCACTCGCTCTGATCCTCTGCCTCGCCTTCGCCGCCTCCGCCGAAAGCAGCGGAATCTGCGGCAATAATCTTACCTACACCCTCAACGACGAAGGGGTGCTGACCATAAGCGGAACGGGAGGAATGTACAACTATTCTTATACATCTTCTGGCGGGACTTATGTCACCACCGCACCTTGGGGCAGCGGCGTAAGTTCAGTCAGTATTCAGCAAGGCGTGACTCGCATTGGCAGCTATGCTTTCTACGAATGCAGCAACCTTACAAGCATCACCATCCCCGACAGCGTACAGAGTATCGGCAATTATGCATTCCATAATTGCACGAGTCTTACAAGTATTTCGATACCTAATGGAGTAACAAGCATTCCATACGGAACGTTTTCTAACTGCAACAGTCTTACCTCCATAAGCATTCCCTACAGTGTTACAAGCATCGGTGATTTTGCATTCAGCGGCTGTAGCAGCTTATCGGAGATAGTGATTCCAGATACCGTAACGAAGATCGGTACAGATGCATTTTCAGGATGTAGTTCTCTGAACTGTGTTTCTATATCTGGCAATGTTCTCACGATTAGCAGTGGAGCATTTTCTTCCTGTAATAACCTAACTGCCATCAATGTAGCTGAGGATAATCCGAACTACTCCAGCTATGACGGTGTTTTGTACAATAAAACCATGACCGAACTCATAAGATGTCCTGGTGGAAAAGACACAATCTCTTTACCTGAATGCGTAGAAACCATAAATAATGGTGCATTTTCTGGTTGCAGCAGACTCACAAGCATTTCGATTCCGTCAAACGTAACAAGCATTGGATTTTCCGCATTTAGTGACTGTAGTAGTCTTATTGACATAATACTACCGAACAGTGTATCTTCTATCGGCGACTACGCTTTTGAAGATTGCATCAGCTTGTCACAAATAGAAATACCCTCTTGCGTAACGGCTATTAACGAATTCACTTTTGATCACTGTGTCAGTCTAAGCAGTGTCATCATTCCAGATAGTGTAGCCGATATCGGCTATGGTGCATTTTGGGGATGTCACAGCATCTCAAACATTACCATTCCGAACAGCGTTACGAGTATAGGCAAATGCGCATTTGCCGATTGCCGAAGTTT
The DNA here is from genome assembly GCA_017395065.1 of Clostridia bacterium. Classification (GTDB taxonomy): domain Bacteria; phylum Bacillota; class Clostridia; order Christensenellales; family Aristaeellaceae; genus RUG14130. The sequence continues at coordinate 24,936 of JAFPWH010000024.1, read as the reverse complement.
ACAAAGTATTATCATTCCCGAAGATGTCGAAAAGATTGATAATAGTACTTTCCAAGACTGTAAGAGTCTGGTCAGCGTATTCATTCCCGACAGTGTAAGATATATCGGTACATCTGCATTCATAGAATGTACTGCCCTTGAAAGTATCGACTTGCCCGAAAGCCTTTTGTATATTGGCTCGACTGCTTTTTGTTCCTGTGACAGTTTGATTTCTATTCATATTCCGAAAAATGTATCAACTATAGAAGAGGGAGCTTTTGTAGGTTGCAGGAGTCTCAGTGAGATAACTGTCTCAGCCGAAAACGAATACTTCACTTCTTCAGACGGTGTTCTATATAACAAAACGTTGACGCAGCTAATATGTTATCCCGGTGCAAAGGCAGACAGTGTATTCACACTGCCTGTAACAGTCAGCAAAATAGACGATTCTGCTTTCTCTGTGACGAGCATGAATTTGACTGCTTTTGACGGTGGCTCATCGTCTTATTCCGTTGATGATGGCATCCTCTACAGCTGGGATTTCAGTTATCTAGTTCGCTGTCCGCAGGGAAAGTCGGGCAATGTCAGTATACTGGGCAACGTAACACAAATGAACAAGTATGCTTTTACAGGATGTTCAAGACTTCAAGGCATCGACTTTCCGTCTAACAATATTCGTATTGGTGAAGACGGCACATACACAGATACTTGTTTTTATGGATGCTCTGCAGTATACTACACTTCTTCTGAGACAACGCTTGCAAAGGAATTATCGAGACATGGATGGAGCTTTCGCCCATTTAGAGAGTCGCCACTTTCTCTGCGGTTTTACTATGATGAATCCGGTAACGAAGGAGATTTGCGAATAGTATCCGTTGATCAAAATGCCAGTTTTGTTTGGATACCTGAAGAAATCACCACAATACATGAAGGCGAATTCTCCGGATTGAATTCACTGGTAAGTATACTCATGTCTGGTTCCAAAATCATTGAACCCTATGCATTTGTCAATTGTCTGAATCTTGAATATGTCCATATGGATCTGAATGCGGGATATAATGTAGAAGAAATCAGTATTAGCGAAAACTCATTTGTGAATTGCCATCCAAAGTTTTATGTGGACAGTGATGAAAACTATCTGGCAAAGGTGCTGAGTATTGCTGGATATTCATTCAGAACTCCCGGGAAAAACTACAGTATGCGCTATATGATAAACCAGAATTCGGGGATTGTTTACGGCTCCATTCTTTGTGATGTGGATAAAGATGCAGTTTCCGTTACAATTCCTTCCAGCATAACTAACATTGCAGACGGCGCGTTTGAGAATGTTGTAAATCTGAGATCCATAACCATACCCGCCAATGTGAGCATTATAGGTGATCGAGCCTTTGACGGCTGCGACAATCTTGAAAAGATTTGTTTTCTGGGTAACGATACGCAAATCGGAAGCAGAGTTTGCTCCGTCAGCCCTCTAATTTATTGTTATGAGTATTCAGAGCCGGATTTCTGGGCTGCGGAAAACGAATATGAATGCATCTATCTTGACGACATCGATTTCAATTCCATACGCACGATCACACTTCCAGAACGGATTCGCGTTGCACAGGGCGAAAGCACTGTCCTAACGGCGAGTCTATTTCCGGACACTGGCGAAACCGTCATATGGTCAAGCTCTGATCCCGATATTGCGATAGTAGATAACGGCACAATAAATGGTCTAGGCCTCGGATATGCCGTTATAAGCGCTTCGCTCGGAGATGCCTCTGCGAGTGCGGAAGTCAGGGTTTATACAAAAGCTGAATCCTTTGAGCTGACCAAATATGAGGTATGGGTTATTGCCAAAGATACAGTTCAACTTGAGATAACGAATATAGTTCCTGAAGGATCAGAATGTGATCTGTTATGGTACGTGGATAATACTACACTTGCAACCGTAGACGAAAATGGCCTTGTTACCACAAAAAAGCCAGGTGACACTGTTGTGGGTGTGGGCATTAATGGTGGTTCGGTGCAATTTTGTACACTTCACATATGCTTCCCCGTGACGGCGATAGAATTTGCCGAGCCGGATATCATAATGAGCGTAGGCGAAACGGTCGCCCTCACTGCCAACGTGACCATGCGCACGCAAAGCTGCGTAAACAAGCTGGTGACGTTCACTTCGAGCGACGAAAGCGTCGCGACGGTGGATCAGAACGGCGTGGTGACTGGCATTTCTCACGGCACTGTAACGATATACGCCACGGCGGCAAACGGCGTAAGCGCAGAATGCAGCGTGACTTCACAACCCGCGATCATCGCCGAAGGCACGAGCGGGAACATCGAATGGGTGCTGTATAACGATGGCAGTCTGATTCTGTCCGGCTCCGGAGCGATGAGCAGTTACGGGCTTTCGGGAGCGCCGTGGTGCGCGTATCAGGACAGCATCACCCCGGCTGAGATCATAGAAGGCGTGACCAAGATCGACCGTTATTCCTTTATCGGATGTGCTAATCTCACCGATATAACAATTCCGGATAGCGTGACCGAGATCGGCTCCTATGCTTTCCAAGGCTGCAGTTCACTGAACGGGGTCAACCTGCCGGACAGCATTACGATCATTGATAGTTATGCATTTTACAACTGCACAAGTTTGAGCAGTATAACGATACCCGGGAGCGTTCAAACGATCTACGATTACGCATTTTCCAATTGCAGCAGCCTGGTCAGCGTTGTGATAGAGAATGGCGTAAGAAATATCGAACAATACGCTTTTATACGCTGCGAACAACTGACCAGCGTGACATTGCCGAACAATATTACCAAGATAGATAAAGGCATATTCGCCTCTTGCGGCAGTCTTTCCGCGCTCACGATCCCGGACAGCGTGACGAGCATCAATAGCGACGCTTTCAGAGGTTGCGTCAGCCTGGCGAATATAAACGCAGGAAGCGGTAATCCTTCTTATTCGTCGGTTGGCGGGATTCTTTATAGCAAAGACGCGGCAACGCTGATCCTGTGCCCCGAAGGCGTTCAGGGCAGCATCGTCGTTCCGGAAGGCGTAACGAGTATAGGGAGCAAGGCTTTCGCTGACTGCAAAAAAATAACCGATGTCGTCATACCGGAAGGCGTAACGAGCATAGGCTCCGTTGCTTTCTATAGCTGCGGAGAGCTGACGAGCATATCGATTCCACGCAGCGTGACCGAAATCGGCGGAAGCACATTCTATAATTGCAGCAAGCTGACTATTTACAGTTATCCCGGAACCGCTGCCGAGACTTATGCACAGAGCAATTCCATCCCCTTCGTCGACCTGCGTGAAAAGCTTGCCGAGGGCAGCTGCGGGGCGAACGTCACTTACGTGCTGTACGAGGACGGCGAGCTGGTGATATCGGGCACGGGAGAAACGGATTATTACGAGTATTATGCGGAATCGTATGCCCCGTGGTATGAGTACAGGGAGAGCATCACGAGCGTCACCGTAAAGCCGGGCGTGACCGGGCTTGAATCCGGTCTGTTTTACGGCTGCACACAGATAAACCACGTTTCTCTGGCAGACAGCATAACGTGGATCGGGTGGGCTGCATTCGACAGCTGTGACAGTCTGACGGAGATAACGATTCCGCTGGGCATCACGGATATTGGGAATATGAATTTCTCCGGAATGGACAACCTGCTCAACATCTATGTTCCCCAGGGACACCAGAGCTTCGTTTCGTCGGACGGAATACTGTTCGACATAACAGGGACCAAAATGCTGAAATTCCCCATGGGCCGCACCGGCGCATATACGGTTCCTGACGACGTGACGAGCATCGACTGGGCTTTTGAGGACAGCAAGCTTGACGAGCTTACGATTTCTAACACGGTTGAATTAAGCATGTGGGGCTGGAACAGCTTCATAAACCTCCGGAACATCTATGTTTACGACGACAATCCGAACTTTTCGTCGGTCGACGGAATACTGTTTGACAAGCAGCATACGACGATCATCGGGTTCCCGTCCGGACGCACAGGGTCATACACCGTACCGGACAATGTGACGGTGATCGGTCAACATGCATTTTCCTATACAAGTCTAAACAATATCGTATTGACAGACAACATCACGGAAATACGCGATGGAGCCTTCGGGTATGCCAGGTATTTGGAGGAAATCGAGATTCCCGGCAGCGTCAAGACCATTCACAGCTGGGTATTCGGAGGTTCTGAGGAGCTAAAGGTCATTCGTTTCTGTGAAGGCGTGGAACACATCGAAGATGACGTCTTTACCAATCTTCATCACGTTGAAGAGATCTATATTCCTGACAGCCTGACGGGAATAGGAGGTACGAATTATTATGATTTTTCCGATGGATATCGGGTTTATGCAAATCCCGGCAGCGCGGCTGCTTCGCTCCTGCGGTGGTTCTATGCTCCGGGCGGCAATTGCAAATTAAGGCAGGATGATCCATTTGGAAACGGCGAACTGATGCCGGTTTATCTTGAAGAAGTAGACGTAAGCGGCATGACCACTTTCACCCTGCCGGATTATGTGACGGCGATTGAAGGAGGGTACAACGGGGACGAAAGAGCATCTGCTTTCCAAAACGCAGAGCAATTGCAGGAGGTCATACTTCCGAACGGCTTGAAAATGATCGGTGTGGCAGCTTTTAAGGATTGTACGAGCCTGAACAGGATCACGATCCCCGACAGCGTGGTAACGATCCATGAGGGCGCATTCGAGAACTGCAGCTCACTGACTTCCCTCGTAATTCCGGATTCTGTCACCACGATCCTTGACGGTGCTTTCAAAGGATGTACGGCACTTGAAGAGATCACGCTTCCCGAAGAGCTGACCTTTTATGACACGTATTACCGAATGGGTTGGTGGACTCCTTACGACTGGTACTTTGTGTTCGCCGATTGTTCGAGCCTTACGAGCATCCGTGTGCCCAAGGGTGTCAATCTCAACGATTCCGCATTCCGGAACTGCACAAGTCTTACGGAGATCGTGCTGCCGGAGGGATTGGAGCACATATCGAGCGATGCGTTCACGGGTTGTGACAGTCTGGAGGATATCTACATCTACGCGACCGAAACGGAGTTTTACGATACCGCCTTCCCGTCGGAGCCCACCGTGCACTGTTATCTGCATTCCACCGCTTTCGATTGGGCGCGTGAACAAGGCTATCAAGTCGAACTGCTTGGAATGGACGAATTGCGTGTGCTGACGTTGCCTGCATCCACGACAGTCATATCGGGCAGGGCGTTTGCCGGTCTTGTGAGCGCAGACGCCGTGCGCATCGGCGCATCGGTAAATCAGATCGCAGACGACGCTTTCGACGGCAGTGACGTCGTCATCATCGCGCCGGAGGGAAGCTACGCCTACAGCTGGGCGGTACAAAACGGTTTCTACGTCATCACAGAGGACAGCGAAGGCTGACACGGGAGGAAAAGAATGCAGTTCGAAGCAAGAGAATTTACGCTCAGGGACGGGCGCAAGTGCATCCTTAGACCCACTCATCCGGACGACGCGGACGAAATGATCCGCTACATGCGCGAAACGGCGCGGGAGACGGAATTCCTGCTGCGCTATCCGGACGAGGTCAACTATACGCCCGAGAGCGAAAGGGAGATCCTTGGAAGACTGCTGGAGGACCCGTATACCGTCATGATGGCGGCGATTGTGGACGGAAAGGTGGCGGGCAACGCGAGCATCAGCGGCCTTGGCTTCAAGCGCAAGATCCGCCACCGCTGCCAGCTGGCCATCGCACTGTACAGGGAGTACTGGCAGCTCGGCATAGGCACGGCGATGATCAGCTATCTGTCGTCTTTAGCCGCGCGGATCGGGTATGAACAGATCGATCTGGAGGTCGCGGCGGACAACGCGTCCGCGCAGGCGCTCTACCTCAAGTGCGGGTTTCAGGCAAGCGGCCGGCGGCTGCGCGCGCTCAAATTCGACGACGGCAGCTATCACGACGAGGTCATCATGACGAAGCTGCTCCCATGAGCGGATCAAGCTTTCAAGACAAAGACCCAATCAGGCACCGATTCGGCGGAGGTGAGAGCATGTACGCATTTCTGAAGGAGCACGCGGGCGAAATGAGCTTTTCGCTTGGCGGCAAGAGCTTCGACTCGCTGACCTACGAAACGCTCCGCAGCGACACGGAAGACGGCTTTGAGCTTACAAGGCGCTTCGAGGGCGGGCTTGAGGTGTGCTCCCGCTGCCGCCTGATCGACGAATTCGGGGCCGTCGAATGGGTAAATTATCTCACGAACCGCTCCGATCATCTCAGTGAACTTATAAGCGGCGTTTGCGACTGCGACATTTTCCTCCCCTTTCGGCACGACGAAAACCGAAGGGCGACGGCGTATATGCCCCGCGAGGAAGACGCGGTCGTGATGGTCTCCCCCTCCGGCTCCACCTGGGCGGAGAGGGAGTTTTACGACGAGCCGTACCGCGTGCAGGGCGACCGGCTTGCGGGTTTGCTGTTTCCGGGCGACGAAAGGCTGATCACTGCTTCGGGCGGCCGCTCCTGCGAGGCGAAGGCGCCGTTTTTCAACTTTCGCAAGGGTGACATGGGCTGCATCGTCGCAATCGGCTGGAGCGGCCAGTGGTTCATGAAAGCCCGGCGAAGCAACGACGCGCTGCGCGTTCAGACCGGCATAGAGAGCCTGAGCTTCCGTTTGCAGCCGGGCGAGTGCGTGCGGCTGAGCTCCGTCGTCATTATGAGCTACGGCGGAGATTTTTTGGACGGACAAAACAAATGGCGGCGCCTTGTACGCGAAGAGTATTCGCTGATCGGGCAGCCCGGCAGGGACGCGCACGCGCCGTACTGCGCCGGCATCTGGGGCGGCATGAGCACCAATGGCGTGCTGGACAGGCTTTCTGCGCTGAACGCTTCCAATATCCCGTGCGAATACATATGGATGGACGCGGGCTGGTACGGCAGCGGCACGAAGCCCTCTCCGGACGAATTCGAGGGCGACTGGGCCGTGCACACGGGCTGCTGGCAGGTCAACGAGAATTACCATCCGGACGGGCTCATCGAGGTGACGAAAAGCGTCCACGCGGGCGGCCGAAGGTTTTTGCTGTGGTTCGAGCCGGAGCGCGTGCGCGCCGAAACACCCATTGCCCGGGAACACCCGGAATACTTTCTTAAGCTTGAAGGCAGGAAGGACCTGCTTTTGAACCTCGGCGACGGGAAGGCGTGGAAATACTGTCTCGAAACGCTAAGCGAGCGCATCCGTACGCTCGGCATAGACTTTTTGCGCATCGATTTCAACATTTCTCCACTGCCCTACTGGGACGCTTTCGACGCGCCCGAGCGGCTCGGAATGACGCAGATCCGCTATATCGGCGGGCTGTATAAGCTTTGGGACGAATTGCTGAGGCGTCATCCGTCTCTGATGATCGACTCCTGCTCCAGCGGCGGAAGGCGGATCGACATCGAAACGCTGCGCCGCTCCGTGCCGCTTTGGCGCTCGGACGCGATGTGCCCCGCCGACTTCGCGCCCGAGACCGCGCAGTGCCACGCGCTCACATTCCCCCTGTGGCTTCCGTATTCCGGCACGGGCGTCGGTCGCGTTTGGCCGGACACCTACCGTTTTCGCAGCTGCTTCGCGCCCGCGCTCACGACCAATTTCACCTTTTCGGAAAGAGACGCTTTCGGAGACGACCCCGAAAAGCTCGAATGGTTCCACCTTCGGAGCGAGGAGTATCTGCGCGCAAGGTCATATCTGTGCTGCGACTTCTATCCGCTGACGGAGTTTTCGACCGCTGGGGATTGCTGGACGGCGCTCGAGTACCATGACCCCGTGCGGGACGAGGGCGTCGTACTGGCATTCAGGCGGCCTCTCTCCCCCTTCCCGACGGCGGAATTCACACTGCGCGGGCTCCTGCACGGCGCGGTCTATGTATTTGAAGACGCGGACAGCGGCGAGGAGTTAGAAAGAAACGACGGCACTCTGACCATCACTCTGCCCCAAAGGCGTAGCTCGAAGCTTCTGTTTTTCCGGCGGAAACAGTAGAAACATGATTTTGAAAGAAAACGGCTTTCAGAAAGTCAACGGGTATATTCCTGGAGAAATAAAATGATCTGGGTAATAAGCGGCGCGGCGCTGATCCTGTGCGCGGTATTCTGTATCCTCTTCCTGCGCGGCGGGCAAAAAAAGTCCGTCCATGCGCTGATCAAGTGCGTTCCGGGATTCAGCTGTTTTTTGCTGGCGCTTGCCGGGATGTTTCTGAGAAGCGGTTTCACGGGCGCGCGGGCGGTGCTCTGCATAGGGCTTCTGATCTGCACGGCGGCGGACTGGATGCTGGAATACAGCTTCGTTCCGGGCGCTTCACTATTTATGCTGGCGCACCTGTGCTTTATCTGCGCTTTCGTATCGATCGGCGGCTTCGTTCCGGTTGTCTGGGCGTTTGTCGCCCTTTCGGTCGTGCTGTATGTACTGTTTCTGCGCTTTGGGCGAAAAGGCGCGTCCCCTTCGCCCGCGCTGCTTCCCGCTGCTTACATACTGCTCATCTCATTGATGGCGGCCTTCGCGTTCAACTGCGGAACGTTGTTTTCGATCGGCGCACTTCTTTTTGTGTTTTCCGACGCGCTGCTCGGCGCAAGGATCTACGCCCAAATCAGTTTCAGGTATTCGGGAACGGCGGTCATGGTTTTGTACTACGCCGCGCTGTATCTGCTCGCGCTGGGCTGCGTTTTTCAGGTTTAGAGCCCCCGGGCGCTGTTCTCCGTTCTTTTGTATATTCATGCGCATGCAGCCGAGCACGATGCGCGACGCGCTTCGAGGCCCGTTTACGATGTTGACGGTTTGCATTTGACTTTCCCCCTTTTTCTTGCGTGATGTTCCTATTTATATCCGGGCGCTTAAGCGGATGGGCTTTGCGCACTCGGGTATAATACATTTGGGGCCGAGCGGGTATTTGACCTCGAGATAGGCTTTGAACGCCTCCGGATCGCCGCTGTTGTCCCTGAACATATCCCAATGGCCGGGTATCACTAAGGCGGGTCTCAGTTCTCCCGCGAGGTCCGTGGCCTCCTGATAGGTCATGTTGCCGATACAGTTTCTTGCGTAGCGCACAGCGTCCCTGCCGTTGATCGGCAAAAGCGCGGCGTCGATGCTTCCGAGGCGCTGAAGGGACGGCAGCATGCCCTCGTAGCGCAGCGTGTCTCCTGCGTGATAGATCCTTAAACCGTTGCCCTCGATGACGTATTGCAGGCAGGGGTACAGACCCGTCTCAGCATCCTTTGCAAGGAATTCGTGTGCAGCCGCAACGGCGTGCACGCGCACGTCCCCTATGCATACGCTCTCCCCGTCGTTTAAGCCGATGCATTTGTCCGCGTCCAGAATACCGTTTGTAAGCGAGCTAAAGTGCATGCGCGGGAAGACGAACTTTGCCCCGCGGCAGGTTTTGTTCCATACGCGCCAGGCTGGTCGATCGATATGATCGGAATGATCGTGCGAGCCGAGGATGACGTTTACGCCCTCCAGTTCGCCGACCGGTATCGGTATTTTGGTGCGCCTGGACGGCGTCTCGGAGGCGAAATAATCGACGCACAGCAGCGTGTTTCCGAGTTTGATCAGAAGCCCCATCTGCCCAAGCCACCAAAGAAGGCCCGTTCCATAGGGCATCTGCGCCTCAAGCGCGGTCTTTACAAGCGCATTCACTGTTTTTTCCCTCTGCCGCCTCGTAGGCGTTGAGCTTTTCTGTATAGAATTTCAGTTTCCAAGTGACTTTATCAAGGTATTTCTGCATTTCGGCCATGCGGTCGAGCACGTTTTCGCGGTGCTGGCGAAGCATGGATACGCGCTCGGCGAGCGTATGCTCTCCGCTTCGGGTAAGGCTCACAAAGCGTGCGATCTCCTGAAGCGACATGCCCGTGTTTTTGAGGCAGCAGATCAGCCCGAGCGCTTCCAGGTCCTCGTCGGTGTACTGCCTGAAGCCGCCCTGACTGCGTTCGACCCCGCAGATCAGCCCCTCCTTTTCGTAATAGCGCAGCGTGTGCGTGCTGAGGCCGGTCTTTTTGCTCACGTCCTGAATGGAATACATGAAATTTCCTCCCGAAAACTATTGACTTAGAGTAAACTTTAAGGTTTAGAATAATTATACAAGCATATCACGGATATGTCAATGATTATTCTGGCTAAATCTGAAAGGAGCATACAGATGAACGAGACACTGAAAGACCTGCTCGGGCGCCGCAGCTGCCGCGCGTACAAGAGCGATCCCATACCAGAAGAGATCCTTGACAAAATTCTCGAAGCCGGAACCTACGCTCCAACCGGCATGGGAAAGCAGTCCCCCATCATGATCGCCGTCACCGATAAGGAGACCCGCGACTGCCTCTCCCGAATGAACGCGGCGGTCATGGGCGCAAACGGCGATCCCTTCTACGGCGCGCCGGTCGTCATCGTCGTGCTCGCGGACAAAAGCATCGGCACGTACCTCTACGACGGCTCGCTCGTAATGGGCAATCTGATGAGCGCCGCAAACGCGCTGGGTCTTGGCAGCTGCTGGATCCACAGGGCAAAAGAAGAGTTCGCAAGCGAGGAAGGCAAGGCGCTGCTCAGGAGCATCGGCATCGAAGGCGACTACGAGGGCATCGGCCACTGCATACTCGGCTACCCCGATGGCGAGTGCCGCCCCGCGGCGCCCAGAAAGGCCAACTACGTCTACCGCGTCTGAAAACAATCGAAAGGAAATGGACGCATGAATAATATTCCCTTCTTCCTGCTGGGCGGCGTAAAGCCCAATCCCCGCAGCGGCCTCGTCTACATCTGAGCGCTCTGTACGACTTGCGCCCACGGCGCGGGACTCGCGGTCACGCTGCCCGCCGTATTCACCTACGTGATGGAGCACGACATCATGCGCTTTGCGCAGGCGGCGGTCAGGGTCTGGGGCTGCCAGATGGATTTTTCCCATCCCGAAGTCACTGCGCGCGAGGGCATCGAAAGGCTGCGCGCCTTCTTTACCTCCATCGGTATGCCGAAGAACTTCGAAGAGCTCGGTGCGAAGGAAGCGGATATCCCCAAGCTCGTTCAAACGCTGTGCTACGGTGACGGAAGGCAGGGCAGCATAAGCGGCTTCGTCACGCTGAATGAGAAGGACTGCGAAAACATTTACCGTCTGATGCTGTGACGGGGAGGCAGGCACGATGAACGATTTGAATCACAGAAAAGCAGATGCGTACCTTCGCGTACTAAACCCCGACGGCAGTGCCGCGGCGAACAGGACCGTACAGGTAGACCAGACCACTCACAAAATGCTCTTCGGCTGCGGCGCGTTCGACGCCGTCGCGCTTCAGAAAACCGATGATGAAAACCGTCGCCGCTTCCTTGAGGACCGTCTGGGCAAATGGCTCAAGCTCTTCAATTACGGCACGCTGCCCTTCTACTGGGGCCGGTACGAGCCCGAGGAGGGTAAGACCGCCTATGCAGAGACCATGGCTGCCGCCAGATGGCTCACGGACAGGGGCGTCAAAGTCAAGGGCCATCCCCTTTGTTGGCATACAGTGTGCGCGCCGTGGCTGATGCAGTATTCAAACGACGAGATCCTTCGTCGGCAGCTTGCGCGCATAAACAGGGACGTAACGGCTTACAAGGGCGTCATCGACATGTGGGACGTGATCAACGAAGTCGTGATCATGCCGGTATTTGACAAGTATGACAACGCTGTCACCCGCATCTGCAAGGATTTGGGGCGCATACGGCTGGTGAAGGAAGTCTTTGCCGCCGCGAAGGAAAGCAATCCGGACGCCGTGCTGCTGATCAACGATTTCAACACCAGCGTCTCCTACGAGATCCTGCTCGAAGGCTTGTTGGAAGCCGGCGTGCCCATCGGCGCGATCGGCATACAGAGCCATCAGCATCAGGGCTATTGGGGCAAAGAAAAGCTTTGCGACGTGCTCAGGCGCTTTTCGCGCTTCGGCCTGCCGATCCACTTTACCGAGAACACGCTGATCTCCGGCGAGATCATGCCCGCCTACATCGAGGACCTGAACAACTGGCAGGTGGATCAGTGGCCGTCCACGCCCGAGGGCGAGGCAAGGCAGGCAAGTGAGATCAGCGAAATGTACTCTATCCTCTTCACCCACCCGCAGGTCGAGGCGATCACCACCTGGGACTTCAACGACGGCTGCTGGCTAAAGGCGCCCTCCGGTCTGGTAAGGGAGGACAACAGCATAAAGCCCGCCTATACTGCGCTGAGCGAGCTGATCCACGGCAAGTGGGAGACGCACGAGACCCTGCACACTGACGAAAACGGCTGCGTCGCCTTCAGCGGCTTCAAGGGTTCCTACAGCCTGAAGGCGGACGGCTGCTGCGCTGCGTTCGAGCTGGACAAAGCGCTGAGCGGCGACGTGCGGCTTTGCAAATAGGGGCTGTCCACATCTGTGTCATCAGGGCTCCGGCGCCGCACACGGGCGTCGGAGCCTTTGCATACGGCCTGTGCGTCCATGTATGATTATGCCGAAGGCCGATCGGCGCCGCTGTGCAAACGGGCGTTTCACAGACTGTTTTCGCGTTTTGGGAAGGGCGTCCCCTATCCGGTGCAGGGTCAGAGCACGCATATTTATGCATCTTTTTGCATTGCAGGTTAAATTTCTCCCCTGCGTTGAAACTTAAAATACATTTGCATATAATAGCCGCAAACGAGCGAAAAAGGCGCATTTGTGCCGGTTTCCCGTTTGAAGAAAACCTCTTTACCAAAAACCTACGATTCGGCAGGAGGACGCAAATGGATTACAAAAGGATCTTGACGGTGCAGGACATTTCCTGCGTGGGACAGTGCTCGCTGACCGTGGCGCTGCCGATCCTGTCCGCTGCGGGGCACGAGACGGCGATTTTGCCGTCGGCGGTGCTCTCCACACACACGGCAGGCTTCAGCGGCTACACCTTCCGCGATCTGACGGAAGACATTCCCGCGATCAACGCCCATTGGCAGAAAGAAAAAATCGGTTTCGACGCAATTTACACCGGGTACCTCGGCAGCACAAAGCAGATCGAATACGTAAAGAACATGCTTTCGACCCTCGGAAACAAGGGCTTTACGAGCTTTGTCGACCCCGCGATGGCGGACAACGGAAAGCTTTATCCCGCCTTCGACATGGACTTCGTAAACGAAATGAAGACGCTCGCGTTCAGCGCGGACATCATTTTGCCCAACATTACCGAGGCCTGCATGCTGACCGGCTTTGCGTACAAAGAAAAGTATGACGAGGCGTATATAAACGAGTTGCTCGCTCTTCTGCGCGCCGGCGGCGCAAAAACCGTCATTCTCACCGGCGTGAGCTATTGCGAGGCGACGACCGGCGTCGTCGTGCTCGAGGGCGGCAGCAAGCGCTATTACGAGCACAGAAAGCTGCCCAAGGGCAGCCACGGCACAGGCGACGTGTACGCATCCGCGTTCGTGGGCGCGTACATGAAGGGCAAGAGTGCCTATGAGGCGGCCGGCATCGCGGCGGAGTACACCGTACGCTGCATCGAAAACACCGTGGACGACGCGTCGCACTGGTACGGCGTCAAGTTTGAGCCGCTGCTTGGCAGCTACATCGAAATGCTGAAATAAGCGTTCTGAAAACCACTGTTCTGCACGAAAACGGAGGGCTTATTCCCCTCCGTTCCGTGCATCAACAAAGTCACCCTTGATATTTCAGCGTCAAAAAAATGCTAAAAAGCGTTCTCTGAGAGCGGTTTTCAAAGAATCATTTGAGTTTTTTCTATTCTCTTACATCTGAAAATCGCTCAGAATCGATATATTCTGACTAGGCTTTTTGGCAATTTAAAACAAGGGCGTTGATAATCTGAGGGGCTGTGCAACAGTCCCGGAAAGCTTTATAAAGGCCCGCGCAGCAAATACATGATCCTGGGAGAGGCAGTCAAAGTGAGTCATGCAAGCAAAAGTCCTGCGCTCAGCGATGTGCGCACGCACTCCTTCCGCTTATCGCGCGCGGTACTTTGGGTCGGGCTCATCGGCCTGATTCTGTTTACCTGCTTTACCTTCGCCGCTCCACTTTTCTGGGAAAAGGCCGTCTTTATTGTTATCGCACTGCTGAGTGTCGCGCTTTTGACCGCGTATTGCAATTTGCGCATCGTCCTTTACAGGGATACCTTTTCCGTCCGAAATGTCTTTCGCGTCATCCGCACGTACAGCTATGCCGAAATCACCGGCATAGAGCAAGGCTTTGGAGCGGATCGGCTGTACATAGGCAAGCGTTCTGTTGAGATAAACATACTGTATAATGGGTATCCTTTTGTCTTAATCTTATTAGCCGCACGCTACCGCAGCCAAAGCGGAGGCAAGGGAATCCCCCGACTGCCGGAGCGAAACAGCAGGTTCGATCTGTTTAGCGGCCACGTACGGGACGCGGGCGTATATACGGCGGTATTTGCAGGCATCACGCTGATGCTTGTCGCCGTGCTCGTCCTTGGGAGCGTTGTTTACCGCCGTTATGAAACAGAGGAGATTAAAAGCGAACAGGTTACGTTTCCGACAGTCCGTCTTTCATACGACGGCGACGACCTCATACTGCACGCTGCTCAGAATGACTGGGAATACAGGATCCTGTCCTGCAGGGAGACGCTTGCGGATGTGGAGAGCTTTCTGAAAGCCTGCAAAGCCGGTACGGTTTTTGACGTAGCATTCACGCTCGTTGGGCCGAAAGAGAACAAACACAAATCAATCAAAAGCATTTCTGCGGACGATGCTGTGTATCTGGACCGTCGGGTCATGACAGAGTATCTACAGAAAAATATGCGCATCGCCATGTAGTTTATGGGCGGGCTGCTGCTGATCTGGCTCGGCTTTTGCGCCGGCACAGTTGCAGTGGGCCGGCATCCGGAACGATACTCCTACAGGACAGTCCGCCTGTTTTTTAAGCATGGAGCTCTGAAGCCCGGTTATACCGAAAAGAGCCCACGCACCAAAAAGCGCAAATCCGGCTGAACCGGAAGTCGCGGGGTAGTTTGGTGGTGCCACAGCCCATCCACCTTCAATCCGCTGAAGTGGCACTGCCGCCCCGAATAGAAGACTTGCGAAGCAGAGCTTGCTCTGCGAGGGTAAAAACTCATTTCTTGCAGTTATTGCGCCCAAAAATATCCGCAGGAATATCAGTAAAAACCGTTTTCCTGTTGCACATCCGCCTGCAAACTGTCGTTTCTGCGTAAAACAATGCCGATCTAAGCCGCTGCACTTGCGGTCAGCTTCTTCAGATGCTATTTATGCAGGAAGAATCCGCAGCATATCATCGAAATCTCGAACAATAAGCCTTGTATTCTTCGGGCTCTGGCGTATGCCCGGTTCCAATTGATCGCGCCGAACGCGCCCTCGGACTGGATGCCCCTGTCATGCACAGCAGCGCTCCGTGGATACTGTTCAGGTTCTCGATAACCTCCCGGTGGATGCCGCTCAATTCTTCGTTCATGCTTATGATGCGATCCTCGGCGTTTTTCTTTTTCCCACTCTCTTCGTTCCATCAATAAACCCCTGTGTCACTATCGTGAAACAGGGGTTTGTTGACAGCATGAAGGATGGTTTATTCCCCTCCGTTTTTTTCACTGTTCATCAATTAAAGCCGGGCAGGTCCGCGATGCGCTCGAGGAAGCTTTCGAGCCCTTTCGGTACGGTTTGCGTTTGTTCGAGACCGGTGTCTCCCAGGCTGATCAGCTTGTTGTTGCCGTGATAGTCGCTGCCGGCCGTGACGTAGAGTTTATATTTCTCCGCAAGATCGAGGACCTGCTTCGTCTGCTTCGGAACGAAGGCGGAATAAAAACCTTCCAGCCCCTTCAGGCCGAAGTCCATCAGGTACTTCACGCGCTCGTCGAGCTCGGCGCCCATGATCTGCTGATCTCCGCTGCCGTAGCACGGATGCGCGAGCACCGGTATGCCGCCGCCGTCCGTCACGGCGCGGATGGCCTGCTGCGGTGACACGTACAGATCGGGACAGTGCAGTTTATTCAGATACTGCGTGATCGCCTGAACGCGGTTCTCGGCAAAGCCGCAGCGCACCATGAGGTTTGCGATGTGAGGCTTGCCGGGATTGTTCAGCTTGTGCAGCAGATCGACGTCTTCCTGCGCAAACGTGATGCCGAACATTTCTTTGAGGCGCTGAAGGCGCATGTCCAACTTGTCCACGCGGTAGCGATGGCCGAGGGCGACGATCTCTTTGATCGAGGCCGCGCCGGGGTCATAGCCGTAGCCCAGAATGTGATACTTGCCGAGATCGTCCTTGCAGGAAAACTCCACGCCGGTCAGGAAATCCGCTTCACCGGGCTTGAGCTCGCTCTTTACGCGCTTGCAGCCGTCGGTGGAGTCGTGATCCGTGAGCGAAAACAGCGTTATGCCCTCCTGCCGGATAAGCCCGGGCAGATCTTCCGGCTTGTCCGTTCCGTCCGAACAGGTGCTGTGCATGTGCAAATCCATCCGTATCATATGCAGAACTCCCGAATGCCTGGTTTTTCGGCTGCGAGGCCGCCGATCCGCATTTTTATTATATACCATCCGGGATGATACATCAAGCATAAAACACACGTTTGACTTAAAAAGCACCCGGTTAACCGAAAGGCGCATAAAAAGCAGAATTATCGTCAAATTTTCGTATAACCTTACTTGAATGTTTACCGTATAAAAAGTATACTCTTCTATCGGTAACACGGCCCGGAAAAGGTGGGCTGCGGCAAAAGACAAACAGGAGTTTGGACAAAGGAGATCGTCATGGAATACATACTCGAAACCCAGGGACTTACCAAAGTCTATGGGGACAAGGAGGCTGCCAAGGATATAAACATCCACATCCGCGAAGGGCAGCTCTACGGCCTCATCGGCCGCAACGGTGCGGGCAAAACGACCATCATGCGCATGATCAGCGGCCTTTCCACCCCCACGCGCGGCGACTACACGCTTTTCGGGAAGACCGGCAAAGATAAGCTCAAAAGCTTGAAGGACGTGGGCGTATTGATCGAAAGCCCGGGGCTCTATCCCAAGCTGTCCGCGTACGAAAACCTCAAAATCAAATGCATCGGCCTTGGCATAAAGCCGAAGGGCCATGTGGAAAAGCTGCTCGAGCTCGTCGGTCTTAGTGAAGTCGACCGCAAAAAGAACGTGGGCGAATACTCATTGGGCATGCGGCAGCGCGTGGGCATCGCCCTGGCGCTGGTGGGCGAGCCGAAGATGATCGTACTGGACGAGCCGATCAACGGCCTCGATCCCCAGGGCATCGCGGACATTCGCCACATGGTGCAAAAGCTCAGGGATGAAAGGGGCATCACCATCATGATCTCCAGCCACATCCTTGACGAGCTTTCCAAGATCGCAGACGCCTACGGCATCATAAACGAAGGTCTGCTGCTGGACGAGTTCACTGCCGACGAGCTGCGCCGCCGCACGGGCGAATACGTCTGCATAAGGACGAGCGACGCAAACACTGCCTTGAAAGCGCTCGGCGGCATCGGCATAAAGGAAGCCTTCGTCGAAGACGACGGAATGATCCGCGTGAGCGAACGTCTGGAAGACAGCGCGCTCATGTCCAAAGCCATCGTGGACGCGGGCGTGGCGCTGAGCGAGATCTACATACACAACACGACCCTTGAGGAGTACTATCTTGGCGTGACGGGAGGGAAAACGGCATGACGAATCTGATCAGAATGGACCTGTACAGGCTTCAAAGGTCCACGGCTTTCAAGGTATGCACCGTGCTCGCCGTCGTGTTCGCGCTGGCGATCGTGCCGTTCGATTACCTGATGACGCTGCTTGCGAACATGCTCGTAAGCGACGATAAAGTCACACAGTTCAACAAAGTCCGGCAGTTGAGCACTTTTCTGCGCAGCCCCTTCCCGTTCGTGAACGCGATGCTCGCCATGATTTCTGTTACAAGCTTCTTTTACGCGGATATCGAATTCGGCTACGTCAAGAACATCGCGGGACAGATGCCCAAAAAGGGCTATGCCGTGCTGTCCAAGTACACCGCGACCTTCGTACACAATTTGCTGTTCATGCTGATCGGCGTCGTGTTCAGCCTGCTGGGCGCGCTTCCGTTCGTGACGATCGCTACGACGCAGAGCGTCGGCGGTGCACTGGCGGTCTTTGCGGTCAAGTTCCTTTTGATGCAGGCTTGCTGCGCGCTGCTGATCTGGTTCGTGGTGGGGTTGCGCAGCAAATCGCTGGGGACCACGTTCTCCGTGCTGATGGGCACAGGTCTGTTGACGCTCCTGTACCTGGGTATTGACGCCGGCATCAACAAGCTGTTCAGCCTGAAAGATTTCACTGTTACGGACTATATGCCCGATCAATTGCTGAACACTTCAAATCCCGACGCGGTGACGTCGATCGTCGTTTCCGTGATCTTCATCGCGCTGTTCGTGCTTCTCACCGTGAGGATGTTCGACCACCGCGATGTGAAATAAGTCTGACAAGGCACATTCTGTCGTTTCAAAACCAATAAAACATCGGTCATTATCGGAATTATCCTGGGCATCGTCTGAATCATCGCAGCCCTGCTGGGCGCACCGGTCGCAGGCGTTATCGGCGGCGGCGTCGCCGCGCTGCTGGGCATCGGAGCCATCCTGCTGGGACTGAGCGCCCGCAAAGCCGGCAAAGGCATGGGCGCCGTCATCACGGGCGCCATCGCGCTGATCCTCGCGGTCGTTATGACGGTATCCTCGATCAAAATGATGGAAGCTGTCAAGGAACAGGCGCAGGCGCACAAGGACATCGCTCCGCTGGTCGCCGAATACTGCGACAACACGTATCTGGGTCTGCTCGGCGTCGTCATCAACGCGGCCAACGCGGGTGAAGACGAGCTCAATGAACTGGTGAATCAGTTCAACAAGATCAGAGATTACGAAGAGGGCGAAAAGAAGGCGGACGCTCCCGCGGAAGACGGTTCTTCCGAAGCGAAAACCGAAGCTCCTCAGGAATAAACCTTCGGTTCAAAGCACACATTCAAAGCACGGCAGCGGGCCTTTTTTCAAAGCCCGCTGCTGTGTTGTTTTACGCTTTTTGCGTTCTTATTCGGTGAACAGAGGCGTCGAATAGTATCTGTCGCCGCTGTCGGGAAGAATGGCCACGATGACCTTGCCCTTGTTTTCGCTCTTCTTTGCAAGGGTGATCGCGCCGAAGAGCGCCGCGCCCGAGGAGATGCCGACGCTGATGCCCTCCTTACGGGCAAGCAGCTTGGCGGTTTCGAAAGCGTCCTTGGCGGGCGCCTTGAAGACCTCGTCATAAATTTCCGTATTGAGTACCTTGGGAACGAAGCCCGCACCGATGCCCTGGATCTTATGCGCGCCCGCCCTGCCCTCGGACAGCACCGGCGAATCCTCGGGTTCAAGCGCCACGACCTTTATGTTCGGGTTCTGTTGCTTCAGGTATTCGCCTGCGCCCGTAAGGGTCCCGCCGGTGCCCACGCCGGCGATGAAGATGTCCACGTTCCCGTCCGTGTCGTTCCAGATCTCGGGGCCCGTGGTCGCCCTGTGGATCGCAGGATTGGCGGGATTGTCGAACTGGCCGGGAATGAAGCTGTTTTCCGTCACTTCGGCAAGCTCGTTGGCTTTGGCGATGGCGCCCTTCATGCCCTTAGCGCCCTCGGTCAAAACGATCTCCGCGCCGTAGGCCTTGAGGATGTTTCTGCGCTCCACGCTCATCGTTTCGGGCATCGTGAGGATGATGCGGTAGCCCTTCGCGGCCGCGATGGCGGCAAGGCCGATGCCGGTGTTGCCGGAGGTGGGCTCGATGATCACGGAGCCGGGTTTGAGCAAGCCCTTCTGCTCCGCGTCCTCGATCATGGCCTTGGCGATGCGGTCCTTTACGCTGCCGGCGGGGTTGAAGTATTCGAGCTTTACGAGCACCGTGGATTCGAGCCCCAGCTCCTTTTCGATGTTGGCGACCTCCACCAGCGGCGTATTGCCGATCAGGCCGAGCGTTCCCTTATAGATCTTTGACATGTTCCTTAACGTCCTTTCAAAGAATTATTTTATTGCGGCAAACCCGTTTTCCAGGTCCGCTATGATGTCGTCGACGTGCTCCGTGCCGATGGAGAGGCGGATGGTGTTGGGCTTGATGCCCTGATCCAGCAGCTCCTCTTCGGAAAGCTGGGAGTGCGTGGTGGAAGCGGGATGGATGACCAGGCTCTTGACGTCCGCGACGTTGGCCAGCAGGGAGAATATCTTCAGGTTGTCGATGAACTTCCAGGCCTCGGCCTGACCGCCCTTGATGTCGAAGGTGAAAATGGACGCGCCGCCGTTGGGGAAGTACCTCTCATACAGTGCATGGTCCGGATGCTCCGGCAGCGAAGGATGGTTGACCTTTTCCACCAGGGGATGCTTTGCGAGGTATTCTACGACCTTTTTCGTGTTCTCGGCGTGCCTGTCCAATCTCAGGGAGAGCGTCTCCACGCCTTGCAGCAGCAAAAAAGCGTTGAAGGGCGAGATGCAGGCGCCCGTGTCCCTCAGAAGGATCGCGCGGATGTAGGTCACGAAGGCGGCGGGGCCGACGGCGTCATAGAAGGATATGCCGTGATAGCTGGGATTGGGTTTGGCGATGTTGGGATATTTGCCGCTCGCGCTCCAGTTGAATTTTCCGCTCTCGACGATGATGCCACCAAGCGTCGTGCCGTGGCCGCCGATGAATTTCGTGGCAGAGTGCACGACGACGTCCGCGCCGTGCTCGAACGGACGGATGAGGTAGGGCGTGCCGAAGGTATTGTCCACGACGACCGGAAGGCCGTACTTGTGGGCGATGGCAGAGATGGCGTCGATGTCCGGAATGTCGCTGTTGGGGTTACCCAGCGTTTCGAGGTAGATCGCCCTCGTGTCTTCTTTGATCGCGGCCTCGATCTGGCTTAGATCGTGCGCGTCCACGAAGGTCGTGCTGATCCCGTACTGGGGCAGCGTGTGGGCAAGCAGGTTGAAGCTGCCGCCGTAGATCGTCTTCTGTGCGACGATGTGGCCGCCGTTTGCCGCAAGCGCCTGGATCGTGTAGGTGATCGCCGCCGCGCCGGAAGCCAGCGCCAGCGCCGCGCTGCCGCCCTCGAGCGCCGCAAGGCGCTTTTCGAGCACGTCCTGCGTGGAGTTGGTGAGCCTGCCGTAGATGTTGCCCGCGTCTGCCAGGCCGAAACGGTCGGCGGCGTGCTTGCTGTTGTGGAAAACATAAGAGGTGGTCTGGTAAATCGGCACGGCTCTCGAGTCCGTCGCGGGATCAGCCTGTTCCTGTCCTACGTGCAGCTGCAGGGTCTCAAATCTGTATTCCGACATGGTTTTACTCTCCTTTATTCTTATATGATTTTGAAAGAGGACCTGTGTCCGGGTAAAACAAACCCGGGGACTGTTTTAGCTCCCGGGCAGAATTCGCATTAAGTATGCGGTTTGACCTCGTATCACAGCCGGACGCGCAAGGTGTTGCCGAACGTCCGGGCGAAACAGGCTGCCCGGGAGAAAAGCATTCGACACCACATACAGATACCGTATCCAAACTGCGTTGCATTCAGCATCCTTCTGCGCTCCTCTCTCTTGAATATGTGCTGATTATAAAGCCATTCGCCTACTATGTCAATAGGTTTATTTGTTATTTTTCTGTGTAGGCTTCAAATGTTCTCGCCGGTGCGCTTCTGATAGTCTTCCAGTGCGGACTTGATCGCCTCTTCCGCAAGTACGCTGCAATGCATCTTGTAGTCCGGCAGGCCGTCCAGCGCCTCGGCGACGGCCTTGTTGGTCAGCTTTTTGACTTCGCTGACCGGCTGTCCCTTGATCATTTCGGTCGCCATGGAGCTTGAAGCGATGGCGCTACCGCAGCCGAAGGTTTCAAACTTTACGTCCTTTACGATGCCGTCTTCGATCTTGAGATACATTTTCATGATATCGCCGCACTTGGCGTTGCCTACCTCGCCGATGCCGTTTGCGTCCTCGATGACGCCGACATTCCTGGGATTGCGGAAATGATCCATCACCTTTTCGCTGTATAAAGCCATGGTGCTTGCCTCCTCAGAGTATGAATTGCTTTTTGCCTGCCGTGAGCTCTCTCCAGATCGGAGAAAAGCTGCGCAGGTATTCGACGACTTCCTTTACGGAAGAAATGATCTGTTCCACGTCGCCTTCGCTCGTCTCCTCGCTGATGGTGAGCCTGAGTGAGCCGTGCGCCACGTCGTGGACCCTGCCGATGGCCAGCAGCACGTGACTGGGATCGAGCGAGCCCGAGGTGCAGGCGCTGCCGCTGGAAGCCTGTATGCCCTTGTCGTCCAGAAGCAAAAGCAGCGATTCTCCCTCGATGCCCTCAAAGCAGAAGCTGACGTTGCCCGGAAGCCTGCGAATGCGGTCGCCGTTCAGGGCCGAATGCGGTATGCGGGAAAGGCCTTCGATCAGGCGGTCCCTGAGGCGCGAAACATATGCCGCGTTTTCGGCCATGTGCGTGCTTGCCTCTTTGAGCGCCTCGGCCATCGCCGCGATGCCGGCCACGTTCTCGGTGCCCGCGCGCTTTCCACGCTCCTGCGCGCCGCCCTCGATGAGATTGGAAAGCTTTACGCCCTTCTTTGCGTACAGAAAGCCCACGCCCTTGGGGCCGTGGAATTTGTGAGCTGAAGCGGAGAGCAGATCGATATTGTCCCGGACGACGTCTATGGGAATATGCCCGATCGCCTGGACCGCGTCGGTGTGGAAGGGTATTTTGTGCCGGCGGCAGAGCTCGCCGATCTCTTTGATCGGCTGGATCGTGCCGATTTCGTTGTTGGCGTACATGACCGTGACCAGGCAGGTATCCTCGCGCAGCGCGTTTTCAAGCTCTTCGGGGCGGACGATCCCGTCCTCGTGGACGTTCAGAAGCGTAACTTCAAAGCCCTGCTTTTGCAGCTTTTTGAGCGTATGCAGCACCGCATGATGCTCGAACGCGGTGGAAACGATGTGCGTTTTACCCAGCTTTTTGCCGGCCTCGGCCATCGACAGGATCGCCTGATTGTCCGCTTCGCTCCCGCCGGAGGTAAAATAGATTTCGTTCGGCTGCGCGCCGATCAGAGCGGCGACGTCGAGGCGCGCCTTTTCGAGCACTTCCTTTGCCTTCTGGCCGTGCGCATAGAGGCTCGAGGGATTGCCCCAGGCATCCTCGAGCAGTGTAAACATGGTATTCTTTGCCGCTTCGCTCATTTTGGTCGTCGCGGCGTTATCGGCATAAATCAAAGCAGTGTGTCCTTTCCTTGAATTGCTCTCACATTATATTTCCTAATACCTACTGTGTCAATAGGTTTAACATAAACTTCTTTGATTTCCCTGCCCTGCTTGCTGTATAATTAAGAAAAAAAGGGAGCGGTGTTTCTATGATTTCAACGAGAGGACGCTATGCGATTCGCGTGATGATCGATCTGGCGGAAAACAGCGGCGGTTGCATTCCGCTCAAGGATATTGCCGCAAGGCAGCAGATATCCAAAAAGTATCTCGAGATCATCGTAAAGGACATGGTCGCGGGCGGGCTCATCGTGGGCAGCAGCGGCAAGGGCGGCGGCTATCGGCTCTGCCGCAAGCCCGAGGAATACAGCGTCGGCGAGATCCTCGAGCTGACCGAGGGCACGCTGTCTTCCGTCGCATGCCTGTCTGCGGGTCAGAACGACTGCCCGCGCCGGGACGTCTGCCAGACGCTGCCGATGTGGACGGAGTACGATAAGATGGTAAAGGACTTCTTTTACGGCAAAAAGCTGAGCGAGCTCTGCACGCACGCGCCGGAAGACGCGAAGTGAGCTTCCGTCCGCGGTTTTCTTTCAGACGGTTTCTTTCCATTATATATATGATGAATCCCTTTCTCCGATCCCGCCCGTGTATAGGAGGTTTCGTGTTCCCCGTCAGCGCGTATTTCCGTGGCCGTAAAACCGACCGTATTCTTGTAATAATTTTGTCATATATTGAATTTCGCCTCGTCAAATAAAACTCGCACCAAGTTTTCCACAAGTCTTCGTTTTCCACAGTTTTCCGTCTGATCACGGCGTTTTCAACGCTGTCTGCATGATTTTGTCCACAAAGTTGTGGATAAAACTTTGAGTTATCCACAACTTTGTGCAGGGAAAAGTCTGTTTTTCCGCAGCGATGGGCATACTTTCGTTTTTACGGATTTATTACAATATTATGACAGACTGCGGTTTGTTCTGCCTCTTCCTTGCGGACGGCAAACGACGTTTTTTAATCATTTTCCGATCCCGCACCGACAGGGACACAGTGTCCTGCGGCAAGTACGAAGCGAGTGCCTGCACGGACTCAGTAAACATATTTTTTACGTGCCGAACTCGCCCGGGCATATTGACAAAGCGATCCCTTCGGAATATAATAGTCAAAGATGGTCAAACGATCATTTCAAACAATCTGAGGAAACCGGAGGGATCATTATGAACGCTGAGAAATTTACAAGGAAGTCGCTTGAAGCGCTGCAGCTGGCTCAGCAAACCGCCCTCAAATACGGAAACATGCAAATCGAGCAGCCTCATCTGCTCTATGCGCTTTTGACGCAGGAGAGCGGTCTGACGCCTGAAATACTCAAAAAGATCGGCGTGGACACGGGGCGCTTCACCGAGGACTGTCTGCGCCTGATCGAGCGCATGCCCAAGGTGAGCGGCTCGGGCCGTGACATGGACAAGGTGTACATCTCCAACGACGTGAACAACGCCCTGATGGCCGCCGAGAGCGAAGCCGAGCGCATGAAGGACGAATACGTGAGCGTCGAACACCTTTTGATCGGACTTTGCGAATGTGCGGGCGGGCAGACGGCGACGCTGCTCAAGAACCACCGCGTAAGCAAGGACGCGCTGCTCAAGGCCCTGCAGTCCGTCAGGGGCTCGAGCCGCGTGACCAGCGATTCGCCCGAGGATACCTATGAAGCGCTGGGCAAATACGCACAGGACCTGACCGACCTTGCGCGCAAGCAGAAGCTCGATCCCGTCATCGGCCGCGACAACGAAATCAGGAACGTCATAAGGATTTTGAGCCGCAAAACCAAGAACAACCCCGTACTGATCGGCGAGCCCG
>JAFPWH010000023.1 GCA_017395065.1 Clostridia bacterium | reverse complement strand
GTGTGACAGTCACCGAAGATGTGATTGATATCTCCTCTGTAAGCCTGAGCAAGACGAGCATGAGCATCAAGAAGGGCAGCACCGGAAGTCTGACCTACACCTTGTCGCCCAGTAACTACAACGTCAGCATTTCCAGCGTCAACTGGACAAGCAGCAACACAAGTGTTGCTACAGTAAGCGGCGGTACGGTTACGGCAAAGGCCAAGGGCTCTGCCACGATCACGCTCAAGGTAACCTCCACTCAGGGCACCACAGTCAGCGCTACTTGCAGTGTGACGGTCACCGAAGATGTGATTGATATCTCCTCTGTAAGCCTGAGCAAGACGAGCATGAGCATCAAGAAGGGCAGCACCGGAAGCCTGACCTACACCTTGTCGCCCAGCAACTACAACGTCGGCATTTCCAGCGTCAACTGGACAAGCAGCAACACGAGCGTTGCTACAGTCAGCGACGGTACAGTTACGGCAAAAGCCAAGGGTTCTGCCACGATCACACTCAAGGTAACCTCCGCTCAGGGCACCACAGTCAGCGCCACTTGCAGTGTGACAGTCACCGAGACCAGCGTAAGCGGCAGCTTCACAAATGCCAGCGCGACGGTAACCATCGGTGAAAAGTACTATCTGAAAGGTACTGCAAGTGTAAGCGGCAGCACGTTAAAGACCGTAACAGTCAACACCCTCTACTACGATAAGTCTGACTATCCGTATTCCGAGGTCACAAAGTCGTTCACGAGCGGTACGAGCATCTCTCTTGAGAGCTATAGCAGCACATATGTGCTTGACACGAGCAAAGCTCCGTTCAGTACTCCCGGCACATACACGCTGAATCTGTGGGTCAAGGCTGCCGATGAAACTACCGCAAAGGTTTCCACGATGACGCTTACGACGTTGGAATCTCAGCCGGAGATCACAGTCAGCCTGGACACTTCTTCAACGATAGCAGGAAGCAACATAGCGTTCTGGCCTATAGCTACATTCTCTAAGAATGCTTCGGTGCTGAAGTTTGAATTGCTTGATAGCAGCGGAACTGAAACGCCCTTTATCAGAGCATATTACTATAATATGGGCGTTTCAACTACCGAGACAAGTTTCTGCTACACTAGTACTTCTGATGCCTCTGAGCTTGCTACCGGAAACCTCTCGCTTGGTATGTACATACCTGCAGAAACTGCAGCGGGACAATACAATATTCGGGTCACTGTCACAGTAAATGGCAGCAGCAAATTTGTCGATAAGCCAGTGTCAATAACAAAAGGCAGTGGTACATGGACAAAATATACCATACCTAATCTTAACTGCACCATAAATCTGTCGCCCGGTGAGTATTGGACAAAAGACAAGAGTGTCAGCGGTGCCTCTGAGAGTCATTGGGGTTGTTATGAATGTTGGGGATTTGCAAACTATGTGCAGAGTGTGTTGTATGGTGCACAAAGCAACATCACAACAACAAACTACAACATTTTACCGTCCTATGATTCCAATAATGATGTTACCACTGCAACGAGCGCTAATCAGACAGCAATCTGGAATGCACTAAAAGCAGCTGGCCCGGGGGGCGCATGTGCGAGTATATGCTCCGCGCAAGGGTGGCGATAACTCATGGCATGGACACTCCTACATAATTACGGCAATCAACGATTCCAGCATGACAGTCATCCATTGCAACGGAACAAATGACGGCACCTACAATGATCAGGAGCACTGCAAAGTGTTAACTACCACTTGGACAAAGAGTAAGTATTTCTCAATAACTTATGGTAAGCGTGGACTGCTGTGGATTAAAACAGGACCCACACCTGCTGTAACTGTAGACGGAAGCTTCTCTGTTTCCAGCGCAACCGTCACGATCGGAGATAAGTACTATCTCAGGGGCAGCGCCAGTGTTGAAAACAGCACCCTGAAGACGGTAACCGTCAATACGTTGTACTATGACAAATCCGACTATCCGTATTCGGAAGTTAGCAGGAGTTTCTCAAGCGGAACGTCCATTAGTCTTGAGAGCTACAGTAGCACGTATGTACTTGATACGAGCAAGGCCCCGTTCAACACCGCCGGTACTTATACCCTCAATCTTTGGGTAAAGGCTGCAGACGGTACTGCTGACAAGGTTGATACAATGACGCTTAAGACAGTAGGAGGTGAAGCAAGCCTAAGCGTACAATTGGATACAACCTCGACTGTCGCAGGGAGCAATATTGCCTTCTGGCCTGTAGCGAGTTTCTCTACGAACGCTACGGAGTTGAAGTTTCAGCTGTTGAACAGCAGTGGAACTGCAATGCCCTTTATCAGAGCATATTACTATAATCAGGGCGTTTCAACTACTGAAACAAGTTTCAGCTACACTATTGCCTCTGATGCCTCTGAGCTTGCTAGCGGAAGCCTCTCGCTTGGTATGTACATACCTTCAGGTACTGCAGCCGGCAGTTACAAGATCAAGGTTACCGTGACTGCCGGAGGAAGCACGAAGTCAGTGACGAAAGATGTAACGATCACAAGCGGAACACAGACATATGATCCAGCCTTGCCCATACCAACATTGTCCGGCACGAGCGCGAACAAGCTCCTCCAAGTAGCGGCATCACAGATTGGTTATAAAGAAAAAGACGATAATCAGACTGTGTATGGTGCTTATACTGGGACAAACGGAAGTCCATGGTGTGCTCCTTTCGTATCATGGTGTGCTTATCAGGCAGGTCTTTCGTCTATATTCAAAGTGAATGGAACATATGCTAATCCCTACGATCTTCTGAAGTCAGGGTATGAAGTGTGGTATTTTGAGGAGTTTCCAAACTGGACATCCAGCAGTTCCGCTCCTCGTAAAGGCTTTAGTTACTTTATGTCAACAGCCTCTTCAACGACTTATGACCCAAATCGAAGCATAGTAGTACCACAAAAAGGAGATTTGATATTCTTTTCAAATAACGGTGCTCCCTGGGCTCATGTCGGCATGGTTGAATCTTACGATGCAAGTTCAAAAAATATCACCTATATCGACGGTAATGGTGGTAGCACAAACAAAGTAAGAAGAACCTCACTCTATCTGACTTCAGCGACCGAACTGATAGCGATTGCTCGTCCAAACTATTGACAAGAGCGGAATGCCCTACTATAGCACTTACTAACAATACTGTTTAGCACAACTTTTGGAAAAGTCTCGTCGCAGTTTTGCGACGAGGCTTTTATCAAGGTAAATATAAGCTACTTCGTAGCACAAGGGAGGTGCAGCGAATGGGGAACATGCAATAGACAAAGATCAGGTGTCGTTTGTTTCAAACTGGAACGAATACAGCTTCAGCTTTACGGCTTCGGTTCTGCTCTCGCTGCCGGGGAGAACTTCGTCTTTTTTGCCGAATTTGCCGATGGTTTGGATGTCGGCGTAGGGGATGCGGGCGGGGGATTTGGTGAAGAGGCTCAGGCGCGCGATGCGGTCGCAGGCGGTGTTCAGGCGGAAGCGCTTTTCCTGGCCGTTCAGATTGGCGGAAAAGGCGTTTTCGCGGCAGTTGAAGGAAAGCGCGACCGTAAGCGGCTTGCCCGTTTCGTAGCCCGTCCAATACTCGGGACGGCCCGCGCTGAGCACCTGGATCTGATTTCCGGACGAGAACATCACGCGCGCGGCGGGGCCGCCCACTTCATCCTCTAATTCGACGCAGATCTCGCCCGAGGGGCTGACCTCCTTTGCCTCAAGGCACAGCGTGACGCGGCCCGCCTCGCAGGGCCTAAGCTGCCTTTCCACGAGCGCGCGGTCGCAGGGCTCGCGGTCTTCGATCAAAAGCCCGTCATTATCCGGCTCGATTCGCGTCCACTTCGGCTGATACACGCTCCACTTTTCGGGAATGAGGCCGCCGTCAAAGCGCTCAAAGATGCGCGTCTCCGTTTCGTCCTCCACGGGCAGAAGCAGGTGGGTGATCCAGATGTCCTCCTTGTTGACGCTGTAGACCAGGTGCGCCCTTCCGTCCGGCGGCTGGGGGTTGTTTTCGCTGATGCCGCGCATGTACTGCGGCCCGGGATTTTTGTCGATGCCGCCGTAGCGCGCGGGCGAAAAGCAGCCCGTGAGCGCCCGCATATGCGAAAAGCGATAGCCGTCCCGACCGGTCACAAGGGCGATGGGCCAGCGGTGCTGCCCGTCCGGCGTGGGGTTGTAAAACAGCGCGTAGCCGCCCGAAGCGAGCTTCTGCCCCCACACCTTGCCCATCGAGGTCTTGAGGGTGGGATTTGCCGAGATCTTGCCGAAGCTGCGCCCGCCGTCCTGAGACACCATGCCCAGCCCCAGCTTGAACAGCGTGACCACGCGCCCGTCCGCCGCGGTGTAAAAGCAGGCGGCCTTGCCCAGCGGCTCCGGAAACAGACTATGGTCGTTTCTTTGCTCCTCGTACATCTGGTTGAGCACGGGGCGGTTTTGAAGCAGCTCGCGGCAGGCAGAGATCAGCTGATCGTCCCCGCTGTCCTCAAAATACGGGAAATACGGCGCGGTTTCTTTGGTGTAGCCCGCGGGTTCATTGTACATGAGAAAGTGGATTTCGCCGAGGGACCCGTCCGGGTACAGCCTGCGCACCGCGCGCCCAACGCCCCAGCCGTCGCAGGGCGAGCACAGCGCGCGGTCGTGCACGATGCCGTAAAACGACAAAACCAGCATGACGCCGTTGGACGCGCAAAAGAAGCCCATGCGCTGATGCGGCACGGTAAGCGTTTCCGCGGGCATGTTTTCGGAGCGCGGCCCTTTGTAGCAGGAAAGGCTTACGCGGATGCTTTCAAAGATCACCCGCGGCGTCTCCCAGTGAATGCCGTCCGGGCTGGAGGTGAGCAGCGTGTGTCCCGGCGCCTCGTGCTCGCTGACGGGGTCGGATAAGTATTCCACGTAAAAGCGCCCCGCGTACCAGCACAGCATGGGCGCGTGGTTGTACGTCCAGCCGAGGCCCTCCGCTTCGTCCGGAAAGGCGCGGTTGGCCCGCAAAATCTGATAGCTGCGCACGCCCGCCGCGTGCCTGAGACCCCCGTCCTGAAAGCGAATATCGGGCTGCCTGTCCACGTCCACCCGGATCAGTTCCATGCGCTCGTCCCCCTGTTTTTTGCATATTATACACTTTTCGGCGCGGAATTGTCCAGCGCGATTGACAAGCGCGCGCAAGTTTTTTATAATCATACCATCAAACGCAAGGGAGAAGAAACATGCTCAAGACGGATTTCAACGCGGGTTGGCTGTGCCGCGAGACGCCCGGCGGCAAACCCTTCGAAGTCACCCTCCCCCACGATCAAAGCATTCACAAGCCGCGCTCCGCCGCGGAAAAGAGCGGCAGCGCGGGCGGCTATTTTCCCGCGGTCGATCTGGAATACACGAAAGATTTCGCACTGCCGGAGGACGCAAAGCGCGCCTTTGTATACTTTGACGGCGCGTACCAGAACGCAGAGGTCTACGTGGACGGCGTGCCGGCCGCGCGCGAACCGCACGGCTACGTTCCCTTCGTCGCGCCCGTGGACACGAGCGGCAGCGACAAAACGCACAAGCTGCGCGTGACGCTCGCCTCCGGCGCGGCCCCCAATTCCCGCTGGTACGCGGGCAGCGGCATCTACCGGGAGGTCAGCCTGCTGACGGGCGGCGAGATCTGCTTTGACCCGCGCGGCGCGATGCTGAAACCCGTCGCGGACGGCGAAAACTCGTACATCGCGTGCAGCGCCGCCCTCCTCGGCGCGAAGGGACAGGCGCTCAAGGCAAAGCTCAGCATCTTTGACAAAGGCGGAAAGCTCGCCGCTTCGGGCGTCTTCGACTGCGGCGAGGGCGAACTGAACTGCACGCTCCCGCTGCCGAATCCGCGCCTTTGGTCGCCGGACGACGCGTACCTGTACAGCTACACGCTCACGCTGACCCGGGACGGCACGGAAGAAGACGCAGTAAGCGGGCGTCTTGGCTTTCGCAGCGTGAAGCTCGACCGTGAAAAGGGCCTGCTTCTCAACGGGAAAGCGATCAAGCTCAGGGGCGGCTGCGTACATCACGACAACGGCATTCTCGGCGCGGCGGCCTACCCCGACGCGGAGAAGCGCAAGGCGCGACTGCTTAAGCAAAACGGCTTCAACGCCGTGCGCACGGCGCACAATCCCCCGTCCAGCGCCTTCCTCGACGCCTGTGACGAGGAAGGGCTGATCGTGCTGAACGAATTTACCGACATGTGGAACTGGGGCAAAAATCCCTACGATTACCACCTCTGGTTCGGCGCGTGGTGGAAAAGCGATCTGCTTTCGATGATCCGGCAGGATCACAACCATCCCTCGGTGCTCCTGCGCTCGATCGGCAACGAGATCCCCGAGCGCGACGGCAGCCTGAACGGCTACGCGATCGCGCGCGAAATGTGCGATTTCATTCGGAGCGTCGACCCGACGCGCCTGCTCGTCTCCGCGCTCAACAACATTTCTCCCAAAAGGGCGCAGATGCTGGAGGCCAACCTGAGCCGGGACAGCGAAAAAGACTGGTTCGACCTTCTGAGCCGAGAGACCTTCGCGCCCCTGGACGCGGCGGGCTACAACTACATGTTCCGGCGCTACGAAAAGGATCTTGAAAAGTACCCCGAAAGGTTCATCATCGGCACCGAATCCGTGGCGCAGGAGGTGCGTGAAAACGAAAGGGCCGTGCAGGCCAGCAGCCGCGTGCTGGGCGACTTTATCTGGTCGGCCGTCGACTATTTGGGCGAGGCCGGCATCGGCGCGATCCATGACAGCGGCGCAACCGGCTATTTTGAGGGCTTCCCCTGGCGGCTCGCGCACTGCGGCGATCTGGATATCTGCGGCGTAAAGCGCCCGCAGTCCTACCTGCGCGACGCCGTTTGGGGGCGGCTGGACAGACCCTACGTCGCCGTGCAGCCCCCGTGGCGCTACGAAAGCGAGGGGCAGGTCTCCTACTGGTCGTACCCCGAGCGTTACAGCTGCTGGGATTTCGCCGGGCACGAGGGCAGGCCGCTCCGGGTCTTCGTCTACACCGACGCGCCGCGCGTCACGCTTTACTTAAACGGCAGGGAAATCGCAAGCGCGAAGGCCTGCGACTTCGTCGCCGCCTTCGAGCTCGCCTACAAAAGCGGAACGCTCGAGGCGGTCGATTCCATGGGCCGCGTTTCGCGCCTGAGCACGCCCGGCAAAGAAGCGAAGCTTACGCTGACAAGCGACACGGCTGCCTTTACGCGAAAGGGGCAGCTCGCCTTTATCGACATCTGTTTGGGCGACGAGGGCGGGAACCTGCGCGTATTCGACGAGCGCACGGTCAAGGTCTCCTCTTCCGGCGCAAGGCTGCTGGCGCTTGGCACCGCCTCCCCCACCGACCTTACCGGCTTTGACGCGTCGGAGGTCAGGCTGTATCGCGCAAGGGCGCTTGCGGTGCTCGCCTGCGAGGGCAAAGACGCCGTCTTTGCCGCGGAGGGCGAAGGGATCATCGGCGCGCGCGTCACCATTCCCTTTGAACCGGACAGAAAAGCGGAGGACTGAACATGCTGTACCCAAAAAACGCTTCTCCCTTCGACGCGGCCGTCTTTTCGGCGCCGCCGGGCGAATACCGGGGCGTGCCCTTCTGGGCGTGGAACTGCCGCGTCACGAAGGACAGGATCGACCGGCAAATCGAGGATTTCGAACAGATGGGCATGGGCGGCGCGATGGTGCACCCCCGTACCGGCATGGACGTTCCGTACCTGAGCGACGAGTATATGGACCTGGTCGCGCACGCGGTCAGGAATCTGCGCGAAAAGGGCATGTACTGCTGGCTGTACGACGAAGAGCGCTTCCCGAGCGGCTGCGCGGGCGGATTGGTGACGCGGAACATGGCCTACCGCTCCCGCGTGCTTGCGATCTCGCAAAGCGTGCCGGACGATATCTGTTCGGGCAGAGCGGAATTTGACGAGCGCGTACATCGCGGCGAAAAGCCCCGCGGCTACAGGCTGTGCTCCTACGACATACGCTTTAAAGACGGAAAGCTCGAATCGTATTCGCTCAGCGAAAACGGCGCGTATCACGCCTGGGTGGAATTGATGCGCGAGAGCGGCTGGTTCAACGGCGAGACCTATTCCGACGTGTTTTCGCCCGAGGCGACCGATACATTTCTGAAGCTCACGCACGAAAGGTACTACGGAACGCTCAGGGCCGATATCGGCGCCTGCGTGCCCGCGATCTTTACGGACGAGCCCCACATGAAGGGCAAGTACTGCCTGCCCTTCCCCTCTTCCCCGCGCGCGACGCTCGCCTACAACGAGGACATGAACGACGCCTTCCGCAAAAAATGGGGCCGAAGCATCCTCGACGTCGCGCCGGAGCTCGTGTGGGAGATCTCCTCCGGCCAAAGCGTATGGCGCTACCGCTATCACGATTTCGTGACGGAGCGCTTCGCCGCCTGCTACGGCGACAGGATCGGCGCATGGTGCGAAAAACACGGCATCGCCTACACGGGGCATTTCCTGTCCGAGCGGACGCTCTTCAGCCAGACGCTGGCGCTGGGCGAGACGATGCGCCAGTACCGCGCACAGCAGCTGCCGGGCGTGGACATACTCGCAAACCAATTTGAGCTGACGACCGTCAAGCAGGCCGAGTCCGTGCGCAGGCAGATGGGGCGCGAGGGGCTGGTATGCGAGCTGTACGGGGTGCTCGAATGGGACGTGAGCTTCCTCGACCACAAGCTGCAGGGCGACTGGCTGGCCGCGCTGGGCGTTACGACGCGCGTGCATCACCTGACGTTCATGTCGATGGGCGGGGAGGCCAAGCGCGACTGGCCCGCCTCCATCGGTCCTCAATCCCCCTGGTGGCGGTATTATAAGCCGCTCGAGGACTATTTCGCCCGCATAAACACACAGCTTACGAGGGGCAGAGCCATCGTACGCGTGGGCGTGCTCCACCCGATCGAAAGCTACTGGCTGCGTTTCGGCCCGAACAGCCAGACGCAGGAAGAGCGCAGCGAGATGGACGCGCAATTCGAAAATCTGGCGCAGTGGCTGCTCTACGGGCTGATCGACTACGATTATATTTCGGAGGCCCTGCTGCCAGGGCTTTGGAGCGCGGGCGGCGGAAAGCTGAAGGTCGGTGAATGCGCCTATGAGGCCATGATCGTGCCGGATATCCTGACCGTGCGCAAAACGACGCTGGACGCGCTGAACGCTTTCGTCCGGGCGGGCGGAACGCTGATCACGCTGGGCAGTGCGCCTGCGCTCGTCGACGGCGCGCCCTCAGGCGAGGCCAAGCCGACGTGGCAAAGCGCGCTTCAGGTGCACGGCGACCGCTATAGCCTTCTCAAGGCGCTGGAGGGTTTCCGGGACGTCGACGTAAGGAGCCTGTCCGGCGGAAAGCGTCCGGACAATCTCGTCTTCAATTTGAGGCAGGACGGCCCCGAGAGAATCCTTTTCCTTTCCCACGTGCGGGACGAAAAGAGCGCCGCCTTTACCGATTACGAAGTGAAAATCAGGGGGTTTTGGCGTCCCGTGATCCTGAACGCGCAGGACGGGAGCATAGAAGAAGCAGGCGCGCGGCAAGACGGCGGCGACACGTACGTCGTCTGGCGGGCGTACAGCCACGATTCGCTTCTGCTTCGCCTGACGCCGGGTGCGGCAAAAAAACCGAAGCTCCCCGCCGATCCGCCCGCGCCCTTCATGCGGCTTGACAGGATCGAAAAAACCGTGCTGCACGAGCCCAACGCGCTGCTGCTCGACAGGGTGCTATACGCGCTGGACGACGAACCCTTCCATGAAGCGGACGACATACTGCGCGCCGACAACGCGCTGAGGATCGCAGCGGGGCTGCCCGTGCGCAACGGCGATCAGGTGCAGCCCTGGCTGGTTCCCGCAGAACAAGCGCGGCACACGGCGCGCCTCGAAGCGGTATTTTGGTCCGAAGAGGAATTCGAGGGGCTTAAGCTCGCCCTCGAGCAGCCCGAAAACGCCTGCGTACAGCTGAACGGAGAGAGCGTGTGCACCCGAACCACGGGCTGGTACGTGGACGAGGACATCAAAACGCTGGCGCTGCCCCGGGTGAAAAAGGGCGAAAACCGGCTCTCGCTGCAGATTCCGCTCACGCGCCGAACCAACCTCGAAAGCATGTACGTCCTCGGCTCTTTCGGCGTGGACGTTCGCGGAACGCGCCTTACTTTGACGCGCATGCCTTCACATTTCGAGCACGACGACCTTACGCGGCAGAACCTTCCGTTCTACACGGGCAACATAAGCTACTTCTACCGCTTCTGTCTGGACAGCGAAGAGAAAGCGCCCGTGCTCAGGCTTAAGCACGCGTTCTCGCCCGTCGTGAGCGTAAAAATCGACGGCAAGGACGCGGGGATCGTGTACATGCAGCCGTGGCAGCTGAAGCTGCCCGCACTTTGCGCCGGGGAGCACGAGCTCGAGCTCATCGTCTGCGGCGACCGCTTCAACGGCTTCGGCACGCTCCACAACGCCAATCCCGACTACAAATGGTACGGCCCCGACGCCTACCGGACCCGGGGAAGCGAATGGACGGACAATTACTTAGTGCGCCCCCGCGGCCTGACCGCCCCGCCCGAGCTGCTCAGGTGAAGCGGCGCTGTTTACGACAAAACCGCCCTGCGCATACGCACAAGGCGGCTTTGTTTTTCGTTTGGTTGTTTCAGGCTCGGATCACGGCGCCGTGCAGCTTTTCGGCCTGCGAAAGCACCTTTTCCATCGCGGCGTTGATCTCCGCGTCGGTAAGCGTGTGGTCGGGGCTTCGCAGGGTGACGGTGTAGGCAAGGCTCTTTTTGTCTTTGCCCAGGCGTTCGCCCTTGTACACGTCGAACAGCTTTACGCTCTCGCAGAGCTTGCCGGCCGCTTTTTCGATGGTGCCAAGCAGCGTGCCCGCGCCGACTGCGTCGTCCACGACCAGCGCGATGTCACGGCTCACGGCGGGGAATTTGGGCAGCGGCTTGATCGCGCCCATCTCCACCCGGCAGGCTTTGAGCGCCTTTACGTCGATCTGGGCGACGTAGGCCCTTTCGCTCAGGTCGAAGTTCTTTGCGATCGTCGGATGGATCTCGCCGATCTGGCCCAGCTTCACGCTGCCGCCGCGGACGGAAAGCTCCGCTTTGCGGCCGGGATGATAGTAGCCGTCGCCGCCCGGCTGCACGTCCGGCTTTAAGCCGTAGCAGGCGCACAGGCACATGACGACGCGCTTGAGCTCATAAAAGTCCGCGCCTTCGCCGTACATGCCGACGATCAGCCAGGGATGCTCCTCGGGCAGCTCGCCCTCGCCGCCCGGCACGAATACGGGCGAGACCTCCATCAGGCGCGCGCTCACGTTTCCGCGGTTCATGTTGAGGGACAGGGAGTTGAGCATGCTGGGCACCAGGGTCGTACGCATGACAGAGGTGTCCTCGCCCAGGGGATTGCGGATGCGCACGCAGTTCAAGCGGCTGTCGTCCTCCCTGAGCCCCAGCTTCTGAAGCCAGGTCGGGGAAATGAAGCTGAAGGACTGCGCCTCGAAGAAGCCCATACCGACCAAAGTCTTTTTAATGCCCATGTTGAAGGACTGCGCCTCGTTCCTGAAGCCCGGCATGGTCTCTCCGCTCATCAGCGTCGAAGGAATGTGCTCGTAGCCGTACATGCGCAGCACTTCCTCGCTGAGGTCCGCCTCGCCTTCGATGTCCTGCCTGTAGGCGGGCACGGTGCAGGTGAGCGTGTCGCCGTCCGTCTCGGTGTCGATGTTTAAGGACAGCAGTATGTCTTCCATTTTCTCGGTGGGCACGTCGACGCCGATCCTCGCGCGGATGCGGTTCGCGTCGGCGGTGATGACCTTTTGCGGCGCGGGGTTCGGATAGTGATCGAACGCGCCGGGCACGATCTCGCCGCAGCCCAGCATTTCGACCAGCATGCACGCGCGGTTGAGTGCCTCCATGCAGGTTTCGGCGCACACGCCCTTTTCGAAGCGTCCGCTGGATTCGGTGCGGATGCCGAGGGTCCTCGCGGTCACGCGGTTGTTGCCGCGCTCGAACTGCGCGCACTCGAACAGTACGCTCGCGGTGTCGCTCACGATCTCGCTCTCCTCGCCGCCCATGATGCCGGCAAGGCCGGTGGCGGCCTCGTTGTCCGCGATGACGAGCATTTCGCTGCTGAGCGTATGCTCCTTGCCGTCCAGCGTTTTGAGGATCTCGCCCTCGTGCGCTCTGCGAACGACGATGGTGTTGTCGCGCACCTTGCTCAGATCGAAGGCGTGCATCGGATGGCCGGTCTCCAGCATGACGAAGTTGGTGATGTCCACGATGTTGTTGATCGAGCGCATGCCCGCGCCGTGCAGGTACTCGCGCATCCACTTGGGAGAGGGGCCGATCTTGACGTTCGTGATGATCCTCGCGCAGTACCTGGGGCAGAGCGTCTCTTCCTCCACGCGTACCTTGGCGTAGTCGTCAAACGTGCCCTTGCCAGTTTCGCTGAAGCTGATCTCGGGCAGTACGAAGTGCTCGTCAAGGACGCTGGCGCTCTCGCGGGCGATGCCCCAAACGCTCAGGCAGTCCGGGCGGTTGGCCAGTATCTCGTATTCGATGACGTCGTCGCCCAGGCCGAAGACCTCGCTTGCGGGCATGCCGAGGGGATAGTCCTCGTTCAAAACGATGATGCCCTTGTCGCCGCAGTGGGGATAGAGGCTTTCGGGAACGTCGAGCTCGGGACCCGAGCAGAGCATGCCGCAGGATTCGACGCCGCGGATCTTTCCCCTTTTGATCGTGCCGCCGGGAAGAGAAGCGCCCTCCAGCGCGCAGCACACCAGCTGCCCCGCCGCAACGTTCGGCGCGCCGCAGACGATCTGCAAAGGCTCGGCCTGCCCCACGTCGACCATACATACGTGCAGATGGTCGCTGTCCGGATGCATTTCGCAGGTAATTACCTTTCCCACGACGACGTTCGTGAATCTGGCCGTATTTTCCCAGCCCTCGACCGCGGTGCCGGTCATGATCATTCTTTTGGCGTATTCCTCGGCGGGCATTTCAATTTTGGTATATTCGTTCAGCCATCTCATCGGTATTTTCATGGCGGTATCCTCCTTAACCCCTGAACTGCTTCAAAAAGCGCATGTCGTTTTCATAGAGCGAGCGCATGTCGGTAATGTTGTATTTCAGGTTGCTCAGCCTCTCCACGCCCATGCCGAAAGCGAAGCCGGAGTATTTCTTGCTGTCGATGCCGCACATCTCGAGCACCTTGGGGTTGACCATGCCGCTGCCCAGCACCTCGATCCAGCCCGTGCCCTTGCACACGCGGCAGCCCTTGCCGCGGCAGGCCGCGCACGTCAGGTCCACCTCCGCGCTGGGCTCGGTGAACGGGAAGAACGACGGGCGGAAGCGCGTCGTAACACCCTCGCCGTAGAGCCTGCGGGCAAAGGTGTCCAGCGTGCCCTTCAGGTCGCCCATCGAAATGTTTTCGTCGATGACCAGGCCTTCCAATTGGTGGAACACCGGCGAATGCGTCGCGTCTGCCTCGTCCGCGCGGTACACCCTGCCGAAGCTCACGATGCGGATGGGAGGCTTGCGCGTGGTCATGATCCTCGCCTGGACGGGGGACGTGTGGGTGCGCAGTACGATGTTGTCATCCACGTAGAACGTGTCCTGCGCGTCTCTTGCGGGATGGTTTTTGGGGATATTCATCAGTTCAAAGTTATAGTGATCGTATTCGACCTCCGGGCCTTCCACGGCCTCGAAGCCCATTCCGGTAAATATGTCAAACAGCTTTTCCAGCACCAGGCTCATCGGATGAAGGCTGCCCTCGCTCCTGTCCTGAACCGGCATGGTGACGTCCAGCTTTTCGCTTTCCAGCTGCCTTTCAAGCTCCGCCTCCGCGATCTGCTTCTGGGCCTCGGCGATGGCGTTTTCGATACTCTCGCGCGCCTCGTTGACCCACTGGCCGATCTTCGGTCTCAGATCCGCCGCCACCTGACCCATCGAGCGCAGTATGCCGGTGAGCTCGCCTTTTTTGCCCAGCAGCTTTACCCTCAATTCGTCAAGCGACCTGCTGTCGGATACGCTTTTGAGTTCGCTTAAAGCCCTTGCGCGTATCTCTTCGATTTTTTGCTGCATAGTTCTTTCCCTCCGAAAAAATAAAACCCCTGCCGAAGCAGGGGCGAATAAACGCTGTACCACCCTAATTTACGCCCGTTTGCCCGATCGAAGGGTAAACCTGCGCCTTTTGTGTCCGCTAACGGGGACGGCTCCGCCCGCGCCTACATCCCTTCAGTGCGGGAGCTCCGGGGCGAACCTTCGTCTTGTCCCGCGCTGATGGGCTTTCAGCCGCCGACCCATCTCTCTGAAAAACGCGAACGGAAAGACTACTTTCCCCTTCATTGCTTTTAAGAGATTGTAGCACATGCGCTTATGCGTTTCAAACGTTTTTTGGTTAATTCAACGTTAGAGAACGCCGCGCGGCCCGCCCTGCCGCTATTCGTCCGGGCGGCCGAGCTTGAGCTTTATGAAGTCGACCATCGAAGCGTACTTGCGCTTCACCGCCGCGCTGCCGCCTGCGTAGAGGCTGCTGAAGACCTGCTTTACGAATTCGGTCAGATTTGCCCTGTCCTCCGCGGGCAGGTTCATCACGGCCCGCACGGCGCTGACGAGCTGGCCGGGGTCCCGGCGGATGTCCCTGAGCGTGCGGGCGTTGCCGGCGGAGAGGATGTCGAAGAGCATGTCGGTATACTGCCTGCGCTTATCTTCGCTCAGGCACTTAAACCAATCCCTCTGCGACAGGCTTATGATTTCGCTGCTCATGCTGGTTTCGCTGCGGGTGACGAAGCCCTCCCCCGCCGTCTGCCAGCTGTAGGGGTTATGCTGTCCCAGCCCGAAGGCGCTCGATTTTACGATGCAGACCTCGGAATCGCTGTCCATCAGTATGCCGACGGCCGAGGATTCGGGAATGAAGCGCCGTATGCGCGGTTTGATCCTCAGATACTCCTCGCTTTCGAGGACGCGCTTTTCAAAGCCCGGACCGTCGTTGGAGTAGACCGCGACGATGTCGTCCTGCACCGGACGGCTGCAGAACGCGGCCGCGTAGATGGCGAGGTTTCCGCCCTTGGAGTGGCCGCCCACCCTGAGCGGG
This sequence comes from Clostridia bacterium, assembly GCA_017395065.1. Taxonomy (GTDB): domain Bacteria; phylum Bacillota; class Clostridia; order Christensenellales; family Aristaeellaceae; genus RUG14130. The sequence goes on along the minus strand of JAFPWH010000023.1, from coordinate 15,900 downwards.
CAGCCGAGCGCCCGGCCAACGCGGCTTAAGTATTCCGCGGCCAGGACCTGCGCGGGCACGGGCGTGGTGAAGGAGAGCATGAAGTCCTCCTTCCAGCCCACGAGCGTGGAATCGGTGCCCCGGAAGGACACGTAGGCGCTGCCGTCGACGAGCCTGAAGCACACGGCGGCGAACTGGCTGGTATGCTCCTTTGAAAAGACGTCCGCGTAGCCCAGCGCAGTGCTGCCGCCGAAGCGCGCGCTGCCGGCTGCCAGAGAGAAAAGCGCTTTGTTGTCCTTTTCCATCACGCCGAAGGTGACGCCGCTGTCGAGCTTGTTCAAGGCGCAGGGCATTTTTTCCGCCGCGCCCGAATAATCGAGGTAGGAAAGCTGGGCCAAAACCAGATTGTCCACGGCGTTGAAGGGTCGCGCGGAAAAGGGCGTTTGCCCGAAGGCGCGCAGATAGTCCAGCATATCAGACATCGGGCGCGCCTCTCAGTTCCTTTTCCACGCGGGCGTAGAGCACCGCGTCGAGCAGGCACACGACTTTCGTGCCCTCGTCCGTGTACTCCTCGCTTTCGACCTGCCCCTTTTTGTGGATCAGCGAAAGCACCGCGCCCTTGCTGTAGGGGATCAGTATTTCGACCCTGTGGCGGAGGCTCGCGATCTTGTCGGAGATCAGTTGCTTAAGCTCGCCCAGCCCCGTTCCGTTCAATGCGGAGATCGCGGCTGTGTCGCCCGTTCCCATTTCGAAGCCGGCGGGCGCAAGGTCGCACTTGTTGAGCGCCTCGATCACAGGCTTGTCCGAAGCGCCGAGTTCGCTTAGCACCTGAGAGACCACGCGTCGCTGCTGCAGATAAAACGGCGAAGACACGTCGCTGACCACGACCAGCAGATCGGCGTACACCGCCTCCTCCAGCGTGGATTTGAACGCCTCCACCAAAGAGTGTGGCAGCTTGTTGATAAAGCCGACCGTGTCCACGAGGTCGCACTCGCGGTTTTCGGGCAGGCTGATCCTGCGCGTAACCGGGTCGAGCGTGGCGAACAGCTTGTCCTCGACCAGCACGTCGGAACCGGAGAGCGCGTTGAGCAGCGTGCTTTTGCCGGCGTTCGTGTAGCCGACCAGCGCGACGGTGACGTTTTCGTTTTTCGCGCGGCGGCTGCGCCGCATTTCCCTTTGCTTTTTGAGCTCGCCAAGCTGCGCGGTGAGTTCGTCGATGCGCGTGCGGATGTGGCGCCTGTCGGTTTCGAGCCTCGTTTCGCCGGGGCCCCTCGTGCCGATGCCGCCGCCCAGCCTCGAAAGGCCCTCGGACGAACCCGCAAGGCGCGGAAGGCGGTATTTGAGCTGGGCAAGCTCCACCTGCAGTTTGCCCTCGGCCGTCGTCGCCCGGCGGGCGAAGATGTCGAGGATCAGGCTGGTACGGTCGATGACCCTTACGCCCAGCGCCGCTTCGAGGTTCTTTTGCTGCGAGGCGGTCAGTTCTCCGTCCACGATCGCAAGATCCACGTCCAGCGTCTGGCATTCGAGGCCGAGCTCCTGCGCTTTTCCGCTGCCGATGTAGGTCGCGTGATCGGGATGGCTCAAGCGCTGGAGCACGCGGCTTACGATGACCGCGCCTGCGGTATCGGTCAGGGCCGCGAGCTCGTCCAGCGAATCGTTGTCGTCGACCGAGATCAGCATCGCTTTTTCGGCCTGCTCGGTGATGCCGCCCTGCGCGATGGCAGCCTGAACGGCCTCCTCGCTGAGCTCGATCTCCCTGAGCCACTGGCTTTGCGGAACGCGCCCGGGCTTCAGAGGCCCGAGCACACGCACCGACAGCCGGCCGTACTCCACCTCGCCCAGAAACGCCGCGCTGATGCCGGTGCACAGGCCGTTTTCCACGCCGACGGCACACATCGCGTCGAAGCGCAGGAGCCTGAGCGCCTGCAGATCGACCTCGCTCAGACGGGCGTTCCCGCCGGGATGCGTGTGGATGCAGCGAAAGCCCGTCAGGCGGTCGAGGTCGCGGCGCAGGTGCATTTCGGTCAGCCCCACCTGGGAGATGGAGCCCACCGCGACCTCCAGAATTTCGCCGTTTCGGTCGAGGTAGACCATGATTTCCCGGTTCAGCTGCTCCGTGAAGCCCACGAGCAGGCCAAGCAGTCTGTCCGGCAGGAAGAAGCTGCGGTCGAAGCTTATGTCGTACAGCTTTTCCATTTCTCTGAGCACGCTTTCGCGCAGGCCCAGCGTATTTCCGTGTATCATTCAGCCTCTTAAATCTTCCAGATTTCCTCTGCGTATTGTTTGATCGTGCGGTCGGAGGAGAACAGGCCGCTCGAAAGCGTGTTCTTAAGGCACATCATGTCGAAGGCCGCTTTGTTTTTCGCGTAGGTTTCATAGGCCTTCAGGCGCGCCTCGCGGTAGGAAGCAAAGTCCTTGAGCACGTAATAGTGGTCCGCGCTGTGCCAGGACGCGCCTTCGAGCAGCGAAGTTTTGAGTTCGCTCAGGGCGCCGTCTTCGTCCGCAAAGCCCGCGTCGGTCAGGCTGTCCACGGCGCGGCGCACGTGCTCGTCGCTTTCGTAGATCGCCTTGGTGTCGTAGCTGTCTTTGATCTTTTCGATCTCCTCCAGCCGCGCGCCGAAGATGAACTCGTTTTCTTCACCCGCTGCCTGCGCGATCTCTATGTTCGCGCCGTCCCAGGTGCCGATCGTCACAGCGCCGTTGATCATGAACTTCATGTTGCCCGTGCCGCTGGCCTCGGTGCCCGCGGGCGAGATCTGCTCGGAGAAGTCCGCGGCGGGGATCAGTTTTTCGGCTAAGGAGCAGTTGTAGTTGGGCACGAACATGACGCGCATTTTGTCCTTCACGTCGGGATCTGCGTTGATCAGGCAGCTCAGTTCGTTTATATAGCGGATGACCGCCTTGGCCCGCGCGTAGCCGGGCGCGGCCTTGCCGCCGAACAGGAAGGCGACGGGCGGCAGGTCCTTGAGCTTGCCCGCTTTGACGTCGAGGTAGAGGTCGTAGATGCTCAGCGCGTTCATCAACTGTCGCTTGTATTCGTGCAGGCGCTTTACCTGAATGTCGAAGACGAAGCTTTCCGGGATGTCCGCGGAGAAAAAGTGCTTCAGGTACTTGCTGAGCTGCTTTTTCTTGATCTGCTTTACCCCGGCGAGCTCCTTTGCCAGCTGCTTCGTGGGCTTGATCTGCCCAAGCACGGAAAGGTCCTTCACGAAGTCCTTGTCCGTATGAGAAGCGAGCACGCCGCACAGTTCCTTGTTGCAAAGGCTCAGCCATCTGCGCTGGGTGACGCCGTTGGTCTTGTTGTGGAATCTCTCGGGATACAGGCGGTACCAGGCCGGGAACAGCGAAGTCTTCACAAGCTCCGAATGGATCTTCGCCACACCGTTTACCGCGAAGGACATGTACACCGCAAGGTCGGCCATGTGGATCATGCCGTCCTTTATGAGGCTTAAGCCCGTTTCGCGCAGGCTCCTGCGGTTCAAGCGCTTGAGGATGGCCGCGATCTCTTCGTTTACGGATTTTACGAGCGCCATGTCCCACTTTTCCAGCGCCTCGGGCATGACCGTGTGGTTGGTGAAGGCGAACATTTTACCGGCGTAGGTGCAGGCGGTGTTGAAGCTTACGCCCTTTTTCGTCAGCAGCCTTATCAGTTCCGGGATCGCCAGCACGGGATGCGTGTCGTTCAATTGCACCGCGGCGTAATCGGGCAGGGCTCGGTAGCTCTTGTGCATTTTTTCGTAGCAGCGCAGAAGGTCCTGCAGCGAGGCGCTCGAAAGCACGTATTCCTGCTTTAAGCGCAGGCGCTTGCCCTCGATGTTCCAGTCGTTGGGATAGAGCACCTTCACGATGTCCTCGGCCTTGTTCTTGTTTGCGCAGGCTTCCTCGTAGCGGTAGTCGTTGAACAGCGCAAAGTCGAATTCCTTTAAACTCTCCGTCTGCCAAAGGCGCAGCGTGCCGACGTTGCGCGTGCCGTAGCCGATCACCGGCATGTCGTAGGGCACGGCCCTGATGTTTCCGTCGCTCAGTTCCACGATCACGCTGTCCTCGTCGCGGCGGATCGTCCAGTTGTCGCTAAGGGCCGTCCAGTCGTCCGGCACCTCGACCTGCTCATTACCGACCACGGTCTGTTTGAACAGGCCATAGCGGTACTTGAGACCGTAGCCGCCAAGCGGCAGATCGAGCGCGGCCGCGCTGTCCAGAAAGCACGCCGCCAGGCGCCCAAGACCGCCGTTGCCGAGCGCCGAGTCCTCTTCGTCCTCCAACTTGTTGACGTCCGCACCGCGGGCCGAAAGCAGCTTTTGGACCTCTTCGAGCAGGCCCAGCGAATTTAAGTTGTTGCAAATCGCCCTGCCGGTCAGGAATTCCGCTGAAATATAGGCGGCGCGGCGGCCCTTTTCGAGCTTTTCGCGGCTCTTTGCCCAGTCGTCTCCGACGGCCAAAAGCGTTGCCCGGGCGACGGCGGCGCAAAGCGCGCTGCCGCTTGCTTCCTTCAGGGTCGTGCCGTGTTCGGTTTTCAATATGCGCTCAGCGTCCTTTATGATCATTTGTGCCTTCGTCATTGTTTCCCCTCCAGATTCCGTCCGAAAAATACGTTCATGTCCTTTAGTTGTATCGCGTGCTTGTCGGTCAGCTCGCCGGGTTTGAGCCGCCATTTCCAGTTGTTGCCGCCGACCGTGCCGGGGGTGTTCATTCTGGCCTCGCTTCCAAGGCCCAGCACGTCCTGCGCGGGGATGATGACGGTCTCGGCCATGCTGCCCAGGGCCGCTTCCATCATGCTCTTTGCGATCGTCGAGCGCTCGGGCAGGTATTTGCGCGCGAATTCCTTCGTCTTTTCAGGCGCGCTTTCCCACCAGCCGGTTGCAGTGTCGTTGTCGTGGGTGCCTGTGTACAGCACGCAGTTCTCCCCCACGTTCAGGATGAAATGCGGGTTCAGCTCGTCGCTGTCGAAGCCGAACTGCATGACCTTCATGCCGGGGTAGCCCGTGCGGCGCAAAAGCCTTTTGACGCGCTTGGACACCACGCCGAGGTCTTCGGCGATGATCTCGAGCTCCGGCAGGTTGCTCTTTACGCACCTGAAAAAGCTGAAGCCCGGCGCCTTTTCCCATTTGCCGACCTTGGCGGTCCTCGCGCCGGCCTTGACCGCGTAGTAGTTGGCAAAGCCGATGAAGTGGTCGAGCCTGACCATGTCATACAGTTCCTGCGCGGTCTTTAAGCGCTTGAGCCACCAGGCGTAGCCGCTGCGCTTGAGCGCCTTCCAGTTGTAGAGAGGGTTTCCCCACAATTGACCGTCGGCGCTGAAGTAATCTGGCGGAACGCCCGCGACTTTCGTAGGCCGCCTGTCCTCGTCCAGCTGGAAGATCTCGGGGTTTGCCCAGGTGTCGGACGAATCCTCCGCCACGTAGATCGGCATGTCGCCCAGCAGCTTTATGCCCTTGTTGTTCGCGTATTCCTTGAGCTCCGACCACTGCTTGAAGAAAAGATACTGCGTGTATTTGTAAAACTCGATCTCGTCGCGCAGTATGCGGCTGTAGTACTCCATCGCGTTCTCTTCGCGGAAGCGGATCGCGGCGTCCGGCCAGCCGGGCCACTTGCGGTCGTCGAAGTAATCCTTGAGCGCGCGGAAGAGCGCAAAGTCGTTCAGATCGTCGTGGGAGGCGAAGAACTCGTCGACCTTGGGCTTGACCTCGGCGTAGTGCTCGCTGAAGCTTAAGCGCAGCACGCCGATCTTCTTTTCGCGCATCTCGTCGGAATAGGTGTCCAGGCGGGACATCATGTCCTGCGGGCGGCGCGAGAGCAGCCCCAGGTCGTACAGGTTCCTTAAGTCTATCATCATCAGGTTGCCCGCGTGGGTGCAGGTGCTCTGGTAGGGCGAATCGCCGTAGCCCGTGGGCCCGACCGGCAGCACCTGCCAGATCCCCATGCCGGCTTCCCTCAGCCAGTCGACAAACTCAAACGCTTCCTTGCCCAGCGTTCCCACTCCGCCGGGCGTGGGCAGCGAGGTAATGTGCAAAAGCACGCCGCTTCTTCTCATAGTATGACCGTCCTTTGCGGGAGAGATTTTTGCTTACAGCCGGTACGTTTCGCCGCCCGCGACCATGTGCGTAAGCTTTTCGTCTTTGAACCACACAGGCATCGCCGAGGGGTTCACGACCGTTTTGCCGTCCGCCGAGAAGCGGAGCTGTTTGAACGCCTGTACGTAGTCGTACATCTCGATGTTCGTTGCGTACCAGATGTCCGCGTTCGCGCCGATTTTGGAAAGGAAGCTTTCTATGCGCGGCCAGTTGTCCATCCCCTCGAACTCGTAAGAGTGCCCCCAGAGGTAAAACAGCATCGGCTCGCGGGAGTCCGTCGCGGCCAGGAACCTGTCTGCGAGCTCGTCCAGCTTTTCGTCGTTGTGATGGCAGGTGGGGTCCAGCGCCAGCCAGTTTTCGGGAATGCGGAAGGAATGCGTGGCGTTGACCGTGCGGCAGTACACGATCCCCGCGTCCCTGAGCGTATCGATCGTGGCCCCGTCGTAGGCGCCGTAGGGGTAGGCCGCGCCGCGGATGACGGTATCGAAGTCGCTCTCCAGCTGCTCCCTGTCCTTTATGATGTCCAGCATGCGCGTGCCCGCGGGCAGCTGATTCCAGAACGGGTGGCGATAGCCGTGCACCGCGACCTCGCAGATCTTGGGATCGTAGGTCTTTAAGCACATTTCGCGCGTCATGCGCCTGTGCACCTGTCCCTTGGGGTAAACCGTCCCTTCCGCGGCGTACAGGCCGGAATTCAGATTGAACGTGCCCTTGACGCCGTATTTTTTCATCGTCGAAATCAGGCGGACGTCCTGCTCGACGCCGTCGTCGTAGCTCATCGTAAAGGCCCTGTGCTTTCCGCCGGGGAACACCATGCGCACGCAGTTCATTTCATCAGCTTCCTTTCGTTTTTTTCTATTATACACCATAAGCCCCGCAGGAATCAAGCCAAAAACAACGCCCGCCGCCAACAAAATAGCCTTCCCGGGCGAGGAATCGTAACAGCGCATTGACATTTCCGTTCGCAAAGCATAAAATAGTGTCATTCAGGCAGACCGGCAAAGTCTCCGGGCGCTTTCGCACAGGTGCGCACTTGACAGGCGAGCCCGGATATCGTACAATGGTTCCGGGCAAAACACAAAACGACACCGGGAGAGGACAGGGTTATGGACGGGGAAAAACTGGTTGCGATCGTAACCGGCGCGGGCAGCGGCGTAGGCTACGAAACCGCGCGGCAGCTGCTCGAAAAGGGTTGGGAGGTCTGGGACCTGAGCCGCAGGGACAGAGCTTACGCGGGCGTAAAGCACATGTCCTGCGACATCGCAAACGAGGACAGGGTCCTGACCGCCGTAAACCTGATCTATTCGCAGTGCGGCCACATTGACCTGCTGGTCAACAACGCCGGCATCGGTATTTCGGGCGCGGTCGAGTTCACCTCCTCCGAGGACGCGCAAAGGCTCATGAACGTGAATCTCATGGGCGCAGACAACGTCTGCCGCGCGGTCATTCCGTACATGCGCGAAAATGAGGGCGGCCGCATCATCTTTATCTCCTCGGCGGCGGCGGCGTTCCCCATCCCCTTTCAGGCCTGGTACTCCGCCAGCAAGGCAGCGCTCAGCTCCTACGCGCTTGCGCTCAGGAACGAGCTTAAGCCCTTCGGCATCAGCGTCTGCGTGCTCATGCCCGGCGACATACGCACCGGCTTTACCGCAAACCGCTTGAAGAGGTCCGACGGCGACGACATCTACGAGGGGCGGATCGACAAAGCCGTCTCGGCCATGGAGAAGGACGAGCTAAGCGGCATGGAACCGGGGTACGTGGCCGCGCAGGTGGTCAAATGCGCCTACGCGGGCAATCCCGCGCCGCTTAAGACCGTGGGCGGCAGGTACAAGCTGTTTATGGCGCTGAAACGCTTTTTGCCCGAACGTTTTGTTAATTTCCTGCTCGGACAGATTTATTCCTGACATAGGTATGGACTTTACCTCCGATTTGTGCTATTATATTGTGTGATTAATGAGCGAAGGCGGTGAGTATGGATGGCGGAAAACGAGATCATGGACGCGCGGGACATCATCCATTACGTATACTCAGCGCTCAAGGACAAGGGGCACGACCCCATCATGCAGCTGGTGGGCTACATCATCTCCGGCGATCCCACCTACATCACCAGCTACAAAAACGCTCGTTCGCTGATCCGCAGGGTGGAAAGAGACGAATTGCTGGAGGAGTTCGTGCGCTTCTACGTGGAGCACATCGAAGAAGACAGGTAGCCGAATGAAAAGCATATTCCCGGCACGAACTGCCGGGTTTTTGCTTGCAAAGCGCATTCAGCGCGAAAACGGGAGGCAGCATTGCGCGTACTGGGGCTAGACATAGGCGACAAGCGCATCGGCGTCGCGGTCACCGACCCGCTGGGCATCACCGTGCAGGGCGTCGAAACCATCTTCACCAAGGGCACGGAGAGGGACGTCGGGCGCATACTTGAGCTTTCGCGCCTGTACGAAACCGACCGCATCGTCGCGGGGCTGCCAAGGCGCTTAAGCGGCGAAGAGGGCCTGCAGGCCGGCAAGGTGCGCGCCTTTGCCGAAGAGCTCACAAAGCGCGGCCTGAACGTGCGCTTCATGGACGAGCGTCTGAGCTCCGTGAGCGCGGAAAAGGTTCTGATCGGCGCGGGCGTTCGCCGCGAAGACAGAAAAAAGGTCATCGACAAGCTCGCCGCCACGTACATTCTGGAAGCGTTCATGGACGCGGGCGGCTGGAAAGAAGAAAAAGCAGAAAAGCAGGAAGCGCAATCGACACAAAAATCGGAGGTTTACAGGCTGATGGAAGATCTGAGCATGGAGAGAGACAACGTCGTCGTTTTGCTCGACGAAAACGACAAGGAGCTCAAATTCGAGCACCTCATGACCCTCGAATACGAAGGCCGGGACTACGTGGTGCTGGCGCCCGCCGAGGAAATGGAAGATATCGAAATGGACGAAGCCGTGATCCTGCGCATCGACAAGGACGCGGAGGGCAACGACGTGTACACCTCCCTGACCGACGAAGAGGAGATCGACAAGGTCTTCGAACGCTATCTCGAGATCGCAGGCGAGGACGAGGACGGCGAAGAATAAGCTTACGCCGTTTCCCGCAAAAGATACAGCAAAAAGCATACAGGCGTAAAAACCCGTATGCTTTTTGTATTGTCTGAGCGTCAGACCCTCGTCTTCGAAAGGTAATCCTTTCTCAGGATCGCGTAGAGGTCGACGTCCACGTATTTGCCTTTGTTGTACAGGCGGCTTCTCAGCGTGCCTTCCTTTTGCATGCCGCACTTGCGCATCACCGCGCCGGAGGCGCCGTTGTCTGTCTCGTGCTGCGCCTCCACGCGGTTAAAGCCAAGCTCGCGGAACGTATAGTCCAGCACGGCCCTGAGCGCCTCGGTCATGTAGCCCCGGTTCCAGCACCTGCGCGCAAGGGAGTAGCCCACCTCCGCGGAGCTGTTGTCCTTCTGGTACCACATGTAGCCGATCGTGCCCACGACCTTGTCGGTGCTCTTTTCGACGATGCACCAGCTCGACGGCTCACCCGCGCGGTATTTGCGCAGCATGTAGCGGATGTACGCCTTCGTGTCGCTCACGCTCGTGTGCGCTTCCCACAAAACGTGCTTTGCCACCTGCGGGTCGCGCGAATACTCATACATATCGGGCGCGTCGCGCATTTCCATTTTGCGAAGCACCAGCCGTTCCGTCTCCAGATACGGCATCACGTCAAAGGGGCTCGGGTCAAACATCAGATCTCAACTTCCTTGTGAAGCTTTGCGGATTTGTAGATGCCGTCCAGTATGCGCTGCATCGTCACGGCCTGCTCGAGGTCGCTGATCGGTTTTTTGCCGGTTCGCAGGCAGTCGATAAAGTGGTCGATCTCCTCGTAGAACACGTCCGCGTTGCCCACGGTCGGCGTATTGTCGGTAAGATAGCCGCATTCCTCGCCGTAGATGACCAACGGGTCGAAGCGCGCGCCGCCCTTGGAGCCCAAAAGCTGGCTGTAGCTCTCGCCCGGGCCGTTCATCGCCCAGGAGACCTCGAACATGAGGCTCGCGCCGTTTTCAAAGTGGATGATGCCGCAGGCGCTGTCCTCCGTGTCAAAGGCGCTTACGTCGCTGTCCAGCGCCCGCCAGCGCGTGACGCCCTTGGTCTGATAGTCGCCGATTGCGTAGCTGGTCGAAGCGCTGACGCGCACGGGCTTTGGGTTGCCCATCAGGTACCAGCTGCGGTCTATGCAGTGCACGCCCAGGTCGATGACCGGGCCGCCGCCGGATTTTTTGGTGTCGGTGAACCAGCCGCGGGGCGTGCCGCGGCGGCGGGTATAGGCGGTCTTGGCAAAGTAGATGTCGCCGAGCTTGCCCTCTTCGACCATGTGTTTGAGCAGCTGCGCCTGCGGCGAATAGCGCGTGCAGACGGCCAGCATGAAGGGCACGCCCGCCTTTTCGATCTCCGCCTTCATTTCCAGCGCCTGCTCGAGGCTCGCGGCCATCGGCTTTTCGCACAGGATGCCCTTGCCCGCCCTTGCCGCCGCGATGGCGCAGGGCGCGTGGGAGCCGTTCCAGACACAGATGTCCACGTAATCGCACTCCGCGTCCGCCAAAAGCGCCTCGATCGAGGGATAGGCCTTCGGGATGCCGAACTGCTTGGCCATGTCCTTGGCCCGTTCGAAATTGATGTCGCACACGGCGGTCACTTCCACGTCGCTGCGCTTGAGATAAGCCGGCATGTGGCAGGAACGCGCGATGTTTCCCGCGCCGACGATCGCAACCTTGATTTTTTCCATAAACGACCTTCCCTCCGCGTTTCGTAAGTCTGCTTTAATCCGGCTCCCGCGGGAGCGCGGCAAATCACATGAATATGTTCAGCCCCTCAATCTCGTTCGGATCGCCGTTTCCGGCGGTCACGGATTCGCCGGGCAGCAGGCAGCCGAAATACCCCGCGCCCGGCACGCACACGCCCAGCGCCGCGCTCTGGCCGACGTTGGTGATCTTTCCGTCGCTTGCGAGCAGCTGGGTAAGCGGCGCGTCCTCAAAGCATACGCCCTGCGTAAAGAGCACTTCGTCCGTGCTGATGCGGCTCTCCTCGCCCTTGACAAGGCAGGCGCGCAGAATCGCGATCCCGTCCTTTGGCAGTTCCAGCGTGAAGCGGCCGATGCAGCCCTGCGCCACAGCGGGGAACGAGTTGGAAGCGATTTTCCATCCCGCCGCGTCGTAGGCTTCCACGTTGACCGAGTCGACGTGGGGAAGCTCCCGGTCGCAGGCAAGGCACACCTCGAGCGAAACGATGCCGTCTTCCGCCACGCAGGTCGGCGCCTTGACGTAGGCGACCTCGTCCTGCCAGGCGCCGATCAGCGCGTAGTAGGCGGGGCGCAGCCGTCCCTGCCCGTCGCTCAGCGCGCAGGAAGCAGGAACGCCGTTTTGCGCCTGCGCGGAACCGATCACGAAGTATCTGCCGCCGATTCTCGCCTCCAGCGCCTCGGCGCGGACCGCTTCAGCCTGCCTGTAGCGGCTCAAGGCCGTGATCCTGCCCAGCGTTCCGGACGGCACGGCGGCCTTTGCCTCGTCGTAGGGCCGCTTGTCCGAGCCGGTCAGGCGCCACATTTCGCTTCTTTCGAGCCTGTCCGGGCTGCCCGCGATGTCCAGAAGCATGTCCTCCGGCAGCAGCGCGGGCGGCGCGGTATACACGTCCAGTTCCTCGGCGCTCAGGCTTTCCAGGCCGTGCCTTGCCGCCATGAGTCTGAACGGGAGTGCGGGCTCGCTGTCAAGGGTGAAGGCGCTGATCGCGCCCGCGGTCTCGCCCAGCGAGAGTATCTCTTCGCCCTCCCCTATGAACCCGCGCGGCTGCACGCCGCTGGAGGGGATGAAGGTGATCAGCTCCCGCCTGTCGCTGAGGGCGCCGCCCTCGCTTACGCTGACCTCGATCTCGTTTGCTTCTTCGCTGACGAGCTGCCCGTCAAGGGAGCAAAGCAAAAGCGAATTGTAGCCCATGTCCAGGCTTTGGGTCACGCTTTCGCCCGTACTGTCCACGCTGTTTTTGAGATTTACGCTGATTTCGCACTCGGCCTTTCGGGACAAATCCAGATCGACTGCGACGCACGAATCCTCGGTCAAACGTATGCCGGTGATCGCCGCGGCGCCGGTCGTCCTGAAGCTGAGCATGCCCGAAAATCCCGTGACCGGCATGAGGGCCCGTGCGTCGGGCGGGGCAAAGCGGATCTCGAGCTCGTTTTCTTCCTTTGCGCCGGCGGTGATTTCAAATTCCGCCAGCGAATCCTTTCCCTCACAGGCCAACGCCCCGTTGATGAACATCTGCCAGGCGCCCTTTAAGCCGCTTACGCGCAGAAAGACGCGCCTGCCGCCCCCGGGCGTCGCAAAGCGCGTGATATAGCTCCACTCGCGGCGGTATATCCATTCGTAGGCCGTGTGCTGTTCATACGTGGTTTCGGAAGGGATGCGCCCCGCGCTGATCAGCGCTTCCTCGACGTACATGGGCGAATCCAGGCGGACGGGCGGGGTGATGCCCTCCGTCAGAAACCAGTCGCAGATGATTTTGCGGTACATCAGTTTTCTCCCTTAATCGCTGCCTGCGCCAGCATGAGGCCCACGATGCTCTTTCCGTCGGTGATCTCGCCGCGTTTGACCATTTCGACCGCTTCGTCAAGCGGCAGCTTTACCAGATCAATAAATTCGTCCTCGTCCATGTGCGTCTGCCCCTTCGTGAGGCCGCGGGCCAGGTAGACGGAGATGAGCTCGTTGGTAAAGCCGGGCGTGGTCACCATGTCGGTAAGGTGCGTCCAGTTTTCGGCGCTGAAGCCCGTTTCCTCCTTCAGTTCCCTTTTGGCCGCTTCCAGACGGTCTTCGCCGATATAGTCCAGCTTTCCGGCGGGGATCTCTGTCAAAATGCGGTCGATGGGCGTCCTGTACTGGCGCACGAGGTAGGTGTTGCCCTCCCCGTCCACGGGCACGACGGCGCTTGCGCCCTTGTGCAGCACGACCTCGCGGAACGCCTCGCCGCCGTTGGGCAGCCGGACGGTCCATTTTTGCACGTCCATGATGCGGCCGTCGAAGATCTGCTGTCTGGATATGACTTTTTCGCGGAGCTCTTCGTCCTTCACATTTCTCACCTCGAGCATTACTATTCTACGCAAAACGCTTTTTTCCTGCCTGAAGGCCGCCCGAAACATACAGTTTACATCCGCCCACATTCTTAATTCTTCGTGAAAAGATTGCGCTTTTCACGTGTTTGTGCTATTATATTATTTTAGATGAGTATTCAAATAACGTGGAGGTCACGCAAATGTTTGGACGCAGAGCCGACGGGCGCAGACTGTCGAACCTTGATCCCATCGTACAGTTCGCTCCGTACGTCATGGTGCAGCGCAACGACGCCTGCAACCTGGTCACCGATTACATAGATTACGATCCCCTTGCCGCCTACATCCGCAAGCGCTCCAAGCAGGGCGACAAGGTCTCCTTCATGGGGCTTCTGATCGCCGCGTACGTTCGCGCCGTCAGCCAGCATCCGGACCTGAACCGCTTCATCATGAATTCACAGATCTTCGCCCGGAACGAGATCGTTGTGTCCCTGACGCTGCTCAGGAACGCCAAAAACAAGGATTCGCTGGACGAGGCGCTGGTCAAGATGAAATTCGAACCCGACGCCACCATCGACGAGGTCGAAAAAGAGATCGACGCCAAGGTCAAGGAGGCCGCGGACGAGGACGAGAACAACGGCACCGTGGATTTCGCGGCAAAGCTGATCCATTTCCGCATACTGATGAAGCTGGTCGTAAAGCTTGCCCGCCTGCTGGACAGGTACGGGCTGATGCCCGGCTGGCTGTACGACGTAAGCCCCTTCCACTGCTCGATGTACATCACCAACATCGCCTCCATCGGCATGCCCTCGATCTACCATCACCTCTACAATTTCGGCAACACCAGCATCTTCCTGGCCATGGGCAAGTTCGAGCGCAGGCTCTTCAGCACCAAGGACGGCCCGGCCCTCAAGACCGTCATCCCCATAGGGCTTACGCTGGACGAACGCATCTGCGGCGGCGCAAGCTACGCCCAGGGCATAAACGTTTTCAAGGAAATGCTCGCCAAGCCCGAGCTTTTGGAGCAGCGCCCCGAAAAGGTATACACCGAAGTCCCCATGAAATCAAATCGCGGAGGAAAAAAGAAATGAGAAGCCTGATCGCAATCGTAGACGTAGGCAGCACCCGCAACGCCGAGATCGCCCGCAAGGTGCGTTCCCTGGGCATGTACAGCGAGATCTTCAACTACGACGTAACGGCGCAGGAGCTGAAAGCCGTGCCCGGCCTATGCGGCGTCGTTGTAAACGGCGGCAGCAACAACGTTCTGGACGGCAAAAAGATCGACGTGAACGCCGAGCTGTACGACATGGGCCTTCCCGTGCTGACCGTAGGCCATGAGGGCGCGCATAAAGCCGATCTTCCCGCCTGGCCCGAGGATTATACCGATCTTCTGAACGCCTTTCTGGACAGGACCGGCTGCGAGAGAAACTGGAACACCGAAAGCTTCATCGAAGCCGAGGTCGCGAACCTGAAATCCCAGGTCGGCGCCCGCAAGGTGCTTTTGGCGCTGAGCGGCGGCGTGGATTCCTCGGTCGTCGCAGCGCTTTTGATCAAGGCGCTGGGCAAGGAACAGGTGACCTGCGTGCACGTGAACCACGGCCTTCTCCGCAAGGGCGAAAGCGAGCAGGTGGTGAAGGTCTTCCGCGAGCAGATGGGCGCAAACCTGATCTACGTCGACGCGGTGGATCGCTTTTTGGACAAGCTGGCCGGCGTGGCCGATCCCGAACAGAAGCGCAAGATCATCGGCAACGAGTTCATCGAAGTCTTCCGCGACGAGGCGATGAAGCTTAAGGGCGTGGAGCTGCTCGGACAGGGCACGATCTATCCCGACATCGTGGAGAGCGGCACCAAGACCGCAAAGCTCGTAAAATCCCACCACAATACCGGCGGCCTGCCCAAGGACATCGCCGAAAAGTTCGAGCTGGTCGAGCCCATCAAGATGCTCTTCAAGGACGAAGTACGCGCCGTCGGCCGCGCGCTGGGTCTGCCCTCCAAAATGGTCGACCGCCAGCCCTTCCCGGGCCCGGGCCTTGGCGTAAGGTGCTTAGGCGCGATCACCCGCGAGCGCCTTGAAATGGTGCGCGAATCCGACGCGATCCTGCGCGACGAGTTCGACAAGGCCGGTTTGAACGGCAAGGTCTGGCAGTACTTCACGCTGATTCCGGACACCAAATCCACGGGCGTGCGCAACAACGCCCGCGCCTACGAATACCCCGTCGTCATCCGCGCCGTCAACACAGTGGACGCCATGACCGCGACCGTCCCCGAGCTCCCCTGGCCGCTGATGAAAAAAATCACCGACCGCATCCTGACCGAAGTCCCCGGCGTCTGCCGCGTGCTGATGGATTTAAGCCCCAAGCCGATCGCGACGATCGAGTGGGAATAATCCACGAAACGCTGCAAACCCGCGTAAATACGGGGTTTCCGAGGTCGGAAAAGGCTTTGTGACAACGTTTTGACAACACTTTAAGCATTACTCATAAATAAAGAGCTATCTGATTTTTGTTGGATCAGATAGCTCTTATTTTATTTGCTTTGAAAGGCGGGTAATGATATGTCAGTCCTTAGCTTTATCGCCGAAAGCCCCAATAAAGGCATCGTTCAATGGTCATGTCAATACTTTTTCGCACATTTAATCAGAAAATCTGCGAGTGCAGGCGATACCCTTTGAGCTCGGAGCCTCGTAACCTGTTGGAGTACGTACCATGCAGCCACTGCCGCGTGCGGCAGCTTGACCTTGACGGCGGTTCGCGCGGCGGGTACAATCAATAAAGGCGGCGGGCGTCTTTGC
>JAFPWH010000022.1 GCA_017395065.1 Clostridia bacterium | reverse complement strand
TTGTAGAGTAGAGACCCACGCCTCGGCGTTGCCGCCGGTGCGACTTCCCCCTCGTCAAACCGTACGTGCGGATTTCCCGCATACGGCTTTCCATCGAGTGCTTTTCCTGTTGCCATGGAATCTACCTTTCTTGGGTTGTTTTGCGTATATTATACGATTTTTTTTTCCTGTCAATTCCGAGTTCTCCTCACGTCCGCCCACGCAAGGCGGTGGAGGCCGTAGTACGCAAGTTCGCCGTAGTACGAATCCGCGAACTTCAGCCGGTAGTACCGCTGGCTCTTCCTGTTGAGAAACCTCGCCATGCGCCTCAGCACGTAGTGGTTCACCTTGCGGAAGACCCGCGACGGGTAGCCGACCGAGTAGAACGCGCCCCATCCTTTCAGCACCTTGTTCACCCTCTTGACCACGAGACCGACAGGCAACAACACGTTGCGCGAATGTGTGTGTTCGTGTACCTTGCGGCACACCCGCTTGACAGACTTCGCGGATGGGCCGAAGTGCAGATACCTCCTGCCCGTGCCGAAAAGCCTGTCCCGCGCCCTTCTGAACTCATAGCCCAGAAAGGAGAGCGACGAGCGTTCCGCGTTCAGGTCGAGGACTTTCGTCTTCTCCCTGTTCACGGTCAGCCCCATGCGCCCCTCGAGTATGCCCTCCACCCTTCCGAGGAAACCCGCCGCCCACTTCTTCGCGAGGAGGACGAAATCGTCCGCGTATCGGACTATCGCCATGGCCTGCCCCATCGCTTTCGCCGTGAGGGTGGCTATCGTCTCGAACCAGTGGAGGTAGATGTTCGACAGAAGCGGGGATATGACGCCGCCCTGCGGCGTCCCCCTCCCCTTGGGTTTCACCATTACGCCGTTGGGTTCCCGCGCGCACGCTTTCAGCCATTGCCGAATGAGTTTCAGCACGCTTCCATCCGCGATGCGCATCTCCAACGCCGACAGGAGTTTGTCGTGCGGTATCGTGTCGAAGTACGACGAGAGGTCCGCGTCGTACACGAGCGCGTTCCCCTCCTTCACCTTCTCCGCTATCCGCTCGGCCGCGTCCTGCGCGCCTCGATTGGGGCGGAAGCCGAACGAGCAGTCGTGGAAGTCCGCCTCGAAGATGGGCTCTATGACGAGTTTCACCGCCGTCTGCACCACCCTGTCCTTGACGGTGGGGATGCCCAGCGGGCGCAGCTTGCCGTTCGCCTTCTTGATGTAGACCCTTCTGACCGGGCTCGCGCGGTATGTTTTCGCCTTGAGTTCCGCTTGGATACTGGCTAAGAACCCTTCCACGCCGCCCTTGCTCCGCTCGATGTCCTCGCAGGCCACCCCGTCCACGCCTGGTGCTTTCTTCGCCTTGCGCACGCACCTCCAGGCGCAACGTAGCGTCTCCTCGTCCATCACACGCCCGTAGAGCGTGTAGAAGCGGAACTTCGGCTCGGCCTTCGCCTTCCGTGACAGCCTCTCCCTCGTCAGCGCGAGATTCGGAAACCTCGTCATGCGGTGCTTCGCCGCGATGGCCGCGATCTCCTCCTCCGTCATGCGCTTCTTCCGAAGCGAATCGGCACCCGCCGACCTGTTTGAGGCGCTCTCAATGCAGGAACCCTTCGCTCCGCGGTCATTACCCGCTTCCCCGCTACTACGGCTCCCTCCGACTCCTGCCCCCGCTTTCGCGGCGGCAGGTCTCCCAAGTTCCCGTGCAGAACTTTCGGAACGCGCCATGTCCCTATGCCCCGTCCCGCCGGGCGCGGCGCAAAACGAATCCGCCGCGTCCGTGTTGGTTTCGGCTACCATGACCCGCTTGACCACGGGAGACCTTT